>DLHW01000027.1:33497-33889 GCA_002483425.1 Methylococcaceae bacterium UBA7658
TCCAGGGACAACATGATGATGCCGGGGATAGAACGAAGGGCGGAAGCGACGAAGAGGCAAGCGAAAGTGACGGCAAGGATGATCCAGGCGTAGTGGATGCCTGTGGGTTTAGTGTTCGTCATCCTTTCTTATGCTCCTTGCAACTGCCAATAAACTTAGGTTTTGAATTCACCCCGATAGGCGTAAGAATAACCTTATGGGAAGTGTAACGATTTTAAAAATAACCTTTAAATTACAAAGGGCAGGCACGAAGCCTGCCCAGATTTGAAACGATGACTTATTTCATTATCTTATGCCACTTCTTCCAAGCCATCCAACAACTCAATCAAGCGGGTCACACCTTGCAGCAAAATGCCGCCTACGCCATGGGCAAACCAGACCCCAATCACAAA
>DLHW01000016.1 GCA_002483425.1 Methylococcaceae bacterium UBA7658
ACGTTTCCAAGATTTTCAGCGTTTGAAAAATAAATAATCTATCTTTCACATTAAGCTAATCGAACTTTTCCACATCAAACACCGTGCCGCGAACGCCGGTTACTTTGACTTTGGTATGGATATCGCAGTCTTCGCCATGGACTTTCCAAATGGTGTCGTCCACTTTGATTTTGCCCTGGCCGTTTTCGATGGGCGCGTATAAGGTGAATACTCGTCCGATGTATTGCGCGCCGCGTTTGTTGAGCAGGGGCTGATCGGTTACCAGCGACAGTTTTTTCCCGTAGTACCGCCATGCGGTGATAGCGAGCACGGAAAATACGGAAAAAATCAATACCTGAAAATTGATGCTCAAGCCGGGTAATAGCCAGACTAGCAAACCGGTTATGAAACCGGATACCGCCAGCCACATGAAGAAAAAACCGGGGGTCAGCATTTCCAAAATCAGCAACACGAAAGCCAGCGCCCACCAGTGCCAAAATTCGAATACGATCTCAGCCATCACTTACCCCTTTTTAGCCATTGCTTCTTTAGCCAGTTCGGTAATGCCCCCCAATGCGCCGATGACGCTGCCGGCTTCCAGCGGCATTAAGACGATTTTGCTATTGCTTGCGGAAGCTACGTCTTTCAACGACTCGATGTATTTTTGCGCGACAAAATAATTCACCGCCTGGATATTGCCTTTAGCGATGGCCTCCGAAACCATGAGGGTGGCGTTGGCTTCTGCTTTTGCCAGCCTTTCACGTGCATCGGCATCGCGGTAAGCGGCCTCTTTACGCCCCTCGGCATCGAGAATTGCCGCCTGCTGAGCGCCTTCCGCCCGCAGGATTTCGGACTGCCTTAAACCTTCCGCTTCCAGGATGGAGGCGCGTTTTAAGCGCTCGGCCTTCATTTGCCGTCCCATTGCTTCAACCAAGTCTTTCGGCGGGGCAATATCCTTGATTTCTATGCGGGTGGCTTTGATGCCCCACGGCGTAGTGGCGTCATCCACCACGGTCAGCAACCGGGCGTTGATGTCGTCCCGGCGGGATAACAATTCGTCCAAATCCATCGAACCCATCACGGTACGGATGTTAGTCATGACCAGATTCAAAATCGCCAAGTCCAGTTGACTGACTTCATAAGCGGCTTTCGCGGCATCCATCACTTGATAAAACACCACGCCGTCGACCGTCACCATCGCGTTATCCTTGGTGATGACTTCCTGCGACGGCACATCCATGACTTGCTCCATCATGACCATCCGGCGGCCAATACGGTCGATCACCGGCATGATGATGTTCAAGCCCGGCGTCAAAGTATTGGTATAACGGCCGAACCGTTCTACGGTATATTCCATGCCCTGCGGGACGGATTTGACGCTCAAAAATACGAGCACCAAAACAAAAGCCAGTAAAAATAAGAAAAACACACCGATGCTCATAAATTCCTCCCGATTGTTAGCCCTCTAATTGTTGTCAGTATGCGCGTAGACAACTTTTTGTTTGTTAATACAATAAATTCTAGCAGCCATTCACATTTATACACCGGTACTTCGGCATGGGCCAGAATTGAAGCGGCATCCGGGAAAATAATATCGTGTTTCCATCGGTAAAAAATGTGTTATGTTGCAAATTAATGAATAGTTACAGCATAATGCAGCGCAATTTTTCCACGGCATAAAGAAAATGGTTTTACACGCAATTAATATCGGTATTTTATCTCTGTTGTTTTTTATTATCGGCATGATCAAACCGAAATGGCCGTTGTTTTTCATGGAAAAGCCTACCCGCTGGCACATTACCATGATATCGACCGTTTTTTTTATGATTTTCATGACCATGTTTGCCGAAGGCCAGCGGCAAAAACAAGTTCTTGAGAAACACAAAAGGCAAACTACGGAGAGTGCCGCCGCTGTGCCAGCGCCCGATCCCGAATCGGTGCCTGTTCCGGTGCCGGTCGAAAAACCGAAAGAAGCGGTTAAGAAAAAATAGCTTCCGGTTATTATTACGGCTCATAATGGATCGCCAGCCAAATCGTATCCGGATCTGGCGGTGTCCAGTCTACCCGATGCCGGGTATGGGCCGGAATGTTGATATAATCGCCCGTTTGCAGGTTAAATGTAGGGCCGTTTTCATATCGGAGAATCGCTTTGCCTTGCACTAGCAAGACCCATTCGTCCCAATTCTGATCGTACCACTCGCCTGCGCAGGTCGAGTGTCCCCGGGAAACAATGCGTTCTATTTTCAGTTTTTTCCTCTCGATTAAACAATCGGATTGCTCTTCGGTCATAAGCGCAGGAATGTGTTCTAAGATATTGTGCTGTCCGGATGTCATGCGTTTGCGTCACCATCAAAAGTTCATTGCATCATAAATCGAATGCCGAAACCAGCCAGTATTTCAGATAAAATCGCCGCTGTCGTAGGCGGCGGTCCCGCCGGTTTGATGGCCGCTGAAGTTGTTAGCCGTGCTGGCGTCAAAGTGAACGTTTACGATGCCATGCCATCGGTGGGCCGTAAGTTTTTAATGGCGGGCAAGGGTGGTCTGAATATTACTCATTCCGAACCGTTTGCAAGTTTTTTGACGCGTTATAACGGACGCGCTAAGGTTTTGCAACCGGCGCTGACGGAATTCGACGCCGAAGTGTTAAGAGAATGGGTGCATCAATTAGGGATTAAAACCTTCGTAGGATCGTCGGGGCGTGTTTTTCCGGCTGAAATGAAGGCGGCGCCGCTACTGCGCGCTTGGTTACACAAGTTGCGGCAACAGGGGGTTAAATTCCATGTCCGGCATCGATGGTTAGGCTGGAGTGATTCAAGTCCCTATACCTTACGTTTCCAGACGCCGCATGGACTGCGCGACATTGAAGCCGATGCGGTTATTCTGGCTTTGGGCGGCGGCAGTTGGCCGCAATTGGGTTCGACCGGGGAATGGGTATCGATTTTGGGTGAGAGAGGGGTGTCCATGACTGCGCTTGCCCCTTCAAATTGCGGTTTCGATGTGAATTGGAGCGAGCATTTCCGGCAGCGCTATGCCGGATCGCCTTTAAAGTCAGTCGCCGCATCTTTTTCCGGCATTGGAAAACGAGGCGATTGCATGATAACTGGAACCGGCGTCGAAGGTGGAATCATCTACGCTTTGTCCGCGTTATTGCGCGAGGAAATCGCCCAAACAGGCTCGGCTACTTGCTATTTAGACTTAGCGCCGGATAAGACGATGGCTGTTTTAATCGAAAGACTCTCTAAATCACGCGGCAAACAATCCATGACCAACCATCTTCGTAAATGCCTAGGCATTGATGGCGTAAAAGCCGGATTACTGCGCGAAACGGTAACCCTTGAGGAATTTAACGATCCGGCAACGCTTTGTTCGGCGGTTAAAGCGTTGCCGGTTAAGCTGATAACGGCCCGGCCCATTGCCGAAGCGATTAGCAGTGCTGGCGGAGTGAGCTTTGATGCTATAGACGCACAATTCATGATTGAATCACTGCCCGGCGTGTTTTGCGCAGGTGAAATGCTGGATTGGGAAGCACCGACCGGAGGGTATTTGTTGACCGCTTGTTTTGCTACCGGCCGGAAGGCGGGAGAAGGTGTTTTGAATTGGTTTAATCGGGCGCATGAATAAAAATGCCGGTAGGCCAAAGTAATTGCTTGATTCCTTGACCAATAACGAAGGGATGAGATAATAAGTGAGATTGTTATCGAAATTCTTCCTTAAATTTTCAAACTTACTTCAAAACTTTCTTCTTATGATCGAAAATCTTGTGCCTCAAGATTGTTGGGAGTTATTACAACAGGATGCGTCCGCCGTAATGATCGACGTGCGTACGCAAATGGAGCACAGTTATGTCGGTCATCCGATCGGAGCGATTCATATCCCTTGGAAAGAAGCGCCGGGCTGGGAAGTCAATGTTAATTTTGTGAACAGCGTAAGCCGGATCGTATCCGATAAAAGCGCTCCCGTTTTATTGCTATGCCGTAGCGGGCAACGCTCGTTAAGCGCGGCGCAAGCTTTGGAGTCCGCGGGTTATACGCGGCTAATTAATATTGCCGATGGTTTTGAAGGGCCTCTGGATAACAATAAACATCGCGGTAATACCGGCGGCTGGCGGTTTTGCGGCTTGCCTTGGGAACAAAGTTAAAGCTGCATTCCGTGTTAAACTAACCGTATTCCGAATACCCCGGCTTTCCAAGCTATATAGCCTATTTATCCAAATTCATTGATTTATTAACCGGATAGGTTTTATGTCCGGCAATCGCAAATCTTTATTTAACCTAACGCACAAATCCAAAAGTGATCGAAAAACTAAGAAACATCGCCATTATCGCGCACGTAGACCATGGCAAGACCACGCTGGTGGATAAATTGCTGCAACAGTCCGGCACGTTTGCCGCCCACAGTAAAGTCGCCGAGCGGGTCATGGACTCCAACGACCTGGAAAAAGAACGCGGTATTACGATTTTGGCCAAAAATACCGCTCTGGATTGGAACGATTACCACATCAATATTGTCGATACGCCCGGTCACGCCGATTTCGGCGGCGAGGTAGAGCGGGTGTTATCGATGGTCGATTCAGTTTTATTGCTGGTCGACGCCGTGGACGGCCCGATGCCGCAAACCCGCTTCGTTACTCAAAAAGCCTTTGCGCTCGGTCTAAAACCGATTGTCGTCATCAACAAAATCGATCGTCCCGGCGCCCGCGCCGACTGGGTCGTCGATCAAACTTTCGATTTGTTCGACCGCTTGGGCGCAACGGACGAACAACTGGATTTTCCCATTGTTTATGCTTCGGCCCTGAACGGTTACGCCAGCCTGGAATCGACCGCGACCGGAGGCGACATGACGCCGCTATTCGAAACCATCGTCGAAAAAGTCAGCCCGCCGCCGGTCGATATCGACGGTCCTTTCCAAATGCAGGTTTCCAGCCTTGATTACAATACGTATGTCGGCGTCATTGGTATCGGCCGCATTCAGCGCGGCACGGTAAAGGCCAATATGCCGCTCACGATTGTCAGCCGCGCAGGCGAGGAACGTAAGGGCCGTATCCTCCAATTGTTCGGTTTTCACGGTTTGGAACGGGTGGAAGTGCCGGAAGCGCGCGCGGGCGATATTATCGCGTTTACCGGGATCGAAAAGCTGGAAATCTCCGATACCTTATGTCATCCCGATCATATCGAAATATTGCCGCCGTTAACGGTTGACGAACCGACCGTAACCATGACTTTTCAAGTCAACAACTCGCCCTTTGCCGGTAAGGAAGGGAAGTACCTGACCTCCCGGCAAATCCGCGACCGGCTGGAAAAAGAATTGCAACACAATGTCGCTTTGAAAGTGGAGGATACCGCCGATCCCGATAAATTTAAGGTTTCAGGCCGGGGCGAGTTGCATTTATCGGTGTTGATCGAGAATATGCGCCGGGAAGGGTTCGAACTGGGCGTATCCAGGCCGGAAGTTATTTTAAAAGAGGTTAATGGCGAAAAACATGAACCGTTTGAGATGGTTACCATTGAGGTAGAAGAAATCCACCAAGGCGCTATTATGGAAAAGCTGGGTGAGCGCAAAGGCGACTTGCTCAATATGGTGCCGGACGGTAAAGGCCGGGTCCGGCTTGAATACCTTGTGCCGTCGCGCGGTTTAATCGGTTTTCAAACCGAATTCATGACATCCACATCCGGTTCGGGGCTGTTTTACCATGTGTTCGATCATTACGGGCCGATGAAAAAAGGCGAACTGGGCAGTCGTAAGCGGGGTGTTTTGGTTTCTATGGTGCAGGGCAAAGCGTTAGCGTACGCCTTATTCGCATTGCAGGAGCGCGGCGAGTTATTCCTGGTTCATGCCGATGAGGTGTATGAAGGCATGTTGGTCGGTATTCATTCCAGGTCTAACGATTTAGTCGTTAACCCGACAAAAGCTAAGCAATTGACTAATATACGCGCGGCGGGTACCGATGAAAACTTGATCTTGGTCCCCGTGCAAAAAATGAGCTTGGAGCAAGCTTTGGAGTTTATCGCAGATGACGAACTGGTTGAGGTAACGCCAAAATCAATTCGTCTGCGCAAAAAATTTTTATTGGAACACGAACGCAAAAGGGCGGCTAAAGAACAAAGCGCAGAGTAACGTCATAAAAAAAGCCTCGCCGCATTGCACGGTTGAGGCTTGAATGATCGTCTGCCACGCTAGTATAGGAGACCTATCCGAAGCAACATCCCGTTGAGAATACTTCATCCCTTAAATTTCGACGACACTTGCATTATCCCAAAAATTCTTCCTTAATAAAGCAGGTATTTTCGTAATTTAATGTAATCTATAGCTTACAAATTAAGTTTTAGCATTAAAAGCGGTATTATTTTGGCTGTTCTGGTGTACGAATTATTATCTTTAGACCGATAAAATAAAAGTCTTCTTGTATTACAATTACCACAGCCTATATTCGCTAGTTTTTTACTCATTAAGACCGTCAACAATGGATCAGCGTACTGCACAAATCGAGCGGAATACTCTCGAAACGCAAATCAAAGTCAGCATTAACCTCGACGGAACCGGAAAGGCTTCGTTTTCGACCGGAGTTCCTTTTCTCGAACACATGCTCGACCAAATCGCCAGACATGGATTGATCGATATGGAAATCGTCGCCAAGGGCGATTTGGAAATCGACGCTCATCATACCGTTGAAGATGTCGGCATCACGCTAGGCCAGGCGTTTGCAAAAGCCTCAGGCGATAAAAAAGGCATTGTGCGCTACGGACATGCCTACATACCTTTGGATGAAGCGTTATCGCGCGTTGTCATCGATTTGTCCGGGCGTCCGGGTTTGGTTTACGACGTTAAGTTTCCCCGCGCCATGATCGGCAGTTTCGATGTCGATTTGTTTCGGGAATTTTTCCAAGGCTTTGTCAATCATGCGGGCGTTACGCTTCATATCGATAATCTGAAAGGGGCTAACGCTCATCATGTTGCGGAGACTATTTTTAAGGCCGTGGGCCGGGCTCTGCGCATGGCTGTTGCTTCCGATCCGAGAATGACCGGCATCATGCCGTCCACCAAAGGCAGTCTTTGATTCTTTTCCCTCTCTGAACTTTCATTTCTTATGGCTTCAGTTGCTGTCATCGATTACGGTATGGGCAATCTCCATTCTATTGCAAAAGCATTGCAACATGCCGACCCCAGTTGTGACGTCCGGGTTGTGTCCGCGCCCGAAGCGATTGCCAGTTCGGACAGGGTTATTTTCCCAGGCGTAGGCGCAATACGCGATTGTATGCACGCACTGAAAGAAACGGGGTTAACTTCGTTAATTACCGAAGTGGCGAAAACCAAGCCGTTTTTGGGCATTTGTCTGGGGATGCAAGCTTTATTGACCGATAATGAAGAAAACGGCCATACCGAGACTTTAAATATTATTCCCGGACATGTCGTGCGTTTTTCCGAAAATTTGCACGATAGCGAAGGCAATAACCTTAAAGTTCCGCACATGGGCTGGAATCGAGTCCACCAAACGCCACATCCGTTGTGGGCGAATATTCCGCAAAACAGCCGGTTTTATTTCGTCCACAGTTATTACGCCAAACCGGACGATAGCATGGTCGTGACCGGAACCAGCGAATACCCGGATACATTTGCCTGCGCGCTCGCCCGGAACAATATTTTTGCCGTACAATTCCACCCCGAAAAAAGTCAGACTGCCGGTTTGCAGTTGTTGAAAAACTTTTTGCATTGGGACGGAGAGAGCTGATTTCACCCGATTAATTTACGATGTTATTTGTTGAGGACTCATTCGTATGTTGTTAATACCCGCAATCGATCTTAAAGAAGGGAAGTGCGTCCGTTTGCGGCAAGGCCGGATGGAAGACGATACGGTATTTTCCGACGATCCTGTTGCTGTCGCGGGAAAATGGGTGGCGGCGGGCGCCAAGCGTATCCATCTCGTCGATCTGGACGGCGCATTCGCAGGCAAACCGCGCAACGCCGAAGTCATTCACGCCATCGTAGAAGCTTATCCGGACGTACCCGTGCAAATCGGCGGTGGTATCCGCGATGAGGAAACGATTCAAGGCTATCTCGACGCTGGCGTCGAATATGTGATCATCGGCACGAAAGCGGTTAATGCGCCGCATTTCGTCAAGGATATGGCGATCGAATATCCGCGCCGTATCATTGTCGGCTTGGATGCAAAAGACGGTAAAGTTGCAATCGACGGCTGGTCTAAACTATCCCGGCACGATGTTATCGATTTGGCGCAGCATTTCGAAGATGACGGGGTTGAAGCGATTATCTATACCGACATAAGCAGAGACGGTATGATGCAAGGCGTCAATGTCGATGCGACGGCAAGACTGGCGCAAGCCATACGGATCCCGGTAATCGCGTCCGGAGGAATTACTAATCTCGCCGATATTCGCGCTTTAGGCGTGGCTTCGGGCGACGGTATCATCGGCGCGATCACCGGTAGAGCGATATACGAAGGAACGCTGGATTTTGCCGAAGCCGCTAAACTGGCCGAATCTTTTGCGATATGAGTCTGGCGAAACGTATTATCCCATGTCTCGACGTCGATAACGGTCGAGTCGTTAAAGGCGTTAAATTCGTCGATATCCGGGATGCGGGCGATCCGGTGGAAATCGCCCGGCGCTACGATAAGGAAGGCGCGGACGAAATTACTTTTTTAGACATTACCGCCACCCATCATGACCGCGACACGATGGTGCATGTAGTTGAACAGGTCGCCAGCGAAGTATTCATTCCCTTGACGGTGGGCGGCGGTATTCGAACTTTAGAAAATATACGCCGGATGCTGAATGCCGGTGCGGACAAAGTCGGCATCAATAGCGCCGCAGTATTCAGACCTGAGTTTGTACGTGAAGCCGCCGAACGTTTCGGCTCCCAATGTATCGTAGTCGCCATCGACGCTAAAAAAGTCAGTCAGCCGGGCGAAACCGCCAGATGGGAAATCTTTACCCACGGCGGCCGTAAAAGTACGGGTATTGACGCTGTCGAGTGGGCAAGGAAAATGACGGATTACGGCGCGGGTGAAATCTTGTTAACCAGCATGGACAGGGACGGCACCCGCATCGGTTTCGATTTGCCTTTGACTCGTGCGATTGGCGAAGCCGTCCCGGTTCCGGTCATAGCATCGGGCGGTGTTGGCAATTTAGAGCATTTGGTTGACGGCATCATCGACGGTAAGGCCGATGCGGTGCTCGCTGCCAGTATTTTCCACTTTGCGGAATACACTATTCAACAAGCGAAAGAATACATGGCCGGGCGCGGCATTGAGGTGCGGTTATGAATGAAGAATGGCTGGATAAAATCCGTTGGACGGAGGAAGGTCTTGTTCCGGTCATTGCGCAAGATGCTGAAACCGGTAATGTGCTAATGTTTGCATGGATGAACAGGGAATCTTTGGCTTTGACAGTTAATGAAGGTTATGCGGTATATTGGTCCAGATCGCGCAATAAACTCTGGCGCAAAGGCGAAGAGTCAGGGCATCGGCAAAAAACTCACGGCATTTACCTCGATTGCGATGAAGATGTTATATTGTTGATGGTCGAACAAATTGGCGGCATTGCTTGTCATACCGGCAGAGAAAGTTGTTTTTACCGGCAATTATTAGATGGAAAATGGCTGACCATTGCCCCTGTTTTAAAAGATCCCAAAAAAATTTATACGCCATCATGAGCGACGTGCTATTTCAACTGGCGCAAGTATTGGAACAGCGCAAGCAGGAACCGGCGGATAAATCCTATGTCGCTAGTCTCTATGCGAAAGGTATTGATTCCATCTTGAAAAAAATAGGCGAGGAAGCAGCCGAAACCATCATCGCCGGAAAAGGCGGCGATAAGCAACAAATTATTTACGAAACCGCAGACCTTTGGTTTCACTGTATGGTGCTGTTAGCCAGTCAAGGTTTGAGTCCGGAGGATGTATTAAACGAATTACAACGCCGTTTCGGCCTATCCGGGCTAGAAGAAAAATCTCAACGTAAGGTTAATTAGCTAATCTATTGCGTTTTATCTCTACTCTTTGCAGGAGCTACAATGGGCATCAGTGTTACAAAATTGTTGATTGTTTTGGCAATTATCGTAGTTATCTTCGGGACTAAACGTCTTAAGAATGTCGGGGCGGATTTGGGCGGCGCCATCAAAAATTTCCGGAACGCCATGCGGGAAGAGGAAGAAAAAGACGCTTCGAAAACTGGCGGAGATAAACCTATCGACGGGGAAGTGACTTCAAAAAATAGCGATAACGGCTGATGTTTGAAGTCGGATTTTCTGAAATTTGTATGGTTGCTTTGGTGGCGTTACTCGTTATCGGTCCGGAAAAATTACCAAAAGTAGCCAGAATGGCGGGATTTTGGCTGGCTAAATCCAAACGGATGTTAGCGGCGGTCAAACAAGAAATTCATGAGGAATTTCAGGCCGAAGAATTACGGCAATCGTTAAAAAATAAAACTGGGATTAACGAATTTCAAAAACTGGTCGACGATACTGCCAAAGATCTACGCGATATTAAACATTCGATCACTCAACAGCCGGATTCAGAGCCTGTAACCTCAAAAAACCACGGACAGGATGAGCGAAGATAGTTACGAAGAGGGTGAAGAGCAAACTTTAATCAGTCATCTGATAGAGTTACGAGATAGATTATTAAAAATAGTCGCTTGTGTATTAATTGTATTTTTAGGACTCACTTTTTACGCCAACCAAATCTATAGTTTGGTGGCCGAACCTTTGTTGAAGCAAATGCCGACGCATAGTTCGATGATTGCTATCGATGTCGCGTCGCCGTTTTTAACACCTTTCAAACTGGCGTTAATTATTGCCATTTTTATCTCTGTTCCTGTTATTTTGTATCAGTTTTGGGCGTTTGTCGCCCCTGGCCTGTATAAACACGAGCGGCGGTTAATTCTCCCGCTACTGCTAGCCAGTACTGTATTATTCTACCTGGGTGTGGCGTTTGCTTATTTTGTGGTATTTCCATTGGTTTTCAGTTTTTTAACCGCTACCGCACCTGTTGGCGTTGCGGTCATGACCGACATAACCAAGTACCTGGATTTCGCCTTGACCATGTTTTTTGCTTTCGGCGTTTGTTTCGAGGTTCCCATCTTTACCATCGTTCTGGTCTGGACTGGGTTGGTAAAATACGAAACCCTGGTGGAGCAAAGGCCTTATGTGTTTGTCGGAGCTTTTATTATAGGTATGTTTTTAACTCCGCCGGACGCTGTTTCGCAAACATTACTGGCTATTCCGATGTGGTTATTATTCGAAATCGGTTTACTTTTTTCCAAGTTATTTGCTCCCGAAAGAACTTCGGACCTAACATGAAATGAATTGAAGACGTTCTAAACAAGTTGATTTCAGCCAAACCCAGGGCAAATGTTTTCAAGCTTTTATAAAATGAAGTTCACAAACGCCCTTTAGAGTACGCCACGAACGAAATTATCTGCTTACCGTTCGTCCTTGTCGAAGGACATCATCAGAGCTTCCTTGAGAAAAAACTAGATTAAACGGAATTTATCCGGGTTTAATCTGGGATAAAAACGCAATTTCCAATAGAACAGCCGATAAGCGTAGGCGAGAATGTATGATGCTAAGGTAAAGCCGTATAAATTTTGTGATAAAGGTAACAAAAAACTTGACATTTTACTTTATTTCCATTTAAGCAATAATCCATTTATTGTTTATCATATTGTCTCAAAATAATCTCTCTCTATACTATTAACCGTAGAGTCAGGAACGCCATCCCCCGGCTACATTCTGGCTATTTCGCTTTTAAACTTTTTAGGATTTTAGACAATGAGCACGTTTAATAAAGATATTTTGATCGGACTGTTGTTCGTCACCGGCATTTGGAGTTTTATTTCCGGTCAATTTATATTTTCTACCGTATTATTCGCCGGCGCCGCTATTTATAGCAATATGGTAATCCGAACGAATAGCCGGTAATTGTTCCGGTTTTAGTTGAGTAAGCAAGCAGATCTCCTCATATCAACTGCTTGATTTTTAACCTGCGTGAATGAACGTTTATGCAGGTTTTTTTTTGGCAAGAATAACTTTAGTTAAATCGGTAACTTCTGCAAGGTTATGCTTTCGGAGTAAATCTTGCACCTCACACTGGGGTTTATATCCGGTCACGGCGTTTTTCAAAACGGCTCTGACCGTTTCATAGTCCTCTTCTTTTGTTGCGTTTTCCAGTTTAGCCAGCAAACTTTCTAAGTCCGCCCAGGGGATGACGTGTTCCTCGGCGCGCAGAATGCGTTTGTGAACGGTTTCGGAAACATTCTCGCCTATTAAAAGTTCTTCATAAAGCTTTTCACCGGGACGTAAGCCGATATAGCTAATTTCAATTTCGCCGTTAGGACGATTTTGGTCTTTGACTTCCAGGCCGCTAAGATGAATCATTCGTTTAGCTAAATCAACGATGCGAATGGGTTCGCCCATATCTAAAACAAAAACGTCGCCGCCTTGCCCCAACGCACCGGCTTGAATAACCAACTGTGCGGCTTCGGGAATGGTCATAAAGTAACGGATAATCCGGGGATCCGTTACAGTGACCGGGCCGCCTTTAGCAATTTGTTCTCTGAATAACGGTACAACGGAACCGGAAGAATCCAATACATTGCCAAACCTGACCATGGTAAACCGGGTTTTTTGCGCGTATTCGCCGATTTGGCTTAATGCTTGTAAAATCAATTCGGCAAAACGTTTGGTAGCACCCATCGTATTTGTCGGGCGCACTGCTTTGTCTGTTGAAATTAAAACAAAAGTTTCGACACCAGTGTTAATAGCCGCTTTTGCCGTGTTCAATGTACCGAAAATATTATTCCAAACCGCTTCGCCGGGGTTTTTTTCGACCATCGGCACATGTTTATAGGCGGCAGCGTGATATATCGTTTGCACGTCAAAGGTTTTACAGACCCTTTCAACTCTTGTACCGTCCTTCACAGAGCCAATAACCGAAATGATTTTCAGCGTTTTCGTGTTTTCCGTTTTAGCGCAGTGGCAGAGCAATTCTTTTTCGATTGAATACAAGCCGTATTCGCATAATTCATAAAGAACAATTAGTCTCGGTTGCAATTGAACAATTTGCCGGCAGATCTCGGAACCTATCGAGCCGCCAGCGCCGGTTACCATCACCGACTTGCCGTAAATGTTGGCCGATAATAAATTGACATCCGGGGGTACCGGATCCCGTCCTAATAAATCGTCTATTTCGACTTCCTGCAAGGCATCGAATTTAACTTTACCTTGCGCTATATCCTCTAAGCCGGGCATTGTCATGACATGGACAGCGTACGGTTCTAAAAGCCGGATAATCTCGCTTTTTCTGGAGCGGGACGCCGATGGAATAGCTAATAACACATCCGCAAGTTTGTGGCGGTCAATCAAATAGCTTAACGATGTGAGGGGATAAATTCTCAAGCCATTAACTTTTTGACGATGTAAAGTTACATCGTCGTCAATAAATGCTACCGGCTTAAATTCGCTGCCATGATCCAAAGCTGCCGCTAATTGCACACCCGCTTTCCCGGCACCGTAAATAACAACCTTTTTTTTATAACGCCCTTTATCAAAACGGCTATCAGAGCTAATATGCGAATAGATATCGCCGAGCCACCATCGAATAAAATAGCGGCTGCCAGCAACAAGCATTATCATGTTCAACCAGTTAAGCGGTGTAACCGTGCGCGGGACTCCCTTAATACCTGAAAGATAGATAATGAGCGCAAACACAAGAGCGTACAGCGTACAGGCTTGTACAATCGTCCACATCGCCCGCATCTCAATGTAGCGCACAATGGCGCGGTATAAACCGAATTTCAGAAAAATAGGTAGAGCTATGACCGGAGCAGCTGCAAATAACAGCCAGATTGCCCCTTTAGGCAGGTAGAAAACACCCAAACGCAAAGAAAATGCGGTCCAGAATGCGAGTAAAGCAAATAAGGTATCTGCACTTATCAATATCATCGCTTTTATGCGTCTAGGCAGACTAATAAACCAATGCGACAGCGGCGTTTCCATAAAGGACTTCACTAAAGTAATCTGAATTGGAACAACTAATTAAAACATAAGTAATAGTAATGCTTGTCATTCATTTTCAATAGCAATTCTCCGGACAATTTAACAAAAAAATTAAGATTGGAAGTGGTCGTTACTAAAATTAAGGAAATGCAAACCTTATAAATATTTATTCTTTAGCATCGGTAGTATTTATCGTAAATAAATTCTACCGGCAGCTTACCTTAAATTAGGTTAATCAATTATTAACGGAATAAGAAAATGTTTCATGCAGGTCGCCGTTGGCTAAATCATGTAGATAAATTGAAATGGGAATCAATTTTAAGAAAAGGACAGTTAACAGAAAATAGCATAGAAAAACGGCAGCAATTTGATATCGATCAATAAACCGGATCAGGTATTAGCTAGTTTACTGTTTCTTCTCAATGCATTAATTTATTGACGCAGTTAACAATTAAATCAACGGTGGGGTAATAAGCATTTTCTAAAACTTTAGAGGTTGGCGCAGGCGCATCCGGAAGAGTGATGCGTATTGGCGGTTTCTTAAAACAGGATGTGGAAACTCTCTCAACGACACTGGCAATCACTTCGCCCGCCACTCCGCAAGTCCTCCAACCGCCATCGATTACCAGTAAATGCTTGGTGCGTTCGACCGATTCGACAATTAATTCCGGATAAAATGGATTAAGAACACGAAGGTCAATAATCTCGGCGGATATCCCTTGACCGGTTAATTTCTGACCGGCATTTAAAGCCAGCCGCGTAGAGTAACCGGAAGCTACGATCGTTAAATCGTGTCCCGCTTGCAGACATTGAGGTCTTGCTAAGGCTAAATTGTGTTCGACGATGGGAGGTAAGGTATCTTCTAAATCATAGAGCCAACGATCATCGATAAATAACACGGGATCGGGGCTTAACACCGATGAAATGAGTAAGTCTCTCGCATCGGCTACCGTTGCCGGCATCACAACTCGAAGTCCGGGTATATGCGCAAACCAAGCTTGAAGGGCTTGCGAATGTTGCGCACCTTGTTCGCCGCCTCGGTTGATAATGCCGCGAATCGTTACTGCCGGACTCGCTTGCCCGCCGAACATGTGCGACCATTTAGCGGCTTGGTTTACAATGGCGTCCATTGCGTATAACATGAAATCTATCCTTGGATGAACGACTATAGGTTTCATACCTGCCAACGCCGCACCTACAGCAGCTCCTGTGCAAGCGGATTCGGATACCGGGGTGTCGATAACCCGTGCAGTCCCGAATTTTTTTTCCAAATTCGTCATCGAATTGCCGACATACCAAGGACTCCACAAACCTTGTCCAATTACAAATACTTCAGGATAATTAGCTAATAAATATTCGAACGCAGCGAGCATTGCAGTTCCGTAATTATATTTATTATCCACGGTTTTCTCCTGTACTCGCGTAAACCCGAGTCAACAAAGCAGATGAGCTGGGGTAAGGATCCGCTAGCGCGCGTTGCCATGCGTTGCTAATTGTCTGTTGTGTTCTAGATTTAAGTTCGGAAATAAATGTATCGTTACATAAACCCGCTTGAATCATACCGTCGGCTAAACGTCTTATAGGATCACGTTTACGCCAGGCCGAAACATCCCCGGAAGAACGATTTACGCCGACATCGATATCTTCGCGCCAATCTACGTGTCCATACCAACGGTAAGTAATGGCCTCTATAAAAGCAGGCCCTCTACCTTCCCGGATATTGGCAATTAATTTCGCCGCCGCCTTGTGTACAGCTACCGCATCGTTACCGTCTACTATCTCGTAAGGCAGATCATTGGCTGCAGCAAATCGGGCTGTCGAGGCTTTAGGTTGGCGTAAACTGATATGCATGTGGCTTGCAAACAAATTGTTTTCAACGACGAATAGCACAGGGGCATTCAATATTCGCGCCAAATTTAAAGATTCATGAACGACACCTTCTTCTACAGCTCCGTCTCCCAAGAAAGAGACTCCAATATCTTTGCTGCCTTGCAGTTTAGCAGCTAAACCGGCGCCTACTGCCAACGATACGGTGCCGGAAACGATCGGCACCGCCCCGTAAAAACCATTGGGTTTATCCCATAAATGCATAGAACCGCCCATGCCTCGGGATAACCCGGTCTCTTTACCTAAAACTTCGGCAAATAGCCGGTATACATCCGCTCCCATGGCGAGGACATGCGAATGAGAACGGTGAGCTCCAAAAACCTTGTCTGATTTACGAAGCGATCCGGCTACACCGACGGCCACGGCTTCTTGCCCCACCCCTAAGTGGACCGGCCCCCCGATAAATCCGTCGCGCTTTCCGGTAGCTAAACAACTTTCCGCCTCACGAATATGCAGCATCGATTCAAGTTGGTTGAATAATAGGTTCTTATCCTGTCCCGTAACATTTACAGGGTGTTGAAAATTTGCTGGATCAGACAGTTGGTTAAAAAAATCGTCAGGCATATCCATTTCCTAAATGAATGGTGGTTCTATTATTTTTGAAAGCTAATTGTTTTTTAAATCTCAATTAAAATCCAATCGCAATGTTTTCTTCTAATTGTGAAATGGATTTTATTCCAACAATTGCAGAAACGACGCAAGGTTGGGCTAGATTCCATCTAATTGCATATTGCGGCAAAGTTAAATCGTCTCGTTCAGCCAGCAACCTAAGTTCTTCTATTAGTCGCAGCGCGTCTAAATATTGCTGCCCTTGAAACAGGGGCAGCCGGTTTCTTCGGTCTAAACTATCGAGGTTCTTAGTTACGGAAAATTTTCCCGTTAAAAGCCCATTGGCTAAAGTATTGTAAGTAACTATTTTGACATTGTTTTTTATGCAAAAAGTTATCAAATCCGAATTAACCTTATTGATAAAAACATTTAAAGGTATTTGCAATAAAGACAATGGCGCAATGTTAATAATTTTTTCCAAATCGAGCAATTCGTAATTCGAACAGCCAATCATGGCTATTTTGCCATCCTCTTTGAGTTGCCTGAACGTTTCAAATGTTTGTTCAATGGGGGTTTTAGGGTCAGGCCAATGACTATATAAAATCGGTATAACATCCAAACGCAATCGTTTAAGGCTATTTTCAACGGCGAATCGAATATATTTAGGCGAACTCTCTTTCCAGGTGACCGCCCTGGCATTACCTTCTTCTTTCCAGGCTACGCCGACCTTTGTCGCTATTACCGTAGTGTGCCGTTTAGCGCCCAGAATCGCCGGCAATCGAGACTCAGATAAACCTAGGCCGTAAACGTCAGCGGTATCGAAAAAATTAATGCCTGACTCAAGTGCGCGATGAATAGCCTGTTCGATACCGGATACTGAAGAAACCCCGCAATCGCTGCTTCCGCCCAGGGCTTCGCAGCCAAAACAAATTTCAGAAAGCTTAAAATCCGAAACTTCACTGTACTTCATTTAGTTATCTGATTGCGAAAGCCCAAAACAGCCATGATAGTCAGGGCGAGTATTTTTATATCGGTAAAAAAAGACTGCTCATTAACATATTTTAAACGTAATCGATTTTTAACTGGTTCAACTTTCGAAAGATAAACTTCATCGACATTTTCCGTGCCCAGCGTACCGTCCATATCGATAAAATGAAGAGAAGCAAAATCGGTCAGACCGGGTTTTACATCCAAAATCAATAATTCTTCACCTTTATATAATTGGGTGTATTTTTCAACCTGCGGCCTTGGCCCCACAAATGACATCTCGCCTTTTAATATATTGACTAACTGGGGTAGTTCATCAAGCTTATATTTCCTCAAAAATGCGCCAATGCGGGTTACGCGGTTGTCATTCAACGCGGTAGACGGTCCGCCGAGTTTTTCGGCATCGACGACCATAGTCCTGAATTTATAAATCTGAAAACTCCCGTTTCTATCGTAAGTTCTTTTGCCTTTGTACAAAACCGGTCCCGGTGATTTAATTTTTATAAGAGCAGCAATAACGGCTATTAATGGCGACAAGGCTAATAACAAAAGACCGGCACCGGCAATGTCGAATAATCGTTTAATAAAGCGATAGGTTATTTTTTTGGATTTGATATTTCTATAATCATAATCCATGCAAATTTACCTATGGTTTTATTGCTTAAAATAAGATTGTCGATGCGATTTAATATCATCAACAAAGGTTTGAAAAGAAATGTTTTCCGGAATGGAACCGCAGCCAAAGAGGCTAAATGAAAAAATTTTACATCAACTTTATCGAAATACTTTGAAATGGTTGCAAGACTTTCTACGCCTAAGATGTGGTCGACTTCCCATTCTGTTCTGAGATGAGGCGTCCGTTTTCTGTACCAATGTATAAACGGATTATGCCTAAGGGCTTCCACGCAAATCATTTCTGCATCCGGTTTCAAAACCCTTGCTAATTCGGCCATGGCCGTGTCGAGTTCGACATGGTGAAGGGCGCCGTATTCGACGCCGAGATCGAAGGTATTGTCGCTAAATGTCATATTTTCGCCATCCATGACTTCAAAACGGCAATGACTATCAACACCGGCTTCTTTGGCATTCTTGTTCGAGTTACTTACACCTTCCGGCGAAATATCGATTCCTATGCAATTCGCGCCGCATAATGCCGCATAAATCCCGTTTTCACCGTTGCCGCAAGCAAAATCCAAAATTTTCTTTTCTTTAGAGCATTTTTTAGACAGCCAATTTTTTTGATACAGATCGCTTTGTTCCGTAATGGCGTAATATTTCATGTTGGCGAAATATTTTTTAAACGCGTCCTTATCTTTGATTAAATCTTCAAGATTACCGGCTTGCTGGGCGGCATGAGTATCGGCAAAACGCTCGTAGCCTTGCAGGATTTCCCGGCGTTGCTTGGAATGTTCGATTTCTTTGAGTTTGCGATCTTCAAGAGTCATTGGTTTCTCGTATGCATTTGATAAATAGCTTCAATGTGTTCGGAAAATTTCGAATAGATGGATTCTGAATTAAACTTAGATTGGAATAAATCTTGGCTGCGTTTTCTCAAATCAGCCAGATTTCCTGCCGTTTTCATTTCATAAAGCTTCAATAGTTTATCAGATAAATCATCAGCGTTGCCCGCCGTATAAGTGAAACCAATATTATTAGTTGTAATCAAATCATCAAGTTCCCCTTTTAAAGATGAAAGTATAGGTAACGATGCAGCCATATATTCAAACGGCTTATTCGTTAAGCTGTTCATAGCATCTTTAGGAAAAGGAGCCAAACCTACATCGGCCAGAGTATATAAGTAGCTAATTTCGTGTTGTTCGAGCCATCCTAAAAATTTGAGATTACTGTATTTTGTGGCAGCTTCTAGTAAAGCAGCTTCATTGCCGCCTGCACCGGCAATTACAAGCTTAATGTCTTTGTTTATAGAAAGAAGAATTTTTGCCGAACTTATTAAGGTTTCGACATCGCAATTAAATCCTAAGGTTCCAACATAGATAGCAACCAGAGCTGTATTGGAAAAAGCTTTGATGTCTTCAAATTTTGGCGATTTATTATCAATCGTAGTTAAGTAATTTTCATCATATCCTATATAAAATACTCTGTCGAATTGGGTATTTCTATTATTTGCGTAATTTAAGGACCAAGATAAATATTGTTGAGATACCGCTGTTATAGAAGTTGCATGACTAATGATATATTTGGCTTTTAATATTTCATTAAAAAATAAAATATAGTATAAAGGTAAGAATATTTTATTAAATAATCTTTTATAAATATCCGGCCAAGGATCTCGAATATCGGTAATAATTGGGATATTTTGGTTTTTTGCATATTGAGTAACAACATATGCAAGTTCTAAAGACGGGATTTGAGTAATTATTAAATCAGGCGCTTTAGTTCTGATGTTTTTAATATGGTTAAACTCTTGGGCAAGTAAGAAATTATGAATAAAACGTCTAATAGAGGTATCGCTTTTATAACCTATGCCCTTAATATACTGTATTTTAAATCCTAGTTGAGAAACCGCTATGGACGAGTTCTTTTCATAATGTTGGTGCTGCATGTGCTCAAACCCAGGCAGCCACAATTCAATCTCATGGCCTCGTTCGTGTAAGGCTTTTGTAAGCATACCGGTTCGCATCAGTCTATTTTTATCGCCGCCTACTGGAAGCGGCTCGTATAAGCTTATATACCAAATATACATTTTATTATTTTAAATTTTTAATATGCGTATGCTTTAATTGCTTTTGAGTAAATAACTCAGGAAACTAAAAATAAACATAAAAGCACTTAATTAGATTAATTAATCTGTCCTAAGCTTATTTTTTATAAATCAATCTTGGCGAGTGTTTATGCACAGATAGAGGGTTTGAAAATAAGACATATAACATCAATTGCTTACATTATTTTTCAGAAAAATAATAATATTTCTTTGTAACGAATTGAAATAAATTAACTTTTCTTAGGTTTGTCTATCTTTTTGTAAACATTCTCCAATCTTGAATTAATTCGCAAAGTCTTGTCTATCAGTCAGTTAGGATAGTTTTTTTAATATTATCTTAGCGTTCTTTAGTTAACCACTGTGAACGGAATAACCTAATCAAGGTGGTTAGTAACTAAAATGATAATGTAATGCAGATATTATATACTCACAATAAGTCTATTTGCGTTGGTCTCGTTAAACATGAATGGATTCATGGATGTTTTTAAGCAAAATTTATTGGCATTGGAATAAATTGTTATAAAGATTTAGAAGTTTTTTTTCTTCGATATGCCAATTATATTTAGCAGTCACTGCCCGATAACCGTTGGCTCCTTTTTTCAGCGCTTCTTCAGGGTGATTAATGAGGTAGTCAATTGCGCCTGAAATTGCAATAGAGTCCATTGGATTCACACAGAGGCCGCAATCATTCCCTTCAATAATTTCACGCCATAATGGAAAGTTTGATGCTATAACTGGTATACCTGCACTCATATACTCAAACATTTTAACAGGAAGCGCATCGATGTAATTAGGTACAGGGCGAAGGGTGACAAGACCGGCCATTGATCGGCTTAAAACATTACGGACTTCATCTCGATTTAAAAAACCCAGCTGATCGACGGTTTTCCAGCCAGGAGAAGTTTTGACTTCGTTTTCTAAGTTGGTTTCGCCGAATATGCCGCCAAGTTGGAGTCTTGCACCGCTTTTTACGTGTTCCATTGCGTGGACCATTTCGCGGATACCTCTGATTTCATTGATTGCGCCAACGTAGCAAATTTGCTTCGATTTATCTTTCCACTCCAGCGAGGGTTGCAATTCATCGAGTAGTGGAAAGTTATTGATGTCGATAGTGTTGGAATTAATGGTTAAGAATTTATCGCGAATATAAGGGGTAGCAGCTATGATTGCATCTAAATGTTTACAAACATATCTTTCATAAAATGCGAAGACTTGCCCGATGAGGCGGCGTAAGGGCGCGTTTAGATAAGGTTTGCCCAGCATTTGTTTGGGAATATCTTCATGAGAATCGAAAATCACGGTTTTGCCCATTTTTTTAAGCTTTAGGCCAATGGGCAGTAATTCAGGGTCGTGTAAGTGATAGACAGTGGCGTTCACACTTTTGGCTGTTAAGAAAACTCGCCGCACCGTTTTAGTCATTCTGGAACAGCGGCCGCCATCGGTCGCGCCCGCATCAATAATAGATACTTTGTTTTTGGTTTCATTACCCAAGCCATCTGCTACGATCAAGGTTACATCATAGCCGTGAGCAGCTAAGGAAGAGCACATTTTATAAAATATACGGGTATCGGTGCGCGGATGAACCGAAGTTAAGTGTGCAATTTTAAACGTAGACATAGTTAGCTTTTTTATGA
Organism: Methylococcaceae bacterium UBA7658; assembly: GCA_002483425.1. Taxonomy (GTDB): domain Bacteria; phylum Pseudomonadota; class Gammaproteobacteria; order Methylococcales; family Methylomonadaceae; genus Methyloglobulus. The sequence goes on from DLHW01000016.1 coordinate 21,771, forward strand.
TTTGGGTTAACAGGGAAAAATGAAAATAATAAAAAAACTAACAGAATGCCGTGGTTTAAAAAAGCGGTTGGCAGATCCGATGAAGTCATTAGAGTAAAGATAGGTGCAAAGCTAATGCTTGTCGCCAAAGCTTTTCCAACAACCTTTGCATAAGCATCGAGGGTAGCAAAAGTAAAACCGGTAATTAATGCATAAATAAGCATTCCATAAAAACCTGCATTTGCATAACCAGAACCAAGCCACCCAGTGTTAGCGCCAATTTGCTCGCTTTGATAGTAATTTAACCCGATCAAATGAGAAATATCTAAATCATAAGGGTATTTAATCAGTCCCAAAGTCATTTTACTTTGAGACCATAAAGAGAGCGGATGTGTTGAAAAGAAATCATAATATATATAGTTGATGTGGGCAGGCACAAAATAAACCCTTCTTAATATAAGACTGCCAAATAAACTTTGGTCTGCGTATAAGGTAAAAAATATTATTGAAAATATTATAATAATAAAATAACTAAAAATAAGTAAGATAATTGG
>DLHW01000071.1:0-10783 GCA_002483425.1 Methylococcaceae bacterium UBA7658
TCTCCTGATAGTCTAGAGCCTTTTTAACATCATATTCATAGTTGGTTGCGCGATCCAAGGCCAATCGCCGGACGATACGGTCACCGTCAGCGGCACGGCGGCCTATCGCCAGCGCATCGCCATGCCGCCTGAAGCGGTGTTGACGGTGAGCATTGAAGATGTCAGCCGCGCCGATACCAGCGCAACGGTTTTGGCGGAAAGCAAGCAGGCTTTCGGGGATCGCCAAGTCCCGCTTGAGTTTGCCTTGCAAGTACCGAGTTCCAAAATCAATCCCGATTCGAATTACAATCTCAGGGCTAAGATAGAATTGGATGGGCAGATGCGTTTTATCACCACACGCAGTTATCCTGTCTTGACGCGCGGCGCTAAAAATAAGGCCGACCTGTGGCTCGATGCCGTGCAACCGGGTGCTTCAGGGCAAACAAGATCTAGGGGCTTTGCCGCACCGATAGCGGAAACCGCCGATTTCGGCGCGTTGCCTGCAACCTTCAGCGGCGTTACGCCTTGCGCCGATTGCCCCGGCATCGAAGAAACCTTAACATTGCGCGGCGACGGTTTGTTTCTGTTGCGGCGCATTTACCAAGACAAATCCGCCAATCCTTTCATCGAACATGGACGTTGTGCAAGAGAAGGCAACAAACTGGTGCTAACCAACGCATCGGGTGTGCAATATTACGAGAAAATCAGCGACGACACTTTACGGAAACTCGACACGTCGGGCAATCCGATAGACACCACGGCGAATATCGACCTCAACCGCGCCGCGCAGGTTAATCTCATAAGCGACTCCCACGAATGGCGGGGTGAATTCCGCTACATGGCGGATGCCGCCACGTTCACCGATTGCGAGAGCGGGGTACGCTGGCCGGTGGCGATGAACGGCGATTATCTGGCTGCGGAACGCGCTTACCTGAAAGCCCGTAACGTACCTGGTGCGCCACTTGTTGTCGATTTCCAGGGTAAACTTGAACAACGCCCAGGCATGGAGGATAAGGTTGTGGAAATGGCGGTGATCGATAAATTCGGCGGCACTCAACCCAAGGCGTCTTGCGCTGCCTCCGCATCCGGCAATAATCAATCGGTCGCAGAGCTGATAAATACCTACTGGAAACTGACCGAACTCGACGGCAAAAAAATACCCATTGCACCCTCGCATAAGCGCCAAATTCGCATTACTTTGGCAAGTGAAGGCTCGCGCGTGATCGGCTTCAGCGGCTGTAACCAATTCTCCGGTACTTTCAAACAAACCGGCAATGTGCTTAAATTTTCCCAGATGGCTGGAACGATGATGGCTTGCGTTTCGCCCTACATGGAATTGGAAGGCCGGGTATTAAAAATGCTTAACGCGACGACGGCTTATCACATTCAAGGCGAGCAATTATTCCTGCTCGAAGGTGATAAAGTTCTTGCCCGTTTCGAATCGCTTTATCTGCGCTAAGTCCTTATCGGATTCGATTTGGCTTTCTTCTTAACAATACGGTCATTTTAGCCATGAATAACGACCAAGACGAATCCGAATTTGAAATTTCGCTCGTGCGCGATGACCTGATTTTTCGGTTCTACCGTCGGATTGGCTTGATACCCAAGGCAGGTTTAGGGATAGTGAGGCGGGCAATTTTTTTTGTATTATTGACGTGGCTTCCTTTAGTTCTTTGGGCGTATTTGTCTGGGACAGCGATACAAGACCAAGCTGACGAACCTTTATTGCGTCATTTTGGTGTCCACGCCCGTTTTTTGGTCGCAATCCCGCTCATTGTTGTTGGCGAATGGATGATGCACGGTGTTATTAGCAAATTAATTCCTTACTTTTATACCTCCGGCTTAATTCAAGAGAGCCAAAAAAATGCTTTTAAACGGGCTTTGCAAGATACCCTTTCCCTCCGCGACAGCACGCTACCTTGGGTGGTTATTTCGGCCATCGTTTTTATGTCGGTCGTACTACAGCCACCTTATCAAGAGATGCACGAGTTAAATTGGGCAAATACCGGCACTGGCACTGAGTTTAATCTTGGTTTCGGCGGATGGTGGATGGTTTATGTAAGCCGCCCTATTTTCTTTGCGCTGGTTTGGGTTTCACTATGGCGGTTGGTGCTATTGTTTCTGTTGTTCAAGCGTATCGCCGCACTTGACTTACAAATTGTCCCTACCCATCCTGACCATGCCGGGGGCTTGGGTTTTCTTGAAAAAATCCCTATTGCATTCGGTTTGTTTGTATTTGCCATCTCTTTAGTCATGTCGTCACGATTGGCGCATGAAGTCGTTTATCATGGTTTGCAAGTGCAATCGCTCAAGTTGTTAGCGGTGGTTTTTCTTTTGGTTATCGTGCTGTTATTTTTATCCCCGCTGTTGGTTTTTTGTCCCAAGCTGGCAGCGGCCAAACGCAAGGCGTGGTTAGACTATGGCGCACTGGTCGGAAATCATGGGCGGCTTGTCCATAAGCGCTGGATTCAAAATGAAGCCATAGCGAATGAATCCTTGTTGCAAGCCCCTGAAATCGGCCCTGTTGCCGATGCGTTAAGCCTTTACGAAGCGGTCATTAATATGCGTATGATGCCAATCGGAAAGGTAGCAGTACTCAGTATTATTTTACCTGCAGCAATCCCTTTAATAGCCTTGTTTTCAATTCAAGTACCTATTAAAGACACTTTGCTAAAAATTCTGGCAAACATCATTTAGTCAAATTCGATGCAAACTAATTCCAATATCATGTAACCTGCTGTACGAAAAAAAAATTGCGTTTATCACTATGACCTAATTAGAGGCAAAATTATGACAAATCAAGTTATAACACCGGAAACCTTGCAGCAAGCAGTCGAAGCAGTACAACCGATCATTGAACAAGCATCAGATAAACTTTGGCATCTGGCCGAGGTTTCAATGGAAGAGGTCAAATCCGCCGAATACCTGTTGGCATTGCTGCAAGATCAGGGATTCAAAATAATCAGCACCGGCACTGCCGGGATACCTACTGCTTTTGTCGCCGAATGGGGATCGGGAGAACCGAAATTGGGGGTTTTGCTGGAATACGACGCACTTCCAGGCTTGGGTAATGAAGCGGTAAGCTGCAAGCAGCCGCGTAAGGACGGCACGACCAGCGGTCACGGTTGCGGTCACAACTTGATCGGCTCGGCATCTTTGGGTACGGCGTTGGCATTGAAACAAGCGATGACCGAACACAATATCAGCGGAACGCTGCGTGCGGGTATATGGTTGCGCTGCCGAAGAAAACCAAGGCGCTAAAGTTTACATGGCGCGGGAGAAATTGTTCCAAGACTTAGATGCAGTCCTGCACTGCCACCCCATTGATAATGCGATTGTCGGCAATCTCCGCACCGCCGCAAATAACGGCATGAGAATTGAGTTTCTGGGTACCACGGCCCATGCCGGCATGTCTCCTTGGCTGGGGCGTAGCGCCGTCCATGCAGCGGAACTGTTTGCCCACAGCATCAATTTGATGCGGGAACATGTGGAGCCGACGGCGCGGCTGCATTATGTGTATGAAAGTGCCGGACTCGCCCCCAACGTCGTGCCGGATTATGCCAAGATATGGCTAACTGTCCGTGATGTTGACCGCACCCGTGTCAATGCAACCACAGAGTGGCTGCGGCAAGCGGCGGAAGGCGCGGCAATGGCCACCCAGACCAAGTGCAATTTCATCCTATACTTCGGCGTGTACGACCTGTTGCCCAACACGCCGTTGGCGCAACGGATGCAAACCCATTTGGAGCGGGTTGGCGTACCGGAATGGACGGAAGACGAGCAGTCCTTTGCCAAAGAATTACAAAAAAACTTTGGGGTAGAACCCAAAGGCATGGCAACCAAAGTGGTTCCCTTACAAAACGAACCGGTATTAGGCGGCGGAACTGATGTTGGGGATATTAGCTGGAATGTCCCGACAATGGGGATAGCGATGCCCTCTATCCCTTCAGGCATCAGCCTACATACCTGGGCGGCGACCGCCACACATGGAATGAGCATCGGTAAAAAAGCCGCTGTCTCAATGGCAAAAATCATGACGGCTACAGGATTGGACATCCTCACCGATAGTGACTTGCGACAAGCGGCCAAGGCCGATTTCGACCGCCGCACGGCTGGAAAACCCTACGTATCGCCGTTGCCGGATGACCGCAAGCAACCGTTCGGGATGCCGGAATGGATGACGGAAGACGCCTGCCGCGAAATGTTTAGCGGAGTGAAAGCGGATTAGGAAGATACCGGGGCGAGTGGAATAGATACGCAAATAAGATTAGTTATGATTGTGATGAACCAGAGTACCATTTTTAGGGTATTAAAGAATGAGATTTCATTTTAGCTATTTGATGTTATCAGCTTTCGTTCTGACTGGCTTACTAGCTACATCGTCCGCCCGTTCGGAAGAAACCCAGGCTGGCGGTTTGTCCGAGGCGCTTACGCAAACGAAGGAAGTCGCGTCAGAAGCCCTGCCGATTGAGTTCATGAACCGCCCGATCTTCACAATCCGTTCGGGTGTTTCCGGTTTTACCCAGGAAGAACGGGCGCAAGCCATTAACGCCCGCATCAAGATCGCGCTGGATAAAAGCCGCGAGGACCAGATTTCAATGCGCCCAACCCCGGAAGGCGGGCGTATAGTCGAGTTGAACGGCGCTGCAGTTTTCCAGGTCAGGCCCACTGACCTCGATCCGCTCACCGGAGAAACCATAGACGAAGCCGCGCAGGCGGCAAGCCAAAATTTGCTCACCGCCGTCCATGAGGCCAGAGAACAAGGCAAAGGCCTCGTCATCCTTAAAGGAGCTGGATATGCCCTGCTCGCAACACTGTTATTTTACCTATCGTGCCGCGTTATCTTGTGGGGGGAAGCCAAGTTAATCGGCCGGTTGCAAACTTGGGCGCGAACCGGGCACTATAAATTGGCGACGGTTATCCAACCACAACAGTTATGCCTTACCTTGGAATATCTGGTGAATTTTGCCAAATGGATATTGATTGTCATAGCAGGTTACGAGTGGGCGACTTATACCCTTATCCAATTCCCCTACAGCCGCCCCTGGGGGGAACGACTGCACAGCTATCTAATCAATACCATCCAAGACATTCTGCTGGCTATCATTGGCGCAATGCCCAGCTTGTTTGTGGTGTTCTTTATTGTGCTGCTAACCCGCCTTGCGTCGGGCATCCTGAAAGCCTTTTTCACCCGAATTGAAACCAGTCAAATTTCTGTTTCATGGGTCGCGGAAGATACTGCCCGAACCACCCGTAAATTGACGCAGACTTTGCTATGGCTGTTTGCCGCCGCGATGGCTTATCCCTATTTTCCCGGTAGCGATACCGACGCTTTCAAAGGTCTGAGCGTACTGGCGGGTCTGATGATTTCGATTGGTGGCTCGGGTGTGGTCGGCCAGGCCGCGAGCGGCTTGATCATGATTTATTCCCGTGTCTTGCGGGAAGGCGAGTATGTCAAAGTTAACGGCATCGAAGGCACTGTGACCAGGGTTGGGATTTTTTCAACCAAGATCAAAACGGCCAACGGCGAGGAAATCAATGTGCCTAATGCCTTGATCGGCAGTTCTACTACCATCAATTCATCCCGCCTGGCCGAAGGCAAGGGCTTGGTGCTGCATACCGCAGTCACCATTGGTTACAACACGCCTTGGCGGCAAGTTCACGCCATGCTGCTGCAAGCAGCCGAGCGCACATCGGGAATCCGTGCCGCGCCAAAGCCTTATGTAAGCCAAACTGCGCTCTCCGACTTCTATGTGGAATACTGCTTGTGTGTACAGATTGATAGCCCCCAAATCCGGTGTGCAACACTATCCGCCCTTCATGCCAATATTCAAGACGTGTTCAACGAATCCGGTGTGCAAATCATGTCGCCGCATTACGTTTATGATCCGAAAGAAAAAGTCTGGATACCTAAGGAGCAGTGGTTTGAAGCTCCAGCTAGCGATCATCCGAAAAGGGAGGCGGTTTAGTGGTTTGGATAAAACAAGACAATTCTATGATCAGCACCTATACAATCAAATCCGTGTTCTATTACTTTAACCATTTAATAGTAAAAGAATTTTCAATAAATAGAGAATAAAACAATGATAAAAATAAACCGAATCACTCAAAGCATTTTGATTTTGTTATTGTCGGTGTTTGCTTTTGCGGTGTTCGCGGCGGATGGGTTAACGGTACCGGAAACAACCTCCCAGCATCCGCATGCCAAGTTAAGCTCAATGCCGATAAGTCAGATTTTCACTTACTTTATGGTGATGCTAGGTCCAATTAAGATAATCGCGCCCTTCGTGAAAATATCGCACGGCTTGGATGCTACCGCAGCAAGAAAGCTTGCCGTAAAAGGTTTTTTCTTCGCCTGCCTTGCCGGTATTGCTGCTGCAACCCTCGGGCAAAATACCTTGGCAAAGTGGGATGTAGGGTTGCCGGCTTTGCTCATAGCCGCAGGCTTGGTTTTGCTGCTCGTCGCCTTGAAGTCAGTCCTATCGCAATATGAACAGCCCATTCGCATCCCGCCTGGAGACAATCCGCAATCCTCAGCAAAGATGCTTGCCCTATCGCCGTTGGCGTTTCCCACCATCATTACACCTTACGGTATTGCCGCTTTTATTCTGATTAATACCGCAGTCCCGTCCGAACAAAATATTGAGATCTATAAAATCTTCTTAGAGGTGATGGTGTTGAATCTGGTAGCCATGCTGTTTGCGCAGCCGATCATAAAATATTTGTCCACGGTACTAACCATCCTGGGTGCAGTCCTGGGCGTTCTCCAAGTTGCTTTAGCTGTGCAAATGATAATACTGGCGTTCCGTATACTGGGGGTTCTTCCTTAGCCAAAGCAGCACTTAGCTAACAATAGTGCAACGATAAAAAGCCGTTCATCAACCAATAACGATTAGCTGAGAGGAAAGCCATGAAGAAAATACTTAAGCCCACTATGAATATGTGCTGATTGGGGTAATAGGTTTCCTGCCTATTGCACTGGTATTCTAACGCTGAAAATCTTGGAAACGTATCGTTTGCGGAGTGAAGATGCAAAGCATTACGACATCGCGTCGAGTCATTGCGCAACAAGTTTTATGGCCCTTGTCGGGTACTTGTGACCTTTAGGTTATAAAACGAGAGTAGCCCCCACAAGGAGGGTCTATGGACAGACGGCTGGGGCAGCCGTAGGCAATGGCTGCCGCGTAATTTTTGCCGATTTTTCAAGCAGGATGCCCGGAAAAATCTTTCGCAAAAATAGCGGCACTATCATGTAGCGGATCGTGCCTTTTTACGCAGGACTATTGCCCTGCAGTATTATTACGATCACCGGTTTGGCGTTCTTTCTTTCACTTTTGGCTTCTTTTGTGTCAAGCCTATTCATGTAACAAAATTGAAACATCATTTCGTTTTGCGGCAAAGGCTTGGTTCATCTCGGTATACTTGATGTCGAGGAAAATAGGGGTATGGTTCGTCCAACGGATTGTCATATTACTTTCACATAGACTGGCTAAAATTTTCTCTGTTTGTAATTAAAGGCTAAAACTCCTGTCAGGGTTCGATAACGCTTGGCAGCGATAATATCGTTGTGAAAGCCATGTATTTATCGCTTATTGTTTTTCAACACGCTATTTAGTTTAGTCCAACACGCCAAAAGTCAAATTGGCAAAAATGAAACAATCTTCATGTAATGCACCATTTCAAATAAGGTTAACATGACTGTCAGTTCGTATCGAACCATTTGGATTTCCGATCTGCATTTGGGATCTACTCAATGTCAGGCCGATGTTTTGCTCGATTTTCTGAAGCACAACGAAAGTGAAAAACTATACTTGGTCGGCGATATTATCGATTTTTGGTCGCTCTCGAAAAAGATGTATTGGCCGAGGGAACACAATACGGTCATTCAAAAAGTGTTGCGTAAGGCGCGACACGGCACTCAAGTCATCTATGTGCCTGGTAATCATGATGAAAATGTCAGAGATTACGACGGTTATGTATTTGGCGATATCACAGTCAAAATTACCGATATTCATACAACCGTATCCGGCAAAAAATTCTTGATCGTTCATGGTGACGAGTACGACACCATTGCCCGGTATCATAAGTGGATCGCCAAGCTGGGTAGTAAAGGCTATGATTTTTTGATTGAAATTAACCGGGTGCTCAAGTTTTTCAAGCGTTTATTAGGCATTCAGTCGCAATTTTCCTTGGCCGGTTATGTCAAGTTTAAGGTAAAGAACATCGTCCAGTTTATTTCCGATTATGAAGAGAGCATCGTAACAACTTTAAAAGACGAAGGCGTGGACGGTGTAATTTGCGGACATATTCATCATGCGGAAATCAAGGATATCGGCGGCTTTCTTTACGTTAACACCGGCGATTTCGTGGAAAGCTGCACGGCCATCGTGGAACATTTTAACGGTTCTCTGGAGCTTGTCAGATGGTTAGAAACCAAAACCGCCTTAAGTTTCGAGGCTTTGGAAGCTAATCTTTCCAATTAAGTTGCGCGCGGTAATCGCTTAATAATCCTTTTAAATCTTTCAATCTGGAACCTTAATAAAATGAATCAAGGTTTTTATATCATTTTGGCCGCTCAATTTTTTTCGGCTTTGGGGGATAACACCTTATTATTTGCCGCGATCGAGCTGCTCAAAGATCGAGCCGCGCCCGCTTGGCAAATTCCGGTCTTGCAGCAATTTTTCGTTGTGTCTTTTATCGTGCTGGCTCCGTTCGTCGGTCCTTACGCCGATTCCTTGCCTAAAGGCCAAGTCATGCTGATCAGTAACAGTATAAAAATTGCCGGTTGCTTGGCGTTGCTATTCGGCCTGCATCCATTGCTGGCTTATGGGTTTGCCGGGGCCGGAGCGGCTTTATATTCGCCTGCCAAATACGGTATTTTGACCGAATACTTGCCCAAAGAACGCTTGGTTTGGGCAAACGGTTGGATGGAAGGATTGACGGTAGCGGCCATTATTCTCGGGGCTATTGTTGGGGGAGTGCTGATAGGTCCGAGCTTAGACGAGTATATCGCACAAAATCCATTAAGCGCCGGTATCGATACCGCGCCTGAATTCGCCATATTAGTCGTATTAGGCGTCTATTTTCTAGCAACTTTATTCAACTTGTTTATCCCGCTTTTGCCTATCGAACATGCGATGCCCAATTACGACTTGCCTTTCCTATGGGCCGATTTTTGGCGTAATGTAAAACAGTTATGGCGCGACCCCTTAGGGCAGGTCTCTTTGGCGGTAACGTCGTTATTTTGGGGGGCTGGAACCACTCTGCGTTTCATTATCCTTATTTGGGCCGCTACTCTGCTGAATCTCGATTTACAGCAAGCCACGCAATTGACGGCTGTGGTCGCGGTCGGATTGGCGATTGGTTCGGCGGTCGCTGCTAAGTGGGTGCCCCTCGGCCATGCCGTGAAGGTATTGCCTTTGGGAATATTGATGGGTTTTTTTGTGATGGGAATGGCGTGGATTACCGATACAAAAATAGCTATACTGATGCTTGTGCTGATTGGTGTCCTGGCGGGCAGTTTTGTCATCCCGATGAACGCGTTGCTCCAGCATCGGGGGCATTTACTGATGGGATCGGGACACTCCATAGCTATTCAGAATTTTAATGAAAACGCCAGTATTTTGTTGATGCTGGGTGCTTACGCGCTGATGCTCGAAGCCGAATTGCAGGTCACAACAATTGTCGTTTTATTCGGGCTTTTCATCGCCGGAGCCATGGGTTTTTTGACTAAAATACACGGCCACGACCAGGACGATTAAGTTATCCGAAGTAGTGCCGGAAACTGGGGCAGCAACGAAAATAATTGCGAGAATTTTATGCCGAGACCTGAAACGCCATCTTTAGCTGCCGATATCATTATAGAATTGACCGATTACCAAAACCGTCCTATCGTGTTGATAGAACGGGCTTTTCCGCCTTACGGCTGGGCTATTCCCGGTGGATTCGTAGATGTCGGCGAAAGAGTGGAAAGCGCAGCAATCCGGGAGGCTAAAGAGGAAGTCCAACTGGACGTCAAGCTGATCACGTTGCTAGGCGTTTATTCCGATCCTAGGAGGGATCAGCGGGGACATACCGTTACCGCGGTGTATGTTGCGGAAGCCGCAGGCGTTCCTGTTGCAGCGGACGACGCCAAAAATTGCCAAGTATTTAGTATCGACGAATTACCTGCGCCGTTAACTTTCGATCACGGCCAAGTATTGGCTGATTACAAAAATTATCGCGAAACCGGAAAAGTTACGCCCTTACGTTGCGATCCTGCCGTATAAAAACCGCTAGGCTTTCCGGTTTGCAGTATAAACGGTCGATATAAGGTAGGTGAAATGACCGGGCGAGCTTTAAAACCCGCCCGGATGATTGCGACTAATTCCTTACTTGATAGGTTCTTAGCTCTGGATCCGAGTTAACTTGACTCCGGCTGTACAGGCAAGGCCGCCATTGTTTGTTTGCAAAAATTTCCGTTTGATTGCTGAAGTTAGGCGAATCGGGGTCGGCTGATTGCGAGAAGGAGGTGATGGCGTTACACACAGGACCTTTCGGCGTCAATTCCACGGCCATCAAGAATGAGGTGCCGTAATTAACAACATAGCCCGAATCGATCAGCCCGGTGTTGAAGTTAATCACCGGCGCGCGCGGGGTGACGGGCAATGGGGTGACGGGCAATAAGGTGTGATTTCACTCAGCTTTTGGCGAAAGTGCGTGAAATCGCGCAGTATTCATTTGTTTGATAATTAATGGATTTTTTTACCCATTGTTATTTAGGAAACTCTGATTAAGTCCTTCGACATCTCAGTACCCAAAGGGC
>DLHW01000071.1:10842-96698 GCA_002483425.1 Methylococcaceae bacterium UBA7658
TTGCACAGAGAGTTTCATTAAATATTGCAAGATGTTATTTTTTTGCCTTTAAAGCCTAAAGCTTATTATGTTCCCGAAGCCTAAGGCGTTATCGCCGCCGTGCAAGAAAAGCATCAAAAATTAGATTGTGAAGAAGAATTAGCAAAATTATTTACCGCTCACGGTGTTAAAGAAGCCGATTTTAAAAACATGTAAGCTGTGTCATTTGACACGCTCGCTGCGGCATATCACACACTTTTCTTTGACAGCCGCATAGCGCAAGCGTTTGAGAGATAGGCTCGAAGCTAAAAAGTGTGTGATATCACGCATCCACTGCGGCATATCCCGCATAATGTTTTTAACCATTTGTTCTATAAACTTTATTTATTAGGTCTCTTGTTCAAAAAGTGTGGCATATCACACAGTTGTATTCCAATACCCGGCGAGTTTCGCGTTTTCAAAGCAAAGTCTCGCGTAATCCAAGCTAAAACCACCTGGCTGTAAAAACTAATTAATAATATTTAATATCAATGCTTTATGATTTTTTAGGGTGGCGGATCAAGACGTAACAAAACGCTGGTTCAGTCTAATAAGTGCGTTAAAAAATAGGCATATAATTTGCTTATATTCTGTAATATTGCCCTTTAAACTTGACGAAGTAAAACATAACCGGCCAACACAAGGTCGCAATGTTTAGGCTCCATGGGGAGTAATACGCCTATTGCGTCCCACTTCGTTGAAAAATAGCGTTATAGGCCTTTGTCCAGGCATCCGGCGGATTTGGGATTTCAATTTAACCAACAAATAGGAAACAAGACCATGACAACATGGAAAACACGGATAACAAAACGTATCAACCTAAAAACGCTCAGCCCGGCACTCTCTGCCCTATCCCTAAGCGCAGCTAGCCTATGCGTAGATGCGGCAATTAATCTCAAGGTACTGCATGATTTTAATACGGCGGAAGGCTTTATACCAACGGGTCAACTTGCTCAAGGCCGGGACGGCTGGCTTTACGGCACGACCATAAGCGACGTGGCTTTTAAAATAAAGCCAGATGGCGCCGACTACACCTTAGTTCACGCATTCTCGTCAGCCAGTCCAGCCAGTCCCGAAGGCTTTCTTCCAACAGGCGGATTAACTTTGGGCCGGGACGGCAATTTTTACGGCGCAACCCTAGCAGGCGGGTCGAATGGGAGTGGGACTATCTTTAAGTTAACTCCGAGGGGTAACGCCACGGCTTTATTTGCTTTCTCAAGCACCACCCTCAATACAGCAATCTATCCCCCCATCCAAGCGCCGGATGGTCATTTATACGGGACAACGCGGGACGGCGGAAAATTTGGTTTAGGCGCAGTGTACAAACTAAACTTAACTACCAAAACATTGAGCATTTTGCATCATTTCAGAGGCGGCAAACCCGATGGTAGTAAACCTTATGCACCCTTGCTGTTTGCCCGGGACGGCAATCTTTATGGGACAACGCGTTTTGGCGGCGCAAGTTGGGCCGGTACGGTGTTTAGGATAAACCCCAACGGCGCTAACTATAAAGTGCTGTATAATTTCGCCCTTCCCAAAGGGATCTGGCCGCTAGGTCCGCTGGCGCAAGGAAATGATGGTAATCTTTACGGAGCAACGTTTAGCGGCGGTACAAATAGAGCCGACTCATCATCGGGAACCCTTTATAAGTTGACCCCGCAAGGCGTACATACCACACTCCACGCCTTTGATAGCATTAAAGCCTTTGCTCATGGCGCGGGACCCGCCACTGGTGTGACGTTAGACAGTGACGGCAATCTTTATGGCGCAACGCATTTTGGCGGTCATTATGCTTCCGACTGTGGAGTGCTGTTTAAAACCAGTACGCTACGCGCTTATTCTGCGTTGTATGCCATGAACAAACAATTGGACGGTTGTTTTAATGAAAGGTTGCAAGGTCCGCAGAGCAGCTTATCGCTGCATACCAACGGCCGATTCTATGGTGTGGCGACTGTAGGCGGAACGTCGGCTAGCGATGAGTTTGTCAGCGATGGTAAGGTAGTCAACCGTGGGTTCGGTACTTTGTTCCGCCTTGGTAACGGACTGCGGCCCTTCATCAAACCTGACATAGACGCGGCCAAGGTTGGCGCAACGGTTGGTTTATTGGGCGACTTTACCGGCGTGACCAAAGTGACCTTCAATGGTATCAACGCCAGTTTTACCAAGGTCTCGCCCACCTTTATCACCGCGAAAGTGCCCGTAGGCGCGAAAACCGGAGCGATTATTGTGACTAAAGGCGCGGCGAAAATTAAAAGTTTGAAAAATTTTGTAGTGCGGCCATGACTCTATGCGATGGGTTATGTGTCCATTGACGTTAACTTGTCGTTCCTGAAAAAAACGATAATTAGGGCCATAAGTGGGCATGGGATGTGCCGAACGAAGGGAGACGCGCTTGTGCACTTTGGGTGTCTTCGTGTATTTCTTGGATTGATGCGCTTCGTATGGCCATATGGCGGGTGAATTGTAGGGAGGATTCGCCATAGGCAATCAGCCATCATTTGCGTTGGTGACGTAATTTTGACGGTTTGCCGCTTCGCGTCGACGACCGTACGAGCGTACGGCGGATCAAGTGTAATGTGGATTCGCCGCTTACGCGGCAATCTACCATATACGAACCTTGCACTGCGGGTCTCGATCCTCGCTTACGTGCTATACAACCCAAACCTAAAACCCATGCACGGGAATGCCAGTGGGATAGCTGGCATGAAAGGCTTCATTTATAACCAAGGACACAAGTTGCGAATTGCTTAGCAAATCCGCTTAAGGCTAGCATTTATTAATCCGACTTACGGTTTAGTTGTGACGTCAGTTATATAGTGTCATACTATTTTCGTAGGTGAATAAAGAGCTGTATTTCTTGTAAATTTAGAATTGTTTTCAACTTCAAGCAGCACTAATTACGAATAATTCTTAATGGCTATATGCTTTAACCAGGTTAATTGCTAACGAGGGACTGTATTTCAGTTGGTTGACCAAATCAACTACCCATAAACCGGGCGCTGTTGATAGCCATATAATTTTTTATTCATTTTTGGCTTCTTTTTTCAACGGAGAAAATCTATGTCTAATTCAGAATTTAATTTTCTTAGCGTTTTAAACCCTTATGGTTTTATATCATCTGGCTTTTTTGCGAGCCCTACTTTTGCCGATATTGTCGGCGATGGAGGTTTGGATGCCTTTGCGGGAAGCGGAAACGGCAAGACTCGGTACTACCAAAACAGCGGCAACGCTATTGCGCCAAGTTTTACCTTTTGGGCTAACGATTTCGTAAATCTTAATTTTTCTAACCAGCAGAATAGGCAAAATGCAGACCTAGATACGCTGATCAATAGTGAAAATCTAATCAGTAACCGTTACGGTGATAGCCTGCTCGGTAAAGCGGAATCTAAGGTTCTTATAAGCGGATTAGATGAAGATACGCTTGACGGAAATCTTGGCGATGACGTGATTAACGGTAGTGCAGGCAACTATTCGGCGGGTTACAAGCTTCTGCTCAGCGCGCTCTTCTGCGCCTTCCTGTCGCTTATTCCCGCGACAAGCTTTGCGGGCGATAGGACCTATGTTTCGCGCAATGGCAGTGACGCCAATGCTTGTACTGTCGAGACACTTCCTTGCAGGAACTTGCAACGGGCGATCAATCAGGCTGGCGCCGATGGCGAAGTTTTCTGTCTCGATAGCGGGTTCTTCGGTGGTTTTACCATCACTGCCTCCGTCACTATCATGTGCGAACAGCATATCGGACAGTTGGGTGCGACGCTTAACGTAATAAACTTGCCCGCCAACGGCGTCGTGATTCTGAATGGCATCGACATCGACGAACGCAACTTTGGCGGCAATACGCTTAGCTTCATCGGTGCGGGGACGCTGATCATCCATAACTCTTCGTTCCGGAATGGGACAAATGGCGTTCGTTTCGCGCCCAACGGCAGCGCTAAGCTCGTGATCACCAACTCTGGGTTTCAAGATAGCACGAATGCCGGTGTGCTCATCGAGCCGCAGACCACAGGCACATTCGAAGTGGACCTGGACGGGGTCAAAGCGACCAACAATCTCGTTGGCGTTTCCGTCTTCGCCGGCGGGGGAGAAACCGTCAATCTCGAAATTCGAAACAGCCTGCTCCAGCAAAACGCCAATTACGGCTTTCGAAGCGGCTCAGGTTCCCCAACCGGCGCAATCCAAACGCACATTGACAACTCTTCAGTCTCGAATAACGGAAGGGGTATTCTCTCCGTTGGCGCGTCGTCCTTCGTACGGGTAAACCGTTCCGTGCTGACGCGCAACAATATAGGCTTTTCTACCGCTTCCGGCGGCTCGATTTTGAGTTACGGAAACAACGCCGTCGACAGCGTGACCACCACCGGCGGTCTGACTGGAACGGTTGGCTTGCAATAGCGCCCTAAGTACGATTAGCTTGTGCACCCACGGGCATAAATAATCGTAGGCATGAGTTTGTTGATTACATTCCTCCGGTTACGCTAAGTTAACCGGAGCTACGGGGTTTTAAATTGGAGTGGAGTTTCGGAATGCCTGGTGGCGGAATTGAAATGCAATTTCTCCATGCTATTCCTAATTGTTTTATCTCAAAGGTGCCCAGATGAATTTGAATGAATTCCGGCTTGAAATGCTGAACTATTGGCAGTTTAGTAGATATGCTGAACCGGCATCTTTTAGAAATTCAGGATTAGTGAGTGAAAGGTTGTATGTATTTTAAAATAGAAAATTTGATGAAAATAAACGCAAAAAGGCTAATCAAGTGATTTCATAATGGTTATTTCAGAAGACGAAGCCCTTTGTTTTAGTGCGCCTATCTTAATGGCTGTTTTCAATTAAGATATTTTATAAAAAATATCAATATGTTACAGAATAACTAGGATTTAGGAAAGCATTTGCATTCATATAGTTTATGATTAATTGGGAACAGCCCTAGTGGAAGAGTTTAAAATCACCGGGGCAGAAATTTCTCTTGCTGAGATGGCTAGCCGGTTTACATCAACGGAACCTGCAGAGACTCCTTATGAGTCAATAAAGGTAAATCGCATTTTAAAAGGCTCATAAGGTATTGCCGGATAAATCGGCAACGGCGCTGTTTGCAACGCCGGTTACTTTAATGTTGTTTTTGATATGTTTAACGTAGTTTTCATGCAGATGGCCGTGAAAGATATGTTTAACGCCCATAGAACAAGCGAGTTCGTTAATGATGGAGAAGCCGTGCCGGTGCGAGCCGGGCGCTTCGTGGGTTACTAAAATATCCGCTTTGAGTTTTGCCAGAGCATGAAACTCATCATGCCAAATCGCGGATTTATATTTGAGGGAAAGATCGCCGTACCGGATGTGAGGTCTTTGATGGCTGACGTAGTGGTCTTTGCTTTTCCATTTCGGGAGGTTCGGCGGATACCAAACCCGTCCTAAAAAAATACCGCTTAACCCCGCAATTCGAAGTCCGGCGACGTGAGTGACTTTCAGGTGCAAATGATAATCGGCCAAAGCGGAATGGAACAAAAACCGGTGTTTATCCGGTGTTTCGAAATCATGATTTCCGGCAATCCACCAGATCTCGGTCAACTCAATAATATTATGCAAAAAGTCTTCAAGCGGCTTGTCCAAATCGTAATCGCCTAATAAGACCACGGCTTTAGGATTAAATTTATGCACAGCTGAAATTAACGGTGCAAAATTACCGTGCGGGTCGCCGGCGAATAAGATTTTCTTGGTGAGATCCACAGAATATTTTTTTGGCTTTAAGACTAAAAAACGCGGTTTAGCATAACGGAGTTTCTTTTCTAGATTGAGATTTAAGCGCAATTAAGGCGATTGCCTTAGAGCGGCGCATTGATAATGTATACTGTATTTTATATTAGCACGTCTATTTGTCGACGATATTGTATTTTTGACATTGAAGTAGGTTATAATAGCGGGTTTAAATCTTGGCTGGATAAGGTTTGGGTCATCCCATAATGTCAAGATTAGACCCGACATGACTCGGTTCCACGATGGTCTCGACAGTCGTTTTTTGCCAACTCTAAGAGTACAACTATGACAGATTTATCGCTTTACAGAAACATAGGCATCTTCGCACACGTTGACGCCGGTAAAACCACTACAACCGAGCGGATTTTAAAGCTTACCGGAAAAATCCACAAAATCGGCGAGGTGCATGACGGCGCCGCCACTACTGACTTTATGGTGCAAGAGCAAGAACGCGGCATTACTATTCAATCGGCGGCGACTACCTGTTTCTGGAAAGACCATCGTTTCAACATTATCGATACTCCTGGCCACGTTGATTTTACGATCGAAGTATACCGTTCCTTGAAAGTATTGGACGGCGGTATCGGAGTATTTTGCGGTTCCGGCGGTGTTGAACCGCAATCGGAAACCAACTGGCGTTATGCTAACGATTCTAAAGTTTCCCGTGTCATTTACGTTAATAAATTAGATCGCTTGGGCGCCGATTTTTACCGTGTGGTAAAACAGGTCGAAGATGTTCTGGGAGCGGTGCCGGTCGTTATGACGCTGCCGATAGGCAGTGAAGACCAATTTGTCGGTGTCGTTGATTTATTGACCCGCAAAGCCTGGGTTTGGGATGACTCCGGCGATCCATTGAAATACGAAATTAAAGATGTTCCAGCCGATATGGCTGCCGATGTCGAAAAGTGGCGTGAAAGACTGATCGATCAAGTTGCCGATCAAGACGACGACGTCATGGAAAAATACCTGGGCGGCGAAGAACCAGCGATTGATGAAATCAAGCGCTGTTTACGGAAAGGCACGATCAATATGGATTTCTTTCCGACCTATTGCGGATCGTCATTTAAAAACAAAGGCGTACAATTGGTATTAGATGCCGTGGTCGACTATTTGCCGAACCCGACCGAAGTCAAGCCGCAGCCGGAAACCGACCTCGAAGGCGTTCCAACCGGCGAATTTGCGATTGTCGATCCTAATCGCCCGGTACGCGCCTTAGTTTTCAAGATTATGGACGACCGCTTCGGCGCTTTAAATTTCGTGCGCATCTATTCCGGCCGTTTGAAAAAGGGCGATACGTTATTGAATACCTATACCGGTAAAACCGAGCGGGTCGGCCGGATGGTGGAAATGCATGCCGACGACCGTTCTGAGATCGAATCCGCCCAAGCCGGCGACATTGTCGCTTTAATCGGTTTAAAGAACGTTCAAACGGGGCACACCTTATGCGACCCCGATAAACCTGCGACGTTAGAGCCGATGGTTTTCCCAGATCCCGTTATTTCGGTTGCGATTGCTCCGAAAGACAAAGGATCCAACGAAAAAATGGGCGTTGCTTTAGGTAAAATGGTGCAGGAAGACCCGTCCTTTCATGTGATGACCGACGAAGACAGCGGCGAAACCATTCTTAAAGGCATGGGCGAGTTGCACTTGGACATCAAAGTCGACATTTTAAGACGCACCCACGGCGTCGATGTTGTTGTCGGTAAGCCTCAAGTGGCTTATCGCGAGACCATCACCAAACGGGTGGAAGACGAATATACCCACAAAAAACAATCCGGCGGTTCCGGTCAATACGGTAAGATTAATTACATCATCGAACCGTTAGAACCCGGCAGCGGTTTTCAATTCGAATCCGTGGTCGTGGGCGGTAACGTGCCGCGCGAATACTGGCCGGCCATCGAAAAAGGCTTCAAAAGCATGCTCGATAAAGGTGTGCTGGCCGGTTTCCCTTGTTTGGACTTTAAAGTTACCTTAACCGATGGTGCTTTCCACGCGGTAGACTCGTCCGCGATCGCTTTCGAAATCGCAGCGAAGGCGGCATTCAGGCAATCGATTCCTAAAGCTGCGCCGATCTTGCTGGAGCCGATCATGAAAGTCGATACCTTCACACCGGATGCTCATGTCGGCGACGTGATCGGCGACCTGAACCGCCGTCGCGGCATGATTAAATCGCAAGATGCGGGTGTTACCGGCGTTCGGGTTAAAGCGGATGTTCCGCTCAGCGAAATGTTCGGCTATATCGGCGATTTGCGTACGATGACTTCAGGCCGAGGCCAATTCTCCATGGAATTCTCGCACTACATGCCATGTCCGAAAAACGTCGCGGATGAAGTCATCAAAGAAGTTAACGAGCGGAATAAAAATAAGTAAATCTCAAAATATTAACTTAACCTGCCGGACATTATTAGATATTAAATCTGTCAGGTTAAGTTTAATTTTGAAAACACCGCCGAATATTAAGTAAGCATCACATCTATTTTAAAAAATTGATTTAAAGAAACTCTGAACAAGTTAACTCCATTCATAACCTGAAGGTCACAAGTGGATCGATAGGCTTTTATGTTTCGGAAGATGAACTACGAACGGAATCAACCACTTACCATTCGTCTTTATGCCCTTTGGGTACTGAGATGTCGAAGGACTTAATCTGAGTTTCCTTAACATTCGCGATTTATTGGTGTTAGTGCTGAGCGATAAATCTTGCCCTCTGGGCATAAAAGGTTGGTCATTCCAAAATACACGCAACTCACGGGAAATGAGCTAATAAGCGCTTAAAAATAAAGCGTTAACTCACCGACAAAATTTAAGTGAGTTATGCGTTTTACTTAAAACTTACTCAATAAATACGGGTTATTTTAAATTTAAATACTGAGCGAGTAATTTCTTGTACGGTTTTTAAAAGCTGTAAAATTTAAACTAAATTAAGTTCATAAGTAAGCTTTCTCGGTTACGCTACCGATGATCGGTAAATCTCTATTTAGTTTTCGATCATAATCTTATCGCCTCGCTTAATCCAACCTGGATTTAACACACGGGCATAAACGCCGGCGCTTGGTAATTCTTTTCCGGCAAACGGCACCATCGGTTTATTACGGGCGATGCCGTTTTTGAAAATGCCGTTATCGTGCGGTAAATCGCCTTGGGCCAGCGTCGGCATCACGCAACGCGGACAGGGGTCGGTTATTTTCAGGCGTAGACCGTCACCGATTTTAATCACCTTTCCTACCCAATCATTTTCAACGAAGCCGGTCATACCGTTGGTATCGCCCACGATATTTGGACGGAAGCGTCTGACTTCAAACCGGCCTTCGGGGTAATATTCCCGCAAGGTTTCGAGAGTGCTGGTCGTCATCAGATGGATAACGGCATAATCGAAAAAAGACCCTTTAGCAGCGTCCCCAGCGACAGTTTCACTTGAAATTTCATTGGCTTGTCCTTCGTGTTCAGGCCAATATTGCTCTAGTTTAGCGTTTTGCGGCGACTGGTTTTGCAGAACGACCGGATGGTTTAGGGCAGCGGACAGCTTTTCGTCAATGCCGGCTTGATCGCTCCGTAATACCGTGCCGTCCGGCAAGGTGATCCAGACCGGATGGAGTTGTCCATTCGTCAGTGGTTGTGAAAAAGCAGAACGAAAAGCAAAGAAATCTGGCCATTTTTTTGGATTTTTAGCGCTGATAACATTACCGGTTTTAACATCGACCAACGCAAAGGAGCGGTCGCCTAAAACGCCGTTAACAGTAATTTCGGCGCTATTCAATTCTTCGCCCATCATGGATTTTACGGGATAACGCCACAGCGCTGCGACTGTGCCCGGTGTGTTGTTTGTCATTCTAGTTTCCTTGTTGTCATGGTTGAGTAGTGATTTTGAATTTGTAACGAACCCCGGCTGTCCGCCTAGACGCACTTTGTCCTGTGCTGTCACACTCTCCTGATTTTATCAGCGTTTACTGGACTATGATGATAAAATTCTTCAAACAATATAAAGGGGAGGGGCTGCCGTGACCGATACTGATCAAAGCCGGCAACAAAATCATAAGATAGTTATCGTAGGTGGCGGCGCGGCCGGGCTTGAGCTTGCGACCCGGCTGGGGCGCAAGTTAGGAAAAAAGGGTTTAGCGGAGGTGATGTTGCTGGATGCGGCCGCGACCCACATTTGGAAGCCATTGTTGCACGAAGTTGCCGCCGGTACGCTGGATGAAGCCGAACAAGTCGATTATTTGGCGCAAGCTTATCGTAATCACTTCCGGTTCCGGCTTGGTAAAATGGCTGGTTTGAACCGCCAAAAAAAGGAAATTTACACGAGTCCGACCTATAACGATAACGGCGAGGAAATAATTCCGCGCCGGACATTTACTTACGATACCTTGATCATGGCAATCGGCAGCGTAAGCAATACGTTCGGAATCAAGGGGGTGGAAGAACATTGTTATTTCTTGGATACGACCTCGCAAGCTTTCCGTTTTCAGAAGCAACTCGTGGAATCCTACATTAGGTCGGTCGCCGCGGCGGGTCCGGGTAAGACCAAAGGCTTATCGATAGCCATCGTAGGCGGCGGAGCGACTGGCGTAGAGTTGTCCGCGGAACTGCACGAAGTCACGGGTATGTTGGCTATTTACGGGCTGGAAAAATCCAGTCATGTTAAGTTGACGATTATTGAAGCGTCGCCCCAATTATTGCCAGCCCTTCCGTCGAAGCTGGCGCTAGCCACGCAAAATCAGTTGGCTAAATTAGATATCGATTTAAAACTCGGTTGCCGGGTGGTTGAAGTGACTAAACAAGGGATTAAAACGCTGGCCGACGAATTAATTCAGGCGGATTTGAAAGTTTGGGCGGCGGGAATTAAAGCGCCGGATTGGCTTAGGCAACTTGACGGGCTGGAAACAAACTCTATTAATCAATTGATCGTCGATGAAACCTTAAAAACCAGCGACGACAATATTTTTGCCATCGGCGATTGCGCGGCCTGTGCTTGGCTGGGACATCAGGGCAACGTACCGCCGCGCGCACAAGCTGCGCATCAGCAAGCGGATACTGTAAGTCATTCAATTATTAACCGGATAAACGGACAATCCTTGGTTAAATATGTGTACCGCGATTACGGTTCACTGGTAGCCTTAGGTAAATATTCTACGGTTGGCAATTTGATGGGTAATTTGATGGGAACAGTTACAATTGGCGGTTTTATTGCCAGGATTGTTTATTTATCGCTCTACAAAATGCATCAAATCGCGATTCACGGTTATTACCGCACGGCCTTATTAACCTTATCGAATGTATTCCGGCGCAGCGCGCATAGCAAAATCAAAATGCATTAACATTAGTTAGCAAGCTTTCATTATCGAATAAACCCATAACCTTTTAAGCGGCCTTATCATGCTGGAAATTGAATACGAGTTCAGAGAAGAAGATTTAATCCATTTCAACGAAATGCGCTTTAAAAAAACCGAGGAATACCAAAGCCAATTGAAAAAAAATCGCTGGATTGTGCCCGGGGTGATGATGTTAATAGGCTGTTTTTATTATTACTATTATGCCGACTTTAATTCGGCCGGTTATATATTCCTGGTCGCGATTCTTTGGGCGTGGTTATCGCCGAGAATTATTTTATTGAATGTGGGCCGTCAAGTTTTAAAGACTTATACCTATAAGGAAAGAAAAAACATGTTCGGCCCTTATGTGCTGACAATCGATCCGGCTAATCCCAATTTTCTACATGAAAAATCGCCGACCGGAAAGAACAAAATGGCTTGGACGGAGTTGCTTAGAGTCGATTACGGCAAGGGCTATGTTTATATCTATATCGAGTTGGGTACAGCCTTGGTGATTCCTGAAGCCACGCTCAAAAGAGGCGACTTGCCAGCATTCGCCAAACAAGTCGAAAAGATGATTGAACGCCACGCTAAGGATTGACGTTGAACATCCGTTCCGGTTTTGCCCTGTCGAGCCGGAGCCGTTGTGTTATTTCAGGTTAGCGCCCTGTCGTTTTCCGGCGCGGTATTCTGCTCGTGATCCTGAATTTTGCTATGCGCTTGCCAATAAATTTGCTGTTCTTCGGCGATGATTATTTCCACTTGCTCGACGAACAGTTGATAGGCGCTCGTTTCATCGGGAAGATCCTTATAAGCTCCGGAATTATTAATGTAAAGCCGTAATTCCCGCTTCATACTTTCCGAGGCTTTCCGGTAGCCCTGCCAAGTTTCGCCGGGCCGTAAAAAAGTATCTAAGGCGCGTATTATGGAAACCAGGGCGCCTAACACTGCGGTCAAGTATTTTATCTGATCGTTTATGTCGAATACTTGTAATAAGGTAATGCAAGCGCCTAGCACTATGACGGCAATAGCAAAAAACTGATGGCGTTTTTTTTGTAAACCAGCCTTATCGGAATACCATTTGTGTTGATCTTGAAGAATCGTCCTATAGTAATATTCCGCTTTCTCTTGCCGCAGGTCGATAAAACTTCGCCACGCAGGGCTTTCACCGGTTAAATTCGTTTGCGATGTCATATTCGGACTCCCGTTCTAGAATAGTTCGATAAGCCGATTGTAACGTCAATTAAAGCCGGATAAAGTGAAGTAATACATTGTTTTTGCCATTAGCTAGGTTTTTTAGCTTTAGCATCGGACCAGGGATATCAACGCTATGAACATGAAAAACGGAATCAAATACTCTTTAAAAGCTATTGCTTTAGTACTGTTATGCCTTGACTTTCCGGCGTTCGCTCAGCCTAAAATCGCGGTCTTGGATTTCGAACTGAGGGATCTCACGTTACTTCCCGGAATTCCCGAAGAACTGGCGCGTACCGCTTCGGTTAAACCGATGCTCGAAGCGGAATTATTGAAGTCAGGCTACGAAATCGTGCAAATTCCGCTTGCTCAACAAAAGCAAGCGGCTTCCGGTTTCGGATATTTGTTTGACCATCATGATCTGGCGGCGGAATTAGCGCAAAAAGTTAACGCCGATTATGTCGTGATAGGCCGGTTGCATAAGCCGAGCTTTTTATTTATCTACCTTATGGCGCATTTGGTCGATGTTAAAAACCGGACGCTAATCGGTGATTATCTTTCTGAAGTAAAAGGCGGCGAAAAGAAATTAACTGGCAAAGGCGTGACGAGTTTGGCCCGGCAAATCAAAAATACTTTTACATCAATGCAGTAAAGAGTTTAAGTGCCGGGCTAGGAAACAGTATGTTCCTGGCAGATTTTTTCGCTGTCTTGCTCGCTTAACGTTTCCCTGGTCAATCCGCACAAATAGCCTTCGGAAATCAATGTGTAGTACCGGCATGATTTACAAAGCCCGAAAGTATGCGACTTATTCGATTTTTGCAGCGCCGTTAAAACCGTGACCAAGGCATCGTTGTATTGCGTGAGTTCGTTTTGCTTTAATAAGTCTGTCGCATGCTGAAACAAATCGCACGGTTTAGCTTTTTCTAATAGGGCGTTGCCTTCGGCTAAAAGACTTAAATGGACGACGCGGCGGTCGGACGTATCGGTCGTTTTTTTAATAAAGCCTTTTTTTTCCAGCAACAATAAGGTTTGCGAGACCGTGCCTCTGGTCATGCCCAAATAATTGGTTAATGCGGCAGGCGTATCGCTGTATTTATTGCAGCGCGCAAGATAATCCAGAATTTGCAAATGCACCGATTGCAAGCCATATTCAGTGCATTTTTTCCGTTCTTCCGACCGGATTAGCGCCGAAATGCGTTCAACTACGTCGAAGACAGCTATTTTTTGCATGATATTAGCGCCTCACAAACAACTGGTTGACAAGAAGGACAGGGTAACATAATCTTATAATATGTCGAATCGATATGTTTATTAATCCGGTTGCTTTGGAAAGCGATTATTTATTAATGGCGGATTAAGCAACACAATTAGAATGTCATCTATTAAAATTCGTTTAAAAACAGCCGTTTTTTTTAAAATTATTGGAATGTAATTATGCCACTTTCTCATGTTTATGACACCTACGTAAAGACGGCGCAAGGCCGGATTATGCATTTCGATGTCGTCTTGGACGAACAAGACAACGAAAAAGCGTTGGCTTACGCTAAAGCGTGGTTAACGAGTATCGGCCATTCCGATGCCGTGGTAACTCAAGAGAACTGCGCTTTTTGCCATAGCGCCGAAGCTCCACCGGATTTGCGCAAGCAAATAGATAGCCAAGGCTATGCGATTTATAAATTGGAAGGCTGTCCTAAATAAATTTTCGCGTTATCATAATCTCCGATTATTTTTTATGTTTTCATAGTGAAACGCCGATGTACAGCGGGGACGAAACCATTCAATCGCCTTGTGTTAGGCGTTGTTGTCTGGACGAAGACGATATTTGCGTGGGGTGTTTCCGATCGTTACCGGAAGTCGTTGCCTGGGCGGATGCGAGTAATGCAATGAGACTTTTAATGTTAGAGAACGCAAAAAACCGGCGGCTGGCTTATCGGGAAAAATACAAGGGTTTTTGCGGTTAGCCTTATAATCGTGGACTTTCGGCCATTAAGCAGGTTCGTATTATGTCGCAATCAACCAGCATCATTCCCAGCCTTATAGCCGCCGTCGCCAAAACGATTGAAAACCATGCGGAGGCGCTAACCGGATTAGACCAGGCGATCGGGGACGGGGATCATGTCAGTAATTTACAGCGCGGACTTCAGGCCTTGACGGCCCAAAGCGAAGTTTTAAGTCAGCTCGACTGGCAAGCCGCGTTACAGAAAATGGGAATGACGGTATTGTCGTCCATCGGCGGGGCTTCCGGTTCGCTTTACGGCACTTTATTCATCGCCTTGAGCAAAAATCTGCAAAATCAGCCATTGACGCAAGCAGCGCTGGCGGGAGCGTTTTTGAAAGCGGTGGAAGCCGTCAAGCAACGCGGTAAAGCGGAGAGAGGCGAAAAAACCATGCTCGATGTACTGATTCCGGTAGCCAAACGCTTCTATCAGGACAGCGGCAAGCCGGATATCCTGGATCAGCTTAAACAAACGGCGGAGGAAGGCGCCGAGTCGACCCGTGATATGATCGCCACCAAAGGCCGTGCATCCTTTCTGGGCGAACGTTCGAAAGGGCACATCGACGCCGGCGCAAAAAGCAGTCAATTGATGATTTGCACTGTGATCGATGTGTTAAAAGGCTAAAACCCGTAAAATCGCCGAAATATAATTCAGCAACNNAACGCCGCGCTATGCACCGGCGCGTCCCATAACGCGGTTAATTCGGGGTCGAGCAATGTTACTGTGATCGAAGCGCCGGCCATATCCAGCGATGTCGTAAAATTCCCCACCAGCGACCGTGCGATACGTAAGCCGCGTTTTTGCAAAAAGGTTGCCGCCAAATCGTAAAGCAAATACAGTTCGATCAACGGCGTTCCGCCGAAACTGTTAATGTGAAGCAGCACTTCTTGACCGTCTTTGGGCTGGAGTTCATCAAAAATAATAGACGATATTTGTTCGACAATTTCCGAAGCGCTTTTTAACGGCACCGTCTCGCGGCCATGTTCGCCGTGGATGCCGACGCCGACTTCCATTTCACTTTCGCTCAAAATAAAGGTCGGTTTACCCAAAGCTGGTACTGTGCAACTGGTTAGCGCAACGCCCATCGATGCGGTAGTCTGATTGATACGGTCACCCAAGGTTTTGCATTCGGCCAGAGATTTACCGCTTTCGGCTGCTGCACCGGTCATTTTTTCCACGATCAAGGTTCCGGCAACGCCGCGCCGCCCTGTGCTGTGCGATTTCGGCAGGGACACATCGTCGCTGACGAGTACGGAAGCGTTTTCGAACTCCAGCATTTCCGAGGCGATTTCGAAGTTCATCACATCGCCGGCATAATTTTTGACAATGAATAACACGCCGCCGCCCTGCTGCACGGCTCGCGCGGCAGCTATCATTTGATCCGGCGCCGGGGATGTGAAAATTTGGCCTGGACATGCTGCATCCAGCATACCGGCGCCGACAAAGCCGCTGTGCAGCGGTTCGTGACCGGAGCCGCCGCCGGAAATCAGCACGACTTTGCCGGTTTGTTTTAACGGCTTCCGCTTGATAAACCGGGGTTCAAGATTCAACTCGACGATATCCCGGTGGGCTAGCGCAAAGCCTGCAAGGCTTTCGTCAAGAAAACTATCGACGTTGTTGATGAATTTTTTCATAAGGAAAAACCCTCCGAAGCTAACCGTATCGTGTTTAACAGTAAGGTACTGCGCGTGTTTGCGCGGCAGGCAAAAATCGGACTACCCAAGTTTTGTTTATTTTAGCGTCCGCAACGCTCGAGTTACCGCGGTAATATCCGGCATTACCCAAGTCGGTTGATAGCCGGATGACTTGAGATCGGCTTCGGTAGAAACGCCGGTCAATACCATCAGGCTTCTGATGCCGGTTCGGATAGCCCCGAGAATATCGGTTTCGAGTTTATCGCCGATGGCGATTGTTTCCGCCAAATTGCTTCCTAGCTTGGTCATGGCTTGCCGGTACATAATCGGTTCGGGCTTGCCGATAATGACCGGTTGTACACCTGTAGCCGCTTCCAAGGCGGCGAGAATAGCGCCGTTGCCGTGGGTTAAACCGCGTTCGGTCGGTAATGTCGTATCGCCGTTCGTGCCGATAAAGGTTGCGCCAGCCCGGATATTGAGCGTAGCGGTCGCCAGCTTATCCCAGTTGATCGCATGGTCCTTGCCGCAGACGACGATGTCAGCGCCATTACCAGCATCGTCTTTGATTTCGTAAAGTCCGGTTAAGGTAAAACCTTGTTCGAGCAGGGCTTGAATTGCGCCGTCTTCACCGATTACAAAAACTTTCGTTGTGGCGGGATCGGTTTGTTCAGCAAGATACATAGCGGTTGCCATTGCCGATGTCATAATCTCCTGCAACTCAACCGTTACCCCCATACCGGCCAGTTTACTCACATATTGTTCAGGCGTGGAACTGGCGTTGTTAGTCGCCAGAATGAAACGGATATCCAGGTCGCGCAAGGTGTTAAAAAATTCGCTAAGTCCGGCGATAGCCTGATTGCCGTGCCAGAGTACACCGTCCATATCGATAATTAGGGCGCGAATAGTGTTGAATGGATGCATGATAACCTTAAAGTTAAATGAAGTTA
The DNA here is from genome assembly GCA_002483425.1 of Methylococcaceae bacterium UBA7658. Classification (GTDB taxonomy): domain Bacteria; phylum Pseudomonadota; class Gammaproteobacteria; order Methylococcales; family Methylomonadaceae; genus Methyloglobulus. Next base: position 27,690 of record DLHW01000071.1, read on the forward strand.
TTGTCCAAGTAAATCCGGTATTGTTCAAGTTCGCGTTAAATGCGCGGAATGATTGCCGGTTTAATACTCGTGTAAAAAACAGGTTTTAAAATCAGTGATAAATTACCTAAATGATATAGGTAATAGTACTTATTTATTTTTTTGAGCACTATTGTAAATTAATAGCACTTTAAGGATTAAGTGCGCAATGCGGGGAATTTTTCTCCGCAAAATACTTCCAAGGAAGGGAAGACGGATCTTCCGATGCTAAAGGGACTGTGTTCATAGCCGGTAAGCTAGTACGGGGCTGAAAAGCGCTTGTTAACACAGATAGCGAACATTTTAAGCAAGTACTTTTTAAGCAAGTACTTTGCAGTACATTGCGCATTAAGTTGAATTTTAATCGTTAATGTGCGTTAGGAGAGTTTAATTTTTAAGATAGATTAAACGTTAGCAAATATTTTAACTTCAATATATTGTTTTTGGAGGAAAAATAGTAATTTCATTAAGCGACTTTATTAATAATTAAATAATTAGGAGACTGAAGATGGCAATAATTAACGGCACAAATTTGAACGATACGATTACTCCCGGCTTTATAACGCCCGGCGTAACGGGGTTTCCGACGGCCCTGGCTGACCTTATTCACGGTTTAGGCGGTAACGATTCAATCGACGGCGGTGGCGGTAACGACCTTATTTTCGGCGACGCGGGCAATGACACCCTACGCGGCGGCGCCGGTGTGGATACGCTGAACGGCGGCGCCAACAACGATAATATTCTCTCCGACGGCGACGGCGGCACTTATAACGGCGACGGCGGTAACGATCTGATGTTTTCTGGGATAGGCGCCGAGACTATGGATGGCGGCACCGGAACGGACACCATTAATCATACCGCTTTTGGCGGCAATTATGTATTCAATATGACAACCGGCTTGACCAATTTCGGCGGTGAAAGCTATGTTAATTTCGAGAAGGCTATCATGGGTGCCGGAAACGACAGCGTTACCGGTAATACGGCGAATAATAGCATCAACGGTGGTGCGGGTAACGATACCCTGGTCGGCGGTGCGGGTAGGGATACGTTGATCGGCGGTGCGGGCAACGACTTGATTACTTCCGACGGCGATGGCGGCAGTTACCGCGGCGATGCCGGTAACGATTACATGATTTCCGGTCTTGGCCCTGAAACCATGAACGGCGGCGGCGGTCTCGGCGACACCATAGACCATACCGCTTTCGACGGCGCTTATGTATTCAATATGGCGACCGGCTTAACTAATTTCGGCGGCGAAAGCTATATTGGTTTCGAAAACGCCATCATGGGCGACGGTAACGACAGTGTGACCGGTAACGCCGCCAACAACAGCATCAACGGCGGTCTGGGCAACGACACCCTGGTCGGCGGTGCGGGCATCGATACCTTGATCGGCGGTTTGGGCAACGACCTGATTACCTCCGACGGAGACAGCGGTAGCTACAGCGGCGGCGACGGCGACGATTACATGATTTCTGGCCTGGGCGATGAAACCATGGATGGCGGCAATGGTGTCGATACGATCGATCATACGGCTTTCGACGGTGCCTATGTCTTCAACATGGCAACCGGTTTGACTAATTTTCCGGGCGAGCGCTATTTCAATTTCGAAAACGCCATCATGGGTGACGGTAACGACAGTGTAACCGGTAACGCCGCCAACAACAGCATCAACGGCGGTGTGGGCAACGACACCCTGGTCGGGGGCGCAGGCGTTGATACCTTGATCGGCGGCTTGGGTAATGACTTGATTACCTCCGACGGCGATAGCGGGATTTATTTTGGCGATGACGGTAACGACTACATGATTGCCGGTTTGGGCGGTGAAACCATGAACGGCGGCACCGGTGTAGACACTATCGACCTAGCGACATTCGACGGTAACTATGTATTCAACATGGCGACAGGATTGACTAACTTCTTCAACGAAAGCTACGTAAATTTCGAAAACGCCATCATGGGTGACGGTAACGACAGCGTGACCGGTAACTCTGCCAACAACAGCATCAACGGCGGTCTGGGCAACGACACCCTGGTCGGGGGCGCAGGCGTCGATACCTTGATCGGCGGCTTGGGTAATGACTTGATTACCTCCGACGGCGATAGCGGGCTTTATTTTGGCGATGACGGTAACGACTACATGATTGCCGGTTTGGGCGGTGAAACCATGAACGGCGGCACCGGTGTAGACACTATCGACCTAGCGACATTCGACGGTAACTATGTATTCAACATGGCGACAGGATTGACTAACTTCTTCAACGAAAGTTACGTCAACTTCGAAAATGTCGTGATGGGCGACGGTAACGACAGCGTCACCGGTAACTCTGCCAACAATAACATGAACGGCGGTCTCGGTAACGATACGTTAGCCGGCGCATTCGGCGCTGATGTTCTGGAAGGCGGTCTAGGTGCGGATGTATTTGATTATAACGCAACGTCGGATTCAACCTCGGTACTCAGAGATGTCATTAATAATTTCAACTGGAGCCAAGGCGATAAAATCGATCTTTCAAATATTGACGGCAACATCTTTTTAGCTGGAGATCAGGCAATGAGCGTAACCTTTAATAGTACCACCGGAATTTTGACGGCGGATGTTTTGGGTACGATAGGTATTGATGTAGAGATACAGTTAGTGGGTTTCCAACCCGGGTTCTCTGTATCGTTGGATGTCATCGCATAAGGCACTTCTGTTAAGTTAATTAACAACCTTTGGTGCTATTCAGCACCAAAGGTTTTTTTGCGCGTTAGGCGCCAGTTAAGTATCTTTACATGGTTTGTGGAGTGCGAACAGGTTGAATTCAGACAAGGCTCGGCAGACGTGCTACGAACGAAACTAGCGCCATTCCGGGTTTATCAAAGCGGCCGATCGGAGCCGCGTATATATAGACCGTTCCATCTTGGCGATATCAGGCCAAAATAATTTAACGGCCTGATTTTGCGATTTGCAGTCTATAACAGTTTCTAAAACCGAACTTTTTACCTTGTTAATTAATGCATTAATCTAAGCCAGGATAGCAAAATTGGTTTTGAGACTGCGTAAAAAACAAATCAATGAAGGTGTAAATTCCTAAAATTCAATGCGCTTTTTTCAAGCGTTCAGATAAATTGCAAGTTTCATCAAGTAGAAACAAGAAGCTTTCCATGCTTTATTAACAATTTTCCGGGCCATTTCACTCTGCTCGTGTTGGTTAATTTGCTATCATGTGACTGGATTTCCGGTATTTTTGAATTTCTTGAGTCCGAGCGAACGCGCTTTGCTATTGGTTTTGGATCATCTTTTTGAGCTTGAGATCGATATCAATCGTTAAGGTTTCACTCAATAATATCGCTTTACTTAATTGCCCAATTTTCCATGTCAGAAAGTTTTTTAATAGAACCGGATTACGCCTACGAATCATTAAAAATTCCGCCGAATTCCATCCAAGCCGAGCAGTCGGTCTTGGGCGGTTTGATGTTGGATAATATGACTTGGGATTCGATTGCGGATAAAATCGGAGAAAGCGATTTTTACCGCCGGGATCATCAGTTAATCTTCCGCACCATTGCCAAGCTGGCGGAGGACCAGACGCCTTTCGATGTCATCACCATTTCGGAAAAACTAGAGGCAACGGGCGATTTAGAAACGGTTGGCGGGCTTCCTTATTTAGGTATGCTGGCGCGGGATACGCCCAGCGCCGCTAATATCGTCAGCTACGCCGGTATCGTAAGGGATCGATCGGTTTTGCGGCAATTAATCCACGCCGGCACTAAAATTACCGATTCGGCGTTCAATACCGAAGGCCGGGAGACTTTCGAGCTTTTAGAAGAAGCCGAGCGCGAGGTTTTTAAAATCGCCGAACAGCGTCAGCGCGGGCAAGGCGGATTTGTCGGTATAAAACCGCTGCTCGCCAGGGCGGTCGATAAAATCGAGATGCTGTTCGAGCAGGAAGGCCATATCACCGGCGCCGCAACCGGATTTACCGATTTAGACGATCTGACGTCAGGTTTGCAGCCTGCAGATTTAATTATCGTCGCAGGCCGTCCGTCGATGGGGAAAACGACCATCGCCATGAATATGGCGGAAAATATTGCGATCAAAACTAAAAAACCCGTTGCTATATTCAGTATGGAAATGCCCGGCGATGCGTTGGCGATGCGTATGATGTCGTCGCTGGGACGTATCGATCAACACCGGGTCAGGACGGGCAAGCTGGAAGACCACGAGTGGCCCCGCTTGACGTCCGCCATCAGTTTGTTGGGCGAAACCAAAATGTTTATCGACGATACGCCGGCGCTAACGCCCACCGAAGTACGAGCCCGGGCGAGACGGTTAACCCGCGAACACGGGCAACTGGGTTTAATCGTGCTGGATTACTTGCAACTCATGCAGTCGCCCGCCAGCGGCGATAACCGGGTGCAGCAAATATCCGATATTTCGCGCGGTTTGAAAGCCTTGGCGAAAGAGTTGGATGTGCCGGTGGTGGCCTTATCTCAGTTGAACCGTAATCTTGAGTCGCGGCCTAATAAACGGCCGATGATGTCCGACTTGCGCGAATCCGGCGCGATCGAGCAGGATGCGGATTTGATCATCTTTGTTTATCGCGACGAAGTTTACAATGAAGACAGTCCGGACAAAGGCATTGCCGAAGTGATTGTCGGCAAACAACGTAACGGTCCGTTAGGTACGGTGCGTTTAACTTTCCTGGGGCAATACACCCGGTTTGAAAATTATGCCGGTAATTCTTACAGTAGCGAGGGCTATGAGTAATTGCAAGGAATGGTGTTGAATTTTCCGGTTCAAGGAACGGTTTACGCTGAGATCGACCTGAATGCGATCCGGCATAATCTGAATAGAGTGCGGTCGTACGCGCCTAAGGCAAAGATCATGGCGGTTATCAAGGCGAATGCTTACGGTCATGGCATGGTTAGCGTGGCGGCAGCTTTGTCAAACGCCGACGCTTTTGCAGTCGCCAGAGTCGACGAAGGGGTGCGTTTACGTCAATCCGGCGTCAAGCAGAGAGTTGCCGTTTTACAAGGGTTCAATACGGAAGATGAGTTACAGAGCTGCCTCGATTTTCGTTTGGAAGCTGTTATCCATTCCGCTTTTCAGCTTGAACTGCTGGAAAGCCGGCAAATCGGGTATTTAACGGTCTGGTTAAAAATCGACACCGGCATGAACCGCTTGGGGTTCAAAGCCAAGGATGCCGCACAGGCTTATCAAAGGCTTAATCAATCTTCCGAAACCGGTGGTTCTATCGGTTTCATCACCCATTTGGCAAGCGCCGACGACCCAAACAGCGATTTTACCTCCCGGCAAATCGAACTTTTTAATACTGCGCTAGCGGGATTTGAAGGCGAACGCAGCATCGGTAATTCGGCTGGCATACTGGCTTGGCAAGATGCAATCTCCGATTGGATACGTCCCGGTATTATGCTTTACGGCATCTCGCCGTTTCCGGATTCGACCGGGCTTGATTTCGGGTTGCAACCCGTTATGAGCCTCCATAGCAAATTGATTTCAGTAAAACCGGTGGCAATGGGCGAAACAGTCGGTTACGCTAATAGTTGGGTGTGCCGTAAGCCTATGTTGCTGGGCGTTGTTGCTACCGGATACGGCGACGGTTATCCCCGTTATACCAAACCGGGAGCGCCGGTACTGGTCAACGGTCAGCGGGTTCCACTAATCGGCCGGGTGTCGATGGATATGATTACGGTCGATTTATCCGCGCAACCTCTCGCCAAGCCGGGCGATAAGGTGACTCTGTGGGGGCAGGGGCTGCCTATCGAAGAAATCGCCCGCTGGGCGGATACCATACCTTATACGTTAGTGTGCGGGGTTACGCAGCGTGTGCAATTTGTGGAAAGATCTTTGTTTTAGAATAGGGCGGAAAGAGTTCTCTTAATGACCGGCTACCCATGATAAACACACTCGCCGTTGGCAATTACCGGTCGCTGCTTAACTTAGTCGTGCCGTTGAGTTCACTGAATGTCATAACCGGCTCGAACGCCAGCGGCAAATCGAATTTATACCGCGCCTTGCGGCTGCTGGCGGAAACGGCGCAAGGCGGAGTGGTTAATTCATTGGCTAAAGAAGGCGGCCTGGGATCGACTTTTTGGGCGGGACCGGAAAAAATATCGAAAGGGATGAGAACGGGGGATATTTCAATTCAAGGCGGCAGGAGACAGGAACCATTACGATTAAGGCTAGGTTTTTCCGGCGATGAGTTTAGTTATGCTATTGTTCTAGGATTACCCGTGCCTTCGAATACGGCATTTGGTTTAGATCCAGAAATAAAAAGGGAGAGTATTTGGGCTGGCCGTGCTTATCGTCCGTCTAGCCTGCTAGTCGATAGAGACCGGGCACTGATAAAAGTACGCGCTCACAAAGGTTGGGATGTTGTTTCACAACATACCCCCAGTTTTGAAAGCTTATTCAGCCAAATCGCCGATCCTGCCCGTACTCCGGAAGTCGTTACTCTAAGGGAACAAATTCGCAGTTGGCGGTTTTACGATCATTTCCGTACCGATGCCGATGCTCCTGCCCGTTTACCGCAATTGGGTACGCGTACGCTAGTGCTTCATCATGATGGACGGGATTTGGCGGCGGCTTTGCAAACAATTATAGAAATCGGTGATCCCAATGCGTTAGATGACGCCATTTCCGATGCTTTTCCGGGGGCGAGATTACAAATAGCCATTCAAGACGGACGGTTTACGGTACAACTCTATCAGCACGGACTATTAAGACCTTTATCCGGAGCGGAATTCTCCGATGGCACCTTACGCTACTTGCTTTGGGTAGCCGCGCTCCTCACACCAAGGCCCCCGCCCTTGATGGTACTGAACGAGCCCGAGACGAGTCTGCATCCCGACTTGCTACCGGCTTTGGCGAGATTGATTATCCGGGTGTCGCAAGACACCCAAATATGGGTGGTTTCCCACGCCACGCGACTGATTGCGGCGTTGGAGCAAGCCGAGGATTGCAATTCCATAGCCCTGGAAAAAAGCCTGGGGCAAACCCAAATTGCTGGTCAAGGTTTGCTGGATGCGCCGCCTTGGCATTGGCCGGATAAGGGATAATCGTTCTGTTCACCTCACGTATTTACGCGTTTCAAGCTCGTCGAAAGTTATGCGGACGACCCTTTCTATCTACCTCTATAGGCTCAGTATTCATTCTGATAGTCTAAGTAAACTGAGGTTGCGTAGCATCAGTTACTCTTTTTTGCGAACATACAGATTTAAGCTGACCGCTGGAGCCTAACGGAAGCGGGTCGGCTTGAGTGTCAAGTTAAACAAGCTATATCCAAGAAAGTTAACTGGTGATTATCAGAACAGTACAATCTATTTATTTTTAGTAAGCAAGAAAGCCTTAATTAAGGCTGCTGTTGGTATTGCCGAGATACTCCCGCGAGTCAATCATGACTTTTTATACCGAGAAAAACTGCCGCTTCAATGCGGCACAAATAAACCAAGAACCCAGCGACCTGACCTATAAAGTCGCTTCGAAATACAGCTTTTGTTTGTTGTTTATTCAAATTGGCTTGCGTTACTTGCGCTGCAATATTCGCTTCGATAGCTTTAATTTCGAGACTTCCACGATGATTGGATTCTTCCTCTGCCAATGGAATAAGCCTAGCGGCTGCGCCTGGAACAACATCATCTATACCGCTTAGTATTTCTGGCGGAGGGACAGAACCTTGATAATGTGTAACTGTTTGTGTTGCAACAACCTTGGTTATTAGGTTGTTGTTTTTGTGTTGTCTTCTTTGCCATGACGTTCGATGGCATTACGCAAATTCGCGCCTATTGTCTTCCAATCATTTTCCAGAACTTCGCTAATAGCGATAGGCTGGACGGTGATTTGCGGAATCATGTTTGCATTTGGCGCTTGGAAATATCCATATAACAGAATGGGCGCGGTAAGACCTTTTTCAAATCCACGTAAAAATGATTGTCTTTTGGTGTCTGAAAAATTGATTATTACCATTATGTAACTACGGTGCTATTAAAAATTTGCGGCTAGAAACCAAACAACAATTGTTTTGATTTCGACTTTAGCAAAAGGTTAGTTTGACGCAAAAAAATCGCAAAATTCTAGCAGAATTAAACTTAAAGAATTTGTTATGGAAGACAATAATGATGCCTTAAAGTACTAATATGCTAAGGGCTTCTCATTTCCAATAGGAATAGTCATGTAAGATTACTTCCAACGCAACCGGCTCAGCGATTTAAAACTTTTAGTAAATGGAATTGGGTTATAGCGGTCTGGCCTGTTTTATTAGTTTCAATTTTTGGAAGACCTCATGACAATGAAGCAATCGAGCAAATTACGTATTTTTGCGTTTTACGCGGCAATTTTGTTAGCAACGCCTGTTATGGCCGCACTCGATGAAGCCGTGAGTACAGGAAACCCGGCGCTTTTGCCTGCCGATAGCAATGAAATTGTAAATGCCGCTCTCCAGCAAATCGATAATTATCAACTGGCCCAGTCGAATCTCCTCAAAGCTGTCTACCCAAATCAAGCCGGAATCGGTTATGCGCCGGGCAACCGGACTCAGTTAATAAAGATTAACGAGAATGAAAGGGTTTTTCCCTTATTATTCGGTAATAAAGGTAATTTGCTGGCAGTTCGCGGTGCGGCTGGGGGAGGCCGTTTTGCCGCATACGGTTCCGTTCCAATGGAATATTTTCTGGGCGGCGCCAATCTCAGTTATGAAACGTCTTTCAAAAGGGTATTGGGCTGGTTGTTAACAGGTACCGCCGATACCAGTAGTTTGTTACAAGCGAAAAAGATTGCGCTGACCTTTACGGGTGGAGCTAACACTACTATTACGAGCTGGTTCGGCCAAAAAGCGGCGGCTTGGACGACTCAGGTTTGTAATGATTCTGCAACGATTACAACCTGCTATCAAGATAAGGATTTACTGATAGTCAGTTGGGAAACCGGCAGCACTGCCAGCCAAAATGCCGCCGTACTTGCCGCGATTAAAGCGCATCTCGCCCTCAACAAACCGGTTTTATATCTTCACACCTGGTACGAAGCCACGTCCCCTTTCAGCGACTTGCTGAGCGCTTTCCTCGGAATTACGTTGCCTTACGGCGGTAATTATTGGGCGAACGATGCGGCGAACTTTAGCAACCTGAGTCAAATGCAAGCGGGAAAAGTCTTGTTCGAGCCGATAGAGCGGATGTTGCGCCATTTTCAAGAGCGCGACTTTAGTTTTAATTGGGCTTCGTGCACGGATGATCGCGATTGCAAAAACATGCCGGATTTAGTGCATGAATTTTACGATGGCGCGGAAACTGTCCGGCAACAGATTGGCGGTTGGGAGAAAAAGAACCTCGATATTTTTAGCCAATACGGACGAAGGCTGGGGAAGTTGTTGGTCTTGCTCGGCGATAAGTACCGTTCTTCAATCAGTTACCCGATGAAGAAAGGCATAACGAACGATACGACCTTTCTGCAATCGCTCTATGCCGACCATTCCGCCTACATCACGCGGAAGCTCAATCCGTCCCAATCCGATTTAGGCAGTTTCAGCGCGGCGATACCGGGAAAACTTCCTGCTCTGAATCCGGCATTGAAGTTAACGGCTCGCCGTAGCCAGGCAAGTTCGTCGTCCGGCTATTATGCGCCGCCAGGACGCACAGTGACGTTGACGCGTAAAGACGCTAATCCTGTTAAGGTATTTGTCCATATCGGTATGCTGCGAACCGGCGCCGCACATATATTCGGTACCTATGACCGGCCGATGTTTTTGTGGGGTAACAGTGTTCCCCTAGTGAAGGATAAGCCGGTAAGAATTACGTCGCCTTACGGTGGAATTGTCTTTCTCAATGCCGAAGGCAGCGAAACGGCACAACAAATTAATGTTGCCGCCACTGGCTTATTCCGTCAGCCTGTTTTCAACGGCGCAAATTTCGACGAATTCAGCGCAAAATTGGCAAGTACCCCATTAAACTGGGCTGAAATCAGGTTGCCCGCCATACAGATACATTCAAGACTTGATTTAATAAAGGAATCAATCAACGACCCGTTGATTGGCGGTAATATCAACCGGTTGTTAACCTTGACGCAGAGATATCTTTATAAAGATATCTACAGTCTTGCCGGGATGGTGGGCGGCGGTATTGCGCAACCCGCTAAAGTGCTAGCTTTTTGTACCGCGCATGGTTGGGATTGCACGAGCGTCGGCTTGCATGGCATGACGAATATTCAACATATTAACGCTGATCGGGCAAATTGCGGTTATGGTTGCTCCGGTAATCCTTACGACCAGTATTGGGCGTTCACTCCGCTCGGCTGGGGTGAATCGCATGAGATCGGACATAACTTACAACGCAGCCGGTTAAAGATATACGATAGCGCCTCTACGGAAGTGTCGAATAATATCTTTCCTGTTCATAAATGGTGGCGGTTTAATAAGTTGAGCACGGAAACCGTCAAATATGGCAGGGACCTCGGGTTTAAGGCAACTTTCGAAGTCTTGCAACAAGCGGCGTTAACTGCCGATCCGGTCGAAACCGCGAGAAACGCCATTTGGGTTAACGGCAGTGTGTTCCAACGCCTGATTTTTTACTGGCAAATGACTATGAGCAGCCGAAATCTCACACACTTGGGCGATGCCGGTTGGGATGTATTCCGGTTGATGTATCTGCACGAAAGGTTATTTTCCGCCGCGATTGCGAATGACGCTACGTGGACGAGTCAGCGTACGGGTTTGGGCTTTAGCCAGTACGCCCAAAGACCCACGGCGATCAACGGGAACGATTTTATGTTGATAGCAATGTCTTACATTACCGGAAAAGACCAGCGTCCATTTTTCGATTTATGGGGCGTTCAATGCAGTGCGGAAGCCAAAAATCAGGTGGCGGCATACGGTTTCCCAGCGGTGAAAAAACAGTTTTGGGTGGTGCCGGATGAAGCAAGCGCGTTTAAAGATCCGCTTCCGGCGCCGGTTTTGATGAACGGCGTTGACCCTTGGCCGCTGTAAAAAACTGTCAAATAATCCGGCGTTAGGCTGGAAACAAAACCTAAAAAAGCGTCCATGATGCTTTTTTAGGGCAATTGTTGAAAGCTACGATTGAAAATCAGGATTTTGCAACCGGGAAATTAACGGCTACAGCCGGTTTCCGGATTTTCCAGACTAACATTGTTGAACCAGATTGATTTAACCAATCCTATCTCGGGCATCTATAGCCATTTGTTCTATTCGTGAAGCTGATACGGTTTTGCATCTTAATTAGAGCTGTTTGCAAAACTACAAGGCGGCTGTGATCCGGCGCCGGGCGGGCGTACTCGGTATCCTCATATGCCCGGTGTATACTGGCTCCTACGTTTCCTCCCTTCTCATCCGGCAGCCGTTTGATATGTTTTGCAAACAACTTCAGATACAATTACCAACCTAACCGTCAAGATTGCTCTGGTAGTCTGGCAGTTGCGGCCTTTTATGGCGATAGTGCAAAATTAATCGGGAGTACCGGATAGGATGTTTGAGCTACAGAACTTTAAGCTCCTAGGCATCACTTTGGCAATCGGCCTGTTGATTGGGCTGGAACGTGGCTGGCATACGCGCGATAAAGCCGAAGGGATGCGCATCGCCGGGTTGCGCACTTACGGTTTGATTGCGTTGCTGGGCGGGCTATGGGGTATTCTTGCCCAGCAAACGGGTATTTTGTTAATAGGTTTCGCTTTTCTGTCGTTGACGATAGTACTCTTGGTCGCATACGGTAAAAGCTTGGACAAGTTCGAAGATTACGGCATCACCAGCGTAATCGCCTGTTTGATTACTTTCACCTTGGGGGCTTTGACGGTATTCGGTCATACCACATTGGCGTCCGCCAGCGCCGTCGTCATAACGATTTTGCTGGGCTTTAAGCCCTTGCTGCACGGCTGGATGAACAAGCTGGAGCAGCACGAACTGGAAGCGACCTTAAAGTTGCTGCTGATTTCCGTGGTCATGCTGCCGGTCTTGCCGGATCGCGGTTTCGGACCTTGGGCGGCGCTCAATCCGTACCTGATCTGGTGGATGGTGGTGTTAATAGCCGGTATTTCGTACCTGGGTTATTTCGCCATCAAAATGGTCGGCAACCGGCACGGCCCAGTGTTGACCGGCGTATTCGGCGGTTTAGTTTCCTCCAGCGCAGTCACACTGAATTTGGCGCGCTTGTCCAAGACTTTTCCCACGATGATCAATGCTTTATCGGCAGGTATATTGACGGCTTGCGCCACCATGTTCGTCCGTACTTTATTGTTGGCTTCGATCATCAATGCAGCGCTTTTTCTCAGACTATTTCCGGCTTTGGCTATTATGGGTTTAGTCACCTATTCGACGGCCTATCTGTTATGGAAAAAGGGAGAATTCGAAGACAATCAGGACGACAATAAGGACATTCAGCTTGAAAATCCTTTCCAGCTTGGAATGGCGATAAAGTTCAGTGCGTTTTTAGCCAGCATTTTGCTTCTCGCCAAACTGCTGCAAGCCTATTTCGGGAATTTGGGCGCTTACGTTCTGGCCGCAACGTCAGGTTTGGCTGATGTCGATCCGATTACCTTGTCGATGTCGCAAGCGAGTAAGGAGGGGCTGACGCTGGAGGTGGCGGCGCAGGCAATACTCATCGCGGTGGTAGTTAATTCCGTGGTCAAAAGTATCATGGCTATGGCCGTCGGCACAAAAGCCTTGGGCTGGCGGGTCGGGGCGGCTCTCGTATTCGCCCTGATTATTGGTGTCGCCGCCGATTTAAACAGCGGCGAGTTATTCTGATTGAACGGAATCTTATTGTCCGCTACCGGTGACCGGTTCCGGATTGGCAGGTTGTTCGCCGCCCAAACCTTTGCCGATTGCTTCGCCGACGCCTTTCATCGCATCGCCCATCGCTTTTCCCATGCCTTCCATCATATCTTGCATGGAAAATCCCATGATCGACGTTGTAGTCTTTTCAAAATCCACTTTCCATTCGCCGTCTTCCTGCTCAAGCACCGTATTGAACGACGTGGTTTTTTGTTCGCCGTTTTGAGTGGCGGTGACAGTGGTCGGCACCACGGTTAAGCCGTTTACTACTTTGGACGGCTTGATATCGATTTTATCCATGGTGGAATCGTCATTAGGCGTAACGCTATCCATCGTGCCTTTTTTGGCGTAGGTTTTGGCCTTATTAAGGTCTTTCGCCGCCATCGCGGACCAGAAATCGAGCGCTACTTCCTGCTCCGAGAGGTGTTTTCCTCCGCAAGCGGCAAGTAAAATGCAAAGTCCGATAACGCCATAAAATTTAACAAGCTTAACCATACTATCCCCTAAAAGTGCGATTTCACGAAAGGTTCTATATTCCGCCCTATTGTAGGCAGGCAGATGCAAATGGGCAACGCTTTACGTCAATTTCCGTGCTATTAGGGTTTGGTTGAGACTTAATTTAACATTGGAAACAAGACCGAAATTGTAGATTATACGCCGCCTTAACTAGGTTGTTTCGCTAATTTAATGAGCAAGCAATTAGATTGAATCGTAATACATTTCATCTAATTGACCACTAAATGTCACTGTATTTTCATATTTAACCTTTACATTCGAAGCAATCAGCAGACGACGGATATCGCCCCCCACTTCGCTTGCCTGATAGAAAAAACAAAAACCATTACCTGCTACGACGATAAATACAAGGATCACTTATGGCTGCAAAACACAACGACAGTCGGTCTCGAACTAAAGCAAAACTCCCTTTTAAAGCATGCCGCAATTTATTATTGTTAACGCTTGCCGGAATTGGAAATCAAGCTTTTGCCGACCCTTTCATTTCAGAATATGTCGAAGGATCCAGCAATAACAAAGCGCTGGAGATCTTCAATCCCGATACCTCCAGCTTCGATTTGACTAATTGCCAAATCAAAATGTATTTCAACGGTTCGACGACGGCAACCATCGCCCACACCTTTGCCAGCGGAACGCTTGCCTCGGGCGACGTATTTGTCTTAGCTAACCCATTATCAACAGCACCTTTGCTGGCATTGGCCGACGCAACTACCGCTTCAAGCACATGGTTCAATGGCGATGACGCGGTTGAACTAGTATGCCCAAACGGAACAAAAGACATAATTGGACAAATCGGGCTCGATCCGGGTGCCGAATGGGGAACGGGATTGGTCAGCATGGCTGACAATACCATCCGCCGCAAAAGTGCCGTTTGTGCGGGCGATGTTGACGGCTCAAACGCATTTGATCCAGCGCCTGAATGGGACGGCCTTGCGGTCGACACGTTCGACGGCCTAGGCAGCCATAACGCGAACTGCAGCACGACACCCAGCGTTAATCTGTCGGTCAGCGCCAATAGCAGTAGCGAAACCGACACGACTGTGATTACCGTAACGGCAACTGCTTCGTCTGCAGTCAGCGGCGATCAAACCGTCGATCTAACGGTCAGCGGCACAGGCATCGATGCAGGCGATTATTCGTTAACCAACATCACTATCGCTATTCTGGGTGGAACGACGACCGGTTCCGTTACCTTTACTGTGGTGGACGACGCTTTAGTAGAAGGCAGCGAAACCGCAACTTTGACAATCGGCAACCCCTCAACCGGCATCACACTAGGTTCAGCCCTTGCTCAAATCATCGCCATTACCGACAACGATGCGGCAATTCCACCGGGCGTTACCGTCACTCAAAGCGGCGGCAATACAGCAATTGCGGAAGGCGGCGCGACCGATTCTTACACCCTAGTCCTGAATGCCCAGCCAAGTGCCGACGTAACGATTAACGTTGAGGCCGATGCGCAATTGAGTGTCGATAACGCCGCGTTGACATTTACAACAGCAAATTGGAACGTTCCGCAAACGGTTACCGTAACGGCGCTTGACGATGCCGTGTTCGAAGGCAGTCACACGGGCGCCATTAGCCATGTCGTATCAAGCACAGACGCTGGGTATAACGGTATCGGTGTTACCGGTATTGTTGCCAATATCACCGATAACGACCCGGAACCGGGCACCGCTTGCGGCGATCCGGCGACGAAAATTTCGGCAGTTCAAGGTAGCGGTCCTATCACCCCGATGAACGGCATCGCCAACACCCGCATCGAAGGGGTTGTGGTTGGCGATTACCAAGGCGCCAGCAATAATTCGTTGCGCGGTTTCTTCGTGCAAGAAGAAGATACGGATGATGACGGCAATCCGGCAACGTCGGAAGGTATCTTCGTATTCGATGGCAATACCGCCTTGGCAAGCGTCAACGTCGGTGATCGCGTTCGGGTAACCGGAACGCCTGCCGAGTTCTTCAATATGACGCAAATCGGTACCGTAACCAATGTACAAGTTTGCGCCACCCATCAAGACATACCGACGCCTGCGGCCTTGACCTTGCCCGTGCCCGGTATTCCGAGCGGCGACCTGACATTGGCGAACGATGCCGTCAATGCTTACTATGAACCGTTTGAAGGCATGATGGTGACTATTCCATCCACCTTAAAAGTGTCGGAATATTTCGAATTGGAACGCTACGGCCAGTTGGTGCTGACACAAGGTGGACGGATCGCTTCATTCACAAATGTTAACAAACCCAGCGCAAGCGGTTTCATTAATCACCAAATCGAATTGGCAAAACGTCAAATCATTCTGGACGATAAAAATAATATCCAGAACTTTGCGCTCAGCAACAATCAACCACTGCCTTATCCGACTGGTGGCCTGAGTCTGACCAACCGCTTCCGTGGCGGCGATGAGATCAGCCATTTAACCGGTGTGCTGCACTGGTCGTTCGCCGGTCAAACCGGTACCGACGCTTGGCGTATCCGTCCGGTCGAAGAATTGTTCGATTACCTCTTTACTTCGGCCAATCCACGAAAACCGTTGGCGCCAAATACCCGCGGAACCTTAAAAGTGGCTAGCTTTAACGTCTTGAACTACTTTACGACAGTCGATACGACGGCAAGTTCGACATCAGGCCCATGCGGCCCTGACGGAGTACAAGACTGCCGTGGGGCGGATTCGACGGCGGAAGTAACCAGGCAAACCGATAAAGCGGCGGCGGCTTTATGCGGCATGAATGCCGACATTGTTGGTTTGATGGAAATCGAAAATAACGCCTCTGATTCACTGTCGGCATTGGTAACTGCCGCCAACTTAAAAACTGGTTGCGGACCTTACGATTTCGTCAACACCGGCACCATCGGCGGCGATGCGATCAAAGTCGGCTTGCTTTACAAAACCACGACTGTATCGCCATCAGGTTTGCACGCCTTGTTGAATACAGCGGTCGATCCCCGTTTTATCGATACCAAAAACCGGCCGACTTTGGCGCAAACTTTCACCGAAATCGCATCCGGCGAGAAGTTGACGGTTGCGGTTAACCACCTGAAATCCAAAGGTTCCGACTGTTTAGACGTGGGTGATCCCGACTTGAACGACGGTCAAGGCAACTGTAGCCAGACCCGGAAAAATGCGGCTTTGGCTATGATGGACTGGCTGGCGGCCGACCCGACCGGCAGCGGCGATCAGGATTTCTTGATTATCGGCGATTTGAACAGCTATGCTTTGGAAGAAACCATCGATACGGTTGAAAAAGGCGCGGACGATACGCTGAACACACTGGACGATTACACCAACTTGGTAAAATTGTTTGGTGGTGCAGGCGCGTATTCGTACGTGTTTGACGGTCAAACCGGTTATCTCGACCATGCCTTAGCCAGCAAGAGTTTGCTCAGCCAAGTGACCAGCACTGCCGATTGGCACATCAACTCGGACGAACCGCCGTCTTTCGATTACAACGATACGATCAGAGACACGGGCGAAGCCAGCTTTGAAGCCAAACCTGCGCGTTTGCCGTTGTACGCAGCTAATCAGTACCGTACGTCGGACCACGATCCGGTCGTTGTCGGCTTAAGGCTAGGTCAAACGATCAACATCATTAACGGCACCAAAACTGCAAACGTGTTGACCGGCACATCAGGCAAAGACCGGATAACCGGCTTCGGCGGCGCCGATTCCATCACCGGTGGATTGGGCAATGACGATTTTGTCTACACGGCGTTTATTGAAGGCGCTGACACAATAACCGATTTTAGGTTTTTGCAAGATAAGATCGTATTAACTGCTTTACTGCAAGCTGTACAGTATCAAGGTAACAATCCGATCATTGACGGTTATGTTAAGTTCGACGTTTCCGGCGTCAACACCATCATTTCAATCGATAGCGACGGTAACGCAGGGCCTCTCGGTAAACGGAAATTGGTGACTGTTAACAACATCAGTATCAACATCTTAAAAAACGCGGCTAATTTCGTTTTTTAAACAGGTTACAACTTCGTCAGTTTGTTTGCCGTCCTTTCCGGGGAAAGGACGGCAAATGCGATATCATATTAATTTTACAATTTTCATGGGAATCGCTATTTTTGCGAAAGCTTGTTTTGGATATTCCAGACCAAGCCAAGGGCAAAAAACTTAATGCGACCGCTTATGGTTGGACCACCCCATCCGTTCTGCTACTTACGTTTTATCATCCGAAGGTCACAAATAACCTAAAGGTCATCAGTGGCCGACAAGAAGCGCTAAACTTTTTACGAAATAACTCGACGCGATTTCGTATTGCTTTACATTTTCACTCCACAAACAGCGCTACGTGAAAACCTCCAGCTTCTGTCTCGCAGCGTGTGAAAAGAAATAGCAGGAGCATTGGGTGATTTTGGACGACCGATTACCATCGGTCGGGAACCAGTGCGAAAGGCGAGGATATGCCGAAAATTTTCCGCAAATCCACGGGTTATCGGCGCACTCTATTCAGGTGTACGAACCATGCGAGTTGCCTATTTGGTCGAATTATTGGGATTATTGCCCGCGTGATGAAAAAAGATTACCTTATCCGCTTGAATTATGTAGTTAATTTAGCAAATTATACTTATTCAAGTTTTCACACAATCTTTGAAAAATTAGAGCGGGTCGCTTGGGCGCAACAATTTAAGAATTTTCCCGGCTATAAGGATTTACAGTTAAACGAAGGAGAGTGTTTACAAAAAGATAGACAAACCTAGGAAAAGTTAATTTATTTCAATTCGTTACAAAGAGATATTATTTTTTCTGAAAAAATGTGAGTAATTGATTTTATATTGCTTATTTTCAAACCATTTATCTGTGCGTAAACACACACTCTCAAACGAAGATTAAATGAACATTCGGCTCATGATTTTTTGCGCCAGCTCATTTCAACTAAACTTCCCATTTCGCAACATTATCTTAATAATCTACTATTGTATTTATATGCACTGATATGTAATCCTCTCAATAATCCTCAAACTTAAGCTCTATTATGCCAATAACAGCACAGCGCAAATACGACTACTTAGTTTTGTTCATCATAGCCCTTGTATTATCAGGATGCGCTACCCCAGCACCTTCAACCAATGGCTCACATCCATGTCAATCGATTAGCGCCAATGCCTCTGACGATTTAAGCGCTTACAGCCTTTATATTAATTCAAGCGGCAATCTTTACGATATCGATAAAAATCCTGTGCCTGATCCGAATGTTTATTTGGGGAAAATATTCGAAAACTATAACCAGGTTGTGAATGCCGACAACCGGATTCAAATGACTGTGTTTATTCATGGCGGTTTGAATACGTCAAAGAAGGTATCCGACAGAGTTGAAAGCCTATGGAAACCGATGCTTGCAGATTGTAAATACCCGGTGTTTATTTCATGGCGTTCGGGTTTTCCAAGCAATTATTTGGATCATCTCCTGTTTCTGAGGCGAGGCGAATACTCCAGTACAGGTGAACCCGGTTCGTTTTTTGACGGTATGTCTTCATTTATTAAAGGCCCGATGACATCGCCCTTTGTTCTCATGGAAGATACACTGCGGGCCGTATCCCGAATTCCGGCATCGACTTACCATATCTTAGTTGATCAAAATATTACCGCTCAAAACATTGCTGATAACTATCTCTCTTCTAATGAAGATGAAGTTAGCCCTGATGTAAATAATTTCGATAGTATTCAATTACATATTAACCCTACGCGAGAAGACCAAGGGTTGACGTTCGAAGATGTCTGGAGTATCGGTAATCCGATGAAATTATTCACTGCACCTTATGTAGACAGCTTGGGCTCTGGCGCCTGGAACTCAATGTTACGTAGGACTGACTTAGTTTTGTCTCGTGATAAGACTATATCAACGAGTCAAACGAACGCTGTCGATCTTACTAATGATCCATTTCGGCAAGATTGCAAAATCACAATTAATGAATATCAGACCGCCGTATCGGAGTTCTTCCGTCAGTGGCAATGCCGGTATCCCAGCAAAGCAATCGACATTATCGGGCATAGTATGGGTTCTATTATTAGCAACAAGATCATAGCCAAGTATCCTGAAATCAAGTTTTCGCGGATAGTCTACATGGCTGCCGCTTGTCCCTTAAAAGATATAGCTGAAGTTGTTAGTCCTTATCTGAATTATCATCCTGACTCGTTGTTCTATAACCTTTCACTTGAAACGAAACGCGATCAATTTGAAAACTCTTCGTATGTCGATGTCGTGCCTCGTGGCAGTTTGCTCTGGTGGTTAGATAATACGATTGCAGACGTTAATTCTTTTCAAGACAGGACGGCAGGTTACTGGCCGAATATTTATAAAGCTGCTCCGTTCATTTTTCCAGAGAAAATTCAACACCAAGTGCATTTAACCAAATTTGGCATGGGAATAGATTCGCCGCAGACGCATGGAAGCTTCGGTGATTTCCCGTTTTGGCAGGAGCGCTTTTGGACCGGAAATCATGATTGATGAGATTCATCCATGTTTAATACGCTTGTATTTATGATACGGATACTTTAGGAGCCTATAACGAGATCAATCGTTTGCCCGGCCTTAATCTTCGCTGATAAATGTCCGGTAACTTCTCGGAGGTCTGCCCAGTAGCTGGGTAAATCCACCGCTATCGCCGGTATTGCCGGCATTGAGCATCTTCAACGTATCGCTGCAAAAGGGGCTGGCGGAAATAAAATCGCCGATTCGTGCGGTGAGTCCGACTAAAAGCCCAGGAATACTGATATGCAAGGCGTTAGGGTGCCCCAGTTGTTGCCGGTAGCTATCTAACATGCCGCGCATGTCGGTGGCTTCCTGGCCCACACAAGTCACGGTCTGTGATTGTGGATCTGGATCGGCAAGCCAACGGATAATTGCTTCACAAATATCGTCGATATGGACGGGTTGAAGGCGCTGCTTTCCGCCAGCGGCTAAGGTATGCAATGGCAATCCCGCCAGCAAGCGAAATAGCTTGGCGCTCGCGCCGTCTTCCCCGTAGATGACGGAAGGTCTTAAAATGAGAAACCTCATATCTTCGGGCAAGGCGTTAAGGAAAGCTTCCGGCGCACGGCGAGTTTGGAAATAGGGCGTTTCGATGCCGCTGTCGATACCTAAGGCGGAAACCTGCACAATGCGTTTGACACTGGCTTCTTTACAAGCCGAAAATAAGGCGAGGGGCGTTTGTTCCAGCAACAGGTTCATGGGCTGGTTGGCGCTGTCGCGTAATACGCCCACCGCATTAATTACGACATCAATGCCCGCCAGCTTAGGCAACCAAGCTTCTGCAGTGGTATCTTTGCAATAATCGACTGCGATGTCCTCAGTCTGCGAAGGTTTGCGAATGCCTCGAATGACGGTGTGGCCTGCCGTCCGTAATGCGGCTGTTACGTGTCGACCGACAAAGCCGCTTGCACCGTTGATTAATATTTTCATTGAATGTTTCTCCTAAGTTCTTGGTTATCTTGTGCTGGTCGCTGATCTTAATGAATAGTTCTAACGGTTTGACATCTTATTTCAAGCCTCAAGTGCAAATATGTCGGCACATACAAAATGCCGAAATAAAATATCTCCAACCCGGTTTTTACCGATAATTCAACACAGACAAAAGCAATGATTGACAGAGCAAAACCTGTCAAAGCGAATGCGGCTATGGCTTGATTAAGCTTTTTCCCTCTTTCGAATTGACTGGATAACACATCAAAATAAATGTGCCATAAGGCATAGAAAGCGCAAAGTGCTAGTAGGCTGGATAAATTGCTCAGGGGAGAGTCCCCTGTGTTGGAAATCAGAGAGCCGAGCATCAGCATTGAACCAAAAAGACTAGGGAATAACAGGAGAAAACCTCAATACACGGCTCAGTATTTTCATGCTGGGCATCACTAAATTCTGTCTTTGGAGGTCAAGCAACGCCCTTCCGCACACTTGCGACTAAGCCTTTCTGCTTTCCTTGCCGCATATTTACCCCACAGTCCAAACAATTCAGGCAAGCCGATTTTCGACAAAATATAACGATGGTCGGCAACCCAGGGATAAAATTTTTCCGCCCAAGGCCGGGTCAGGCGGCTTCCCCATAGATTGGCGAGGAAAGGTATGCCTATCGTTTGGTATATCACTTCAAATGCGGTCACGCCAATTAACCAATGACCGTCGGCATCCCTGGCGTGTAAGCGGTTCATCATGTGTTTACGAGTAATTCCCAACTCATGAAATTCAGTATCGTCGAATTCCGGCGCGGAGCAATCAATGAGCACCAGTTGATCCTTCGTGTCATGCACTTTGATGTTTTGCATTTCACTGTTACATAAGCGGCAGGAGGCATCGAAATAGATAGTCAAAGGGAAGGTTGTAGTCATAGTATCTCCAGTATTTTCAGTTATTTCTGTCTTAACAGAAATATAAGGGTAAAAAAAACGCCGTCAACTTTTTAAAGGAAACTCTAAATAAGTCCTTCGACGACCGAAGGAAGTGCCTGTGGAGCAAACTCAGGACGAACGGTTAATAGTTGATTTCGTTCGTACCCAAAGGGCATAAATGGTGAGCTTGTCTAACTCTCTCCTGAGTGAAGCCGAAGGGCATGAATGAAATCAACTTTTTCAGAGATTGCTTAAGCTTATTTTATTTATCCTTTCGATTAACCAAAAGTTTTTTGGTTTCTGCGATCGCTTTGGCGGGATTCAACCCTTTAGGACAGGTATCGGTACAATTCATGATGGTATGGCAACGATACAGTTTGAATGCATCGTCAAGCTGGTCAAGCCGTTCTTCGGTAGTTTCGTCGCGGCTGTCGACCAGCCAGCGATATGCCTGAAGCAGCACTGCTGGACCTAAATATTTATCGCTATTCCACCAATAGCTTGGACAGCTGGTCGAACAACAGGCGCACAAGACGCAATCATACAAACCGTCAAGCTTGTCGCGTTCGGCTTTGCTTTGCAAACGTTCTTTTTCCGGCGGCGTTGAGTTATTGGCCAACCAGGGTTTGATTTCTGCATACTGTTCATAAAAATGGGTCATATCCGGTACGAGATCCTTAACTACATCTAAATGCGGCAAAGGATATATTTTGATAGTGCCGGAATATTCGCTTATCGCTTTAGTGCAAACGAGCGTATTTCTGCCATTTACATTCATCGCGCAAGATCCGCAGACGCCTTCGCGGCAGGACCGCCTGAACGTCAACGTACTGTCTACTTCATTTTTGATATAGATAATGGCGTCCAAAACCTTGGTGCCGCAAGCATCGGCATCCAGCTCATAGACATCGATTCGAGGATTTTCTCCCGTTTCGGGATCCCATCGATAAACTTCAAAACGTCGAATATTTTTTGTTCCGCTTGGCGCTTTGTATGTTTTGCCCTTGGTCAATACGGAGTTTTTAGGCAGGGTGAATTCGGCCATCAGTAAACCCTCTCTTTAGGCATGACCACCTCTACGTCTTTCGTTAGCGTGTATAAATGTACAGGGCGATAACCGAATTTGACTTTGTCATTCGTTAACCAGGTCAGGGTATGTTTCATCCAATTTTCATCATCCCTTAATGGGAAGTCTTCCCGAGCATGGCCTCCACGGCTTTCCTGACGGTTGCTGGCCGCTGAAATCGACACCATCGCTTGGCTCAATAGATTATCCAATTCCAGGGTTTCTACCAAATCGGTATTCCATATCAACGAACGGTCCGTCACTTTGACATCATCCATCGATTTCAAAATTGTTTTCATTGAGGCAATGCCTTCGTCCATAATTTTTTGAGTACGAAATACGGCAGCTTTACTTTGCATGGTCTTTTGCATGTTCAACCTAATTTCCGCTGTCGGTGTTGGACCGCTGGCGTTCCGGAATTTGTCGAATCGGGCAAGCGCCTTATCGCAAGCCGTTTTAGGCAGATCTTTATGTTTTGATCCAGGTGTAACAATTTCGGCGCAACGGATGGCTGCGGAACGACCGAATACAATCAAATCAAGCAAGGAATTCGAACCCAAGCGGTTTGCGCCATGCACGGAGACACAGGCTGCTTCGCCGATAGACATCAATCCGGGTACAACCTTATCCGGATTTCCGCCTTCAAGGGTTACCACTTCTGCCTTGTAGTTGGTCGGAATGCCACCCATGTTGTAATGCACGGTAGGCAGCACAGGAATCGGCTCTTTGGTAACATCAACACCGGCAAAGATTTTCGACGTCTCGGCAATGCCCGGTAAGCGTTCGTGAATCACCGCCGGATCAAGGTGTTCTATATGCAGGTGGACGTAGTCTTTATGCTCGCCCAGTCCGCGGCCTTCGTTGATTTCAATTTGAATAGCTCGGCTTACCACATCACGTGAAGCCAGATCTTTCGCATGCGGCGCATAACGCGCCATGAATTTTTCACCTTCAGAGTTGGTCAGGTAGCCGCCCTCACCCCTTGCACCTTCAGTGATTAAACAGCCTGAACCGTAAATACCGGTAGGATGGAATTGAATAAACTCCATATCCTGCAAAGGCAATCCCGCCCGTAATATCATCGCACTGCCATCGCCCGTTACAGTATGCGCCGATGTGCAAGAAAAATAAGTACGACCATACCCGCCTGTTGCCAAGACCGTCATGTGCGCTTTGAATAAGTGCAGTGTTCCGTCGTCCAAACACCATGCCAGTACGCCACGGCATTCGCCGTCCACCATAATCAAATCCAGAACAATATATTCAATAAAGAATAAAGCATTGTGCTTTATCGATTGCTGATACAGGGTATGCAAAATCGCATGACCGGTTTTATCAGCGGCTGCACAAGTTCGCTGCGCTTGACCTTTACCGTAATGCGTGGTCATCCCGCCGAAAGCGCGTTGATAAATCCTGCCGTCCTCAGTCCTTGAAAAAGGTACGCCGTAATGCTCCAGTTCGATAATCGCAGGAATCGCTTCACGGCACATATACTCGATGGCATCCTGATCGCCCAACCAATCTGACCCTTTAACGGTATCGTACATGTGGAAGCGCCAATCGTCTTCGCCCATATTGCCGAGTGCCGCGCTGATGCCGCCTTGTGCGGCAACGGTATGGCTCCGGGTGGGAAAAACCTTGGTGAGACAGGCTGTTTTTAATCCTTTTTCCGCCATACCGAGCGTAGCCCTTAATCCCGCGCCACCTGCGCCGACTACGACGACATCGTATTCGTGTTCGGTAATGTTATAAGTTCCAGTCATGAGTTTTCCCTTAAACCTGTTCCGCGTTAAGTGTTATAGGCTGCGAAACATAAAAACGAGCGTCGTAGCCGCCAAAATAAGGAAACTCAAATTAATTGCCTTGATTAATAAACTTTGCAGGCTGCTGTTCCCTACATAGTCTTCGATAACGACCTGCAAACCGAGCGCCGCATGGTAAAAAACAGCGAGCAGCCAGACCAGTATCCAGACTAAATTACTCGTTGAAGCCAACCACGCTTTGGTTTCTTCATAAGGCGCATTCAAGCAATAATCTAAAAAAACGATGAATTTGAAAGATAGCGGAATCAAAATAACCGCGGTAATGCGCTGCATTAGCCAATGCGGTGTTGCCGATTTAACCATTGTGTTACCCAGTGCAGACAAATTGTGTTGCTTGCTGTTAGCCATTAAAGGAACATCCCTACGCCGATTGTCAACGCTAACGCCCAAAGCATTTCGAACAACGCGTATAGGGTCAATTTATCGTATTCGAACCCTTCGCCGATATCCCAGTATAAATGGCGAACGCCGTGGCATAAATGAAAAAAAAGTGCGTAAATAAAACCCCAATAGATTGCTTTAACCAACCAGAAGTGGGCGATATTTTGCATGGCGGCATAACTGACAGCGCCTTTCGATAGCGAATAAAACAGGGCGGCAACCAAGATTAAACCGGCTGAAAGTAAAACGCCGGTAATGCGGTGAGTAATGGAAATAAGGCCGGTAAGCGGCAGTTTGTAGATTTGGAGATGGGGCGATGTGGGTCTGGAATGCTTACTGGTCATAGGTTCCACAAATTTGAATTAGACGGCGGATACTTCATTCCTGATTTAACAAGTAACGGCGTTTTTTGGCCCTTTTCGTCGCTTAGTATTTGATTAATATAAAGGTAAAGGCTGAGACCAAGCCACATACCGACATCCTTTTTCATTTCAAGTACCAACATGCGCATTTTTAAGATTAAAGCCTAAAGCTTGATAACTTGAATTAAACAAACTATTTCTTTTCAAATGTGAGTATAACAACTAATACAATTTTTGAACAATCCAGTCTTTAGGAACTAATGAGTTTATTGATAGCAGCGACTAAGCCAATAATTTCTTATAAAGAAACTATAAATCAATAATAGGCATTATTGTTAACATAATATCATCTAACTATAATAACCTCACGTTGTTTTTATTTTGTTTTTACCTCCTAAAGCAATCACTTAATATAAACGATTTTAAGGAAATTTTTAAAAGCATAGCAGCCTTGTTAAGGCAAGTTGTTTTAGATTTCCAGGTGTTGTTGTGTTTCCAATCCCATTTCAGGAATCACAAGGTTTGGCAACATAAGTCCGTCCAATTTGTACCCCTCAAGCATGTAATCCTCCTGATGTTTGATCTGCCCCTCCCGGCGCTATTTTAGCCTTAGCCGGGAGTTTTTTAACGGCTGATTGATATTCTTGCTTAAATTAACCGGCAAAGCACTGGATTTAATTGATTTCGGTTAGTCTAAGTCGAAAAGATATCGGTCTTATCATTCGTATCCTGGCGCACTAAATTTGATGCAAAGGAAGCAAAGGCTACAAAGCGGCCATCGGAACTGATATCGACTGAATGGCTATATCGATCAGCTTGCTTACCGTCCGGGGCAACGCTAATCCGGGTAGTTTGCCGGGTTAGGCGGTCGTACAGAAAAACATCGGTTTCTTTATTGGTATCCCCAGCCCCTGGCGCTAGGTTAGAAGCAAGGGAAAGGTAAGTAATAAAACGGCCGTCGGCAGAAATTTTTGAATAATAGCTGTGGCCGTCACCCTGCTCCCCGTCCGCACCAACACTGACTCTGGAAGTTTTTTTAGTTAACCGGTCATGCAAAAATATGTCGGCAGAATTGTTTGTATCGTTTAACACCAAGTTTGTGGCATAGGAAGTAAGCGTTACAAACCTCGTATTGGCGCTCATCGATGTGCCGTAGGAATAATCGTTCGGATCTCCGCCGGTCGAACTGACGGTTATTTTGGTTAACTCGTACGCATTAACGGTGTTTGACAAAACACCGTCTAATAAAAAAATGTAAATCATTAATAAAATTACTTTTTTCATATTAATCTCCGCAAAGTTATATCACCGGAAAGCGCTAGCTTTACGGCTGCTAAAACCCCCAGTAAGGGTCATTCTTACCTAACCGCCCCATTATTACGGGGATCATCATCTTCCAATGGTTTTTTTTATTTGGCGAGTGCTCCTGCTTTAGCCTTTAAAATCCTGCCGTCGAAACCCAGCCCCATCCCCATTGCTTTGCGCCTTGCAGGTATTCCACTATCTAACCAGATCTGTTGGCAGGCCCGTCAAGACGGTTGCGTAAACTGAACAACCGAAGAATAAGCCTAACGTAAAAAGAATAGCGCCAACTAATTGACTGTTTTGAAGATTGAACATGCCGTCTCCTAAGGCGAAGCATCAAAGAATGTTAAACAACATAACCGCAACGAAATTCTGTTTTAAAAAACGTGTGATTTAGCTGTAAAACGAGCGCAAAGCGTAAAAAAATGGCAGAAAACTAAACTTGCGTATTGAAGCCTACAACTAATCCTTAATAATGAATACAAATGAAATTTTCCTTTCTTGCCAAAAACTGCTTCCCCGCGGCTATCACACTCTGACTTTTTTAGATATGCGGTCATTTCATCGCATTTACGGCAAGTTTACATACTATCTGGCCCGAATATAAGCGGCAAATTAAGCTAGTGCGCTCAAACTAAAGGTACCGTTCGCAACAAACTTATAGAAATTTGTATATAATGTCGCACAAATTTGAATCAGACATAAGATTGACAGCGATTGAGCTTTTTACCGCACTTTTGGTCTTTATTATTTTAAAGAACATCCCTTCTGCATCATTATCAAAATAATTAATAAAATGAATGCCTTGCTACAGGAAAATAAATGAACAATAGTTTTTTATCGGAAATTACGGGCCAGGAAGACATTGACCCGGCGGAAACACAGGAATGGATTGATGCTCTGCAATCCGTGTTGGAACTTGAAGGTAGCGAACGGGCGCATTTTCTGATTGAACGGCTGGTCGCGGTGACCCGGCACCACGGTTTCGATATTCCTTTTAGCGCGAATACCGCTTACGTCAATACTATCCCGGTTGCACAACAAGCCCAGTATTCCGGCGACTTTGCTATCGAGCGCAAAATTTTAGCGTATGTCCGCTGGAACGCTATGATGATGGTATTGCGGGCAAATAAAAACACCAATGTCGGCGGACACATCGCCAGTTTCGCCTCGGCGGCTACCTTATACGACGTAGGTTATAACTATTTTTGGCGGGCAGCGTCGGAAAAGTTTGCCGGCGATTTAGTCTTTACCCAAGGTCATTCGGCGCCTGGCGATTATTCAAGGGCATTTTTGCTAGGCCGCTTAACCGAAGAACAGTTGAACAATTTCCGGCAAGAAGTCGGCGGTAACGGTTTATGTTCTTATCCGCATCCGTGGCTGATGCGCGAATTTTGGCAATTTCCGACCGTATCGATGGGACTCGGCCCGATCATGGCGATTTACCAGGCCCGTTTCATGCGCTACATGGAAGGTCGGGGCTTAGCGGACAATTCAGACCGCAAAGTCTGGGCTTTCCTGGGCGACGGGGAAACCGACGAGCCGGAATCGCTTGGCGCCATCGGCATGGCCGGACGGGAAAAACTGGATAACTTGATCTTCGTCATCAACTGCAACCTGCAACGTTTAGACGGCCCGGTACGTGGCAACGGTAAAATCATTCAAGAACTGGAAAGCGAATTCCGCGGCGCTGGCTGGAATGTTATTAAAGTCATTTGGGGACAGCGTTGGGATGCTTTATTGGCGCGCGATAAAGACGGTTTGTTAATGGCCCGGATGCTCAATTGCGTGGATGGGGACTTCCAAGTCTTTAAGTCCAAAGACGGCGCTTATGTCCGCGAACACTTTTTTAATACACCGGAATTGAAGGCTATGGTGGCCGACTGGTCGGACCGCGACATTTGGGAACTTAACCGCGGCGGACATGATTCGGCGAAAGTTTATGCGGCTTTCCATGCAGCGGTTAATCACAAAGGTCAGCCGACGGTTATCTTAGCTAAAACCATTAAAGGTTACGGCATGGGATCCTCCGGAGAGGCGCAATATACTTCGCACCAGCAAAAGAAAATGAGCGAAGATTCGTTGCGCCATTTCCGCGACCGTTATGAACTACCGGTCAGCGACGCCGAAATCCAGAAGCTGCCTTATCTTACCTTTGCTGAAGATTCTAAAGAACTGAATTACATGCGTCAAAAGCGTTCTGCGTTAGGCGGTAATTTACCGGCTAGACGGACCCAATCTTACGCTTTGGACATACCGCCCTTAGCGGATTTTAAACCCTTGCTCGAGGCGAGCGGCGAAGGCCGGGAGATTTCGACCACCATGGCGTTCGTGCGGTTACTCAATATCCTGGCCAAGGACAACAATGTCGGCCGCCGCGTCGTGCCTATCGTGCCCGACGAGTCGAGAACTTTCGGCATGGAAGGTATGTTCAAACAATTAGGAATCTGGTCGCAAGTCGGCCAGTTATATACCCCGCAAGACGCCGGTCAATTGATGTCGTATAAGGAAGACAAAAACGGCCAAGTCATTCAAGAAGGCATCAACGAAGCGGGCGGTTTATGCGACTGGATCGCTGCGGGCACGGCTTATTCCACCAGTAACGTACCGATGATTCCTTTTTTTATTTACTATTCCATGTTCGGTTTCCAGCGTGTGGGGGATTTGATTTGGGCGGCCGCCGATCAACGCACCCGCGGCTTTTTGATGGGCGGCACGGCTGGACGAACCACGTTAAACGGCGAAGGTTTGCAACACGAAGACGGTCATAGCCATATAATGTCCGCCACCGTTCCGAATTGTATCTCTTACGATCCGACGTTCGCTTACGAATTGGCTGTTATTATCCATGACGGTATGCGCAGAATGTATGTGGAGCAAGAAGATGTCTTCTACTACATCACCGTCATGAATGAAAACTACGGCCATCCTGCGATACCAGACGGCGCCGAAAGCGGCATATTAAAAGGGATGTATTGCTTTCGTAAAAGCGCGGCTAAATCGAAATTAAAAGTGCAATTATTAGGAGCTGGGGTTATTTTCCGGGAGGTTGAGTTCGCCGCCGTCCTGCTCAGTAACGATTGGGGCGTAGAATCGGACTTGTGGAGTTGTCCGAGCTTTACCGAACTTGCGCGTGAAGGCCAACTGTGCGAACGCTGGAATCGCTTACATCCCACCGAAACTCCGAAAATCCCGTATGTCAATCAATGCTTGGATAAAGCAGAAGGACCCGTTATTGCCGCTAGCGATTATACCCGCGCCTTCGCCGATCAAATCCGGGCTTACATAAAAGCGCCCTACACAGTGTTAGGCGCTGACGGTTTCGGACGTTCGGATACGCGTGAAAACTTACGTCTTTTCTTTGAGGTGGACCGGTATCACGTAACTGTAGCGGCGCTGAAAAGCTTGGCTGATATAGGTAAAATAGATCACGCCCAAGTCGCGAAAGCCCTTAAAAAATACGCTATCAACACCGAGGCGAGCGCGCCTTGGTTAATATAAGGTTAGGAAGAGATTCATGTCCGAAGTCATTGAAATTAAAGTTCCCGATGTTGGCGGCGTCGCTAGCGTCGATGTTGTGGAAGTGCTGGTAAAAGCCGGCGACGTTATCGTAGAAGATCAGCCTATCGTCACACTGGAAACCGACAAAGCCAGCATGGAGCTTCCGGCAAGCACTGGCGGCACTGTCCAGCAAATCCACATCAAGCCGGGCGATAAGGTTTCAGAAGGCTCGTTAGTTGCGACCTTATTGGTAAATGGAGCGGCGGCGACGGTAAAAGCCGAGGTATCGAAACCGAAACAGGTTGAAGCAACAGCAAGCGTTAAACGCGCCGAACTCCCCCTAACGCCACCCGTTATTTCTCCGCCCCAACCCGCAAAGTCACTTACCACGCCCGCAGCAACAACCGTAGCTCTCACCGGTACGGTCTCTGCTCATGCCTCACCTTCAGTCCGTTTGTTTGCCCGCGAACTTGGCGTTGACATTACCTTAGTAGGAGTGGGTTCGGGTACGAAAGGACGCATACTGAAAGAAGACGTTAAAGGCTTTGTCAAGAAAGCCTTAACCGAGGGCGCGGCTCACCAAGGTCAAGCAGGTATTCCAGCCATTCCGGTCATCGATTTCTCTCAATTCGGCGCAACCGAAATTCAAAAACTGAGCAAAATAAAACGGTTAACCGGCCAGAATTTAAGCCGAGTTTGGCTCAATCTGCCGATGGTGACTTACCATGAAGAAGCGGACATTACCGACATGGAAGCTTTTCGCGTAGCGTTAAATACCGAAAAAGGTAAAGATGAAGTCAAAATTACCGGTTTAATGTTTATTATCAAAGCGTTAGTTGCCGCGCTCAAACAATTCCCCAGTTTCAATGCTGCATTATCGCCCGACGGCGAAAGCTTAATTCTAAAAAAATACACGAACATCGGAATTGCGGTCGATACGCCTAACGGCCTAGTCGTTCCTGTTTTGAGGGACGCCGATAAAAAAAGCATCAATCAGCTAGCGCTGGAACTTGCCGATAAAAGCGAAAAAGCCCGTCAAGGCAAACTAATGCCGGGCGATATGCAAGGCGGTTGCATGACCATCTCCAGCCTAGGCGGTATCGGCGGCACAGCATTTACTCCGATTGTTAACGCGCCTGAAGTCGCCATCTTAGGCGTCACCCGCGCAACAATGCAACCGGTTTGGAACGGTAAGGAATTTACGCCGCGACTGATGTTGCCCCTGGATTTAACTTACGATCACAGGGTAATCGACGGTGCGGAGGGCGCGAGGTTTATGGCGTCCATCAAACAAAATTTAACCGATATCAGACGTTTGTTACTGTAAATAAGGAGAACAATCTATCATGGCTAACAGCGCTAACAGTAACGAACTCACTGCTGAAGTCGTCGTATTGGGCGGCGGCCCAGGCGGTTACACCGCTGCCTTTCGCGCAGCCGATTTGGGCAAAAAAGTTATCTTAATCGAACGCTACCCGGTTTTGGGCGGCGTTTGTTTGAATGTCGGTTGTATTCCATCAAAAGCCTTGCTGCACATGGCTCATGTCTTGCACGAGGCGGAAGAATTCGAAAATTTAGGGATTAACTTCGGCAAACCTAGTATCGATCTCGACAAAGTCCGCGCTTGGAAAGCGAGCGTGACCAAAACGCTGAACGAAGGTTTGGCAGGGTTGGTCAAGCAACGCAAAATTACACTGATTAACGGTGACGGTAAATTTACTTCGGCGAATACCATCGTTGTCGAGTCCGCGCAGGGCGCGACTACGGTTAACTTTGAGCAAGCCATCATTGCCGTCGGCTCACACCCGACCAAAATCCCCTCTTTTCCGTATGACGATCCGCGTTTGATGGATTCCACCGATGCGCTTGAATTAAACCAAATCCCTAACAAGCTGCTTATCGTCGGCGGCGGTATTATCGGCCTGGAGATGGCGACGGTTTATCATGCTTTGGGTTCAGAAATCAGCGTTGTGGAGCTCATGGACCAGATCATTCCAGGCTGCGATAAGGACTTGATTAGGCCGCTGCATAACCGTATCAAAAAACAATACAAAAATATTTGGCTGGAAACCAAGGTTACATCGATAAAACCAGAAAAAGCTGGCTTAACCGTAACCTTTGAAGGTAAGGACGTTCCGCAATCCGTAACCTTCGACGCCGTGCTGGTTGCAGTCGGAAGACAACCCAACGGTAAAAACATCGCCGCTGAATTAGCCGGAATCAATGTCGATGAGCGCGGTTTCATTGCCGTCGACAAACAGCAACGCACCAATGTCAATCATATCTTTGCCATTGGCGATGTCGTCGGCAACCCAATGCTAGCGCACAAAGCGGTGCATGAAGGCAAAGTGGCGGCGGAAGTGGCGGCTGGTCACAAAGCCGCGTTCGACGCTCTGACCATTCCGTCCGTCGCCTACACCGATCCTGAAATTGCATGGATGGGTTTAACCGAAAATCAAGCCAAACAGCAAGGCATTGAGTACGATAAAGCCGCGTTTCCCTGGGCGGCCAGCGGGCGCTCGCTCAGTATCGGTAGAAAAGAAGGCGTTACTAAGATTATCACTGACAAAGCCACGGGGCGCATCCTCGGCGCAGGTATCGCCGGCACCAATGCCGGCGAACTCATTGCCGAGGCGGTACTGGCGTTAGAGATGGGTTCCGACGCCGATGATATCGCTTTAACGATCCATCCTCACCCAACGTTGTCGGAAACTTTAGGATTTGCGGCTGAAATGATAAACGGAACCATTACCGATATTTATATGAAACGCTAGTTTAACAAGCGCATTTCTATAAATTTCTCAATTATTTGCTATTGTTGATTTTAGTTTTTGATGTTTGAATTGCGCGTATCTCTACAAAAGTACGCGCAGATGCAAGTTTAACGGATCAAATACGTCCTAAGGCCGGTCAAGAATATATTCATCCTCTTACTGAGTTACAGTTTGTAGCGAGGGTGTTTTGATTTTTGCAGATTTTTCAGTAACCCAACTTTTTAATATAAGCGAAAGCTACCGAGTAAACCGATGATAAGAACGCTTGCCATAATACTATCGCTTGCATTGCTGGTCGCTGTTAACTTCAGTATTTGGAGTTATATCAACAACCCGTTGCAATTAGAACCTTGGACTAGCACGACGATGGGAGTGACTTTCGATCC
Source organism: Methylococcaceae bacterium UBA7658 (assembly GCA_002483425.1). Classification (GTDB taxonomy): domain Bacteria; phylum Pseudomonadota; class Gammaproteobacteria; order Methylococcales; family Methylomonadaceae; genus Methyloglobulus. The sequence continues at coordinate 60,928 of DLHW01000071.1, forward strand.
CACAAAAAAAGACGAAAATCCGAGAACTAAAATTGCTCATAGCGAAGACGACATCGATAAGGATTTGGCTTTGCTGGAAGGCAAATTTCATGCGGTCCGCACCTATAGTGTATTGAAAGGCTTGCATAAAGTTCCTGAACTCGCCGCTAACCGCAAGCTAAACGTAACTTTAGGTGCTTGGATCGGCGCCGACAAAGAAAAAAACCGTCAGGAAATCGAAACCCTTATTCAGCTTAGCCGGGAAGATAATCCCAAAATTGTCAGGCTGATGGTCGGTAACGAGGTTTTACTGCGTAATGAAATACCTAAAACCGAACTGATCGAATATATACGGGAAGTTAAACAACGGACATGGCGTCCCGTCAGCACCTCGGAAACTTGGGACCGCTGGCTGGCGAATCCCGATTTGGTAAAAGAAGTCGATTATCTCGGCGTCCACATCTTGCCCTTTTGGGAAGGCGTCTCAATCGACGATGCGGTGGACCATGTTTTTGCCCGCTACCATGATCTCCAAGTTGCTTTTCCGGATAAACCCATCGTAATCACCGAAGTCGGCTGGCCGTCCGACGGTCAACCGTTTAAACACGCTACCGCTTCCAAAACCAATCAAGCACGGTTTTTGAGAGAATTCCTCAACCGGGCCGCAAAAGAAAAACTGGCTTATTATGTTATCGAAGCTTTCGATCAGCCTTGGAAAATGAAAGACGAAGGCTCGGCTGGGGCTTATTGGGGAATCTTCAATGCCAACCGACAGTTGAAATTCCCGATGACGGGCGATGTTATTGCATTACCTGCGTGGAAACACTGGGCTGTTGGCGCCGCCGTATTCAGTATCATATTGATGGCGTTATTTTTATTTACCCGTAAAAGCATGAAATTGCCGGGCTTGCTTTTTGTCGGTTTAATGGCCAACTTGGCGGCTTCTTTTGTGTTCTGGACCGTTTCCATCGGCGCTCAACAATACCAGACGCCCTTGACCATCGTTTTCTGGATTTTATTGGTGCTGATGCAAATTCTGGCGCTGGTTATTCTGCTCATTGAAAGCCTGGAGATTGCGGAAGTTATCTGGCACCGCAAAACTGCGCGCACATTTCAGCCGCTAGAGCCGCCGCCCGACTTTAAATACCCGAAGGTTTCATTGCATTTACCTATCCATAACGAGCCTCCGGCAATGGTCAAAAAAACACTGGAAGCCTTGGCCAAAATCGACTACCCCAATATTGAAGTCCTCGTCATGGACAATAACACTAAAGATCCGGCGGTATGGCAGCCAGTGGAAGAGGATTGCAAGCGTTTAGGATCCAAATTCAGGTTTTTCCACCTGGAAAACTGGCCGGGTTTTAAAGCGGGAGCGATAAATCACGCCCTCGAACAGACTGCGAGCGATGCCGAAATAATCGCCGTGATCGATAGCGACTATATTTTGCAACCAGACTGGCTGAAACGCATGGTGCCTTATTTCGACAATGAAAATGTCGGTTTCGTCCAATCCCCGCAGGATTACCGGGATTTACATGTCAGCGCTTTCAAGTCGTTCTGTTATTGGGAATACGCCGGTTTTTTCAACATCGGCATGGTTCAGCGCAATGAATACAACGCTATAATTCAACACGGCACGATGACCATGATACGGAAATCGGCGCTTATTGAAGTCGGCCGCTGGTCGGAATGGTGTATCTGCGAGGATAGCGAATTAGGCTTGCGGTTATACGAAGCCGGTTACGATTCGGTCTATTGCAAAGAATCTTTCGGCCGCGGACTGATGCCGGATACGATGTCGGGTTACATGACCCAACGCTACCGCTGGGTATACGGTGCGATGCAGATAATAAAAGCGCACTGGCGCAGCTTCATACCTTCCAAGAAGTCGCCGTTAACTTCAGCTCAGCGGTATTATTTTGTGGCCGGATGGCTACCCTGGTTTTCCGATGCTCTAGCATTATTATTCACTACCGCCAGTTTGTTTTTGACCGGTTTAATTTGGTACGACTGGTTCGACTCATTTGTTAAACCGGGCGGCGACAAACTGTTAAGCAGCGAATTGCCGGTCAGCGTTTTTCTACTACCTACTATCGGCTTATTCGGCTTTAAAATCATCCGCAGTTTATGGCTTTATCAAGCGCGTGTGCCTTGTTCTATCTGGCAATCGTTGGGAGCATCATTGGCAGGATTGGCGTTAACCCACACGGTTGCTAAAGGTACAATTCAAGGACTTTTAATTAACGGAAAACCCTTTATGCGTACGCCAAAGTATGAAAAACAAGGCCCTTTATTTACCGGTTTGATGACGATCAGGGAAGAGCTTTTATTACTAACCGCTTTGTTTTCGGCAATGGTATTTATGTATAACATGGAGTTTTTCGATAACTTAAGCGGTCATCTTTGGGTCGCGGTGCTTGCGGTCCAATCGGTGCCTTATATAGCAACGTTGATTACCTTGCTCATCAGTATTGCACCGAATTATCGCTGGGGTAAGTCATCATTATCTATGGAAGAACTCGACGAAGCCTCATAACCGCGCCCTGCTCATAATCCCCTGCCCTCGCCCGATAAATCATCAGTTCTCAGGCGAGGCTTTCCGCGCATCCGGCTAAGATAAACGTTCCGCTGGAGTTACATAAAATAATGCTGAAAAGCCTCATAGGCAAGTGCTTTACTTTATACTCAGTCGCATTATTATTCCAATCAAGATCCGATTAATGGTACTGCCTGCAGCGGCATACCGATGCTGATTTTATCGGGATAATTGGTAAGAGATCAGATTTTGGCGGATACAATAGGAAACTATATTTATTGTATGGACTATGACAACCTCACCCTTGGATCAACCAAAGTATAAGAAATATCTGTCAATAACAGCCCGATCACATATAACACTGAACCCAAAAACACCATGGCGCGGACGATCGCGAAATCTTGGCTGTTGATGGCGTCGATGGTGTAACTGCCGAGTCCCGGAATACTGAAAAAAGATTCCATAATCAAACTGCCCATAAATAGCGTTGGCAACACGACGACAACGCCGGTTAATATTGGGATCATGGCATTTGGCAAGACATGGCGAAATAGGGTTTGGGTCTCAGTCAAACCTTTGGAGCGGGCGGTACGGACATAATCCTTGCCGACTTCTTCGAGAAATAAGGTTCGATACCAGCGTACGCCCGAGCCAAGCCCGGAAAATACACCGATTAATACGGGCAGAATAATGAATTTGATGGCGGCGGTGCCGCCGTCGAAACCGGAAATCGGCACTAAGCGCAATACTTTAGCAATCACAAATTGACCGCCGATGATGTAAAACAGGGAAGACACGGACATCAGGATGACGCACAGCACCATGCCACCCAATTCCAATGTACTTCCCCTAAACAGTACAACCATTAAGGCAACGCAGATGTCGGTTACTAAACCGATTGCTAAGGTGGGGAAGGCAACCCATAAGCTGGGCCAGGCGCGTTCTTTAATATCCGCGCCGATATTCCGCCCGCTGTCGGAGGTGCCGAAGCGGAAAAGAAAAAGCCCAACCGATTTTTGATAAAAAATGGTATTCGTTAGCTTTTCCTGACCTTGGGATTGCTCGTTCCATAGCAGTGGCACATCATAGCCATGTTGGTGCTTCCAGTTGTCGATGGCTTGTTGGGTCACATGTTTTTGCCCAAGTTGCATACGTGCCATATCGTCCGGGCTGTTAATAATAAAAAACAGCACGAACGTCAGGATATTCACCCCGATTAAAATGGGGATGGCATATAACAAGCGCCTGATGATGTAACTGATCATTGGAGGGATTTCCGGGTTTGCTTGCGTATTGCGATGACCATAAAGCAAATCAGCATTAGGATCAGCAGGCTGCCGAGTAACACGGGCCACAACACCGGTGAATTCCAGTCACATCGTTGCTGTGCTCTGGAAACGGCGTCAATACGCAGATATTTAAGGGTATTATTAGCAATCACGTGCGGTTTAATATTTTTATACCAATTATGGAATAAGGAAAATTTCTTCGGGTGCAAACCGAAAATCCAGGGCGCATCGTGACGCACCTGTTCTTGCATTTGCTGGATGATTTGAAAGCGCTGTTCGGTATTATCCATATTGCGCATGATTTCAAATAGCCGGTCGAACTCGGAATTTTGATAATTGCTGGCATTTTCTCCGCCGAATTTAGCTTTTGAATTGCCGCCATAAAGCAGGAAAAAGAAGTTTTCCGGGTCGGGATAATCTGCATTCCAGCCCCATGCAAAAATCTGGGCATTGCCACCGCGCATTTTTTCCTGGAAGCGGTTGTAATCGGTTGCGCGAATAACCAACTTGATGCCGAGTTTTTCAAACTGTTTTCGATACCAGCTCATCCTGGGCCTATCGTCAACGCTGGTTGACGTGCTGTCGAAGTAAAGGATTAATGCTTCATGCGTTTTAGGGTCGATACCGTTTTCATAACCCGCTTCTTTCATCAGCTGCTTTGCAGCGCTTATGTTTTTCCGTTCTGCCCGGTTGTTTTTCCAATCGTAAACATAAGTATTAATTCCCGATGAACCTTCTTGATAACCATAAATACCGGGCGGCAAAACCCCTTGTGCCACCAAGCCGCGTTCGTTCATGAAAATCGATATAAATTCTTCGTAATCAACGGCAATGGAAATCGCTTGTCGTAATTTTCGCGCCTGTTCTGAAGTGCCGCCAATGGTTGCATCCAACATATTAAAGCCCATGTAGAAACAGGACGTTTCAACCGAGGTTTGTAAACGGATATCTTTTTCACGCATGCTTTCAGTCAACTGTACGCCACTGCTGCCGGTAAATTGCACGGCTTGGTCGAAATTATCGGACGCAATGCCGGAGGCGTCGTAGAAGCCTTGCAGGAATTTTGACCAGTAAGGGATGGTTTCCTTTTCCAGGATGAAAACAACTTTATCGATAAAAGGCAGAGGTTTACCGGCATCTTTCAACAGGCCTTTGTCTGTATCACCGGCTTCGCCTTCAGATGGATAAGTTTCCATGTGAAAGTTAGGATTCTTCTGAAGAATCATACGGCGATTGGGATTGTTTTCAGCCAGCCAATAAGCGCCAGTACCGAGCGGATACCAGTCCAGGGTGATGTTTTTGTCGGCTAAACCGGGCTGGCCGTAAAAGACATCGGCCTCCCAAGGCATCGGGGCAAAGAACGTCATCGCCAGCCAATACATAAACTGCGGATATTTGCCGTTGATACGGATTCGGTATTGATAAGGCGATAACGCCGTCACGCCGGACATGGGCACGTCTTTAATGGCGGTAATAGGCTGCTGTTTGACTTTTTCCGCAAACTCGCCGAAACCGATGATGTAATTTTTCATCATTTCTGCAATCGGCGACTGGATTTTCGGATGTGCCATCCGTTTGATTTCATAGACGTAGTCTTCTGCAACCAGCTCGCGGCTTCCGGTTAATTTAAAATCGCTGAGATTATTGGCCGATGTAATCTGCTCACTCGTTAAATGATGATAGGCATAATCGCCGTTTTCTGCTTTTGCCAAGGCCGGATGCGGCTGGTAACGGATGCCGGGTTTAAGGGTGATCAGGTAATCGGTAAACGCAATGTCTTTCGCGTCGGTATTGGCAGTTAATAATTCACCTTGCTTATTGAGATAGTGGATTTCCGGCATTTGTTGCGCGGTCAGGGGAATCAGCTGATAAGGCCGTTTCAGGTAATGATATTGAACGGGTGGCTCGTAAATCTGGGCAATAAAAGCATATTCGTTTTCGCTGTAAGCAACGGCAGGATCGAGGTGTTTAGGCCGTTCTTCGAAGGATTGGTATAGAATCGACTGATTGTTTTGTTCCTTTGGGTACGGGTTATTCAGTTGGCTCAAGTCGCAACCTGACAACAACATAACGAATAGAAAGATGAGTTTGTACAATGTTATATTCTTGGACAAAAGACTGGACATCAATTAACGGGTCGTAGATACTTTCCGCCCTATTGTAACAACAAATCTTAATAATAAACGTATCGGGAGATGACAATGGGTTTTATGCAGGGTAAACGGGTTTTGATTGTAGGTTTGGCGAGCAACCGCTCGATCGCATGGGGAATTGCACAGGCGATGCACCGGGAAGGAGCTGAATTGGCGTTTACCTTCCAGAACGAAAAGTTGCAAAGCCGCGTGGAAGAAATGGCGGAACAGTGCAATTCTAAAATCACACTTGAATGCGATGTCAGCATTGACGAGCATATCGATACTGTTTTCGACAAATTGGGCAAACATTGGGACGGCCTGGATTGCATAGTGCATTCGGTCGCGTTTGCACCGCGCGATGCGCTGAACGGCGACTATGTGGATGTCACTACCCGCGAGAACTTCAAAATCGCCCACGACATCAGCTCTTACAGCTTTACCGCCCTGGCGAAAGCGGGCAGGAAAATGATGGCAGGACGTAATGGCTCCTTATTAACCTTGACCTATCTCGGCGCAGAGCGCGCCATCCCCAATTACAATGTCATGGGCGTCGCCAAAGCCAGTTTGGAAGCCAATGTCCGTTATATGGCTGTAGCCTTAGGGCCTGAAGGTACGCGTGTCAATGCGATTTCAGCTGGGCCTATCCGCACCTTGGCGGCCTCCGGTATTAATGATTTCAAAGCTATGTTGAATAAAGCTGCCGATGCTGCTCCGTTGCGGAAAAACGTAACGATTGAGGAAGTCGGCAACGCCGCCGCGTTTATGTGTTCCGATTTGGCCTCCGGTATAACCGGGGAAATTACGTATGTCGACTGCGGGTACAACATTGCGGGGTTGGCGGCGGTTTGAGAATATTAAATTTGAGAGTATTAAAAGGGTTGGGTTAAGTGCACAAAACACCTCACACTAAGTAACAACCTGAGGTTTATTGTCATTATATTGACGTTAAGTATAAAACTGATAACCTTCCGGTATTAAAACTTAAAGCCGGTTCTTTTTATAACTCGATCACCATCCAAAGAAGTCTTTATATGCAACTAATTAAAAAACAAATTATACAAATTCTAACTTTGTTTATTTTCGGCAGTTTGCTTTCTACTTTTAACCTTGCATCGGCAAATTCCGACAAAGACATGCAAGATAAGCTACTCAGGCAGCGTGAAGCATTGCAGCACGGGGAACATGCGGGCCATCGGATGGAACCTAGTAAAGGGCCGGATTTCAAAGGCGTTTATTACGGCTATTTCCCTTGTAAAGAAGAAGATTGCAGCGGCATTAAAATGACGTTGTCGTTAAAACGAAACAATAATTACCTGTTGGTGACGCAACCAGCAAAACCGTCTTCACGAGAGTTTTACGAAAAAGGTAAATTTACCTGGAACGACAATACGCGCACCGTCGTACTCGATCCGAAAGACGAGATTCCCGGCAAACAATACCGGATTGTGGACGACGCCACGCTGATTCAGCTAAACCCGGACGGCTCGGCAATGTCCGGCGGCGATCAGGACGATTTTACCTTGCGGCGCGGCGACACCACGAAATCGCGCGAGATGCATATTCATTAGGAATAGCCGGTTAAAACGTCTATTTCCGGCTTTAAGCCTGTTGCAAAAAGTGAAGTGCTAACCGTTCCAGCCGGATAACCATTCATTGAACCATTCCGCCGGTTTAATATTTAACCAATGGCCGAGGTTATAGCGCAAATCAGTATACGAAAGCCTCGCGATAGCGTTTTCATCGATTGTTATCATCGAATCCGGAGTTCCTTTATAAACAATACCGACCCCATGATCGCAGTCCAATACCGCCGCAAATAAATCCGGTCTGAACGCCCTTAAATGGATAATCGTTTTATAGACGTCTCCCGTCCAGTTGCCGGTAAAGCCCGGCGTAACGCGCGCAAGCTCAAGCGACGGCTCGGCCTCCGCTTCCGAGGCAGGTAAACAGTCGTGCATAACAATGACACCGTTGGGTCTCAAATAACGCAAGCAATTTTCGACATCTTTCAGCGCTTGCTCGTAGGTGTGCAATCCGTCGATTAAAGCAATATCAATGCCGCCATCTTTGACATCTTTTGGGGGTGAACGAAAAAAATCGTCGCTCGTTATTTCAAAAAACCGGTGCCCCGGAAAATTATTATTACCGCACGGAGTTTTTAACGCCGGATCGACAGCGAGTTTATCCTGAATATCGATTTGAAATAGGTTGATTCCGCGTTCGACGCCGATTTCTAAATAACGCTTATAGGCTTTTAAATCAATCAGGTTTTGAATGACAGTGGTACGTTCGATTACCCCCGTCTTTAACTTGTTGTGCAATAAAGCGCGAAAACCGGCTTCGGCTTTTGCTTGTTCGCCGCTCTTCCACAACGTCAGATAACCGTTCGTTTTATGCAACTCAACCTTGGGATCTTTAATACTGAGTTGCTCCAAAACGGCAAGCATCAACGCCGGAAAATTTTGGCTGCCTGCTAAAGATGCGATCTTTTTTAATTGCGGAACTTCAGCCGGTAATAATTGCGCATAAACTGTTCGATGTTGCGGCGGCAATGCTTCAAAAACCTTACCCGCTAGTTCTACACTGGCGGCGGCTAACGGTCCCGCGCCAAGGAGGGCAACCGTATGCTCGGCAGCGGCAAGCCATGCTTCCTCGTTGGAGAGAATCTCAACCATACGTTGTCTTAATCCGATATTATTCTGACATCTTTCAATTCCAAGACGGTAAACCATAAACAACTGATCTTCTTTGCCGCGGTTTGTCAATTGCTCAGCTAAATTGATATAGTATTCAGGACTTTGCGGCTTGTTTTTAAGCGCGTTGAAATAGATAGTAAAGGCAACATCTTTACTCGATTGGCTTGGGAATGAATTATTATCGCCTTCGATCAGCGGCTTCTGAAAAACTGCAAACGTATCTTGCCACTCGCCGAAGCCGATATCGCAAAATATCTCGATAGCCGAAAAACCGGACGTCCGTGCCAACGCTCGCATGCTATCCGGATAGAAGCGCCAGCAATCGACCGGAAACCGGTGTTCTTTTCCGGAAGAAGGCACGATAAGACAAAATAAGCCGCCCGGTTTAAGCACACGGTAGATTTCGGAAAAAGTCTGCCAAGGAAACTCGATATGTTCCAACGCTTGACCCGACACAGCAACGTCAAAACACGCATCTTCGAGCGAATTCCAGACATAGGGATTATCGACGAGGATATCGACATTGTTACCGGGTTCTATGTCCAAACCTTGATAACGCCAGCGAGGATTTTGAAAATGTTCGCGATAGGTTTTGTGGCCCAATACCGATTGCGCGCCAATATCGGCAATATTGAGTTCGGCGTCTTTATACGGACTAAGATACGTCGTTACAAAACCGCGCATTTTGTTATAAGAAGTTTCGTGCATAGTACGGAAATAAAAATATTAAAAGGGTGTTGGCTTCGATCCGGTTATAAAAACATCGGTTTGATGCTGAGTAGTATTAAAGTGTAGCTGCAAGAAAGCGGTTTATAAGACGTCTTTTGCGGCCGTCAAGCGTTCTTCCGCTTCCATCCAATCGGCTTCCGCCGCGTCGAGAGCTTTATCGATTTCGGCTTTACGCACCAGCAACTGTTTTAGATGGTCTTTTTTCGATTCGGCGTAGAGCGCGGGATCGGTCAATTCAGTTTCTAACCGGCGTTGCTCGTTGTGGTAAAGCTCAACCGCTTGTTCGGCTTTTTTGAGTGCATCCAACAACGGCTTGTGTTTTTGCCGGTGTTCGGCATCCAGCTTGCGCTGCTCTTTGCGAGACAAAACAGCAACCGCTTCATCCTGAGTTTTGTCTTCGGCCCTCTTACGTTCCCCCAGCCAATTCCGGTAATCGTCGAGATCGCCGTCGAACGGCTGGACTTTGCCGTCAGCCACCAGCAAAAACCGGTCGGTAACGGTTCGCAGCAAGTGCCGGTCGTGCGAAATAAGCACAATAGCGCCTTCATAATCCTGTAATGCCACACTCAAGGCTTGGCGCATTTCCAAATCCAAATGGTTGGTCGGTTCGTCCAGTAATAAAAGGTTGGGGTTTTTATAAACCAGTAAGGCCAAAACTAACCGGGCTTTTTCCCCGCCGGAAAACGGCTTGACCGGTTCTAGCACCTTATCACCTCGGAAATCGAAACCGCCCAAAAAATTACGCAATTCTTTTTCGGTCGCGGTCGGGTCGAGTTTTTGCAGATGCCAAAGCGGGCTTTCCTCCAAGCGTAATTGCTCCAATTGATGCTGGGCGAAGTAACCGGCATTCAACGCCTCGGCTTCAAGCAGTGTTCCCAATAAAGGCGGCAACTCACCCGCCAAGACTTTTATCAAACTCGATTTGCCCGTCCCGTTTGAGCCCAGCAAACCGATCCGATCGCCGGGCGAAATAGATAAATTGGCGTTTTTAATAATGGTGGCCTGTCCGTAGCCGATAGCCGCTTCTTCCAATTGAAGCAACGGGTTCGGCATTCGTCCGGGTGCAGGAAAACTGAAATCGAACGGCGAATCGACATGCGCCATCGCAATGATTTCCATACGCTCCAGCGCCTTAATCCGGCTCTGTGCTTGCCGCGCCTTGGTGGCCTTGGCCTTAAAGCGATCGACGAAACTTTGAATATGAACGATTTCGCGTTGCTGTTTAAGGTAAGCGGCTTGTTGTTGCGCCAGTTTTTCCGCCCGCATTTTCTCGAACGCCGAATAATTGCCGGTGTAGATATCGGCTTTATTCTGCTCGATGTGAACGATATGGCTGGTTATCGTATCGAGAAAATCCCGGTCATGCGAAATCAACAGTAACGTGCCGTCGTATTTGCACAACCAATCTTGCAGCCAGATCACAGCGTCTAAATCCAGGTGATTGGTCGGCTCGTCCAGCATCAACACGTCGGAACGGCACATCAACGCCTGCGCCAGATTCAGCCGCATCCGCCAGCCGCCGGAAAAAGCATTCACCGGATTATGTTCCTGCTCCGCCATAAAGCCTAAGCCGTTCATCAAGCGCGCCGCTTTAGACTGGGCGGCATAACCGCCTATGGTTTCCAGGGCGGCATGGAGTTCGGCTTGTTTTAAGCCGTCATGAGCGGTTTCCGCAAGGGATAACTCTTGTTGCAAGCGCCGTAATTCTTTATCCCCATCCATCACATAATCGATTGCCGAACGCGGCACGGCCGGCGTTTCTTGCGCGACATGGGCAATCTCCAAGCCGGGCGGCATGGAAAAATCGCCTTCGTCGGAATGCAGTTCAGTCCTGATTAAAGCAAATAAGCTGGATTTGCCAGCGCCGTTAGCGCCGGTAAAACCCACTTTTTGACCTTTATGAATAATGAATGAAGCATTGGAAAACAAAACCCTTGCGCCCCGGCGCAGAGCAATTTTATTAAAATTTAACATCAATGAAAGACGATAATTAAATTACGTTACAACGATTAATCGTTTATTATTACGAAAATAGATAGTTAGGCTTTTTACCTTATCATATTCAAAAGACTTTAGCTTAGAAAAGACAGAACACTGAAGATAAGGCCGAACTTTTTTAACCGTATACTCGTAATGCACTGGGCCAGTAACTATTTTAAAGGGATTAAGGTAATTTGTCCTGGTGTTCGTTAATCGTAGAACAGACATCGGTCTATACGGTACCACTTTAAAAAAATGATTAAGACTCGCCAATATTGTCTGAACGGCTTTATATTTCAGATCAAATAACCCTGCTTCCCAAACCAATTAGCTTGATGATTTCAAAAGAATTATGAGATGCCCTTTTTGCGCCGCGCAAGATACGCGGGTGATCGACTCCCGGTTAGCAAACGAAGGCGATCATGTCAGACGACGGCGCGAGTGCATCGCCTGTAAGGAACGCTTCACCACCTTTGAAACCGCGGAGTTGATTTTGCCGAGAGTCGTTAAGCGCAATGGTATCCGCGAACCTTTCGACGAAACCAAATTGCGTTCCGGCATGTTGCGCGCCTTGGAAAAACGCCCTGTCAGCAGCGACGCTATCGAAGCCGCTATTATCCGCATCAAAAAAGACTTATTGTCCAGTGGGGATCGGGAAGTGAAGGCGCAAGAACTCGGTGAAAAAGTAATGCAGGAATTAAAGCTTTTGGATCATGTCGCTTTCGTCCGGTTTGCGTCCGTGTACCGCAGCTTTCAGGATGTCAGCGAATTTACTGACATGATCCAGGATTTGCAAAAAAAGTAAGATGCCGGCGCAGGATATTCAAGATGCCCGCTTCATGGCGCGGGCTTTATATTTGGCAAGGAAAGGCTTATACACCACCGATCCGAATCCCCGAGTAGGCTGTGTGCTGGTCAAAGAAGGCAGGATTATCGGTGAAGGCTGGCACAAACGCGCAGGGCAACCCCATGCCGAAGTCGAAGCCTTAGCCAATGCGACAGAAGACACAACAGGTGCGACCTCTTATGTAACCTTAGAACCTTGCAGCCATCATGGACGGACACCGCCGTGTTGCGAAGCTTTAGTTAAAGCGGGTATCAACCGGGTGGTTGCCGCCATACAAGACCCTAACCCAAAAGTTGCGGGACAAGGTTTTGCCTATCTTAAAGCCGCAGGGATTGAAGTAAGTTGTGGCGTATTGAAAGCAGATGCGCTTGTATTAAATCGTGGCTTTATCTTACGGATGACCGAAAACCGCCCGTTTGTCCGCAGCAAACTGGCAATGAGCCTGGATGGTCGCACCGCAATGGCATCCGGCGAAAGCCAATGGATTACCTCATCAGAAGCCAGGGCGGATGTGCATCGCTTGCGGGCGCAAAGTTCGGCGATATTGACTGGCGTCAATACCGTGCTTGCGGACGATCCCTCGTTAACTGCGCGGATAGAGCAAGATGTTGTCCAACCCATTCGGGTAGTGCTGGATTCCAACCTACAAATGCCGCCATCGGCGAAGATATTAACTTTGCCCGGACGAACACTTGTCTTGACTTGCAAGCAGATGCAAACAGAAAGCTCTTTGGATACGATTCCGTCCGTGGTTCAACAAGCTCACCACGAGCGAAATCAAAATAAAGCCGTTCGTCCTGATCTGGTTGAAAGGCGGTTCATTGCTTTACAAAATACAGGTGCAGAAATTTATCAATTGCCCGAAAAACAAGGTCGGCTTGACCTTGCCGAAGTGATGAAGTTTTTGGCCGGACAGGCAATCAATGAAATATTGGTTGAAGCGGGTGCGGTGTTGAATGGCGCGCTATTGGCTGAAAATCTGGTTGATGAATGGATTATCTACATGGCTCCGAAAATTTTAGGTGACCAAGGTAAGGGATTATTTCATTTGCCGAAGTTGGAGAAATTGGCCGATTGTAAAAACCTCAGAATAACTAATTTTCAACAAGTTGGAAAAGATATAAGATGGATTTGTAAATCAGACAAGCAGTAGGAGATTATTTTTTTTGGATAGATTCCATTAGTTTTCCTTTATATGTAACAGAGGTGGTCATGGATTTTATTAATGAAGAATTTGAAGCTTTTAAATCATCCGTAAATAGGATGCGTTGGTTTATCATTACTTCGGTTGTAATATCAGCTTTAATTTTAATTCATACCTATATAGAACAATTCAGTTTTCAAGAGCATCAGTTAGCATCGATTTATGGACACAGATTAGATGTTAAAACAAGTGACCTCCAAAATTGCAGAAAAGAGTTTATTAAAGCTCACGACTTAAAAATAGCTCCTCCTGACAAATGCAGTAATGTATCAGAAAAAATATTAGAACAAATAAAAACAGGTAATATCGAAGATTTAAGAAAAAAATACTCAACATTGAAATTCGAAATTAAACGAACTAATAATACACTTAGAAATACTGAACTTGGAAAAAGACAAATGCCTCTTTTGGGAATTGAAGTCCCAACAAATGATTTTTTGAATGTAATGTCATTAATGTCAACTGTTATTGTGGTAGGCGTTTGGGTGAATCTTCTAGGCGTTCATGCTTCATTGAATGCGTTAAAAAAGCATAATGAACCAAAAATTATTGAATTAGCTCGTTTAAACACATTATTTTTAACACATTTAGAAACTGAAAGTGGTCAACTTTTAGCAAAAATAGTAAGGTTGATTGTAATATGGCTTCCATTTATTTCTATATTAACATCGGTGTTTATTTCCATTATGATGATTGTTATTGAAAAATATGTAAATAATGAGGAGTCATCTTTTTATGGAACTTTAGGTTATGTGTTATTTAATGTTATTTTTATTTCTTTGGTTATTGGTGTTCATTTCTGGATCGCATTTGAATGTAGATATTTAATAAAAGATATTAATAGTTTTTTTGACACAAAATCATAAGATTACTCATTAAAATGTTCACCGGAATAATCGCCGCCATCGGCAAAATTGCAAACTTAGAAAATAAAGGCGGTGACTGCCGCTTAACCATCAACACGGGAAAACTACCATTATCAGATACCCAACTAGGCGACAGCATCGCTGTTAACGGCGTGTGCTTGACGGCCATTGAACTCAGTAAGCAGCATTTTTGCGCGGATGTTTCCAATGAAACCCTGTCCAGATCGACGTTAAAAAATGCCGTAGCCGGATCGCCCGTCAATCTGGAACTGGCGCTCAAGCCGACGACACGCATGGGTGGTCATATCGTCAGCGGTCATGTTGACGGCATCGGCGAACTTACCGAAATTGAACCGGATGCCCGTTCTGTCCGGCTGACGTTTAAAGCCCCCAGCGAGCTGGCAAAATACATCGCCGAAAAAGGCTCGATCTGTATTGACGGCATCAGCTTAACCGTGAATTCAGTCAATGGCCCTACGTTTAACGTCAATATTGTGCCGCATACCTTAAAAGAGACGACTTTGGCGGACATTAAAGTAGGCGATAAGGTGAATCTTGAGGTCGATTTATTGGCTCGTTATCTGGAACGCTTATTGTTGGGCGAAAAAGCCGCACACACCAAGTCTGTAATAACGGAGAAATTCTTACAAGACACCGGTTTTTTACCTGGTTAATCGTTGGTTACCCAAAAAATTCGACTCATCAATCAAAATGGACGACAAACTTCAAACTATCAGTTGCGACCGGCACAGCGAAACCCTTTGTGCTGTTGTTTGCCGTCATCTGGTAAATAGCAACGGTCATCCTTTAGGTTTTGTCGAGAACAGTTCCGAACCGGACGACTTGCAAGGCTGGTGCTACGCCTGCGAATATTTTTTTCAGCAACAAGACGAAATGACCGAGGAATTTAAGCGTTTTTGCGACATTGCCGTAGTCTGTATAAATTGTTATGCCGATATCAAAGCCAAACACAGCTTAAGCGCCTTGTTCGGTGCTAACGCCTGATTTTTGAACATTATGAATACGATCGAAGAAATTATCGAAGATTTACGCCAGGGCAAGATGGTCATCATCATGGATGACGAAGACCGCGAAAATGAAGGTGATTTGGTCATGGCGGCGGCGTTTACCCGCCCGGAAGACATCAACTTTATGGCGCGGTACGGGCGTGGCTTGATTTGCTTAACATTAACCAGCGAGCGCTGCCAGCAATTGCGTTTGCCGTTAATGATTAATGAAAACAAGACCACACATTCGACTAATTTCACCGTATCTATTGAAGCCGCCACCGGCGTGACCACAGGTATTTCCGCGGCGGATCGCGCCCGTACCGTACAATGCGCGGTTGCAACCGCTGCCAAACCGGAAGACTTGGTGCAACCCGGCCACATCTTTCCCTTGATGGCGAAATCCGGCGGTGTCTTGAACCGGGCAGGACATACCGAAGCCGGTTGCGACCTCGCGCGGCTGGCAGGCGTAGAACCAGCCGCCGTCATCGTCGAAATCCTCAACGACGACGGCTCGATGGCGAGGAAACCCGATCTGGAAAAATTCGCCCAGCACCATAACCTAAAAATCGGTACAATCTCCGACCTGATTCATTACCGCATTCAGCATGAAAACACCCTGGAACGCATCAGCGAATGTTCATTCCCGACAGAATTCGGCGATTTCAAGCTATTTGCGTACCAAGACCGCAACGACAACAATTTGCACCTGGCCTTGGTGATGGGCAATGTTGCCGACGGCAAACCGGTTTTAGTCCGTGTTCACGCCCGTAATTTGATCGACGACGTATTTTCATCCAAACGTTCCGACCGCAGTATTCCGATGCGGGTTGCCATGCAAAAAATCGCCAAGGAGGGCCGCGGCGTACTGGTCGTCATCCGGCAAAGCGAAAGCAACAAAAGCCTGGTGGAATTGATTCACCGCTACCAGCTTGAGGATAACGGTGTGTCGCCGCCAATACCTGAAGCCCCGGATTGGCGCATGACCGGTACAGGCGCGCGCATCTTGTCAGACCTTGGCGTCTATAAACTGAAAGTGCTGGGCGCACAGAAAAAATACGTCGGTCTCGCCGGTTTCGACATGGAGGTGACCGAGCATGTCAGCTGCGATGTTTGGGAAGAGCCGGAACCCGTTAAAATAGTTTAAATTTAAAATTCAAGAAATCATTGAGAACAAGCATGTCTGAAATCACTACATTCGAAGGCAATTTAACCGCGCAAGGCCGTACGGTGTGCATCGTCGCATCGCGCTTTAACAGCTTTATCGTCGAGCAACTGCAAGCAGGCGCCATCGATGCTTTAGTCCGTCACGGCGCCGACCGGGCGAACATCCATATCGTCAAAGCACCCGGCGCGTTTGAATTGCCGCTGGTAGTGCAACGGGTAGCTGCGGCTAAAAAATACGACGCCATCATCGCCATCGGAGCAGTTATTCGCGGCGGCACCCCGCATTTCGAGTATGTCGCGGGCGAATGCGTGAAAGGTATTGCCCAAGTCTCGTTGCAATTCAGCGTCCCCGTCAGCTTCGGGGTATTGACGGTAGACACCATCGAGCAAGCCATCGAACGCGCGGGCACCAAAGCGGGTAACAAAGGGGCGGAAGCGGCAATGTCGGCCATTGAAATGATGAGTTTGCTGGACAATTTAGCCTAACATGAGCCAAGCGAAAACCAATGCCCGTAAAGCCGCGCTGCAAGCGCTGTACCAATGGCAAATGACCGGGCAAAGTTTGCTCGGAATCGAACAACAGTTTTGCGAAGGCGAAGACGACTGGTTAAAGAATGCGCAAAAAAGCTATTTCCGTGACTTATTGCACGGCATTCCGCAACATCTGGAAGTCATCGATGCCGCGATGTCGGATTTTGTCGACCGTCCTGTAGATATTATCGATCCCGTCGAACGCGCAATTCTGCGCTTGGGTGTTTATGAGTTGTTATTTAAGATCGAAATGCCCTACCGCGTTGTACTTAACGAAGCGATTAACCTTGCCAAGGAGTTCGGCGCCGATGGCAGTCATAAGTATGTTAACGGGATTTTGGATAAGGTTGCGCAAGAGAAGCGCGTTATTGAGACTAGGAATCGATAAACTAAATCATAAAATTCAAGTAGGCTGAAAATTTCTGCCCAGCGCCAAGACAGAGCGGGATCAACTGGACAACAGAGCAAAAAGTCCAGTTTGAGAAGCAATTGGGGAAATGCCTTGAAAACCTGCGTATTACCGCCAATAAGTTACGCAATTACGATTTTGCTTACAAAATAAAACTGCGCTCGTCCGGTACCGTTGGTTTATGAGGTTGATGACCAAGACATTGTTATTTTCGCCATCGCTGTCGGTAAAAGAGAAAACAATGACGTTTATGATGAGGCGAAGGACAGGACGAAATCATATAAACCGTCATTACATCTTCATTTTTTTATTTTATAGCTTATCAATTTGATTTCTGAATTTTGTCTCATCGACCGTTTCTTCAAACGAAGCAACCTTAATAATGCCGTCACCTTAGGCATCGGCGACGACTGCGCCTTGCTGGCTACTCCACAAGGTTACGAATTGGCAATTACTACCGATACGATGGTGGAAAATATCCATTTCTTTGCCGGTTGCGAGCCTTATGATTTAGGCCATAAATTGCTGGCGGTCAATCTGAGCGACCTCGCGAGCATGGGAGCGAAGCCGCTGGCGGTGACATTGGCATTGACGTTGCCGAAAGTCGATGAAGGTTGGCTAACTTTATTTGCCGATGGTTTTTTTGCCTTGGCTGAGCGTTTCAGTGTCGATTTAATCGGCGGTGATACTACGTCCGGCCCGTTAACCTTAACCGTGCAAGCGTTCGGCTTGGTGCCTAACGGACAAGCCCTAAAACGATCCGTTGCCTTGCCCGGCGATATTATTTGTGTTACTGGATTATTGGGCGAGGCCGGTTTGGGATTAAAAATCAAGCAGGGTTATGACTGCAAGCAACCGGAAAATGCCTTAAAGCGCTTTAACCGCCCCGACCCGCAAATCGAAATCGGGCAAGCCTTAATCGGCATCGCCAATGCCTGCATCGACATAAGCGATGGTTTAACCGGAGATCTTGGCCATATTCTGTACCAAAGCGGTGTCGGCGCATGCCTTGACTGGGAGGCAATGCCATTTTCGGAAGAAGTCAAATCCTATATCGGCGCAACCGGCGATTGGATGATGCCGCTGACAACGGGCGACGATTACGAACTGTGTTTTACCGTCAGCCCGGATAAAACCGGCAAATTGGAAAACATTCCTCATACTAAAATCGGCGTTATCGACAACCACGCCGGACTTCGATTGAATAAGTCCGGACAGATACAACTGTTACAGGATAAAAGTTTTGAGCATTTTTCTTAATGCCGAATACGGCAAAAACCGCTTAAGCCCTAAGCAAATTCTGATCGACCCGATATTATTCCTGGCATTCGGCTTCGGCTCCGGCTTGGCGAAAAAAGCGCCGGGGACATTCGGGACGTTGGCGGCGGCGCCGTTGTATTGCTTACTAGCGCAAACGAACAATTTAATCTATAGCGCGGTCACATTGATAGCGACTGTAACAGGTTGCTGGATTTGCGGAAAGGCTGCCGAAAAACTCGGCGAACACGATTTCGGCGGCATCGTCTGGGATGAAATCGCAGGTTATTTAATTACCTTATGGTTTATTCCATTCTCCTGGACAAACGTAGTGCTCGGCTTCATCCTATTCAGGTTCTTCGACATCCTTAAACCTTGGCCGATCAAGATTGCCGACCAGCGGGTAAAAGGCGGGTTTGGCATTATGCTGGACGACGTGCTAGCGGGCGTTTTCGCAAATCTGGTATTAGTCGTTCTTGTTAAATTGATGTAGCACGAGCTAATAACATTGATTATTAGGGTTATGCGTTATCTTTAGAATAAAACCGGTGTCTTTTAACAAGGTTTGCTCGTTATTTCTCTGAACTGGCCCTGCGGCTATGACGCCAAGAGATTCCGGACGGAAAAATGAGTAGTAAGTTTTTAAGCGACGTTATCGAAGCGGAGATTGCCCGATAAGAATTTCGACTTCCTCTGGGGGAAGCGGTATGCTTAAGAAATAACCCTGAGCCTCATCGCAGCCTTTGTGTTGTAAAAATTTTAATTGCTTTTCAGTTTCGACGCCTTCGGCAGTGACTTTCATATTCATGCTTTCCGCCATTGAAATGACGGCGGTTGCAATAGCGCCGTTTTCAGCGGCATTTTCAATATCCCAGATAAAGCTCCGGTCTATTTTTAAGCGGTCGATTGGGAAACGTTTAAGACGGCTTAAGCTGGAGTATCCCATACCGAAATCATCGATAGCTAAATGCACGCCGATCTTTTTAAGATTTATCAGTTGTTCGAGTACGCAACTGTCGTCGGAGACCAAGGCGGTTTCCGTTAATTCCAGCTCGAGAATATGAGGCAGCAAACCGGAATTAGTGAGCGCCTTTTCAACTTGAGCGGTAAATCCTTTGTTGACTAGCTGTATTCCTGAAACGTTAACGGCAAGACGGCCGATCGCCAAGCCTTTGTTTTGCCATATTTTGGCTTGGTAACAAGCCTCTTTCAATACCCATTCTCCGATACTGCCGATCAATCCGGTTTCTTCTGCTAACGGGATGAATTCAATTGGCGGCACTCGACCGAGTTCCTGGCAATTCCAGCGTAATAAGGCCTCGACACCGGAGAATTTTTTTGTTTCGAAGTTATAGATGGGTTGATAATGTAATGAGAACTCTTTCAGTTCTATCGCTTTACGTAAGTGATTTTCTAAACTAAGACGTCTTAAAGCCGCTTCCGTCATATCGTTTGAGAAATATTGATAGGTATTCCCCCCGGCGCGTTTAGAGTAATACATTGCCATGTCGGCATTTTTGATTAATTCGTCGGCCGTTTCGCCATCTTCCGGGTATATCGCGATGCCGATGCTGGTTGTCGTATACAACTCATGACCGTTGAATTTAAACAGCTGCGAAAGGGTTTCCCGTATGCGTTCGGCTACCATTGCCGCGTCTTCGTTGCGGACGATTCGTGATAGCAGAACGGTAAATTCGTCGCCGCCTAAACGGGCGAGCGATGCGCCTTCTTCGTTAGAACCCGTCCGGATTAGCACATCGCTCGCGCGTAAGCTCTTTCGCAAACGGCATCCCGTTTCTTGCAATACCAAATCGCCTAGATGGTGACCTAGGGTATCGTTGATGCGTTTAAAACTATCAAGATCGAGATAAAGAATGCCTAATTTTGTTTGCTGGCGTTGCGCTAGAGCAACCATGTATTGTAAATGCTCGCGGAAAAAGACCCGGTTCGGCAATTGCGTCAGGCTGTCGAAATAAGCCATCCGGTGGAGTTTCTTTTCGCTATCGAGCAGCCGCAAAGTTGTGTCCGCCGATCTGAGCATATAACGAACACGGTGAATCAATAAGGCGAAGTTGATGGGTTTAGTGATGAAATCGGTGGCGCCCGACTCGAACGCTCTGTTTATCGACTCTAGATCTTCTAAGCCTGTCATCATCAGAATCGGAGTATGTCTGCCCGATGGGATTTTTCTGACTTCATTACACACATCGAAGCCGTCGTATTTACCCGGCATCATAACGTCCAGCAGAACGGCATCGGCGCCGGACTCTTGAAAAATACTTAACCCTTGTTCGCCATTTTTGGCAACAGTGGTTTTAAAGTCGGGCGCTCTAAGAGCTTGAGCCGCCAGCAAACGCACGATCGGATCGTCATCTATGATCAGTATATGGTTAAGGTCATGCATGACTAATGGTCAGTCTTACCAAGATATCAACTTAAATAAAAGGCTAATTCTTTTTTAATCTCAGCGTATTGCGATTTAATTTCCGCAAGCGATTTACCCGAACTATCGTAACGTTGGTGTAATGCGTCGTATTCGACGGATTTACACATTTCCGCTAAACCGTAAGCGCCGATTTGACTGCTGCTGGATTTTAGCGAGTGCGATATAGTTAATATAGTATCGATATTGCCATTTAGCCATGCTTCTTCTAACGAATTGAGTAAATTTTTCGTATTGTCTAAATAAACTGAAAGCACTTCTTTTAAAATGTCATTACCGTCACCGGCGCCAAGTTTTTGGATTGCCTCCAAAGCCGGTTTATGGATATGCGATTTAGCGGTGCTGTCCGGCTCAGCCGACCTAACCGGTAGAGACTCAAGCGATGAATCGTTCCCGTTCATAAGCCACAGCGTGATTAGACGATAAAGCAATTCTTTAGTAAAAGGTTTAGCCAAGTAATCGTCCATGCCCGCAATCAAACATTTTTCCCGGTCGCCTTTTATCGCATTCGCGGTTAAAGCAATAATAGGAAAATAAGGCAATTGGTTTTCTTTTTGTTGTTTTCTGATCTCGACGGTAGCGGCGTATCCGTCCATTTCCGGCATCATGCAGTCCATTAAAACCAGATCGTATTTTTTATCGGCAATCGCTTGAAGCGCTTCTTTGCCGTTCGAAACCACATCAACCGAGCAACCGAAACCTTGCAGCATATAATTTGCAACGCTTTGGTTGACCGGATTGTCCTCTGCCACCAATATTTTTGCTCGCAAAACTTGCTTCGGCAACGCCGATACCGGTTTCTTCGCTTCTAAAGTTAACTGCTGGAACGACGGATTGATAATTTTACTCAGGCTTTTAAACAAATCCGATTTCCGGATAGGTTTGATCAAGTACGCTGAAAAGCCGTAGCTGGCGAATTCCGTGGCCTCACCCATAAAGAGGGTTGACGTTATCAGCAGCAACGGAATATGCGAAATTTCCGGATCCGCTTTAATGCGTTTGCCTAATTCCAATCCGTTCATCCCCGGCATTTTGATGTCGATTATGACTAAATCGAATTGCGGATTTTGTTCGCTAGGCTTTCGTAATAACTCCAGGGC
Source organism: Methylococcaceae bacterium UBA7658 (assembly GCA_002483425.1). Classification (GTDB taxonomy): domain Bacteria; phylum Pseudomonadota; class Gammaproteobacteria; order Methylococcales; family Methylomonadaceae; genus Methyloglobulus. Next base: position 83,103 of record DLHW01000071.1, read on the forward strand.
GGAAATGGCGTCAGGTACGCAATCAACCCGCATTTTCCAAGTTAAGGCATAATTTTTTAGTATTTCACTGCTGCTTTGATTATCTTCAACAATCAGTAACTTCAAGTCTGCAAGCGCCGAAGATTCGGCAGGTTGCTGCGCAGACGGAACGGATACGGAATTAACGGGCAAAATAAAAGAAAATTGGGTGCCTTGCCCGGCGCGCGTTTGGACTTCTATCTTGCCGCCCATTAATTCGACGAGTTGTTTTGAAATGGCTAAACCCAGACCGGTGCCTCCGTATTTACGGGTAGTCGACCCGTCGACCTGAGAAAATGCATTGAATAACATCGGTAAGGCATCGTTGCTGATACCGATACCGGTGTCTCGTATCGTAAAACACAACGCTAACGGCGATGCTGCGTCAGCGTTGCCGGACGGTTTGACCGACGACGGCGCAACACAAACATCGACGACAACTTCGCCTTGGCCGGTAAATTTAACGGCGTTGCCGATTAAATTGCCGAGTATTTGCCGTAGCCGGGTCGGATCCCCGTTAATCATTTCCGGTACACCCGGAGCAATGTGTAAACCGTATTCCAGGCCTTTGCTTTGAGCCGGTTCCGCAAAGAGTTCGACAGTATCTTCGATGGTTTTATACAGATCGAAATCGAGGGTTTCTAACTCGAAACGCCCTGCTTCGATTTTAGAAAAATCAAGAATGTCGTTTATGATAGTCAGTAAAGATTCGCCTGATTTGTGGACCGTTTCGACAAAGCGGCGTTGTTTATCGGTTAAATCGGTGCCGAGCAATAATTCGGCCATACCTAAAACTCCGTTCATCGGAGTACGGATCTCATGGCTCATATTCGCCAAAAATTGCGATTTAGCCGCATTCGCCGCTTCTGCGGCCGATTTTTCCTGCTCCAGCCGGATACGGTGGCGAGCCAATTCATGGTCTCGCAGGTACAGTTTTTCAAGCATGCGGTTAAACGCATCGACCAGTATTCCGATTTCGTCGTTTTGTTGCTTCGGCACACGGATCTCGTATTTATCGCTTTCCGACACTTGCGCCGCGGCTTGCGCAAGCTGGTTAATTGGTTTAATGACCTTATCGGCAAAGCGCTGAGCGACCATTTTGGCAACCAGAAACGCTATCAACATAGCCGCGCCGAATATGCCCAAATCGGTTGTCAGCTCTAGCCACATTTGGCTCAGTTCGGCGCGTAGATAAAGATTTCCCAAAACCTCCTTGTCGTTCACCACCGGCTGATCGTAGACGACCTCCCGGTACGGAAACCAGGACGGTAACGGAAAAACGGGCGGATGATCATAGCCTGCGATTATTTGACCGTTCGCCAAATACAGTTTGGCTTCGACAACCGGCTGAATGAGCTTGAAAGAATCTAACTTTTGTTGCGCGCTTTTATCGTCCTTAAACATCAGCGCGCCCTGAGAATTATTCGCCGTAATTTGCGCCAAGGCTTGCAATTGCTGTCTCGACGCATGGAGCGATTTAGCAGTTTCGTTTATTGCAATAAAGGCAAACACAATCAACATAGAACCCGCTAAAAACTTTACAATCAGTTTCTGTAGCTTATAAGAAATGGATTCGATGCGCTTGAGCCGGATTGCCATCGCTAACGTCCTCTTACGTCCCGCGCGATTTGCAGCATTTTGGAGCTTAACTTTATCTTTACCCGTTCGACAGGCGCCAGATTGACTTCGAATTGAAGACGTTTTTCTTCCTGAATGAGTTCAATCATACCGCCTTCGTCGAGAAAACCTTTCATGCTGCTCACCGTTAGCACAGGCGAGTTTGCAATGTTTTTTAACCATTCTTGCACACGAATCGGCTTTTCGTTATCAGGAATGTAGAGTAAGTGGCAACCTTCAATGGTATCGCCTTGCAATAACGTTTTAATTTTAATTCGATAACTTTGAATATCTTTGCCCGAAAGCGAGCTGAGATCTATGGTATCACTATCGGTATAGAATTCACATAGCGTGATATCGCTCGTGATGACATCGGGCGGCCATTCGCTCAGTTTTATAAAATTAAATAAAAAAGCAACCGTTAACGCGGGAGTTTCACTGACCGGCACAGCTGGATAGGCTTTATGCCCCAGTAAACAAATTAGCAAGACACTAATCCGCAATACTTTTAATGACCCTAACAGCCGGTTTAATTGCCGCATTTTTAGAAGCCGTACTCCAAACGGAACCTAACCGTTCGTCCGTCCATGGCTAAAGTGTCCTGCCTAAAATTATCGTCGGTTACAATTTTATAATGCTGATCGAAAACGTTATAGATGCCTAATGACGCTTGCAATCCGTATAGCGGTTTAGTCATAGCCATGTTAATGTTGAATAAATGATACGATGGGGCTTTGTTTCCTGTAACGGTCCGGCGCTCGTCCACAAAGATTTCTTCAAAACCCAAAGTCAGCCGGTTGCCGAATAACGGTTCGGCGTAATGCGCCTTGACTAAATTACTTGGAGAATCATTGGCCCAGGCCGCATGGCCAGGATTTTTATCGCGGGTGCTGGTATGCGTCCATGTCAGTTTTACTTGCCGTCCGTTACTCCAATGTTTATCGGCGCCGAATTCAAAGCCGAGGGTTTTATAGGCCCCCGCGTTGACGGTGTTAAACGTGACCGGATCCAGCGACAAAACCTTATGAACGTCATTGTAGAACACGGTTCCGAGCAGTTTTAAACCGCTGACCGGGTACCATTCCGCAACGGCCTCATAGGTATCGACATGCTCTTCTTCCAACGGTTTGGCGTCCGGTAAGTTGAGATCTTGCTCGAGCACATTAGGCGCCCTAAAGGCCGAACCGTATAACAGTTTCGTCGTAATAACCGGCGTAATATCCCAAACCAAACCGATTCGAGGGTTTAGCTGTAATTGCTTTAACCGGTGGTGATAATCTAAACGAGCGCCGGCGTTTAATAATAGGTTACCGGTAATCCTGTATTCGTCTTGAATATAAAAACCGGCCCGCCAGCCGTTGTTGTTCGTTTCGTAATAAAGTTCGGGAGGTGAAATATCATAGTTAACGAAATGTTGCCGCTGGTCTTTTTGGAATTCAACACCGCTTATCCACTTATGATGCGCAAATTGGGTGCCCGTGAGTTTTATTTCGCCGCCCCACCAGCGCGAATCGGCGCCTTCAAACGATTGAACCGGCGTATTGTCCAAGTTGGTATAAGGCCCAATCGAATGGTAATCGTACCAGTGATGAAAACCCCTGATTTCCAAGCCCAAATCGGCATTGATCTGTGTCAGATAATCAAGATCCAGATAACCCTGACTATCCACGCTGAAATTGTCTTGATTAAAAAGCGCAAAAAAAGGGGCTGTCGGTATCTCCTTGCGGCGGGTGATATAGCCGCCGCGCAGAGTAAAATCGCCGTAGCTTAACTTACCGAAGGTTCGAAAGTTACGCTCCTGATCGTTATCTTGAGAAATGCCGTTGTTGTCATCGGAAAATTCCGGGTAAAACAGTTGCTCATTGCCATGGCTATTAAAATGGGAACCGTTCAATAAAAGTTCGGCACCGTTTTGCCATTTTTTACCGTAAGTTATCCGCCCCCGGTAAGTATCTAAGCTGCCGGCTTCGCCGCTGACCCGAACGCCGTCGATATCCCTGCCCTGTTTTGTAACGACATTCACCACTCCAAGCAGCGCATTAGCCCCGTATACCGATGACCCGGAACCGGGTATGTACTCAATCCGGTCGATAAGGTTCATATCTAACAGAAATTCTTCGGCGATAAATCCCGTGTCGAAAATGGTTTCGTTCATTCTGCGTCCGTCGATCATGATGAGAACGCGCGCATTGTAATCGCCCGGACGGGAAAAGCCCCGGTTCCCTAAATAGGTGTAGTTGCGGTCGTTACGAATGTATAGGCCCCGGATGGAATTCAAGGCGTCCGCCAATGTCCGCCAGCCGTAATTTCTAATATTCTCGGCGGTTAAAACTTCCACGGCCGAGGGCGCTTCGGACGATTTTTGTTTGAAACGCGAAGCGGATTCCACTTCGACATTAACCAACTCTTCCAAGCTGAGATCGATAACCTGATTTGATTTTTCAGCTAACGCTAAGTCTGGGTAACTAAAAATACAGTTCGATAATAATACGCCACAAAGAATACTGCGGTAAAAACGGGTCATTTTAGAGGTTTTGCTGTTTCGGTTGCGCCGTGTTTCGAATCGGGAACTATCATATCAATTTCGATCTTGTTTTAGTTAACCATTATGAATAGCTATTTGATTATTTTTATTATTTTGTGAGCGAAATCATAGTTTCCCAATAGTGTTGGCGTGGTTAAGACCCGGGGTTCTGGTGTACTTTAACCGAGCTGAATTGAATCAAAGTCTAGTCGAATATTGACTGAAATAAAGCTTTAAATAAACGATCATCAATCTTTGTTTAAAAAATAATTGAAATAATGACTTGCCCGCGTTGTTAACAATTTCGGTTTTACCGGATTAAAAGCAAGGCGTACAGTAAATATAAAAATAAACCGGCTAAATGCTGATTTAACCTGAATGCTATTTTAAAATGCTTTTGCCCTCGCTCTATTCAACACCAGCATTTCAATGAACAATTTTTTAACAAAGCGTAGCCATTGTTGGCTCTATAAAAATGTCAATTTTATCAACGGATAAACATAAACAGACAGTGAAAACCTGTTCAGGAAAAATCAATGTTTATAAATGCGTCAAACCGGAAAATATTGTTGAATTTTTAAATAATATGAAAATGATTGTTTACTACTAATAGAGGGGGTTACCTTATGAATAAACTAAATCAACCGGTTACGATTAAGGGGCTAAGAACCGTTTTTAGCCGATGTTTGCTAGGACTGATTTGTTGGACAGTAACGGCATGTCAGGTTGAAAAGCCAATGCAAAGTTCGGCGCAAAATCAAAACGCAATGAACCCCGTAAATCGCGTCGGCTGGCGAGCGTTGCTGATGTGGAATGACGACTGCGAACAAGCCTTTCTCAGTACGCAAGCTACCGGTTATTCCGGGGTGGAAACCTACGCCTTGGCTAAAGACGATACTCTTGTCATCGTGATGTGCGCCGTTGCCAGTTATCAACCATCGTTTTTATTGTACCGGCTGCAAGCCTTTACAGCGCAACCGCTTACGTTGACAACGTATCTTTCAAGCGATGGCGAAACCTTGCAACGGGAACGTCAAAACGAACTCTGGGGCGAACCGGTTTTTTTTAAAGATACAGGGAAATTAATCATTTTCACCGCCGCAAGACAAACCAAAGATTGCGGCACATGGGCCCAATACGGCTTCACTGCGGAGTCCGCAACATTAGAAAAGCTACATTACCGGTTACCTTGTCCTGCCGTTCCGGTAGAGCCTTTAACCGTTAATCCGGTGATCCCGCCTGCACACTGGAACCCTTATGCTGTGAAATAGTTCACTGCTAACCTCATTCGAAAATTGCTAGAATCAAGTAGAGACAAGTAAGTTTGAAAACAAATCCAATAGGATATTGGCAACTGTTAAAATCGCTACTGGAGAATAACATGAATATCGATCATGCTACTTTTTTTAACGGCTACCGTGCTGCATTCGGCAAAATTAAACAAGACACGGTTACCGGTATCGAATTACTGGGACGGCAAATGGAAACCGATCCTGAAATCAAGGATCTACGTTGGGCCGCTTACATGCTAGCGACCGTAAAACACGAATGCGCAGACCGTTGGCGTCCCATTTCCGAATTCGGGAAGAAAAATTATTTCGACAAATACGAGCCGTGGACAGCCATTGGAAAAAATTTGGGTAACACCGTAAAAGGCGATGGCTGGAAATATCGCGGACGCGGCTATGTTCAGATCACGGGCCGCGCCAATTATGGCAAATTAAGCAAAGCTTTGAACTTACCGCATGAACAAAACCTGATCGATAATCCCGATAATGCGCTTATTCCTGCGATTGCTTATCGAATCATGTCCTACGGAATGCGGTGCGGTATTTTTACGAGTAAAAAACTGGAAGACTACATAGCGGGCGATCATTGTGATTACAAACAAGCACGCAAAATAATCAACGGTTTAGATCAGTGGGAACGAATCCTAGGCTATGCCCAAAAATTTGAAAAAATCCTAAAAGTTTGTGTCGCCGAGGTAAAAGCCAAGCAGCCGTCTTAAGCTTACCGGTAAAACATTGAAGGAGTAGAGGAAACAAAACGTAGCGGTGTTATTACGACGACTCCCGTGTAGCCGTAAAGCCGTGGGCTATAACGGCGTTGTGGCGCGAGCCAAAGCAAAGTCAAAATGCGAGCGTTCAGACAATACGCAGGTTCAAGGCGAGGAGCATGGCCTAGCTTTTGTTCTTCGTCTTTAAACGCAGCAGGACGAACGCAGGCAACCGAAGACAAATACGATCAGGCTATTATTGATCTTTACCTTGCATTATTAAGTTCATTCGAAAGCAAAGCATATATTTTCTTTGTGGCGCCACGATTAGTCAGTAAGAAACGCTTACCGTTCTCCGTTAAGGATCGACGACGATTACTATCAAAATATAACAACCGGATAGTGTGCTCCAGGGCAATTCTATCGTTGCATTGAAAAGCGGCATCGGCAGCCAGCACTTTAACGGCAATATCCTTAAAATTGGTCATATAAGTACCGAACAACACAGGAACCTCAGCCGCCGCCGCTTCCAGCAGATTATGTCCGCCAACTGGCACTAAACTGCCGCCGATAAAGGCTACATCCGCAGCCGCATACAGCAACTTTAACTCACCCATCGTATCGGCTAAATATATATCGGTAGTGTGATTACAAATAGCCTGGGCTGTTCGTTTTACGGTTTTAAGCCGGTATCGTTCGCATAAGTCATAGACTTCTTGAAACCGTTCGGGATGTCTTGGCGCAATAACCAATAATAATTCGGGAATACTGGCTTTAAGAGCCTTATAACTTTCTAAAAGCTGTTGTTCTTCGCCGTAATGAGTGCTCGCGGCCAAACAGACAAACCGTTTGTTGAAAGAGGAAAGTTTCAGTTGCCTTCCAGCTTCTAAAGATTCTTGAGAAACTTCGATATCGAACTTTATGTTACCGGCTACGAACACGGAGCCGGGATTCGCGCCAACTGAAATATATCTTTGGGCATCTTCTTCTGATTGCGCTGCTATGACTTTTATAGTTTGCAGCACTGGTTTAATCAGCATTGGAATTTTTTTGTAGCCCTGCGCCGAATTAGCCGACATGCGCGCATTGATAACATAAAGCGGGATATGATTTTCACCGCAATAAGAAAACAGATTAGGCCAAATTTCCGTCTCCACTACGACTGCGAGAACGGGTTTAAAACTACCCATGAACCGCTTGACCACGATAGGAATGTCATAAGGCAGATAAACATGCTCAACCAACTCGCCCATAACGGCGCGAACTCGGGCGGAACCCGTGGGCGTTGTCGTGGTAATTAAAAGCCTTGTTTGTGGAGAATGATCCTGAAAAAGCCGGATCAATGGAAATAAAGCTTCCGCTTCGCCTACGGAAACGGCGTGAAACCAAACCACGCTCTGCGGCACAGTCTTTGGATAAAATGCGAAGCGCTCCGCCCAGCGCAGCCGGTAATCCGGCGCTTTTAAACTACGCCAGATCAGGCGAAGCAATATGAAGGGGATAAGCAGATAAAAAAAAATGGAATAAAGTATTCTCATCAACCGGATCAATATACTACCGGGCGAAAGCCTTGAAATCCGGTAAACTATGGCTTCACATAGCCTAATTGTGCATATCCGGTTTTCAAATTCTTCTCAATCAAACAGGCGTTAAGTCCGGTATAGCGGGCACCCCTTGACTGATCTAAGGAACCATGAGCGCCGGAAAGGTTAGTTTTAAAAAAAGTGCAATAGAACCAAGATTATTTAATCCGCTTTATCGTATTTATCCCGATGCTTTCAAGAATTTTTCAAGCACACCACTATATTTTCGCAAAAGCTGATGGGAGCTCGCGACACTGTTTTAGCAGCACAAAATAACGTATGATTCGGGTTCCAAATAAGGAAGGCCGTTCATTGGACTACCGTTCAATTTGGACCTTCCCGTCTACACGGCGAATTAAGCTTCCGGTGAGATTTTGATCGACATCGTCACGGTAACATCGGAATGCAAACTCACGTCGATATCGTAATCGCCAACATGTCTAATTGCGCCGTTTGGCAAACGAATTTGTTGCTTTTCAACTGCTCCGCCAGCTTTAATAATCGCGTCGGCGATATTATGCGTCCCGACAGAGCCGAATAAACGGCCTTCGTCGCCGGCTTTATGGGTAATGACTATTTCGAGTTTACTCAATTTTTCAGCGTGCGCTTGAGCCGCATTTAACTTGTCAGCAGCGGCTTTTTCAAGTTCGGCACGGCGCGCCTCGAACTCCGCGACTTTTTTTGCCGTTGCTAGCACGGCTTTACCTTGAGGTATCAAGTAGTTCCGTCCAAAGCCGCTTTTAATACTGACTCTGTCGCCTAAATTTCCCAAATTGCCTATTTTTTCAAGAAGAATGACTTCCATTTTTAATCACCTCTCGGGTTTAACCGATTATTTACGCCCTAAGGCATTATCTAAGTTTGATTCAAAGTTCGTTTTCGAATATCGAGCCATGTGTCGCTCAAACCAACCAATGCGACCGGCAATAAGCTATGCGGTATCAAAAACAGTGTTATATAAAACATCGGGACCGCGAATGGCCCAATTTTCATCGTTGAAAACAAAGTATGCAGCACGGCGGTGCCGACAAGGGTATAAAGCACAAACATTACTATGGCGGCGTTCCATGCTATTTGCGAAAACTTTCCGGTACTGATAGCAGCGGCTAATACCAGCAATAACGTTACAATGGTTAAGCCCGGCTGTACTTTCAACGCCAAAAATTCCGCTTTAAAACCGCCAGGATTAAATAGAACGGCTTGCCACCAACGCCCTAGAAACAAGCCTAAAGCCATGCCGAAAACCCCGCCCGCAGCCGCTATACCGGTCATATAAGGCGCCATAAGCTCGATCATATGTTGAGCGTCGTCCGCCGGCGCATTGGCCGGCATCATTTTTTTCATGACTTCTTTCCACATGATTGCAGGATTGTCATTCAAAAAATAATAACCGGCAACGCACGCGACACCGATTAAAACGGCAATTTGCAAAGCGAGCGAGATATGCCGCCCTTCCCTGAGAACAATCGCCGTTATCCAAATAGGGAGCCACAATATCAGCGCGTAAAGCAAAATGAACAGGTAAGGCACCCGAATCAGCGTCGCCAGCAATGCTGCCGCCACACTGGAACAGAGGACTATAATAAACCCTTCTTGCGCGCCTTTTCTCAAGGTGACAAGCGCTACAGTCCCCGAACTAAGCATGCTAAGCGGCGCCAAAATCAACGATAACATCGCTAATGAAGACGCTACAAGCATGGCTTGCAGCCTGCCTCGCATAATGTATTCGGCTAAAAACCGCATATTACGATATTTTTATTTATGTGCGTCGCAATAAGGCAATAACGCAATCATCCGTGCTCGCTTGATTGCTTTACAAAGCTCTCTCTGCTGTTTTGCGCTGTTTCCGGTGATTCTGCTCGGTACAATTTTACCGGTCTCTGTAATGTACTCTCTCAGCAAATCGAGATCTTTATAATCTATCGTTGCTTCTTCTTCGTTTATACGGCTAACTTTTTTACGCCTAATCATACGTGCCATAACTATTCTCGGTATCCTATTGGTTAAATATTGTCTTCCGACGCCGCTTCGTCATCAAAACTTTCTTCGACAAGCTCCTCTAGATCGATATCGTCATCGGCAAGTTCAGCCGCAGCGGCCGCTTCTTTAGCTAAAAGGCCTTTCGCTCTGGCTTCGGCCGCCTTATTCTCTTCCGCTGTGGCGGTTGCAATTGCCGATACGCCTGTAATTGCCGACTTTTGCACTAACGTCATACTGCGTAAAATAGCATCGTTGAATCTGAAGCCGCTTTCCAATTCGAGCAACGTCGGTTGATCGCACTCAATATTCATGAGCACATAGTGAGCCTTATGAATTTTTTTGATCGGGTAAGCCAGATGCCGTCTACCCCAATCCTCAAGCCGGTGGACTTTACCGGTGGCTGTTTCAATGATTGAACGATACCGCTCTATCATCGCCGGGACTTGTGCACTTTGATCGGGGTGCACTAAAAAGACTATTTCATAGTGTCGCATAGTTTTCCTTATGGTAAAAAGCCTCCCAGCCGCTAACGGCGGGTGAAGCAAGGTAAAGCGCTGCTTAAGCGCCGGTAAAAAGCTTTATATTATAAAGGGTTTTAATATTATTGAAAAGCATGAATATTGTTGCCAGTCTCTTCAATCAGGCAATGCAATATTATTGAGGCTTCAAAAGCAAGCCTTATTTCTTGCGATTGATCTACAAAAACCGGCTGAGGCTCTTTATTACTGCCGTAAAAGATTGCTCAGCGGACGAATATTAAGGAATCTCGGCTTTGGAGATTTCTTATTGAATATGAGGTAAATCTCTTATCGATTCGTGCCTCTAACATACAAAAAGGCTCCCGTATCGGTGTAGATGTTAAGATGAGCGCTACCTTTGGCCGCCAGTTGATAATCGCCGGATTGCATTAAAATATCGCCAAAAAAAATCTCTCCGCTTAACATCATGCATTCCTCCGCCAAGGAATGAGCGTGGTTATCGATCTGCGTATTAGGTTCCAAACGGAAAAACCGCGATACGGTTCCGCCCTCTACCCATAAATCTTTTTTGAATACTCCTTTTTGAATCTCAGTCCAATCCTCTGCCCCGGCCTTGATGGAATGACTTAATTGATCGCTTTTAGGTAAAAATCCGCCCAGAACCTCTTTAACCATAGCCATGGGCTGACCGACCGAACTTCCGCGCAAAAAAGCCGTACCGCCCTGTTTAGACTTTATATGTCCGTGATGACTGCCCGCTGGAGAAACATGATAATCGTATTGCGATAGCTCCAAATCGTCTACTTGCAAGCTTCCCGATAAAACAACGCCTTCTTCAAGATAATTATGCCGGTGAACAGGGAGCGCAGAACCCGGCGCAAAATCGACAAGCACGGAATTCCCAAACGGGCCTTGCCACAAAGTTTTATAGCGGATTCCCGAAACAAGATTATGCCAGACACCTGATTTACCGCGAACAATTTGTAAACCCGCATGCTTTGCAATACTTCTCGAGATCCTGTTATCGAGCCGCTTTTCGAGCAAGCTAAGCATTGCTTCCGAAGCCGGAAGTTTTTTCAAGCTGCTGGAAAGCATCGCTAAAACCTCGTCTTGTTCTTTCGTTTCATTGTCCATTTTCGTCTGATCCTTCATTTATCCGGTGAAAAACTGTAGTTGTTTATTCATTGACCTATTGCGCGGCTTGAACAACTTCAAGCAATTCGCGTAGTTTAATAACCGCTCTCCTTAAATGCGACTTCACTGTTCCAAGCGGGAGCGTTAGTTGATCCGCAATTTCTTCATGACTTAAACCTCTAAAAAAAGATAAGGCTATAAGCTGACGGGGAAGCGGCTCCAAGGATTTTAACGCACTGTAAAGCGCTTCATTTTGTTCGATTGCCAACAATAAATCGGGAATACTGTCGCGGTTTTGATATTCCGCACCTGCTTCGGCATCGGTTTCAATCAAATCATCGAAAGGCGGAATACTCCGTCTGGCGTCCAGCGCCCGGCTTCGGGCAATCGTTAAGATCCATGTTTGCGCCCTCCCCCGTGCCGGATCGAAACGCGGCGCTTGCCGCCAGATTTGAAAAAAAACATCTTCCGTCACCTCCTCGGCAAGCTGAATGTTGCCGGTAATTCTCACCGCTAAGCTATGCACCCGTATCGACATTGCCTTAAACAACAGCACGAAAGCTGCTTGATCCTGATCGATAATACGGGTTATATAACTTTGAAGTTCGGCATCGCCGCAAGCGTCATCAATCGGCTCGAGAAAATGTTCGGGGGCCTGCCCTTCACTTTTAATATCATTTTTTGAATCGAGAGCTGTTTCTGTTGGCACAAGCATGTTTAAGGTTTCTTTTGTCACATGATACGGCGTTTGGGTGGATTTCATAACCTCTATACTGGATATACGTTATAAATTCAAAACCGGATGCAAAAATGACTATAAAAATTTTTAACGGTTATTTTCATAGATCGAGACACTTTTAAACTTCGATGCTTTAAGGATGCTTAAAAAGATTCGTCTCGTTGAATAAAGCAGCATCAGTCTTACATAGCATATATAATCAATTGTTTACAAAATATCTGTAAATAATACCGCACTAAAACCGCCCTGAGTATTGGTTTTTTTGACCAAAAGAACGGTTTGTACCCAGCCACCTCTTTAAGCCTTGGTATACGTGGCTTACAGACTAAATATCGATGTTGTCGATGCCTTCCTCGCCGAACTCATTTTCGATGACGGCGATGCGTTGGCCGTGTTCTTCGGTGAGGATGCGGTTGAGCAGAATGGTTTTGCCCGCGCCAAGGAAGCCCGGTTAGGATGGTGACAGGGACGGGAATCACTCGGGTTGGGTCAGAGTGGGTTAAGCGTCTAAGGAAGAATTCGTTTGAAAAGAGTTTTGAATTTGCTGCATGACATTCTCCGCCAGGTCATTGACCGGGCCTGCCATGATAAATACTAGACGGCTGATGAAGTCGTCGCTCGCCCGCGCAGGCAGATGGGCGGGCGTATGCAAAATACCGGCTGCGCCTTGCACCAGCAAGGGGTGGTCGAATTCAGGGTCAAACACCAGGCCTTTCAGCCGGACTAAGTGTTCACCATATTTAAGTATCAACTGTTTTAATATCGGCTCCAACATAAGCCATGACAGCGGTTGCTCGATTTGCAAGGTCACGCTGTGGAAGCCGTGGCCGGGCAAATCGGCCAGTGCAGCCGTCCTTACGGGGCGGAATTTGCCCGGATAAGGCAATAAGTTATCCACCTCAAGCTCACCTTTGACAGAATGAACTTGATGGGCGGTGGGCGACAAGTGGGTCAATTGCCGCTCCAGCAACTGGATTTGCTCCGCATCGGCCAAGTCGGTATGGGTGATGACGACCGTATCCGCCCAGGCGATTTGCGCGTTGGCATCGGGGAAGCGGCTTAAGTTATCCGATCCTTGCAGCGCAGAGATGGTGGCGATAACCCCTTGCAGGCTGTAACGCGCCGACAACCAGCCTTGCCGCAACAGCACGTCCAGCACTGGCTCAGGATTGGCGACACCGCTGGTTTCGATGATGATGCGGTCGAACGGCTTATCACTGACATTTTCCCAAGCCATCCGCAGGTTTTTCAGCACCGGCGCGAGCGCATCGCGCACTTGGCAACATAAACAGCCGCCGGACAGCGTAGATAAGGGTATGTTATGTTCGCGCAGCAAGTACGGGTCGATAGGGGTCGTGCCGAATTCGTTGATAATGACGGCGGAGCGCGGCAATTGGGTTAGGATGTTATTGAGCAGCGTGGTTTTGCCGCTGCCCAGGAAACCGGTCAGGATCAGGACGGGGATTTTTGAGATTGATTTCGGTGTGGTTTTCATTTTAGTTGTGTCGCTACCGCGACGGTTGTTT
>DLHW01000020.1:0-22982 GCA_002483425.1 Methylococcaceae bacterium UBA7658
CAATCGCAAACGGCTTCATTCAAAACTGGGCTATATTAGCCCGGAAACGTTGGAAGCTAATAAAGTCGCTTGGTAAGGTGTCCTTGAAATCAGGGCAAGATCAGTTGAACACTGCTACTGGACTATGTGAAACAGGCTGTTGGCGCGCCCGAGAGGATTCGAACCTCTGACCTCAGCCTCCGGAGGGCTGCGCTCTATCCAGCTGAGCTACGGGCGCGTCGAGCCGCCTATATTACCTGATTGATAAAGGAATTACGATGTTAATGTTTTAGCGGCCGCAAAAAATGATAAGGCGTTTTGTTTTTTTACTTCCGGATCGATTTGTTTTTTTGCCGTCCATTCCAAATCATCGCTCGGCAATTCGCTTAAAAAGCGGCTAGGTTGGCATTCCGCAACGTCTCCGTAACGTTTTCGATGCGTACAGTAACTAAAAGTCAATGTACGTTGCGCGCGGGTAATTCCGACATAGGCCAACCGGCGCTCTTCCTCAATGCCGAGACTGCCGGCATCTTCATCTCCCAGGCTATTTTCGTGAGGTAGGATGTTTTCCTCCATACCTGCCAAGAATACATGTTTGAATTCCAGTCCTTTGGCTGAATGCAAGGTCATCAAACTCACTTGATCGCTAGCGCTTTGTTCTTCTTGATTCCGTTCCAAAACATCCATAAGCATGATACGAACGATGACTTCCGCCAATGGTTTCTCGTTGGTATCGTCTTTTTGAGCGATACGTTTTAACCAATTAATCAATTCATACACGTTAGCCATCTTACGCTCGGCAGCGCTGATCGTCGCGGTATTCTCCCGCAGCCATTCGAAATAATTAATGTTATCTAACATCTCTTTAATGATTTCAAACGTGTCGCCGCCCTCAATGCGGCTGGCAGCCGCCGTAATCCAATTGTGGAAGTTTTGCAGGCGCTGATAAGCTTTAACCGGTACGGTTTGGTTTAAGCCTAATTCATTACAGGCGGAGAATAGGCTGACGCGGCGTTGACTGGCGTAAACGCCTAATTTTTCTAGTGTTGTTGGCCCTAGTTCCCGGCGAGGCGTGTTGATAATGCGTAAAAACGCCGCATCGTCGTCATGATTAACGATTAACCGCAAGTATGCCAGCACATCTTTGATTTCTGTGTACGCAAAAAATGAGGTGCTGCCGCTGATAAAATACGGTACGTTATTTTCTCTTAAACAGCGTTCGAACAACCGGGATTGATGATTGCCGCGATATAAAATTGCATAATCGCCGTAATTCCCGCCGGATTTGAATTTATGATGGACGATTTCAGCGGCGATTTGTTGCGCCTCGGACGCTTCATCCTTATGACATATAACCCGTAATAAGTCGCCTTCGCCCAAGTCGCTCCACAGTTTTTTTTCATAAGCATGCGGGTTATTCCCGATTAACTGATTCGCCACGCGCAAAATCCGCCGGGTCGAACGGTAATTCTGCTCCAGTTTGATAACTTTCAAGCGCGGGTAATCATGCTGCAACTGACTGATGTTTTCCGGTTTCGCACCGCGCCAAGCATAAATCGACTGATCGTCATCCCCAACCACAGTAAAATTACCCAAACTGCCCGTTAGCAATTTAATGAGTTCATATTGGGTGATATTGGTATCTTGATATTCATCCACCAGTAAATACCGGATCCGGTTTTGCCAGTACTGTAAAACATCCGGATGTTGTTGAAACAATTGCACGGGCAACAAAATCAAATCGTCGAAATCGACTGCGTTATAAGCTTTTAGGCTACGGATGTAATTTGCGTACAGCCGCCCTGCCCTGTGTTCTTCTGGGTCGTGGCTGGCTTCTACTTGTTTGACAGTAACAAACGCATTTTTCCATTGCCCAATCTGCCGGGCGTAACAGTCCGCATTCTCGATATCGCCGAAACTAACGTCATGGCCGATAAGATTTTTCAATAGGGTTAATTTATCGTGTTCGTCGAATAAGGTTAAACCCGCTTTATAACCCAAGATTTTGTGTTCACGGCGTAAAATATCCAAGCCCAGGGAATGGAAAGTGGAAACCCGTAACCCCCGTGTTTGCGAATTATCGAGCAGTTTTGCCACCCGGCTTTTCATCTCCCGTGCAGCTTTATTGGTAAATGTAACCGCCGCAATCTGGTGCGCCGGGATACCGCTCCCGATGAGATAAGCGATTTTTTCGGTAATTACCCGCGTTTTACCGCTACCCGCGCCCGCCAACACCAATAAGGGGCAATCAATGAGCTTAACGGCGGCTTGTTGTTGAGGGTTGAGCTTAATCATTATTCGAGATACATCCGATAATCCGGCGTTCCCGGCAATACGCTTACGCCATCTTTCGGAGAACGCTTAGACTGAGTTAAAATAACGCCATAGAAAAAATTGAACGTATTACTCTCTAAATCTAATAAACCACAACGAGGAAATCTGTATGAAAAAAACGCTTTTTTGTTTTGCAATGTTACTATCCGGCAGTGTCATCGCGGCAACCGATCATTATATCCTGCGTGACGGCAATCATGTTCATCATTTGAAAATCACAAAATTGAATGACGAATACAATGTCGCCATGGACGTCGATTTTGAACCGAATGCCAACGAAAAAGACAGCAACCCTTGCTCGGCAGAAATTTCAGGCGAAGCTAAAAGCACCGCCGATAACAAAATCACCATGAAAAAACACTCCGAAGGCGAGGCAACCTTTTGCACTTTAGACATTACGTTAAGTGCGACCGGCGCTAAAGTTGAGCAATCCAAAGACTGTGACAATTTTGTCACCGGAATTTGTCACTTTACCAGCGAAGGTAAAGAGATTCCGAAAATAAAATAGGTCTGCTAATTCCGTTTAATTCCCCGTGTTTAAAGGGGAGAACGGGTAAGCGCGTTAATACGCCTGGCGCTTTCTTCTTACAGTTGAAAGCGCTATATTTTTCGATCTAATTTCCGGTAGCCGATGGCTTCGCTCAAATGAGCAACCGCTATCTCCTCCGAGTCCGCAAGATCGGCAATCGTGCGCGCCACTTTCAAAATCCGGTGATAGGCGCGATGCGAGAGGCCGAATTTATCCATCGCCTGTTCTAATAATTGATGACCTTGTTCGGACAACGTGCAAATTTGCTTGACCTCTTTTGCAACAAGCGCGGCATTCGCTTTACCGCTCCGCCCCATGGCTTTGTTTCTAGCAGCTACAACACGAACTCTTATGGCGGAACTGGCTTCTTCGCCTTGCGGCGACCCTTTCCGCAAGATTTCATGCGAGATTCTCGGCACATCTAAGTGCATGTCGATGCGATCCAATAACGGTCCCGATACCCGAGCCCGGTACCGGACGATCTGCTCTGAGGTGCAATGACAACGGCCTGAACTATCGCCCAGATAACCGCAAGGACACGGATTCATCGCTGCGATTAATTGAAAACGCGCGGGAAAATCGACTTGCCGAGCGGCGCGGGAAATAGTGATATGACCAGTTTCAAGCGGCTCGCGCAGCACCTCCAAGACTTTACGGTCGAACTCCGGCAATTCGTCCAGAAATAATGCGCCATTGTGGGCTAACGATATTTCCCCCGGTTTCGGATTACTGCCACCGCCAACCAAGGCCGGAGCCGATGCGGTATGATGTGGCGCCCGGAACGGCGGTTTCAGCCAATTCGCAACATTCAAACCATGATCGCTAATAGATGCAATTGCCGCGCTTTCCTGCGCTTGCTGTTCGGTCAACGGCGGTAAAATCGTTGGCAACCGTGCTGCCAGCATCGATTTACCCGTACCCGGCGGACCGAGCATGAGCAAATTATGCGCACCGGCCGCTGCAATTTCAAACGCCCGTTTAACATGATATTGACCGTGAACATCCGCAAAATCGATATCAGCCGCTAAGTTGGCTTGAATGGGGGGATATTGCGGCACAATCAATTGTTTTCCGGCAAGATGAGCGCAGATTTCGAGAAGATGAACGGCAGGCAACAAGTCGATGCCTTGAACTAAAGCTGCTTCCGCCGTATTCTCTTTGGGCAAAATTAATTGCCGATGTTCCTGCTTAGCTCGAATGGCGACCGGCAACACCCCGTTGATAGGCCGTAACTCGCCTCCCAGCGATAGTTCACCGACGCATTCATAACGGTCGAGTTGAACGGCGGGAATCTGTCCGGACGCCGCTAGAATACCCAACGCAATAGCAAGATCGAAACGCCCACCCTCCTTAGGCAAATCCGCCGGCGCCAGATTAATAGTAATGCGTTGAGCCGGAAATTCGAAACGTGAATTTAAGATAGCGCCGCGAACGCGGTCTTTACTTTCTTTGACGGCGGCCTCGGGCAAGCCGACAATGTTCATAGCGGGCAATCCGTTAGCAACATGCACTTCCACAGTCACTAACGGCGCGGCGATACCGGAACGGCCTCGGCTGTAAACGACAGCTAAAGACACGGACTATATCAGCCCTTTAGCAACCCGATAAAACAATCATCGTCTTCGATTTTTATAAATCTTGAGATTACAACTCTTCCTTACTCAGTACCTGCTGCTCGATTTCAGTAACGCGTTGTTCCAAGGTTTCGAGTTTTTGCCGCGTTTTCGTCAACACCGCTTTCTGTACTTCGAACTCCTCGCGGCTCACCAAATCAAGTCTCGACAAAGCGCTTTGCAGAATGGCATGAAAATTTTTCTCCATGTCGTCCTTTAAATGATTAAAACTGGGCGGGATAACATTAGCTAAGCGATTAGCGATGTCGTCTAAGGATTTAGCGTCGAACATAAGCACTCTCACGAAATATAATTAACTGCACGGATTGAGACGAATAAATAACGCTTGCGTACTTCGAATACCCAGTAAACTCGCCCAAAAAGGATTGCATAAAAACGCCGCTAATCCTTGATGAATCGTTCTGTTTACCCAAATGCAAGCAAATTTTTAGCCTTTAATGGTAACACATCCTGTGTTCAAGCAGTTATAACTAAAACGTTAGGATACCTTCCGGTATCCTAACGGAGTTAGTGTAATTGCCGTGCGTTACGGTCGTTGATATTTACTTAAAAACCACTGCTTCGGCATTCGTCCGGAGGATTATAAGGCTCATCGCGGCCTTCTTAGTTACCGGCAAACTTCAAGCAGCCTTATTGTCCTCCAGCCAAGAAAACAATCTCAAATTAAGCTTCCTGAATGATTCTTGTTGAATCGGCTTGGTCACATAGCCGCTGCAACCGGAAATAGTCCCCCTAAAAGAATTACCCGGCGCACTATTTCCCGTTACCATTATAATGGGCGTCATTCCGTATCCTTTTATGTCCCGGATACGCGCACACGTTTCGAAACCGTCCAAACCGGGCATCGTAACATCCAGAAAAATTAAATCGTACTTGCTATTGCTAACTTTATTTAAGGCCTCTTCACCGCTACTGGCATAATCGATTTCGCCAATTTGAGGAAAAGTTGAAAGGCTAGCGCCTAACAATTGCTTTGCCGGCCTATAATCGTCGACTACCAATGCTGTAAAGCAACTAACTGTAGACGTTTTATTTTTAAAAAACGCGACTGTGGAATTATACATTTTCATTTAAACACCTCGATTGTTTTTAGATTATTAGACTCAATAAGACAATTGGTTTTTTTCTATTAAAAGCTCGGTTTCAGTTCGTTTGGAACGTCTTCCCGCCGCACTGAAGTAGCCAGTTTTAAATCTTAAAAAAACCTAATCATTAAGCCGGATACAAGATAATCTTCTGTAAAGTGTTTGTTTGTTAATTAACTCTCACTTTTAAGAATTCAATTTTGAAAAAATGCCAACAGAAACAACTTTTCATAAAAAAGCTCATAGCACCGTACGCCACAATGCATGTTAAAGCGCATCGGATCACTTTCAATCTAGAGGGCAAGTTGTGAATGCAATTAAATCCTGCCGGTTTAATCGCCAAGTACAATGATTTATTAAAAATAGGGTTAGCATGAGCAGAAAGCAAATTTGCAAATTCCCTCACTTAAAGCATTGACACCAGCCTTAAACCGTATGCCGAAACGAAAAACAAGTAAAACTATCTACACACTCATCTTATTAAGACTAACGGTAAAAGCGTATCGCGACTTGTACGGTACGCTTTTTTTCAATTTTTACCTTGTCAAATTAGCTGGCTTACCCAAACAATTTTTTCACAAACTCCGGCTGCGCTAAGGCGCCACTGTGGATATCCGCATTGTAATACAGCGTGTCGAACGGCTTATTGGCGGCATCCTGCTCCCTAAAGCCCTTTAACGAGGACTTACCCGCCATCGTTGCGCTCCACCAGCCGGACGGGTAAATGCATTGCGGGAAATACAAGGTTTGCAGTGCTTTAAAACCCGCCGTTTGCATGGCGTTCCGCATGTCTTTTATTAAAGCCAGATGCAGCAAGGGCGATTCGCTTTGTTGCACCAGCAGGCCGTTTTCGCTAAGCGCGGTATAACAGCCTTTATAAAACGCTTCGTTGAACAAGCCTTCAGCGGGACCAACCGGATCGGTGCTATCGACGATAATGATGTCGACCGATTCCGGCGCCGCGTCTTTAATCCACTTAATTCCGTCGATAAATTTTAAATCCGCGCGCGGATCGTTATTGGACTCGCACAACTCGGGAAAATAGATTTCCGCCAGACGGGTAACGCGCTCGTCGATATCGATCTGAACAGCTTCCTCAACACCGGGATGCTTCAGCACCTCCCGCAATGTTCCGCAATCGCCCCCGCCGATAATCCAGACTTTCTTGGGATTTGGATGTGTGAACAAGGCCGGATGACTCATCATTTCGTGGTACAGAAAGTTATCCCGGGTCGATACCATCGTACAACCGTCGAGCACCATGAGATTGCCGAAGGTTTCGGTTTCATAAATTCCGTGATGTTGAAACGGTGATTGTTCTTCGTGCAACTTGCGTTTGATTTTTAGGGAAAAAGCCGACCCTGTTCCCGAATGTTCTTCGGTAAACCATTCAGTTGGATTCATATTTGGAATTCCTGGGAAATAAAACCATTATAATAGCATCGGTTAATTCTAATGCACGGAGTTTCATATTGGACGCTAAGAAGGCTAACGCCTGGACTATTCTTCAATCCGTTCAAACCTACGCCATCAATTTTTGGGGCGACGGTTATTTTTCCATCAACGACAAAGGGAATGTGTCCGTAAAACCCAGCACCAGCCAAACAACGGAACTGGATTTGTTCGAAATCGCCCAGTCTTTACGGGAGAAAAATTTATCCTTGCCAGTATTGGTCCGGTTTACCGATATTCTCAAAGACCGGGTCAAACGCTTGAATCTCGCTTTTCAAAAAGCCTGCGTCAGTAATCGCTATCAAGCTTCATACACTCCGGTTTACCCGATTAAGGTCAATCAGCAAGGCAAAGTCGTTGAAGGCATTCTCGCCTCCGATAACATTGGACTCGAGGCCGGAAGCAAACCGGAGCTGCTGGCAACGATGGCCTTATCCAAACCGGGCGGACTGGTGATCTGCAATGGCTACAAAGACAGAGCTTATATCCGGCTAGCCTTGATCGGCGTGAAACTCGGCCTGAAACTCTACCTGGTCATCGAGAAACCCGTCGAATTGGATTTAATTATTGCCGAGTCGGCTAAGCTGGGCGTCAAACCGCTCGTCGGAGTTCGCGTTCGTCTAGCCAGCATCAGCGCCGGTAAGTGGCAAAATACCGGGGGCGAAAAATCCAAATTCGGGTTGCACGCCAATGAAGTCCTGCACTTGGTAAATCGCTTAGAACAAGCAAATTTACTCGATTGCCTGCAATTGATGCACTTTCACATGGGCTCCCAAATTGCCAATATCCACGATATTAAAGTCGCCTTACGGGAAGCCGGGCAATTCTATGCCGAATTGCATCGCCTCGGCGCCCCTATTCGAATCGTCGATGCCGGCGGTGGTCTGGGGGTGGATTACGACGGCAGCCGGTCGCGGAGGGAGTCCTCGATCAATTACAGTCTGGAAGAGTATGCGCAAAATATTGTCCGCAACTTTGCCGAACTTTGCGCCGCGAAGAATTTGCCGCAACCCGATATCATTACCGAGTCGGGCCGCGCCATTACCGCCCATCATGCCGTCTTGATCACCGATGTCACCGATATCGAAGCGGTTTACAGTCAACCGGCGCAAAATCGAGCCTTTACCGCAGCAAGTAATTTAGTTGAAGCCTATCACGATACTCATTTCAATTTAAAAGACGCCCAAGATCAATTCGCCCAGGGCAAACTCGACATTAACGGCTTGGCAATTGCGGAAAGCGAATACGTCGGCCATTGCCAGCAAATCAAAACCTTGCTTAACCCGGAAAACCAAAATGAAGCGGCTATTTTAAAAGAATTAAACGAAAAGTTGGCCGATAAAATTTTCTGTAATTTTTCCTTGTTTCAATCCTTACCCGACATTTGGGGCATCGGCCAAATCTTTCCCATCATGCCTATCCACCGCTTGAACGAACAACCGGTGCGCCGGGCCGTTATTCAGGATTTGACGTGCGACTCGGACGGACGTATCGACCAATACATCGACGGACAAAACCTCGCCAAAACCCTGCCCGTGCATGACATCGACTTAAAACAGCCCTATCTGATCGGTTTTTTCATGGTCGGCGCTTATCAGGAAATTCTCGGCGACATGCACAATCTGTTTGGCGATACTCATTCCATCAATATCGAACTGGACGGTAACGGTTATCATTTTTACGATCTGCACGAAGGCGAACATGTGAGCGATCTGCTGGACTATGTTCACATTAGCGCCGAGGATTTGAAAAGCGCTTTCCGCGCGAAATTGGCGAATTGCGCGTTGAACGAACAGCAAAGAACCGGCTATGAAACCGAATTGATGGCGGGATTAATGTCTTACACTTATTTATCGAAGTAATTTCGTTAAGCGCTGCCCCCTCGGTCGATTTAGCCGCAAAATGAACGCCACGCTCATCGGCATCTTAACTTAAATTCTTTGCCAGCTTCTTATCGGCGTTTTAGTGTCGCGCAAGATTGCCAGCGTACCTGGCGTTATGAATCTAAATGAAAAAACTATGCAAAATAGAGGAGTCCATATATGGGAAGAGCGGTAGCGAAGTCCAACATTCACGGCTTCGTTTAGGTTGGGCTTCATTACCTTCCGCCCAACCTAAGTACTTATGAGTCAATTCCAAGTCACATTTCTGCTATTTAATTCACTCATCCTCATGATTAAAAACAAAGGACAAGCTGTGTCAGATCGGATTGAAAAATGAAACAATAAAGTCTTGGACCAATACTTCAATTCTTTTGAGGAAAATAGCACAACGTAAACCCTATAAACTAATACTGCTGACATAATGGCTTTTAAGATGGTATCTACAAGCCAATAAGTAAAAAATAAGCTTTATTTACCTATAATTAAAGCTCTAATCTTTGCGGTAAAAAGCTTAAGCAACCCATTAACAAACAGATTACACATTGAGGTTAGACAAGCACATCATTATTTAGGCTTTTCGGGTTATGAACGGAATCAAATGCTTACCTCTTATCCCCGGCAGCATGACCGGCTGAGGTAGACGACACCTTGAAAACTTGCCGAAAGCTTGCGGTGAACTTAATTTAAGGTACCTAAATGACTAAATCGTTGTTGAGCCGGAATTTATGACGGCATAACAACTTCAAACATCAACTCGAGGAAAAAAGTCATGAAAAAAAACAATAACGCACTGACAATTACTATTTTAGTTACCGTATTCCTTTTTGCAGGGTTGCAAAAAGCTGCGGCAAATATCGAAACGGCTTCGGCGGCGCTTGAATTTATTCAAGAAAGCTGTCCGAGCCAAACCGAAACTAGCCAGGCGCTTATGAATTATAAGGCTAAGATTTTAGCCGCCACCAACTTGGAGGAAGCCCGGGAGATAGCACTGGAACCGGCAGACGACGCAATCAATGCCCTAAAAAACGCTCAATTCCTTGTCCCGTTCAGCGATGACCTAAGATCTGCCGAAAAAAGGCTTAATAAAGCCCGCGCTCAAATAATGCTAGCCTCAAACCAAGATCAAGTCGCCGACCAATTCGACGGCATGATGCTGGCTGGACTCGACAACGACCGCGCCGCGCATGTCAACATCGGCAGCGGTGGCTGCGATTATTCCACGGGCGAGTTAATAGCGGTTGCAATCGGCTTAATTCTAGGGATTATTCCGGGAATCATTTTGTTAGTCGTATTATGCTAATATTCTGACAAGTCTTTTTCAAAACAACACTGAAAATGCCGGAATTCTTATTTTTAACAGGAGAAATGTCAACAGAACCTAAATAAGCTAAGGCGACTAGTTTATGTAGCTCATTGACAGTGTTTTGAGAATACTGTCAATAACGCTGGAAATTCTTAGAGTTTATTCAGCCCGGCTTTGTGCCGGGAATAAATTCCAACGCTAGGTGGAACAAGCAAGATTACGATTCTCTTTCAAAAGCAACCTTACAATTCGCCCTCTTCTATCAAGACTGAATACACAAATTCAGGCGCTTTAACACCCGCCTTTATTCTGAGCGCAACCAACTCATCCGACTCAAAGAACGCCTTAGCGTTAGAGAGGGATATCCACTTCGAAAAGTGGATGATTTTATTGGGGTTATTTTCCGCTCTTAAAACCTGATAACTCAATTCACCTGCTTGTTTTCGAATAGCCGCAGCAGCGTCGAAGATTTCTTTCCATGCGATGTAATCATCAACGTCATGAATAATGAGGACATGGTTGTTCATCAAATTACTTTAGTTTTACAGAATGTACCGGCTTAAATCTTCATCCTGGACGAGTTCGGCTAAATGACTGTCGACATAAGCCGCATCGATGTTGATGGTTTTCTCCATTAAATCCGGCGCATTGTAGGAGATGTCTTCCAATAAACGTTCTAGTATCGTGTGCAACCGCCGGGCGCCGATATTTTCGGTTTTCTCATTGACTTCCCAGCCCAATTCGGCAATGCGTTTGATACCGTCGGCAGAGAAACTTAAATGGACGCCTTCGGTTGCCATTAAAGCCGCATATTGCTCGGTTAAGGAAGCGTCCGGTTCGGTCAGGATCCGGACGAAATCGTCGGCGCTTAATGCGCTCAGTTCGACTCGAATCGGAAAACGGCCTTGCAGTTCCGGAATTAAATCGGACGGTTTAGTTAAATGAAAAGCGCCGGAGGCGATGAACAGGATATGGTCGGTTTTGATCGCACCGTACTTAGTGCTGACGGTGCTACCCTCCACGATCGGCAGCAAATCGCGTTGTACGCCCTCCCGAGACACTTCCCCGCCGCTACCGTGATCGGAGCGCTTACAGATTTTGTCGATCTCGTCCAAAAACACGATACCGTTTTGCTCGACCGCATCCACGGCGCGGGTTTTGATATCCTCATCGTTGACCAGCTTAGCGGCTTCTTCTTCCTGCAAAACTTTCAAAGCCTTTTTGATTTTCATTTTCCGCGTTTTTGTCCGGCCGGATCCCATATTTTGGAACATGCCTTGCAATTGACTGGTCATTTCCTCCATACCGGGTGGAGCCATGATTTCCACGCCCATCGTCACATTGATATCGATTTCGATTTCTTTGTCGTTGAGATCGCCTTCACGCAGTTTTTTGCGCATTTTTTGGCGGGTGGCTTGAGCGGTATCGGAGACAATACCGCCATCCGAACCGGGCAGAAGAAGATCAAGAACACGATCCTCGGCGGCGTCCGCGGCGCGATTTTGCACTTTTTCCATCTCCGACATACGCATCATTTTAACCGAGGTATCTGCTAGATCGCGGATAATGGATTCAACATCCCGCCCAACGTAGCCCACTTCGGTAAATTTGGTGGCTTCGATTTTAATGAACGGAGCATTGGCTAATTTTGCCAACCGCCGGGCGATCTCGGTTTTACCGACACCGGTAGGTCCGATCATTAAAATATTTTTGGGCGTAATTTCTTCACGCATGAAAGGATCGACGTGCTGTCTGCGCCATCGGTTTCTAAGAGCAATAGCGACCGAACGTTTAGCATCGGCTTGACCGACAATATGCTTATCCAGCTCGCTGACGATTTCTTTAGGGGTCATGGCGTACATTTGGCGTTATTCCGTGTCCAGTTCTTCGATAACCAGGTTATGGTTGGTGTAAATACAAATATCGGCGGCAATTGTTAAGCCTTTTTCGACAATTTCGCGCGCACTCAATTGGGTGTTTTCTAGCATTGCTCTGGCAGCGGCTTGAGCGAACGCACCACCCGATCCAATGGCCATGAGATCCAACTCCGGCTCGATCACATCGCCAGTTCCGGAAATAATGAGCGAGGTTTTTGCATCCGCTATCGTTAATAAAGCTTCTAAACGCCGCAGCATGCGGTCGGTGCGCCAGTCTTTCGCCATTTCGACGGCGGCGCGCGTTAGATTGCCCCGGTGTTTTTCCAATTTGCCTTCGAAATGTTCGAATAAGGTAAACGCATCGGCCGTGGCGCCGGCAAAACCGGCAATGACTTTATCGTGGTAAAGCCTGCGGACTTTTCGGGCATTGCCTTTCATCACAGTATTACCTAAAGTGACTTGCCCGTCGCCGCCGATAACGACTTTACCGCCGCGGCGAACGGAAAGTATGGTGGTTCCTTTAAACACAGCGATATCCTTCTGTTGTTATACTCGTGAAAGAAATTTTATCTGGATAAATTAGATTATGTGGTAAAAAATCCTTAATACAAGGTCTGTTACAATTTATTTTCAAACGAATTTTTAACGGCTCACGGGATTGGATAACGTACCCGTAACGAACGATGACGCCAGGATTTATTTAGAATGACAGCTCGACTGACTGAAATCGATGTACTGTGCGTAGGGCACGCTTCCTACGATTTGATCTATTCCGTTCCCCATCATCCCGGCGAAGATGAAAAAATGGCGGCCGACGGATTTATTCATTGCGGCGGGGGGCCGGCGGCGAACGCCGCAGTTATGGCGGCTAAACTAGGATTGCAATCGGCCTTTGCCGGTTATCTGGGCCATGATCTTTACGGCGAATTTCATCATAAGGAATTGGCCGGACATGGCGTAAATGTCAGCAAAGTGATACGCGGCTCTTCGCCGACACCGCTCTCCACGGTCTTGGTTAAACCGGACGGAAAACGCGCTTTGATTAACTACAAAGGCGGCACGAAAGCATTGCCCGGAAACGCAATTCATTTTTCCGGAATCGAACCCAAAGCCATTTTATTCGACGGACACGAACCTTACATTTCGAAACCGCTTGCCGGAATAGCTAAAAGCAAAGGCATTCCAACCGTTTTAGACGCAGGCTCGGTGCATGAAGGCACACTCGCATTGATGGGGCTTGTCGATTATCTGGTCTGTTCGGAAAAATTCGCCTTGCAACTCGCTGGAGATCTTAAAAACGCATTGCAACAAATGGCGAAACAATCGCCCAATGTGGTCGTTACGCTAGGTGAGCGAGGTCTTATCTGGCAGCAAGATACCATTAGCGGCGCGTTACCCGCTTACAAGGTCGAAACGCTCGACACCACCGGCGCGGGCGATGCTTTCCACGGCGCTTTTACCGCCGCTGTCGCGCTCGGATTATCCTGGCATGATACGTTAAGATACGCCAGCGCCGCGGGTTCGTTGTGTTGCACCAAGCTAGGCGCGCGCTTGGGGCTGCCATCGTCCGTGGAGCATCTGAAATTGTATGAACAAGCTTTATAAAAGCTATTTCCCAGTTTAGCGAGTGCTAACTTGAAAGTCTTACATATAAACTTCTACAAATAATAACAGGGAAGAACATCCGTCTAGCCTTTATTTTCAATTATCTCGAATATTCGACAAATTATCCCTGTCCCGATCGCTAGATGATTCGAAACCATTTGAATTTGAATTTTTATTAAATTCTTGTAAAAGTTCTAGCGTTAAAGCTGCCACCTCGTTGGGTAAGGCGGACATGGGTTTTGGGCTGAATACTGGATTATTGACTGTGGTTTTCATCTATTTGTTCCGTCATCATTTGTATCAATCGTTGGGTCCATGCGTTCATCAAGGCCTCTTTGACCGTTGCGAGCACCTGATCCGAAGGCGTGGACTTCATATTTGGATTATCTGTGCTGATTTGTAACACTGCATATGGCCAATCCGGTGCATCAATTGGGCAGAGCGGAAAAGCTAAAATCATTGATTCCGGTATGTCGTCGGCCTGTTCAATGAGTTTTCCATCTCCCCGAATATAGCCAATAAATGAATCTTTGTTAATGTTAGCGGGTTTGATAAATTCGGCGACAGTTGCCGATTTAAATGCTCGTCCGGGTAATCCTTGGCCGAACTTAAATGACCCATTTTTTCTATCTTTTTCATTTTCGTAGTTATCTGCTATACAACTCAAATTACCCTTTGTACTGTCATAGGCAAATAGAGCGACATTAAAACTTTTTTCCGTTGCACTAGGTATCATTTTTTTTAAAATAGTTACTAAAGTTTTCGATGCCATGTCGTGAAATTTCTTTTTAATATCCGTATCATTGCGATTTTTCCACAACCATTCCCGAATTGCCACCGCATGCTGTCCTTCAGCGCTATCTATTTCGCCGTCTACATCCCAATTAATTTCGTAGTTCGCATTTCGTTTAGGAAATTTTATGATAGCCTGCAAAATATTTTGGGTTTTCATTCTAAAGATTTTGGGACTATCCATGTATGCGCCGTCAATGTTCAATTCGGCGCGTTTGGGTAGTTCGATGGTCTCGGGAAATTTAATGACCAGCATTAACTCCTCTACAGCGAACTCATCAAAAACCATAAATTTTACCGATTCAATTCTATCCTGCTTTTCTGGTGTTCCACTTGAAAGACGCATACACTTAAGCTGCCATTCATTCAGGGCAAAAGCGTTATGACCTTTAAACTCGGTAAATAGACTGACTGGAGGATGACTCTTTTGTAATCCAGTTCCTTCAAAGCTAACTTTGGCCGTAACCTCATCGACTGAACGACACGTGCTCGGACGAGTCTGAATAGTGACGCCCCGTCCATCATCGGTGAGTGTTTTAACTTGAAAGGCTTCGACTGTACCGTCTGTTACAGACCCTTTAAAAGAGAAAAAAGACGTGAGATCTTTATTAGTGGTTTTAATGTTATAAATTTCCCGTCGAAAGGTGGCGTCGCCAAATTCGTTAATGTCGGCAATGCAAATCATACGTTCACAGTATACGCCTAACGATTCTTTCGAAATCTTAAAACGTTCTTCACTGAACTCTTCGTCGGTTTGTAGAGGGATTACTTCATAAGGTACTCCAAACGTCCCTCCATTGGGCGGGGCTTCGTACATTTCAATGGTTATCTTATCGTTTTCGTCTATTCTAATGACATTAAAGCCATGCCGAAAGGCGCCGGGATTGTTGCTTTCGGTGGGTGTGCCGGCTGATAAGACGGCTAAACTGGCTCGATCACGCCGCGTGGGATTAATTGAAATGCGCGCAAAATTTTGATGATGCTTATGACCATGCAGCACCAGTTTGATATCTAGTTCTGTCAGTTCACTGAGAAAGGCGCCCGCATTGTCCATAACCATCATATCTTCGGCCTCATGGTCGTAGGGTAAAGGCAGCGGGTGATGATGAGTGAGCGCAATCCAAACTATGTTTTGATTTGAATAAATCCTCTTCTCGGTTCGACGGTTGACAAATATTTGTTTTCGGATATGTCCACGCGCCGAGGAAAACCAAGTCCAAGGTTGCCACGAAGCTCCCCATGAACTTGCCGAATCAAAAGGAATCAACCCAACACGTAAGTCACCGAATACTTCTGTATGATCGAGAAAATATTCTCCAAGCAGGTTTTTCAAATCCGAGGTCAAGCAAAGCCAAGTGCTTAAAAGACTTATAAAAATAACAAAACTTGCCCATAACCATAATGAATGTTCAGTATTGGATATGTTAAATATTCCGTGGAGAACGAGACATAAGTCGGTGTCAGCGAAATCGTGAATTTTCACTGATGAAAATAAAAATACGCCCAAAAATAATAACGCAATCAACAATATAAAAACTATTGGAATTAAACCCTGCCATCTCGTATCATGATTGCCAGGAATAACTCTGATAGGGATTTTTTTACCCATGGCTTGCTCAAGCACACTTGAGAATTGATCAAGTTCTCTGCGAACTTCTTTTAACTTCCAGCACCAAGGCGAGTTCACAACATCGCCAGTAATTACAATTGCATCAGGCCGTATGTCATTTTTGGTGCATGAAATTAAATCGTCCCATTTGCTTTTATTGAAACGAATGCCAAAGTGTAGATCGGAAATATGCAAAAGTGTCCTAGCCATAGCTATTTTTACTGATCGTAAATTGAATTGGAGTTAAGTCGCCTAATAGCAACAATTATCAGTTTTAATATCAGATGTCAATTATCTAGTCCGAATGGTCAAAATAATTGACCTCCAATAAGCCTTACTCGACTGAAACATTTCAAGACAATTGTTAATGCGTTAAAGTGAATACGACTGTCCGGTTAATATCCTTCTGTAAGAATTCATAGCAAGTAATCTATGGTACATTAGCATCATCCGATGAAATCCTAAGACTGCGCATCCTGTCATTACCGATTAATTATTGTTATGTCTTTCGCCGCCCTCAAGACTAAGCCGGATTACTCGCAATTAAAAAAATTACGCACGGCTTTAGCAGTTTGCCAGGGAACGCGCTTACTGGCGGTTTTACAGCAAGAAGCCGAATCGACGATTACGCACGACCAATCCAAACGGGTGACCTTCCTTACAGGCTTGTTTTCCCGTATTCATCGCGAACTGTTTCATCATTGGAAAGAACAGGCGACGGTCAGCCATCGTCCGGGCTGGATGACCGATCCCGGCAAACGAAAGCAATTCCGTAAAGTCGTTTCTCAGTTGGTGTTGGACGGCAACAATCACGATGCGGCTATCTTCGACAACAACGGATTCGTCATCAGCTGCGGCAATATCGCCGAACGTTTGGCGCATTTTTACAGCACGATGCGAGCCGTCCGGCCGTTCGGTTACGGTAATCGCATTACCTTAGATTTGTTCGTGGCCGTTCTGGGCAAATTGCCCGCTTTTAAAAGCGTTTACGAACAAGGAATCGATTTCCGGCGCGTGGATTGGCAGGACGCCGTGGCCTTGCATAGCAGCAACAGCCGGTTCGAGGATTTAGTAACGGCTTTCGTGCATGCGCTCGATCCCAACCGTTGTAAAAGCTTGCATAACCTGCCGAACAGTTACGGAATCTGGCCGGAAAACCGGCGCTTTGTATCCGGCATCCCGTTTTTATCGCATAGCACGGCGGACGGCCTATCATGTTTGGTGACAATTACCGGCGGACTCGTGCCTTTGTATAGTATCGCGGAAGATGTGTTTAATTCCGGCCATCATTTTGCCGATTACCCCTTAAGCATCGCCAGCCATGTTATCGGCTATCTACCCGGCACGAAAAGCTTGCGCGCGGCGGCTAAGCGCGAAATCGACGGTATCGGCTTAGGCCCGGACGGCGAAGCTCCTCTCTTCTGCTTGGACATCAATATGCTCAGCGGTTTGCGCTCCCCCAGCCATATCGAACTAATGGAACTATTGAAACAATGCGCGGGCGAGAGCGCAACAATTTTTGCCTTGCTTCACGATCCTTTGTTACGGCAAAAAATGCTGGATGCCGCTGAAGGCGATGAACGCGCCCAACGCGGCGTCGAAATTGCTTACGAGCGCTTACAGAAAATTAACGTCATTCTCAACGTAGCTCTGGACGTTATTTTTGAAGGCAAAACGCCAGTAACTAATCCCCGGTTATTCATGTGTATGGGCGGTGCGGGCGCGGGGAAAACGGCGGTCGAAGAAATCGCCGAGGCGCAATGCGGCGATAATTTTGTGATCGCATCGCTCGATGAGTTCCGCAAGCAAAGCGATTTATACCGGGTATTAACCGCCGCCAAACATCACAGCGACGACTATGTTTATGTTGAACCTTTCGCCAACCGCCTGCGCGATTTGGTGGCTGAACGCGCCCGGATAACGAAAGTTAATTTGCTGTACGACGGCACTAGCATTCCTTATAGTCCGCGTTATTCAACGATTATAGAGCAATTTCACACAGCCGGTTTCTATACCCATATCATCGCGGTCGACGCCTTCTTGGTTAAACCCGCCGGACGTGAGGAGGAACTTCGCCGCTCCAGCGTGATAGGTAGCGTAAAGGCCCGCTATGAGGAAACCGACCGCGCCTTGCCTTGGGTTGTCACAATTTACAAGCATATCCGCTCCCCTGAAGCATTCTTAAAAGCGCTGGAACACGAGGCGCTCAATAAAATTTCGTTGTTCGCCAACGACGGCGAGCGTAACAAGCATTATCTGGTTGCCGAAAGTTTCGACCTTAACGATGAAGATATCGAAGACTTGCAAAACCGCCAGCTCAATAAAAGCTTATTACCCGCGATCAAAGCGGTATGCCGGAATCATCCGGATTCGACGTTAAAAAACTTAAGCGGCGGCAGTAAAAACAAATTAGAAGCTCTGCTGGCCCGCAATCCATGCTGGCATGAGAATAATGCCGGGTATCAAATTTACCCCGGCAAAAATATTAACCGGGCATTACTGATTTACAGCCTAGCCCGGATGACCGACTTTGTCGAAAAACGCCAGTTAAATCCGAATGCGTCAGGCGAAGACGGCCTCTTGCACAAGTGCGACGCCTTGGCATTCCATATCGATCCGAAGGCGCGCTACCCTTGGTTAATTCGCTTGCAAGGGACGCAATCTTTGTAGCGAACCGGCTGAAAGTTTTTTACTGGATCGTTGAGTTAAGCGTGTATCAAACCTTTCGATATTGAAGACGGTCAGTAGCCAAAACGGCAGGGCGTTCAAGCTATTGGTTTTTTCATTAACCCTTGAATTTAGCTAGTTCGACTAAAAACTCCCGGCATTTTTCTTGGATGATCCGGGTATTTTCCGGACCCATCCGCATCATTTGTTTCTGAATAGCATTACTACCTTCTAATTTCGGATCGGCGAATTTATAGAAAAGAGAAGGCCGTTCGAGGGGTATAAGCCCTTCGATTACCGGTGCGGCAAGAATTTCACCCGCCGCTTTTTTGACAATACCGTCTAATGTGATGTCAGCGGGATAACCGAACTCGGCAAAAACTGACAGCATAAGCGGCTTGAACTTTTGGTACACCGCGACCGCTGCCTTAGCGTCGACGATCTTAACCGCTTGGGCAAGCATGTTGTAGCGAGCGGTGCTTTTAGGCGCGATATACAACACATTATTGCCTTGCAATACCGAAAAAGCTTCCTCGTGTCTTAAGAAGCTCATGTGTTTAGCGACCCGGTAACCTTGCGAAAAATCGTTAATGATTATGATATATCGTCTTATCAACTGATCGGTATTTATCCACTGCACCAAGCCGGGCGATAATTTAGTCAACGTATTCCGAAATAGTTCGTCGCTACTCAACAGATCGGGCAACACAATTTTTTTGATCGATTCGAGGAGCTTCGGATCGGTTACTGTTTGCTTTTCGCTAAGCAAATCCCCTGGCCGGCTTTCGACGGAAAGAGGGGCTTTAACGATTAACTGTTCAGCGGCAGGCGTTTTTCCGGCAACCTTGCCTTGAGTTAAAGCCGCCGTTTCCGTATCACGGTTTTTATTAAATAGCCTAAGAGTCATAAAAGTGCCGAATATTCCCAGTAAAAACGCTAAAATCACAGGCATTATTAAAAAAGACGATTTGTTGGATTTTTTCTTCCGGTTCCTTTCGTAGCGGCTCATCTTCTGCTAAAACCTTTTCTTTGTGAGTTACAATTAAAATTTTTACCGGCACGGTAACCTAAGTTGTATAACGACTATTTCAAATTCAGCGAACAACCGTTTTCGATCGCGCCAGATCCTCATTTTATGTTCATGAGCAAGCGCCATCAAGAAGGACTGGCTCACTTGTTGTACGGCGTCAATCACGGCGGCGGTTTTGTCGCATTAACTGGCGAAGTCGGCACCGGTAAAACCACATTGTGCCATTGTTTATTACAGCAGCTGCCTAAAAATTTAGACCTTGCGCTCATTTTGAATCCAAAGGTCAATGCCCTGGAGTTATTAGCGAGCCTTTGCGACGAGTTAAGAATAGCCTACGATAAAAATAATAAAACGCTAAAAAATCTTGTTGATGTGCTAAATACTTATCTTTTGGATGCGCATACGAACGGGCGTAAAACAGTCCTGATTATCGATGAAGCGCAAAACTTGAGTTTAGAAGTGCTGGAACAGATTCGTTTACTGACGAATCTCGAAACCGCTAAAGAAAAATTACTGCAAATTATTCTGGTTGGCCAGCCGGAATTAAACGATTTGCTTTCTCGCCGGGATTTAAGACAATTAAATCAGCGTATCACGGCGCGCTACCATCTTTTGCCGCTGTCTTTAGACGAGACCCGCTCGTACCTTCGTCATCGCTTAACGATGGCGAAAGGCAATCCCGACTTATTCAAGGAAAGCGCGGTTAGGGCAGTCTTTGAGCTATCGCAAGGAATTCCGAGGGTAATCAACATTATCGGCCATTGCGCCTTATTAGGCGCTTATGCTAGCGGCTCGAATACTATCACACCGGTCATGGTAAAGCGGGCGGCCGAAGAAACGTTTGGACAAACCTTACACCGTCCGACAGGCAAACAGCCGCTGTTGCTGCTGCTCCTAATGAGTATATTAACCGGCTGGCTGTATTACCATGAGGTAGCCGTAACTCCTAAACCGTACGCCGGTAACCGGCCGGCGCCTAACCGCGGTTTTCCGGACCCGGCTTTAGCGCACTCATCCGGCGTCACCGGAATATCGCTTAGAACACCGGAATCCGTTGCAACACCGCAACAACCGGAATTCAGCGCATGGCTAAATAACCCTAAGTTCACTTTCAGCGAAAGCATCCGTAATGCACTGAAATACTGGGATAAAGCAGGATTGGCGGAAGGACAGTTCGATTGCGCGCGCGTACAAGAAGCGGGTTTGGCTTGTCTCTATGACCAAGGAAACTGGAAAGACCTGTTGCTTTTCAACCGTCCGGCAATCATGGAATTTTCAATCTCACCAGAGATAAAACGGTATGCGCTGCTAACGGGCACTAAAAACGGTCAGCCGGTTTTCCACTTCGAGCACAATGTCGTCTTTCCGTTAGCGGATGTGCTGAAATTTTGGGACGGCTATTATTTATTGTTTTGGAAACCGCCTAAAGCCGAATTAAAACTCCTCTCGCCCGGACAAACCTCTTCAAATGTCGAATGGTTGCGCGTTCAATTAAATAAAATCGACCGTAGCGAAGCCGTTGCGCGCAATCCAAAACATTTCGATGCCACTTTGAAGTCCAGAGTCATCGATTTTCAAAAATCGAAACAATTAACAGCCGACGGAAAGGTAGGAATGCAAACCCTTTTTCATCTCGACACCGCTTCCGGCGCCGAAGGTTCGCCACATCTTAGTATTGATTAGCCCATGTCTTATATTCTCGACGCACTCCGTAAATCCGAGCAAGAACGGCAAGCAGCAAAGCCTGAAAATGTAACCGGAAAGTTGCTTGTCAATCCGCCGCAACCTGCGAATAAGCCTTTCAAATGGTTACTGTTATTAGGTATCGTCAATACGTTGGCGTTGGCTTTCATTGCTTGGTTTTTTATTTCTAAAGCAGACAACGAAACCCAACAAGGAATAAGCGCAAGCATACCCCAGAACATTTCCCGGCCCGGAAAATCCGAATCGTCAGCATTACTCCCGGCGCAACCTTCCGCTCAGAATACGGCTAGACAAAACAGCGCTGTACTAACACCGGACCGGCAACAACCGTATGCGCCGTCTATTGCTCAACTGATAGAAGAAAAAAAAGACGCTATAAAGCAATCTGAAATAATAAAACCCAGGCAGCAGAACCTGATAAAAAAGTTTACACCTGTAAAAAAAGACAGTACTAAACCCAAGGCCGCGCCGCCTCAAACGAAGGCTGACAGGCCAGAAACAGTATCTGCACCATCCGCTGCTTTGCCATTCCAGGGGGGCACGCCGCAGTTGCAAGCATTGACGAAGGATTACCGCGATAATTTACCTAACTTTACAATCAATGTATTCAGTTACGCCGAACAACCGGAAGACCGGTTCGTTATTATCGACATGGTCAAATACAAAACCGGACAATTGATTAAAGGCTCTGTAAAACTTAAAGAGATACGGCAGGACAGTATCGTACTGCAGTACGGCGGCAATACCTTTAAAGTCGAACGGCCTTAAGCAATCTGGGCAACGCCGATAGACATAATTCCGACGAGTATCAATTTCGTTCTGATCCGGTATTTGGCGCCTTCGTCGCCGTACTTGCGATTAACGTACAGCAAAGCGATCATCATCAAAAAAGTATAACCCGGCACTGTCGTTTCCATCGCGGCGGATAATGCCGGGGAACCTAAATCGACCGCTTTTTGACTTAAATACAGCGCAACCAAGTTAGCAAATTCCAAACCGATAAAGAGCATGGCTAACGGCTTCAGTTTGGGGGCATTAGTCTTAAGGATAGCGCGCACACCCGGGAAGAGTACGAGCGGCAGTACCCCGCTTAAAGCAACGCCTAAAATAATAAAAGTAAAGCATACGAAAAATTCGCCCTGCTCAAAAACATATTTTTCTATCAGAATGGCGGACACTTGCAATGCGGATGTTATCAGCATCAGCAAAATCGAATTCCATTTTCCGTTTCTGGAAATATCGATGATACAAAAACACAAGGACGCCAAAACCAACACGCATATACCGATATAATGCCAAGGCTGCAACACTTCGCCTAGCAAAAAGTAACTCGCTAAAGGCATTAAGGTGGGCGTAAAGTTTTCGTATGCGGCGACAATGCCTGCCTCGGTTTGCTCCAAGGCCTGAAAATAAAACGCTTGGGACAACTGTATCAAACAGCCCGCAAGAATCGCTAAACCGGCGACCTGGACAGACGGTAATCGCCAGTCCCAAAAAGG
>DLHW01000020.1:23029-77243 GCA_002483425.1 Methylococcaceae bacterium UBA7658
CCGACACAGTGGCTATCCAAAATATTGACTAATGCCCAAAAAGGCGGACCGAGAAGCGCATAATAAAGCCACATACGAAATAAGCTCCGTTTGAGTATTGAAGTCCCTACAAACACATTTAACCTGTTCGAAATATAGATGAGATCGCAAACTGTTTTTTGCTTAATTTGAAAATCTGTGAAACTGATCACAGACCTTATCGATGCCGGATTCGTTTGCTTGGCATAACTCAATATTGAGCTATCCTAAAACATTTGACCTTATGGAAGAATACGTGTTTTACGGAGGAGAAACGCCAGTAAATTGGCTATCGGCGCCGGTTAACTTTAACACTGAATTAAACGGCAGCCCGGTCAACACATCCCTGTGCTGAAAAACCCTGCTTTTGAGGATTATCTACTTATTTGTGCTCATATCACCGCACATATCGCTCATCATCCGTTGCCTTAATCCGGTATCTTCAGTGAAACCGTTGACGGTTTCCGTGAGATTGCCATAATAAGCCGGATCGTCGCAAGCAGTCGCCAAACGGGTAATTTTTGGATTTCCTTTGCTGTCTCTGTCGAGACGAATCTTCACCCAAGCGCTATTGTTGTGCACATTCGTTTCTTCGAATACCCGGTCGTAGTTAGCGGTAGTCACAATGTAATAATGGCCCGGCTCGATGCCGGTAATGTAAATTTGCTGGTCCGGCGTGGAATGATGGTACTGGTCCACCCAGCCAGGCGAAATTCCTTGATAACCGGTTTGGCACTCCCAGAAATTGCGAGTCGGATCGGAGTTCGACGTATTTTCGCCTAGCTTAATCCAATCGATTAAACAAAAAGTAACCTTTACCGAAGCGGCGACTCCGGCGCTGACCGGCACGGCGTTACACTGGCCGGGATGACCTTCCGCTTTATTCTGCTCGAAATTTGCCGTATCGCAAACCTTAAACTCGGCAACATGATTGATATGCCAATGGTTATGTGAGGGATGAAAAGCAAAATCGCCTTTTTTACAACGGCCTAAATAGTCTTGAGCATTTTCCGCAGGCGGAACATCGTCCGTTACTGTGGCGCTGTTAGAGAAAACTTGATACGCCGATTGGACTTGGGAGATATCGTCGCTCTCAGGAAACTCGGGTTCCAGCCACCATACCCCCGCGCCTAAATTCGCTATGCTATTGGAAAACCTTATAATTTCTTGTTGTTGCGCATTTTGCAAACCGATTTGTTGAGGAATAACCGACAGCAAATCAGGCAACTTTGCTCCCGCCGGAACAACGCAGTTATCGTCCGCAGCCAAGATATTGCCGCAACAAAGACATAATCCGATCATTATTAACTTTTTCATTAGCTACCTTCTTATTTTTTGAAATTTAAACATTTAGCAGGGAATTTTAGAACTTGATTTATAACGTTCAATTCATCCCTTAACCTTAAATATTAAGATACGCGCT
The DNA here is from genome assembly GCA_002483425.1 of Methylococcaceae bacterium UBA7658. GTDB lineage: Bacteria > Pseudomonadota > Gammaproteobacteria > Methylococcales > Methylomonadaceae > Methyloglobulus. Next base: position 24,471 of record DLHW01000020.1, read on the forward strand.
GAATCTTAGCTCGTAAACAAAGATAATGTTTTGACATAGTCCGGATTTTCAATTCCGCGCCGATTACCGATCTCGCTTTGGAGATAAATAAATCTAACCTTTTTTACACGTAGTATTTTTTTATCTCCAGCATCATTCTTTAGCTATAGTTAGCTTTTAAATGAATACTTTGCGCTTAAACAATGAGTAAACCGCGTTGCCCTTCCTGATCCGCTCGAACTGTGTGTAGTAATTCTACGAAAATGGAGATTTTTAATGCCATCATTGCGAAAGTTAAACTGGCTCAGTCCTAAAATAACCTTATCGGAAAGTGTCCAATGCGGACGAGGCCAAATTGCCAAAGAAAAAATTTTTAAGGACGAAATTCTTGTTATTTTCGGCGGCCATGTGATGACGATGGCGGAGTTTTACGAATTACCGCCCGAACTACAAGAGTTTCCTTATCAAATCAGCGAAGAACCCGATCTCCTGTTCGGCCCTGCAAGTTTAGACGAACTATCTAACGGTGAGTACTTCAATCATAGCTGCGACCCGAATACCGGCTTCACGTCCGAAATACATCTTGTTGCAATGCGGGATATTCCTCAAGGCGAAGAGTTGACGTTCGACTACGCCATGTGCACAACCGCCGATTTCGGCGATATGGCCTGTAACTGCGGCGCTGCCTTATGCCGCGGTTTCATTAAAGGTAGCGACTGGCGTCTTAGTGCAATTCAACTTAAATACAAGGGGTATTTCATGCCTTATATTGCGGCTAAAATAGCCCAACTGAATGTTCAATCGAAGCCGTCATAACCGGAATCTAACCGCAATCGTCTTGACGCGTTATAAATAGAGCGCCCTATCAGCGGTTGTTACACTCGATTTCGTTAACCTGTCCTTAAAATTTCAGCTACTATTAAGCAGAGTAGAAATAACAGAAAATCGCGGTGATGAAATTTCTCGTTGCAATAGGTTTATTAAGTCTGATAACTTTGCTTCAAAATCAAGCATTAGCCCAATACGAGGCAGACAGATCCTCTCAAAACCTAGGCAGCGGAAGCGAAAAGTTATTGTTCGGCGAAATTCCTTCGGTTTATACCGCTTCGAAATACGAACAAAAAGTCACCAAAGCCCCGGCTTCGGTCAGCATCGTGACCGCGGATGAAATAAAAAAATGGGGTTACCGGAACTTTAGCGACATCCTTTCGAGCCTGAAAGGATTTTATACGACCACCGACCGTCAATATAGCTACGTCGGAACCCGCGGTTTCGGTTTACCGACCGACTACAATACCCGTTTGTTACTAATGATCGATGGTCACCGGTACAACGATAATTTATTCGAATCATTTTATGTCAATGAAGATTTCCCGGTCGATATCGATATGATCGAGCGTGTCGAAGTGGTGCGCGGCCCCAGCTCTTCCTTGTACGGCAGCAACGCTTTTTTTGGCGTCATTAATGTTATTACCAAACGCGGGCGCGACCAGAAAGGGGCTAATGTCAAAACCTCCTTCGGCAGCAACAATACTTATAAAACCAGCGCCAGTTACGGGCAACGGTTTAATAACGGCATAGAGGCGTTTTTAAGCGGCACGTTTTACGACAGCCAAGGCGACAGCCGTTTTTTTTCCAAGGAATTCAATGATCCTTTAACCAATAACGGCGTTTATACCGATAATGATAAGGAAGCTTCGAAAAGACTAATCGCCAAACTGGCTTATGAAGATTTTACTTTAGAAGGGATTTACGTCGACCGTAATAAAGCGATACCGACGGGATCTTTCGGCACGGTGTTTAACGACCCGCGCGCCGGTTCGGACGATAGCGCCGCCTTCGTCTACCTAAACTACAATCATACCTTCGACAATCAACTCAATTTGCAGGCCAGGGTTTCGTACAACAATTACCACTATACCGGCGATTACCCGTTCGACTTCGCCGGACCCGGTCAAGCACCCGCCGTCGGAATTAATACGGATTTGTTCGAAGGCGAATGGTGGCGCGCTAATTTCGAATTGTCGAAAGTTTTATTTGAAGACCACCGGGTTACGTTCGGCGGCGAATATCAAAATAATTTCAAGCAATTCTTAACCAATTTCGATACGGATTCGCAAAATGTGATGACGCCGGTCGATACCACGAATACAGACAGTTACCGCTGGGCGTTGTTTGTGCAAGACGAATATACCATTACCCAACAACTGACTTTTAACGCAGGCGTCCGCTATGATTTCTACAGCATTTTCGGCGATACCGTTAATCCAAGGCTGGCGTTGATTTACAACCCGATGGAAAAAACCTCGATTAAAGCGCTCTACGGAACCGCATTTAGGGCGCCGAGCATCTACGAAAGCAATACCCCTTCGCCCATTGTCATAGCGAACAACCGCTTACAACCGGAAAACATGGAAACGATAGAGGTTATTTTGGAACATTACTTCAATAATAGCTTACGCGCCGAACTCAACTATTTCCACACTGAAGTCAGCGACATCATTTCTGCCGTTAGCGTCGGGCAAGACAACTCAGGGAACGACCTGACTCAAAACCGGAACGTCGATAACGTCACATCCAACGGCTTTGAATTACAGCTTGAAGACAGCTGGAGCAACGGTTTCCAAGCCCGGTTAAGTTATTCGTGGCAAGATACTCAATACAACAGTAACGGCGGCCGTTTACCCAATTCGCCCGAACATATGGTTAAACTCAATGTGATTGCACCGCTTTGGCAAGACAAAGTTTTTTTAGGCTTCGAAACTCAATACTTAAGTGTGCGTAAAGTGCCTGCTAAACCTGACGGACAGATAGGACAGGTCGGCGATTACACCGTTGCTAATGCAACGCTCTTTACCCGGAATTGGGTGAAAGGCTTGGAGTTATCGGCCGGCGCTTATAATCTGTTCGACAAACGTTATTTCGATCCCGGTTCGCCCGATCATAGCCAAAACGGCATCCTGCGCGACGGATTAACGTTCAGAGTTAAAGCAAGCATCGATTTTTAGAATTCTCGCGCCGCAACTGACCCAGTTTACTTGAGACTACCTGATGATATCGATTAAAACATCGAGTACCGGACGCGTGATAAGTATTTGTACTAATAGTAGAAGTGAGGGGCTGATTTTATCCTGTCTCTTTTATAGAGGTATCGATTCAGCTTTAAATTTATGGCATTTAACTTGTCCGCACAAAAAGGATTATTAATCTTTCTCATGCTCTCATGGGCATGCTGGGCGTCTGCGTTCGCCGAGCAAGGCAAGCGTATTGTCATCCTATCTAAGTCGGGCGACGGGCCGCATCAAGCAGTTATGAGTAGTTTCAAAAACCAATTTGCGGGAAATTCCAATATAGAACTTACCCAACTATCGTTAACGCCGGAAGAAACATCAAACGAGGCCGCATTAAACCGCGCCAAGCCCGACTTGATTTTTTCGCTCGGTCAAGAAGAAACCGAATGGGCTAGCCGTCAATACGCGCAAACACCTATCGTAGCTACCATGGTGCTCAAAGACGAAGTCTTTAAAATCGCCGGCAATATAACCGGTGTGAGCCTTGGCTACCCTTTAAAAACCCAGTTCCAATGGCTGAAGAAGTTTTTTCCACAGCAGAAAACCGTGGCTATTCTCTACGATCCGAAAGAGAATTCGGCAACCGTTGAATCCGCGCAACACATTAGCCGCCAAACAGGATTAAGTTTGATAGCTATTCCAGTCACCACCCCAAAGGAATTGCCTTTTGCGTTAGAGCGGCTAGCGAATAATGTGGAAATTTTATTGGCGATTCCGGACGAAACGGTCATGTCGGCCAGCACCATCAAAGAAGTTTTATTGGCCTCATTCCGTAATAAGGTGCCGCTGGTGGGGCTTTCCGACAATTGGGTTAAATCCGGCGCGTTTTACGCTTTATCTTGGGATTACGACGATTTAGGCAAACAATGCGCAAGCATGGCGCAAAAACTGCTTAAAGGCGCTAATCTGACGGCAGTTCCGCCGGAACTGCCCCGTAAAATCACGTATACCGTTAACGCCAAAATCGCCGATCATATGAATATGGAAATTCCCGAGGATATCTTAAAAAATGCGAAAATGGTATTTAATTGAACATCTCCGCTTAAAAAGAAAACCGATATCAAGTTTGACAGTGTTCTTGAATTAAATTAAATTCTTAAATAACACCTATAAAACCTCTAAAGCCTTAAAATCTTTATATATTTTTTCTTTATTGAATTTTCCATCCCGTTCTAATGAACTAACGATGGAAGCCATGGTGGTTAATGCAAAATCAATATCTTCAAAGGTAATATGTGTCGTTACACACATTCTAATCCCGGCATTTTTTTTAGGTACGGCAGGGTAATTACAGATACAGCAAAAAACACCTGCGTCTAACATTTTTTTTACTATATGATGGGCATTATCCTCAGAACCCGCACCAAAATAGAATATCGGTGAGAAAGTATGATTGATGAGCGTCAGATTAAGGGAATAAGCCTGTTGTCTAAAATATTTAATAAGCGCGGATAAATGATGCTGCCTATTTTCTAATTCTTGTGTTAAATGCAATTTTGCCGATGCAATACATGAACCTAATACAGGAGTGGGTATAGGCCCGCTGAATATTAACGACGAACCGATACACCTTACCAATTCCCGCCCTTCTTGGCTCGGAAACACTAAAACACCGCCGCAACAGCCAAATCCTTTCGCTAACGACATGACAATGACCATTTGGTCGTGTAACGGTTTTTTATGAAGAGCGTAACCTTTTCCATGCTCTCCAATCCAACTCATTCCATGCGCGTCGTCGACATAACAATGAAAATTCGGATAACGATCCATCAGCTCGTAGAGTTCGTCAATGGGGCATCCGTCGCCCAGCATCGAATAAAGACCATCGGCCATGTACCAGATTTTTTCATAATCTTGCCGGTGTTGTTTAATGAGATCTTCCAATAAATTCATATTGCTGTGGCGCAGCATTCCAACTTTCGTTCCTTGAGTTTGGGCTATTTTCACGGCATTTTGAACACTAGCGTGCAATTGATGATCGACAATAATTAAATCGTTGGGCGATGTAATAACGGGTATCGCCGATAACGACCCTAAAGTTGTTGATTGCGTAACCAGCGTGTAATAACCGGTAATCTTATTCAACAACGCTTCCAATTCCTCATTCAAACCCAGCCCTATATATTGTCTTGAGCTTGAAAAAAAACTACCGTAACGAGTTAACGTCTCTATACCTCCCAGTTTTATTAATTCATGAGTTTCCAGCCCCAAATAACTACAGTTACCGAAATGGATAAGCTCGACATCATTGACTTTAACAATGCGGCCGTCGTAATGATCGGATTCAGCTCTAAGCTGAATAATGCCGTAATTACGCGCGTTGGTTATAGATTTAAAAGCTCTTAAATTACTGTCTAACGGTTTGCTCAATGTTTTAACCCTCAATTTGAAACTAAAAAAATAGTCGGCATTTGCTTACTTAACAAGCTTTTGTGAACTATATTTCTATTCTTTTATGATAAGCAATTTAATTAGCATTAAAATTAATGAGGCGATTTGACAACGATACTTTTATGAAGCATAGAAATGTAATCAGTCAAGCTTTAACGATAGCTGTCATTACGATTTGCAATATTGCCGTTGCGAATGAAGGAATTACCTCACAAGATCCGCTAAATGAAATCAACACCCCCCTGTTTCAAGATATACCGTCCGTCTATAGCGCTTCTAAATACGAACAAAAAGTAACCAAAGCGCCCGCTTCCGTCAGCATAGTTACCGCCGATGAAATAAAAAAATGGGGTTACCGGAGTTTCGGTCAAATTTTGTCCAGTTTGCGTGGATTTTACAATACCGGCGACCGGGCTTACGGTTACGCAGGCGCGCGCGGTTTTGGTTTACCGTCGGACTATAACAGTCGTTTACTGTTACTGATAGACGGTCATCGATATAACGACAGTATGTTCGACGCCTTCGACACCTCGGAAGGTTTTCCGGTCGATGTCGACACGATTGAACGGATTGAAATTGTTAGAGGTCCCAGTTCTTCTTTATATGGAACCAGCGCGGTCTTCGGGGTTATCAATATTATCACCAAACGAGGACGCGACCAGCACGGCGGTAATATAAAATATTCCTACGGCACGAACGACACCAACAAAGTTAGCGCGAGTTACGGTAACCGTTTTCAAAATGGCTTGGAAACCTTCTTAACCGGCACTTTTTATAACAGCGAAGGTTACGACAAATTATATTATCAAGAATTCGATCAACGGGCGCTTTGGCATGATCTGGAGCGCGCAAGCAATAACGGATTCAGTCTCGATAGCGACGCCGAACGCAACAGAAAACTCTTGCTCAAGGCAGCGTTTGGGGACTTCTCATTCCAAGGGTTGCACTTAAATAGAAATAAAGACATTCCAACCGCCTCCTTTGGATTGCCGTTTAACAGTCAGGCTCAGACCTTTAACGATCAGGCTACTTTTTTCGAACTCAAATACGACCATACTTTTGATAATCAACTCAATGTCCAATCGCGGCTTTCCTATAATAATTACCGGTTTAAAGGCACAAGTCCGGTATTTAGTTCTTTAGTCGATAGTGCATGGTGGCGGCTTGAGGTTGAAGCCAGTAAATTGCTGTGGAATGATCATCACGTTACAATCGGCGGGCAATATCAAGATAATTTCAGGCAATACCAAGCTTTATTTGATCCCTATGCTCATATCAACTTATCGCCTCCCTCTGAAAAAAACACTTTTCAATGGGCGCTGTTTGCTCAAGACGATTATTCTATTACGGAAAATTTAACGCTGAACGCCGGTATCCGTTACGATTTCTACAGTATTTTTGGTAGCACGGTTAACCCGCGTATTGCCTTGATCTATACCCCTTGGTCGACAACCACATTCAAACTTCTTTATGGTGAAGCGTTTAGAGCGCCTAATCAGAATGAACTCTTTAATAGTCCGGGTACTATTATTGCCAATCCGAACTTAAAACCGGAAAAATTAGACACCTTAGAGCTCATTACCGAGCATTATTTTACTCAGCAACTCCGAGGAGAACTCAATATTTTTCATACCAACATTACCGATGATATTACACTCACAGCCGTAGGAGACGGGTTTTCTAGATATCAAAATAACCGCAACGTCGAATCCATCGGTGTCGAAGCCCAAATCGAGCACTCCTGGGGCGACGGGTTTCAAGGACGGCTCAGTTATTCATGGCAGGATACCACCAATCAACACACCGGCGAGCGTTTAACCAACTCGCCGGAACATATGATCAAATTTAATTTAATCGCCCCGCTCTGGCAAGACAAGGTGTTTCTCGGCTTTGAAACGCAATTCATGAGCAGCCGGAAAACGCCAGCCAAACCGGCTAACAATAACTTGGGCGGCAATGTAGGTAATTACGTCATCAGCAATTTAACGGTTTATACTCAAAATTGGGTCAAAGGCTTAGAACTTTCCGCAAGCGCTTATAATTTGTTCGACGAACGCTATTACGATCCGGCTTCGGCGGATCATATTCAAAACGCCATCCAACAAGATGGTTTTCAATTTAGGGTAAAAGCCAGCTACGATTTTTAATTACTTTTATTTCATCTTAAATCAAGTCACAAATCTATTCGTTCAAACCCGGAAAATACTGTCCTAAACATGCACTCCATTCTTAATTGCGCACTCAGTATTTGTACTAATTGCAGAAGTCAGGGGCAAACATCGCAGTTGCGGGGCTTTTTGAAAACCCGTAATAACCGGGCGATGGCTTTCTACAGCCATTCCTATGTGCAATTGATTGTGACTTTTATCCTGTTTTGCTTATGGTCGTCCACGGTTATCGCCGAAAAAACCTTTCATATTCTTATCGTCGCCAATACCAACGAAACACCGTATCAAGATGCGGTTACAGGTTATAAGGAGCAATTATCCAGTCTATGCAGCACTAAATTCACCGGCATTACCTTAGCACAAGCCCAAACCTTATCCGATAAAGACTTAGCTATCTTGAAACCCGACCTTATCTACGCTTTAGGAAATGAAGCAACGCTCTGGGCCACCGGGCAAAAAGCGGAAACACCTGTCGTTTCGAGCATGATGTTAAAAGACGATGTTTATAAACAAAGGCGTAATGTAACCGGCATCAGTTTGGCTTATCCTCTAAAAACGCAATTTCAATGGCTTAAAAAATTTTTTCCCAATCAAAAATCGGTTGCAATGCTCTATAACCCGGAAGAAAACGGCGGTACGGTAGAGCTTGCCAAACAAATTAGTCAGCAAGAAGACTTTATGCTGGTCACTATTCCAGTAAAAACCGCTAAAGAGTTACCTTACGCGCTTGAACAACTCACTAAAAATATTGAAATTCTTTTAACCATCCCGGACGAGACGGTGTTGTCCGTCAATACCGCCAAAGAAGTTTTATTGGCTTCTTTTAGAAACAAAGTGCCGTTGGTCGGACTTTCCGATAATTGGGTTAAATCCGGCGCGCTTTATGCTTTATCTTGGGACTATGCGGATATCGGCAAACAAAGCGCGGCGATGTCGAGCAAAATCTTGAAAGGCGCTGCTATTAAAACCGTTCCGCCTGAACATCCCCGTAAAATCACCTATACTATTAACGCAAAAATAGCAGCTCACATGAATATTGAGATCCCGGACGATCTTCTTAAAAACGCTAAAACGGTATTTAATTAACACCACTACTGATGAGATCGATCGCCTCTAAATTCAACATTCTCACGATCTTTTTAATTATGCTGACGGTTTTGCTCACCGGCGGTTTCATTATCTGGCAACACCAAACCAGTTCGTTTAAAAAATTCACCGAGCACGGCGAAGAAATCGCCGTCATGCTTTCAAAAAACTTGGTTTACGGAGTCTACACGGAAAACCAGGAGGCTATCGCGCAATCATTACAAAGCTTGGACGATAACAAAGATATCGCCTATATTCTGGTTTACGACCGTTTGGGTTCGGTCATTACCCAAAAAAATCAGCATAAACTGTCGAATTTGCCGTTGTTCAACCAGAACAACATCACGCTAAATCATACCGAAACAAATGAATTTACCGATCCGAACGGTAAAAAATTTATCAATATAACCACACCGGTTTTTATCAGGGCGGGCTTGCCGGGAACCAGCCTGGACAGCGATTTTTCCACCCATACGAGCCAAGGCGATACCCCCGAAATCATCGGATTCGTCCAACTAGGCATCAGCCAAAACAGTATTTTTAAAAGTTCCCGTCAGTTTTTGCTTGAAACGTTAATGATTGCGCCCATTACCATCATATTGGGTATTTTATTGACCTTATGGCAAACCAGGCGGATTACTCAGCCTATTAAAAAACTGGTTTCCGCCACTCATGAAATCGCTAAAGGCGATTTCGGTAAAGCCCTGAACGTTTCGACTAAAACCGATGAAATTGCCGAACTGGCACATTCATTCAATAAAATGTCGAGCGATTTAGCGCTATATCAGAAGCAAGTTTCCGCACATAGAGACATTCTTGAAGAAGAAGTCGCCCAGCGGACGCTCGATCTGCAACATAAAACCGACGAGGCTGTGTATCTGGCCCAAAAAGCAGAAGCGGCCAGTAAAGCTAAAAGCGAATTTTTAGCAACCATGAGCCACGAAATCCGCACACCTATGAATGGCGTCATAGGAATGACGGAATTGTTACTCAACTCCGATTTAAACTCCAATCAACGCCAATTGGCCGAAACCGCCTTTATGTCGGCAAAATCGCTGCTCGGCATTATCAACAACATCCTGGATTTTTCCAAAATCGAATCCGGGAAATTGCAATTGTTACCCAAACAATTCGAATTACGGCAACTGCTAGCCGAAATAGCGGAAATGTTATCCAGCCAAATCAACCGGGACAATTTAGAGCTTATTCTTAATTTACCCTGCGATGAATGCGGACTGATCACAACGGATGAAGAGAAGCTAAGGCAAGTGCTGGTTAATTTGCTAGGCAATGCGCTTAAATTTACCGAACAAGGCCAAGTTGAATTAAAGGTCAGTTGGAAACCGTTACAAAATTGCCCGAGTAAACGCGAAATTTTGTTCGAAGTTATCGATACCGGACTCGGCATTCCCTACGATCAACAAAGTAAAATCTACGACAGCTTTACCCAAGTCGACAGTTCTACCACCCGCTCGTTCGGCGGCACCGGCCTAGGCTTAGCAATATCGAAACAATTAGTCGCTCTGTTGGGCGGCGAATTGCAATTAAAAAGTCAGGTAGGTTACGGCTCAAATTTTTATTTTTCGCTAAATCTCGAATTTTTAACCTCGACTGAAAACGCCCCCGATACCTCGGCATTGGCCGGTCAAGCGGTATTGGTCATCGACGATAATGCGACCAACCGGTCGATATTTTCCCGTTATCTCAATGCTTGGGGTATGCGCTGTCATTGCGTTGAAAACGGCGAATCGGCTCTAAAGGTTTTGGTAGAAGCCAGGCTGCAGCATAAACCGTATTCCTGTGTCATTGTGGACCGGCAAATGCCCGGATTGGACGGTTTAGCCACCGTGCTCGCTATCCGCGCCGACGCCAGAATACCGCCTTTGACCGTTATCTTGGCGCGATCCGGCAACGCCGTCTACGACGCCAGCCACTATGAACATTACGGAATCGAATATTTTTTTAACAAACCGGTTATAGAAAACAATCTGTTGACCTTATTACTCAACATATTCGACGCAAAAAACAAAAACAGTCACCCGCAATTAAAGTCCGCTTACTCCGAAGAAAACGAGATATTACAAGGCCGTATTTTGTTAGCCGAAGATAACGCCATCAACCAGGAAGTCGCTAAAGGCATACTCAAGGTGATCGGTTGCGAAGTAGACATTGCCCAGAACGGTCTTGAGGTCTTAGAAAAGTCGGCCTCCGGCCGGTACGATTTAATCCTTATGGATTGCCATATGCCGGGCATGGACGGTTTCGAAGCGACCATTAAAATTAGACAACGGGAACAAACCGATCCGGTCAAACGACTCCCGGTTATAGCACTGACCGCCGATGTCCAAAAAGGCGTCATCGAACAATGCAGCGACGCTGGAATGGACGATTATCTAAGTAAACCGTTTACCCGAAACCAACTGTTCCAAGTATTGGAAAAATGGCTGCCTTTCCCGGATAATAACCTAAAAGGATTCTCCGAAAGTCCGCCTGACCGGAAAGCAAATGGTTTACTGAATCAAACCGCGCTCGATAATCTTCGCGGAATAACTACAGCCGATCAGAGCGATTTGCTGGATAAAGCTATTACTCTTTTCCTGGAATCGGGACCCAATGAAGTTAATTCGATAAAACTTGCGATTGAAAACAACGACGCGGCTAGTCTGGCCAACATTGCGCATAACTTCAAATCGTCGTGCGGTAATTTAGGCGCCGCGCCGCTCGCCGAAAAGGCGGCAAAGCTCGAAAAAATCGCCCGACAAGGAACTATTGAAGGGGCGTCAGACATTTTTACTGCTTTAGAAAATGAGTTCCCGGCCTATCTTGAAGCCTTAAAACAAGAAAAATCGGATTATGTAGCGGTTTCTGCGCCAGAACCGGAACATCCCGCCATCACTCACGATCCGGCCGGTGATAAAATTCTTCTGATTGACGATGACCCAGGTTTTCGTATGATCACCGGATCGGTGTTACGCATAAACGGTTTCTCCGTCGTCGAGGCCAGTGACGGCGAAGAGGGCATAAGACAAGTCAAAAAGCAGCTCCCTGATCTTATTTTGCTCGATGCGGTGATACCCGATCTCGACGGTTTCGAAACCTGCCGCAGATTAAGACAAGATCCGGCGTTGACCGATATACCCATCATTATGGTTACGGGAAAAGACGATATTGAATCGATTAACAAAGCATTTGATTCGGGCGCAACCGATTTTATTGCGAAACCCATCGGCAACTATCCCATTCTAGTGCAACGCGTCAATTTTGGCCTGCGCACCGGTCAAGTGACCGCCGAATTGAGAAATAGCAAACTTCAGCTCAGCGCGGCCCAAAGAATCGCCCGGTTAGGCTATTGGACGTGGGATATTCAGCACGATCAATTCACCATTTCCGACCAATTGGCGCAACTTTGCGGCATCGACCTGAGCACGTTCGACGGTTCGCTGGAAGGTTTTCTTAAACTTATCCATCCGAAAGACCGGGACTTCGTAAAAGATGTGATCAATGCAGCCGCTCACAGCAAGGCTATTCAACACATCGAATACCGTATCAATGTGACGCCGTCGGAAATTATCGAAGTACAACAAGATATCGAAGCCCTTAATAGTCAGAATCTGCTCTTTATCACCGGTATCGTGCAAGATATTTCTCATAAAAAACAAACCGAAAAACAAATTCACCGGTTAGCTTATTTCGATCATCTCACCGGACTGGCAAACCGTTCCTATTTTCAAGAACGTATCGAAGATATCATCTTGTCATCGATGCAAAAAAAATCTCAATTTGCGTTGATGTTCATCGACATGGATGGCTTTAAAGGCATTAACGACAGTTTCGGTCATCATGCCGGCGATTTGTACTTGCAAGAAATAGCACTCAGACTGAAACAAGTGGCAAGAGAAATCGACTTTATCGCCCGGCTGGGCGGCGATGAGTTTTGTATCATCTTAAATAACATCATGGATGAAATTAGCGTGGCCGATGTCGCTAAACGCTGTTTGCATAAACTGAACCAGCCGCTGGTTTTAAGCAATCACCAGATTAATCCTAGCGCCAGCATCGGAATCGCATTATTTCCAAAGGACGGCAGCACTGAACCTGAATTATTAAAAGCCGCCGATAGCGCCATGTATCTGGCAAAACAGACTGGTAAACAGCGTTATATTTTCTTTTCCCCACACATGGCTAATCAGATTCAACAACGGTTAGAAAAAGAACGAATGTTGCGGGAAGCGTCTAAAAACGACCAATTTATCTTGTACTACCAGCCTCAAGTATCGTTGGAAACCGGAAAAATTGTCGGCGTCGAAGCCCTGGCGCGTTGGCAGCATCCGGAAAAAGGCATCATTTCGCCGCACGATTTTGTTGCGCTGGTGGAACAAATGGGAATGGTTTCTCAGTTAGGTCATTGGACCATTAAAACCGCCTGCGAACAGATCGCGGAATGGCGGCGCACCGGCTTGCCATATATCCAGGTGGGCGTGAATATTTCGCCGGCATTTTTTCAAGATCCCGGGTTTGTTGACGCCGTGAAGGATTTATTGGCTAAAACTGGCGTACCTGCTCAGTATTTGCAATTGGAAATTACCGAAAACGGTTTACAAAATGTAGGCCGTATCGAAATTTTTAATCAATTAAGAGAGTTAGGCGTAAAAATTGCTATTGACGACTTCGGTAGCGGGTTTTCAAGTTTAGCCTCGCTAAAACATCTTCCGCTGGACGGCCTAAAAATTGACAAAATGTTCATGGAAGATTTGTTGAGCAATCCTCACACTCCGTTATTGCTCGGCACTATCATCGGATTGGCGAATGCGTTAAATTTTACCTTGGTTGCCGAAGGTGTGGAAACCAAGGAACAAGCATCCGTAATGTTCGGCCTCGGTTGCCACGTCATGCAGGGCTATCTTTTTAGCCGTCCAGTTAGCGGTAAAGAAATTTCCGAATTAATAGCAATCGACTACTCCCTGGACAGCAAATTTCATCGCTTTAAGGAAAGCGTATAAATAAAGTTTAACCGGTCCGTCAAAGTGTTTGAGAGCCTCCGTTTTAGCGGAGCAATTCGCGCTTTAGGGACAATGCACCCCGTTATTGCTTAACGATTAAGCTATTGTTAACTTGTTTGACTCCTCTTACCCGGCGCGCTAGGTCCACAGCCTTGGTCGCCGCCTCGCTCGAATTGACGAAGCCGCTGAGCTGAACCACGCCTTTAAAGGTTTCAACACTGATTTGCAGAGATTTTAACTTCGGATCGCCTAAAATCGACAACTTCACTTTATTAGTGATCACTGAGTCATCGAAATACTCTCCCGTGCTTTCAGTGGTTTTGCCGCCGGCGCAACTGACCAAAGAAGGGATCACGAACAAGCTCATTAAAACAAAGGTAGTAATTTTTAAAATTTGCATAATTTCGATTAATGATAAAAAGAATAATTTACTGGAAAAAGTGGTTGCAACTATAGGATTATTGCTCAGATTCCTTAATCATCCATTAATACAACTGACCAATCGGCTTATTGAAAATAAGCTAAGCTCATGATACATCAATATCGAATTGTTGTAACTACCACACCTTCGGCTCCCTCGTTGATTAACGCCGTAGAAAGTCCTTCAAAGCTTTTTTAACAACGGTTCCAACCGTAAAAATTTATTAACTCTTAATAAAACCGGGAGCAATCTCCGGTCCGGCCGAGTTTGAGATGTATCAGCAATCCGGTTCGATGTTAAAATTCCGCCTTTTATGCCTGCCAGTCGGCCATTCATGACTTCGATCTTAAAATTACTACCCGAAGAACTTACGTTAAAAATAGAAATTCCGGAGTTTGAACGCACGGACCTCGCTGCCCGGCAAAGCTTTATTCTCGGTCAGCCTAGGGCGCAATCAGCTTTGGAATTCGGCATTGCCATGCAGTTCGCGGGCTATAACATTTTTGTTATGGGCGAACCGGGCTTAGGGCGATTATCGATGATAAACCATCATTTAGAAACCCTATCCTTAAGCCTTGCAACACCGTATGCTTTGGCCTACGTGGACAATTTTACCAATCCGCGGGAACCGCTGCCGATTAGGATGTCGGCAGGCCTAGGCCGGCAATTCGCCAACGACATCGAAAACCTTATCGATAACATTTTAATTACTTTCCCCGCCGTCTTTGAAAGCCCTAGCTATCAGCAAAAAAAATCGACAATCGAGCGTTCCTTTAACCAAGCTTATAACAGTGCAATAGATCTGGTTGAGAAAAAAGCCAGAAGCCTGGACATTGCCTTATTCCGGGAAAACGAGTCGGTAACTTTCGCGCCTTTCAAAAACAATAAACCGCTTGATGAAGAACAATTTGCTCAATTGTCCGAATCCGATCGCGATACTTATCATCAAAACGTTGAAACTATTGAAGATTATCTCAGTGAAACCTTGTTGGATTTACCGCTGTGGCGGCGGGAAATGATGGAAAAAATCAAACTGCTCGATCACGATACGATTAAAACAGCGGTTGCGCCATTGTTCGAGGATTTAGAAAACTGCTATAAAAATTGCGGCGACGGTTATCGCTACTTATTGGAAATAAAACAAAATCTAAACACGACGATTGCCGATTACTTCATGCCGTCAACCTTATTGGAGTCCAGCGGGCACACGGTAAAACGAAACCTATTGATCGAACTTTATTTACCCAACGTTCTTGTC
Organism: Methylococcaceae bacterium UBA7658; assembly: GCA_002483425.1. Lineage (GTDB taxonomy): Bacteria > Pseudomonadota > Gammaproteobacteria > Methylococcales > Methylomonadaceae > Methyloglobulus. The sequence goes on from DLHW01000020.1 coordinate 39,845, forward strand.
GATCATCCTGCCGACAACGGCGCGCCAGTCGTTTTCGAGCCGCATCCAACCTATCAAAATTTATTCGGGCGTATCGAATACAGCAGCGAGCAAGGCGCACTAGTCACTAATTACCGGAAAATTTGCCCCGGTGCTTTACACAAAGCCAACGGCGGTTATCTTATTCTCGATGCCGAAAAACTGATCACGTATCCTTTCGTGTGGGAAAGTTTAAAGCGGGCGTTACAATCCGGCTGTATCGAAATTGAAACGCCCTATTCCGATTTAGGCATCAACACCGCGACTTTGAAACCGCAAAATATACCTCTAGCTATCAAAATCATCCTGGTCGGTTCGCGCGATATTTATTATTTGCTGGAAGAACTCGATAGCGAATTTAACGAAATGTTTAAAGTCTTAGCGGATTTCGATAATAGCATTCCGCTCAATCCGGAGACGATACAACAGTTTGCCGCAATCATGTTAAAACACGCGCAAGCAATAGGCGCAGATAACATCACTAAACCTTCGATTCAGCGTTTAATCGAATACAGTTGCCGGCTATCCGAAAATCAGCAACAACTGTCGGCTCATATTAACGCCTCCCTCGATACCCTTTCGGAAGCCTATTTTTTCGCCCGGCAGAAAAACAGCCCGGTAGTCGACGATGTTTACATCGAACAAGCTTTAGCGGCCCGGGAATACCGTAACGGCAGAATACCCCAAATCTTATTGGAAGAGATGCTGGACGGCACGGTACTTATCGACACCGGAGGCGAAGCAGTCGGCAAAATCAACGGTTTAACGGTGATTGAAGTCGGCGGCAGCAATTTCGGCGCACCGGCTCGAATCACCACCACCGTTTACCCCGGCTCCCGAGGTATTGTCGATATCGAGCGGGAATCCGAGCTAGGCAAAGAGATTCATACCAAGGGCGTGATGATTCTTACCGGTTATTTGGGGCATTGTTACGCTCAGCATTTTCCTTTAGCAATCTCCGCGAATATCGCGATTGAACAATCGTACGGCTACATCGACGGCGATAGCGCGGCTCTAGCCGAACTGTGTTGCTTGATCTCCGCCCTCACTCGTATACCCATCAAACAAAGTTTCGCCGTTACCGGTTCTATTAACCAATACGGCGAAGTCCAAGCGGTCGGCGGCGTGAACGAGAAAATCGAAGGGTATTTCCGCTTGTGTAAGGCGCGCGGTTTGACCGGTGAACATGCCGTGATTATTCCCGCCGCCAATAAGCGCAACTTGATGCTGAAACAAGAAGTAATTTCCGCCGTCGAAAACGGCCTGTTTGCCGTTTACGCTGTCGCGACGGTAAACGACGCCCTGGAACTGCTAACCGGAACATCGCCAGGAATGTTAGATAAAGACGGAAATTACCCGGATGGGAGCATCCATTTTAAAGCCATCTCCCGGTTGAAAGATATTTCCGATTTAGCCTCGGATGATGATAAGGAAGGAACTTTATAAAAGTTATTAGGCGCATTCCTTCGCCCGTTTATTCGCTACGGGCGAAGGTTTATCGGCTCTTTATTGTTGGCTCTTAATTATTTTAGGCTCCTCCACTCTCGCTTTTTCTTGCAAACACTCGTAAGCGCCCGCTTCGTATTTAATCCGTAACGATTGCGGTTGTTCGCGTTCGTCGATAAATTTTTCCGCTTCCTCATCCGTTAAATCTTTTGCCACATAAGCGGCGATACACTCGCAAGCTTTGTTAATCCGGTCGGCTTCTTCGATTTTACTAGCCGGATTATTCAATTCTCTATCGGCGCATTGAGAAGCAAATGCTTTTTCGAATTTTTGTTTTTGCGTTAATTCCGCTTCCGGCGTCGGATCGTGCGGCGAATCCTTGCTGGTTATTTTTTCGCTCGAGTCCGTAACTGGCGATTGTGCAATTGCTGCCGCTGATTTGGGCGTTTCATCATCGGAACAACCGGATAAAGATAGGCCGATGACGGTAACCGAAAGAGTTAAAAGTAGTTTGGGAAAGATCGATCTATTCATAAATTAGTGTTATTTCATGGCTAACGTAAAACCCATCATTATTATAGGGACTACGGCCGGTTAAGGTTAATTTAATCCGCTTCGATTGTATTAATACCCGGTGTAAAAGGTAACCCTTGACACCGGGTAACTGGATAACTTTATTTCTCGGTCACCCTAACATCGATACGCCGGTTCTTTTGACGTCCTTCTTCGGTGTCGTTAGTGGCAACCGGATGATCGCTACCGTAACCTTCGGCGTCCATCCTGCCGGCTTTGACACCTTTAACCGCCAACGCTTTTTTTACGGCCGCCGCACGGTTTTTCGATAGCTTCAGATTGGCTTTCGCTTTTCCCGTATTATCGGTATAACCGCCGATTTTGATTTTCACTTGCGGATACGCTTTTAGAATCTCCGCTATATCGTTAATTTGAGGATCGGATTCTTTTTTGATAGTGGCCTTATTGGTATCGAACGTAATACCATCCATACTAAACCATAAATCCTTGCTGATCGGATCGCTGCTTTCGATAAAGCCGACCAATTGACTAATAAAGCCGTCTTTAACCGCTTTTATGGCGTAACCGCCGGGTAAGGTTTTCTCAAAGAAAGCGCTGACTTGTTCGGCCACTTTCTCTACCGGCGCTGGTGCGGGCGGTTGCACGGGCGGCGCAGTCACAGCGGGCTGCACCGGGGGTTGAGCAACTTGCGCTTTCGGTGCCGGCGCGGTTTTCTCAGGCACGGTCTCCGTCGATTCGCCGCAACTCTTCAATAACCCCCAAATCAACAAAGCACCGGCCGCCAACAAAATCCACGGCAGAAATTTCATACCTTCTCCGGCCCCTTCTTCAAAGGCGTTGGCGGCGCTTTGGGCGAAATCCTTACCTTCCGCTAATACCTGCGAACCCATTTGGCTGGCCGACTCGCCAATATCGCCGGCAACCGTTTTAACTTTCGCTAACGATTCTTCTGCGGCGTCTTCGATTTTATCTTCAAGCCGGTCGAATGTATCGGCAATCGAACTGGCCGCTTTACCCGCCGCATCGGTAATTTTACCGGTATCGAATAACTCGGTAGCCTTATCGAAACTCTCCATGACATTGCCGGCTGCTTCCGATACGGTAGTTTTAATAGCATCGCTATCGAATTTATCCAGCGCCGAGCCAAGCGGCATTGCGCCCAATACGCTGCCGAATCCTGCCGGTAACAGGTTGCTTAAAAAACCACTTTGTCCGTTTAATAAACCGGCTAAACCGGCTGCATTCTGAATATTTTCAATTTTGAGATGCCTGCCCAAGAAGCCTAAAACAACGGGAATAATAAAGCCAAGCAATGACGACGCCGACGCGCTGCTAATCCCGCTTTCTTTCGAAACCAAATTAGTCAATCCCTCGACTTTGCTGCCAAAAAGACTTGCCAGCAAACCCTTTCCGTTGCTAATCAATTTGTTAGTTTCTTCCCCGCCGCGCGACAACGCGCCGAGATTGCTCAGAACTCCGCCGCCATGATCGCTGCTCGTTAACACGTTAAAAAGTTGACCGATACTCTGACTGTCGCCGCTTTTATCGATCAACCCCGCCAATAGCGAAGGTAATGCGGTTTTAATTGCGGATTCGGTATTTTTTGGCGATTCGCCGATCAAACCGGCAATATTCGAGACTACATCACCCGATAGGTGTGTTTTTAATAATTCTAATAAATTGTTAGACATATCCGTTCTCCTCAAAGTGTGGGTTGACACAGCTTGCTACAATTGGTGTCCGCGTCAATTTACCAGTAAATGGCTGTTTTGTTAATGAAAATTTATCATTGCCTCAATACCCGCTCGCATTCGAAGCTGCGCATAAGTCTTAAAGAGGCCAACAACTCCGGTTGCAGATCAAAATTGAACTAATTATCGAGTAAATAGATTTTCCGGCTTCAATGTGAAAAAAAACTCGGGCGCCGGGATACAGCTAGGCACGTGTTTTTCCGCCCACGCCGCAAGCGTTTGCAAGACCGGCAGTAAATCGGCGCCTTTGACCGTCAACAAATATTCGCAGCGCAACGGTTTCGTCTGATAGGGTTTTTTAACGATAATTCCAGTCTCTTCCAACCGCTTTAAACGGCTTGCCAGAATATTAGTCGGAATTTTTTCCGGCGACGATTGAAAGTCCACATATCTTTTTTTATTCAAACAAATGTCTCGAATTACTAAAAGACTCCATTTATCCCCAATCAAATCTAATGCGCAGGATAAGGGACAATCGGAACGATTGTTTGGGTCATTGGCAGTCATGGTCAATCCATAATATTCAAATTCGGTTAGCGATAACTCGTCTATTTTATCTTCAAAGCGCCTAACAGCGTTCTATGCTAGATGCCGGAAGTAACGATATTAATTCATTACTTGCAAAACGCAAGCTTTGATATAAAATTATAGACTTGCAAAAAACAAGTTATTTGACTACTGCTCAGGAGGCTACCATGAAACTTTATCACTTCCCTATGTCGCCCAACTCAAGGCGTGTTGTTGCGGTGCTCCATCACTTACAGCTTGAATGCGAACTGGAAACAGTCGATTTAAGCAAAGGCGCACAACTGCAACCCGAGTTCTTGCAATTGAACCCCAATCATATGATACCGGCCTTGGTTGATGGCGATTTTGTGTTATGGGAGTCCAACGCCATCATGCAATATCTTTGCACCAAAGTCGCACACACCGAACTTTGGCCGGCCGATAGCCGTGTCAGAGCCGACATCAGCCGCTGGCAATTTTGGCAAACCGCGCATTTCGGCAGCGCTTGTTCGGTTTTAATTTTTGAAAAAGTTATCAAAAAATTTTTCATGTCGGCTGAAGCCGATTTACAAGAAGTCGCCAAAGGCGAAGAACGTTTTCACCGGTTCGCGCAAGTGCTCGAACAGCATTTAAAGGGACGCAATTGGTTAGTAGGCGAACACGCCACGTTAGCCGATTTCTCGGCCGGTTCGTTTCTCGATTTGGCGAAACTTGCCGAGTATCCTCTCGCGCCTTACAGCGAAATCCCTCGCTGGTATAACAACTTAGAGCAACTTCCAGCCTGGCTCTCATCCGCGCCTTCAGCATTCCAGTAAATTTAAGGCAGATTACTGCAACTTGAAATCGCTGCTTTAAAAGCAGGCATAAGCTTGACGGTAACGGCCGGAATCGGCTTTTGCCTGTTTTTTTAAGGTTGAACATTCGAATGCTTATTCCGGCTCGACTTTTAAGGACACTCTGGCTAAGTCCTTCGCCTCGTGTTAGCCTAAACAATTTAGGAACAACTTCCCTCTCCGGTAACTTCGCAGTCTCATTGAACACCGTCGCGCATAACTAGCGGCCGCCAGGGTAACTAGAAACTGTGCCGCTGTGAACAAACTTTGAGATAATGTTCTTAATGGACAATTAGAACAACAACTCTGCCTATTCAACCGGAACCTCATGAAGGATAAAAAAACTTACAAACCTTGCGACTTGATCATTTACGGGGCGTTGGGCGACTTGTCCAGGCGCAAACTGCTGATTTCTTTGTACCGGCTCGAATACGCTCAGTTAATCGAACCCGAGACCCGCATCATCGGTATCGACCGTCACGACGGCGGCAAAGACGATTTTGTTGAAATCGCACTCAAAAGTTTAAAGGAATTCTCTAACGAAGGGATCGCAGACGAGGTATGGACCCGCTTTTCCGGCCGGCTGGCTTATGTCAAGCTCGACTTGACGCAACTGGATGACTATAAAATCCTAAACTCCATTACCGATTCAAAAAACCGTGTGCTGGTTAATTATTTTGCCGTTGCGCCGTTCTTGTTTAAAAACCTCTGTCAAGGCCTCGCCAAATCCGGCGTGTTAACCCAAGAATCGCGGATGGTGATGGAAAAACCGATCGGCCACGATTTGAAATCGTCCAAGGAAATCAATGACGAAGTCGCCAAAGTATTCGGCGAGGACCAAGTCTTCCGGATCGATCACTATCTAGGCAAAGAAACTGTTTTGAATTTATTGGCGCTGCGTTTCGCCAATTCGATCTTTACGACCAACTGGAACCACAATACTATCGACCACATACAGATAACGGTTGCGGAAGAAGTCGGCATCGAGGGCCGCTGGGAGTATTTCGATAAAACCGGGCAATTGCGCGATATGCTGCAAAATCACTTGCTGCAAATCCTGACGTTTATCGCGATGGAGCCGCCTGCGGACCTCGAAGCGCACAGTATCCGCAACGAGAAAATCAAGGTTTTAAAAGCGTTGCGGCCGATTACCCGGAATAATGTCGATGAAAAAACCGTGCGCGGGCAATACAGTAGCGGCTACGTTAAAGGCGTGGCTGTCCCCGGCTATCTCGAAGAAGAAGGCGCCAATACGCTGAGCACAACGGAAACTTTCGTTGCCATCCGGGTCGATATCGACAACTGGCGCTGGGCAGGCGTACCGTTTTATCTGCGCACAGGCAAGCGTCTGATGGGGAAACGCACGGAGATTGAAGTGTATTTCAAACAACTGCCGCACAACATCTTTAAAGACAGTTTTAGGGATTTGCCGCCGAATAAATTGATTATCCACCTGCAACCGAACGAGGGCGTGGAAATCGAAATGCTGAACAAGATTCCCGGCATCGACGAGCACATCAAACTGCAAAAAACCCGGCTGGACTTAAGCTTTTCCGACGCTTTCAAAAAGAACCGCATCTTCGGCGGCTACGAAAAACTGGTGCTGGAAGCCATGCGCGGCAATCCGACCTTGTTCTTAAGCCGTGAAGAAATCGAACAAGCCTGGACCTGGGTGGATTCAATCCAGGATGCCTGGCGGCATTATAACGAATCACCTAAATCCTACCCTGCGGGTACGTGGGGACCGATTGCTTCGGTGGCTTTGCTGGCGAGGGATGGCAGGGCTTGGGAGGAGTAAGGCTGTAAGCAAGCAAAGCGAAATAGGGCATTTTTTCGACTCGAGAGGTTACGATGAATATCGCAGAACATAAATTGAATCTAATCCGCCAGATTGACCAACTCCCGGAAGAATCTTTGCTGGAATTAGAAGAAATCATAACGAAATTACGCACTCACAAAAAAACAATTTCGAAACGGCAGTTTGGCTGCATGAAAGGTCTCGTCGTCTCGATGGCGGATGATTTTGATGCGCCGTTGGCTGATTTCAACGAGTTTATGTAATGGCATATTTATTGGACACCCATGCCTTGATATGGTTTTTAGAAGGCGATGAGCGTCTTTCTTCAAAAGCAAAAGAAATTATCATCGATGATAACGCCGACATTTATTTAAGCATCGCGAGCCTATGGGAGATGGCGATCAAAATTAGCCTTGGCAAATTACAACTATCGCAATCGCTCGACCAAGTAATTGCAACAGTTGAACAACAAAGTATTACGCTTTTACCGATAAAAACTTCACATGTGCTGACGCTATTAAATTTGCCATTTGAGCACCGAGACCCATTTGACCGGTTGCTTATAAGCCAATCATTAGTTGAAAGCTACAAGCTTATCAGTAATGAAGCTATCTTTTTACAATATGGTGTGGACAGGGTTTGGTGACAGGATTATAGGGTTGTGAAAAGCTACTCCAACGTGACTGTAAATTACCTAGGATATACTGAAGGAAGGGAAGCACATCGTTCGCGACTAATGCATCTCGTTCCTAGGGACATCCTGCATTTAAGGCATCATACTAATTTGAGATAATTTCGAAAATGCCAAGAGAAAATGGGAAAAAACTTGAAGAGCTTGTTGCTGAGATTGAGAAAATTATCGCAAAAGCGGGTAAAGCCGTAGAAGTTAATAAACGGTTTCATGACGATCAAGGTGTTCAAGTAGTTGAATTTGACATATTCATCACTTTTTCATCAAAGCTAGGCGATCATAGGTGGCTAATTGAATGCCGTGATCGTCCTTCTCAAGGTGCTGCCCCTGCAAGCTGGATAGAGCAACTCATTGGTCGAAAGTTTTTGTACGAGTTTGACCGTGTAATTGCTGTCTCAACATTAGACTTTTCTCCCGGAGCAAAGCTAGGTGCAGAGAAGGGAAACATCGAATTAAGAACAGTCAAACAAGCAGAAACCCCAGAAAACTGGCTCTGTAATACCGTAACTTTTCTAAACAGAACAGGTACTTTTAAAAATTGTAAAGTAAACTTGCTAGATGGCGGATTAGATCAGAGTTATGTCAAAAATATCATAGAAAATATGCCTTCTAATCCCGACGATATAATCATATCTTTTGAAAAAATAGATACTCGTCTATTTCCAAGAGAGTTATTTCAAAACCTTTGCTTCGATGATAAAAATGCAATTTATAAAGATTTAGCTCCTGGAGCAACTAAATCGATTTATATCATCTGTCCTACTGATCAAGAAAAAAATGGATTGATGTATATGGAGTTTGGTGAGTTTAAAGTTCCACTAGAAAACATAGAGTTTTCTGGCGAGGTAAGAATTGAAATGAGTACAGCTCCCTTTGACAAGATAGAGATTTATAGGCGCAGCAAAGAGACAGGATTTATTGGTCAGCGAATAACTTGTTTATTTGAAGCTGATCGAGAAAAAATGGAGTTTCAATTCTATGATGTTCAAGTTGATGAGAGGCGTCAAATTGCAGTAAAAGCAACACGAGAAAATCTCTCAGTGCCGTTAATACCGTTTTAAATGCCATTAAGCAAGCGAAAAATTAGTGTCAAACGGTTTACCGGATTTTAAGACGGTATCTACGAAACTTACCCAAATACGAAACATTAATATCGATTAACAAAATCAGAGAAAGAAAGCCATGCATCCCGTCATCGAAAAAGTCACCCAAGAAGTCATTGAACGCAGCCATAAAACGCGTTCGGCCTATCTTAAATACATCGACGGCATCGCCAAGCAAGGGCCGACCCGTTCGACGCTGCCGTGCGGCAATCTGGCGCATGGTTTTGCAGCCTGCAATCCGAGCGACAAAGCCGATTTAAGGGGAGACAAAAAAGCCAATATTGCGATTATCACCTCTTACAACGACATGCTATCGGCGCATCAACCCTATAAAGATGCGCCCGATTTAATCAAGGCGGCAATCCATGAAGCGGGCGGCGTGGCACAGGTTGCGGGCGGCGTTCCAGCGATGTGCGACGGCATTACCCAAGGCCAGCACGGCATGGAAATGTCGCTATTCAGCCGGGATTTGATTGCGATGTCCACCGCCATCGGCATGAGCCATAACATGTTCGACGGCGCGTTGTACTTGGGCGTGTGCGATAAAATCGTGCCGGGTTTGCTCATCGGCGCGCTGAGTTTCGGGCATTTACCGGCGGTTTTCGTTCCGGCAGGCCCGATGCCGAGCGGGATCACCAATAAGGAAAAAGCCCGCGCACGCCAAGCCTATGCGGTCGGAAAAATCGGACGGGAAGAATTGCTGGCGGCGGAATCCGCTTCTTACCATAGCGCCGGTACCTGCACTTTTTACGGTACTGCCAACAGTAACCAGATGATGATGGAAATCATGGGCTTGCATTTGCCCGGCAGTTCTTTCATCAATCCTTACACGCCTTTACGCGACGAACTGACCAAAGCGGCGGCTAAACAAGTCCTGAAATTTACTGCGTTGGGCAACGATTTCCGGCCTATCGCCCATGTCGTTGACGAAAAAGCCATCATCAATGCCGTCATCGGCTTGCTGGCGACCGGTGGCTCAACCAACCACACCATGCACTTGATCGCCATTGCCCGCGCGTCAGGCATTGTGCTGAACTGGGATGATTTCGACCGGATTTCCAAAGCCGTTCCGCTCATCGCAAAAATTTACCCGAACGGCCCAGCCGACGTAAATCATTTCCAGGCGGCGGGCGGCATGGGCGTTTTGATTGCGGAACTGCTCCGTAACGGTTTATTGCACGAGGATGTGCTGACGGTTGGCGATCAACCCGGCATGAATTATTACACCCAGGAACCCCGATTGATCGACGACAAGTTGGTTTGGGAACCGGTTCCAGCAGAGTCGCTGGATAAAGAAGTGCTAAGTACCGTTGCAAACCCGTTTGCGACCGGCGGTGGATTGCACGTAATGCACGGCAATTTAGGGCGTGGCGTCTCTAAATTATCGGCAGTGGCGCCCGAACACCAAATCGTCAAGGCACCTGCCGTCGTTTTCGACGACCAGGAAGACTTTCTTGCCGCTTTCAAGCGCGGCGAACTGGAGAAGGATTTCGTTGCCGTGCTCCGCTACCAAGGCCCGCGGTCGAACGGGATGCCGGAACTCCACAAACTGACCCCGCCGCTCGGCGTACTCCAGGATAAAGGCTTCAAGGTCGCGCTTGTCACTGACGGACGGATGTCGGGCGCATCAGGTAAAGTCCCGTCCGCCATCCAAATGTGTCCTGAATGCCTGTCGGGCGGCCCGCTGGCGAAAGTCCACGACGGTGATATTATTTCGATGAATTTGCAAACCGGTGAAATCAACGCCTTAGTCGATGAAGCCGAATTTAACGCGCGGACGCCAGCGCCCAATACGGCAAAGAACCACCATTACGGCAGCGGCCGCGAATTATTCCACCGGTTCAGGCTGGCGGCGTCTTCCGCTGAAACCGGCGCATCCAGTCTTTTTGAAGTTGACTATACTAGCGAATAACCGATGCGCCATTAAGGAGACTCTACATCAGATGACTTCAATGAATGCTTTTCGATTTCGCTCAGGAGATACCGGGCTTGTCGAAGAGTTTAAACAGAGTTTCCTAAAGATTAACCCAATACCGGAACGCCACTATTAAACACAGTTAAAAGGGAACGATCATGCACAAAAACTGGAAAATCCAACCGCGCGACATTTTAACCGCAGGGCCGGTCATGCCCGTAATGGTCATTCAACATATCGACGACGCCGTGCCGCTCGCCAAAGCGCTAGTCGAAGGCGGAATTAAAGTCTTGGAAATCACCTTGCGCACGCCAATCGCGCTGGATGCGATAAAGCTCATCAGCCGGGAAGTCAAAGACGCCATCGTCGGCGCAGGCACCATCGCCAATCCGGCGCAACTACAAGCCGCTCAAGACGCCGGGGCGGTATTCGCCATAAGCCCTGGGTTGACGCCTGCTCTCTTAGAAGCTGGCGGTAACGGTCAAATCGCATTGATTCCCGGTGTTGCAACTTTATCTGAATTGATGTTGGGCATGGAATACGATCTCGATCACTTCAAGTTTTTCCCTGCCGAAGCCGCCGGCGGTATTCCTATGTTACAAGCTATTTCAGGACCGTTTCCGCAGATTACGTTCTGTCCGACCGGCGGCGTCTCGCCGGGTAATTACAAAGACTATTTGCAATTACCGAACGTTGCCTGCGTCGGCGGCTCTTGGCTGGCTCCGCAAGCGGTCGTCGCTGAAAAGAATTGGGCGAAAGTTTCCGAACTGGCGCACCAAGCCGTGGCAAACGCTAAATAGCATTAGCCTTTTCCGGGTGTTGTGGTAATCTAAAAATCATATTAAAGACTGAGAGCGATTTTATGAACAATCCCCGCAGCCTGTCATTAACCGAAAACGATCAACTCGTCTGCGAGTTACCGCGCTTATCGGGAACCATCGGACCCGATGTAATCGATGTCCAACAGCTTTACAAACAAACCGGCCTGTTTACTTACGATCCCGGTTTTATGTCCACGGCAAGTTGCCAATCCGCCATAACGTACATCGACGGCGAAGCCGGGGTACTGCTTTATCGCGGTTATCCCATCGAACAACTCGCCCAGCATTGCACCTTTCTGGAAGTCTGCTATTTATTGCTTCACGGGGAGTTACCAGGTAAACCCGAACTGGCTGAATTCGAACACAATGTGACCATGCATACGATGGTGCACGATCAAGTCAATCTCTTTTTCCGTGGCTTTAGGCGCGACGCCCACCCGATGGCCATTATGGTCGGCGTGGTCGGCGCACTTTCGGCGTTTTATCATGACGCGATGGACATCCATTCCAAAGACGACCGTATGATGTGTGCTATTCGTCTGATCGCCAAAGTTCCGACCATTGTCGCCATGTGCCATAAATACAGCACCGGCTCGCCGTTCATGTACCCGCAAAACAAGCTGAATTACGTTGAAAACTTCATGATGATGATGTTGGCAACGCCTTGTGACGATTTCACACCAAATCCGGTTTTAGTAAAAGCATTGGATAGAATATTGATCCTGCATGCCGACCATGAGCAAAACGCCTCTACTTCGACTGTTCGATTGGCGGGATCCAGCGGCGCTAATCCGTTTGCTTGTATAACCGCCGGTATAGCTTGTCTATGGGGTGCAGCGCACGGCGGCGCGAACGAAGCCGTGCTCAACATGCTAATGGAAATCGGCGATACTTCAAGGATCGAACTTTATCTTAACAAAGCCAAAGATAAAAACGATCCGTTCCGGCTCATGGGTTTCGGTCATCGCGTCTATAAAAGCCACGATCCGCGTTCCCGGTTGATGCGCGAAACCTGCCATGAAGTCCTTACCGAATTAGGTTTGCACGACGATAAAATCTTCAAATTGGCGTTGGAACTCGAAAAAATCGCCCTGGAAGACGACTATTTCATTAGCAAAAAATTGTATCCCAACGTCGATTTTTATTCTGGCATCGTTCTCCATGCGCTGGGTATTCCCAGCAAAATGTTCACCGCCATCTTCGCCATGGGCCGCACCATCGGCTGGATTTCGCATTGGGATGAAATGATCGCCGATCCCGAACAAAAAATCGGTCGGCCACGACAGCTTTATACCGGACATCCGCGGCGGGATATTCCACCGGTATAAATCCATCAAGCCGAATTGCGCTAGTCCCGATAATAGCGCTTCTAAACTAAGTTAACATCATAGTGGAAGAACCGTTAAGAAAAGTCGCGCGGAATAGTTACCATCTCTTATGTTTCTGTAAATTCACTCGTTACCTTAACAGTCTTAATTTTTCCCGGTTCAACGCCAGCCACTGTATCGCAATAATGGGAATACCCGATTCGATCTTATTTTCATCCAGCATCCGGTAAACTTCATCGAAGGTAACGGTATAAACAAAAATATCCTCGTCTTCATGTTGTAATCCGTGGATGCCGCCGATCTGCCCGCTATCGACCCGGCCGTAAAACAGGCTGATCATTTCAGAAGAACCGCCCGGCGTGGTATAAAAACGGCTGATAAGTTTTAACTCTAAGATGTCGCAGCCCGCCTCCTCTTTCGATTCCCGGACGGCGACCTGCTCCGGCGTTTCGCCTGCGTCGATAGCGCCGGCAACGATCTCGACCAGCCAGGCCCGGCCGGTATTCGCAGCCGCGCCGACGCGAAATTGCTCGATCAGTACAACCTTATCGGCATCGGGATCGTATAAAATGACCGCTACGCAATTATTGCGCCGGAACAGTTCCCTGCTGATCTCACCGCTCCACCCGCCAGCAAACAGAGTATGCTTAAGTTGGAATTTTTCCATGACGAAAAAGCCGTCGTATACCGTCTCTTTTCCGATAATTTCGAATTGTCTATCCATTATTTGCCTTGGTACGCCACTTTGTAAATGAGTCCGTTTTGGTCGTCGGAAATCAGCAAACTGCCGTCCGGCATTTCCAATAAGTCGACAGGACGGCCTATTACCTTATACTCTTCCGTTAACCAGCCGCCAATAAAAGTCTCTTGCGCATCCGGTCGACCGTTTTTAAACTTTATCAAATCGACTCGATAACCGTCGGGTTTGCTTCGGTTCCACGAACCGTGCAAGGCCGTGAAAAGCTGATTTCGATAACTTTCCGGAAATTGCCGCCCCCGGTAAAACCTTAATCCCAAAGGGGCATTGTGCGCTTTATATTTCCAGACCGGAGCAATAGTGTCTTTACAGTTTTTACCCATCCCGAATTCTGGATCGATAATATCGCCGCCGTGGCAAAAAGGATAGCCAAAATGTTCGCCGGGCTTCGTCCACTGATTTAACTCATCTGGAGGCATATCGTCGCCCAAATAATCGCGGCCATGCTCATTGAAAAACAAGGCGTTAGTTTCGGGTTGCCAGTCGAAACCCACAGTATTACGGATACCTTCGGCAATAAGCTCTAATTGGCTGCCATCGGGATTCAGTCTGATTAACGACGCATAGGGCTTATCCGGTTTACAAATATTACAGGGCGCGCCGATCGCGGTATACAGCTTACCGTCGGGTCCGAAGCGTAAATACTTCCAGCCGTGGTGTTTATCGGACGGTAGTTTATCGTACACGACCACGGGTTTCGGCGGATTGTTCAAGTTTTGAGATATTTTATCAAACCGTATAATCCTATTTATTTCAGCGACATAGAGAGAACCATCCCAATAAGCCACACCGTTCGGCATGTACAAACCTTCGGCAATCGTATACGTTTTATCGGCTACGCCGTCTTGGTCGCTGTCTTCCACAGCATACACTGTACCTGCAGCGCCTGTGCCGATATAAACAATCCCTTGATCGCCTAACGCCAGGCTGCGAGCATTCGGTAAATTATGGGCAAAAACGATCACCTTAAAACCCGATGGAACATGCAGATTTTTCAGTAAATCGTAATGATTTTCAGTATTCGCAACACCTAAACACGAAATTATCGAAAGCGCAAAAATGAGTAAAATTAGCATTAATCTCATAAAATAACCTCATAGCTGTTAAACTTAACCACAGTTTATCATTCTAAAATGACGTTGAATTATAATCTTCAGCCCCCATAACAACAGCGCAACCACAAGCAACGAGGCCACACTATGATGAGAATATTATTATTCCTCGCTACTAACATCGCCGTGATGATAGTTATTAGCATTTTGTTCAATCTTTTGGGTTTAAGCGGCTATGTTACCGCGCAAGGTTTAGACCTGAAATCGCTATTGATGATGTCGGCGGTCATCGGCATGACCGGATCGATTATTTCCTTGGCAATGTCGAAAACGATGGCTAAATCGTCGATGGGCGTAATGCTGATCGAACAACCGCAAAATCAAACCGAAAAATGGTTATACGATGTCGTCGCCAAACAAGCGCGGCAAGCCGGCATCGGTATGCCGGAGGTCGGTATTTTCCAAGTCGGCATGCCGAATGCGTTTGCCACCGGCATGAGCCGCAACAGTTCTCTGGTCGCCGTAAGCACCGGTTTACTGCAAAGCATGACGCCGGATGAAGTCGAGGCTGTCATCGGCCATGAAATCTCGCATATCGCTAATGGCGATATGGTTACGATGGCGTTGATGCAAGGCGTACTCAATACTTTCGTGTATTTCTTCGCCACCATCATCGGGCATATCGTCGATCGCGCCTTATCGAGTAATGATGATCGCAGCGGTATGGGGATGGGTTATTACTTGGCGCAAATGATCGCGCAAATCGCACTCGGCTTTTTGGCGTCTATTTTAGTTTGCTGGTTTTCACGCCAGAGGGAATTCAGAGCGGACTCGGGCGGCGCAAGTTTAGCTGGCCGTCAAAAAATGATCGGCGCCTTACGAGCCTTGCAACGCAGTCATGACCAACAAGAATTACCCGGCCAATTTGCCGCGTTCGGCATCAACGGCGGCGGCATTCAAAAACTGTTTATGACCCATCCGCCGCTGGAAGAACGTATTGCAGCTTTGCAAAACGCTAACTGAAAGCGCGACTTAAGCAATCGTTTGTCCGGTATAGATTTCAACCCCAGCCGGACAAACGCAATCTAACAAATAACAATCCGTTCAATTTAAAAAGCATTTATCAGGAAGCACTCTGTGAACGCTTGATCATTTTTTTGCTTATCGAACGAATCACTATTTTTTCGATCTCCACAAAAAAAAACAAACTGGCGGCAACCATTACGATCAATTTCCAAGTCTGCCATCCTAGACTTTCGGTTTCAAATAAAGCTTGCATCGCCGGTAAATAAGTTAGCCCCAATTGCGCCAGTAACAACACAAAAATCGCAAGCCAGATTAGCCAGTTACCGAATAATCCGCGCACATTAAGCACCGAATTGAGCAAATAACGGCTGTTAAAAACGTAGAAAATCTCGAACATCACCAATGTGTTAAGCGCCACCGTACGGGCCGTTTGTATGGATGAGGCTTGACTTTGCTCCCAGAGGAAAAGGCCGTAAGTTCCGCCGACCATGATAATGGAAATAAAAAATATGCGCCAGACGAGGAATTTTGACAGCAATGGTTCATCGGGCTTTCTGGGTGGCCGGTTCATTACATTACGTTCCGGCAATTCGAACGCCAGCGTAAGCGATAAAGTCGTTTCTGTAATCATATTGATCCACAATATCTGGACAGGCGTAATCGGTAGAATATTGCCCGAGAAGGTAGCGACCACAATCATCATGGCTTCGGCAAAACTGGTCGGCAAGATATAGATAATGGCTTTCTTTAAATTATCGTAAACGCCTCTGCCCGCCCCCACCGCTTTAGCAATCGAAGCAAAATTATCGTCGGCCAGCACCATTTCGCTGGCTTCTTTAGCAACCTCCGTACCTATATTGCCCATCGCTATCCCGACGTCAGCGCATTTGAGCGCCGGCGCATCATTTACGCCGTCGCCTGTCATCGCAACAATGTGATTATGCGCTTGTAGCGCCCTCACCAGACGTAATTTGTTTTCCGGACTAACCCGGGCAAAAACATCGACGGAGCGGATCGCTTCGTACAGTCCGGTTTCGGACATCAGATCGAGTTCCTCTCCCTGGAGCACAGAACCATTCCCTACATTCAATTGTTCGGCGATTGTCTGCGCCGTAATGGCATGGTCGCCCGTGATCATCTTAACTTTAACGCCTGCGTCCTGGCATTGACGGACTGCTTGCAATGCTTCCGGGCGCAACGGGTCTACCATACCCACAATACCCAATAATATGAATTCCGAGTCGATGCTATCGAAATCTAATTGGGTTTGCGTTAACGGTGCTGCTTTCATTGCTACGGCGATGAGTCTTTGCCCGCTGGCGGCAAGCTTAGTGATTTGGCGATGGTATCCGTCAGTGTCCAAAGGCATAATCGCATTTCGTTTTTGTTGATAACGGCAAAGATTGACAATTTTTTCCGGCGCGCCTTTAACCAGTATAAAACCGGTATCGCGCCCGGCATGTAAAGTCGCCATATAGCTGTATTGCGACTCGAATGGAATAACATCCAAACGGGGTAACGCCGACTTTAATTGACTGCCGGATAAACCGGCTTTTATCGCTAACGTGATTAAAGCCGCTTCAGTCGGATCGCCGTGGATTTGCCATTTTCCGGCAACAGAAATTACCGACGCATTATTACAAAGCGCTGCGGTTTTTATCAGCCGGTGTAATTCAGGGTAGGTTTTGAGAGCGATTTCAGCCCCTTCGTGCTTAATACTACCGTTATAAGGGTCATACCCGGCCCCTTCGACCGTAAAAAAGACATTGCCGGCAATAACGGATTTAACCGTCATTTCGTTGCACGTCAAAGTGCCGGTCTTGTCCGTGCAAATCACCGTTACCGAACCTAATGTTTCAACCGCAGGCAAGCGCCGGATGATCGCGTTTTGCCTTGCCATCTGTTGAACGCCGATCGCCAAGGTAATTGTCATAATGGCGGGTAACCCTTCCGGGATGGCGGCTACGGCAAGACTCACCACGGCTAAAAATAAGTCGGTTGGAGCGGAATGCTGGATCGACCACCCGTACACAAAAGTCACTGCAGCCACTGTTAAAATAACTAACGTCAACCATCTGCTGAATACGGCTATCTGTCTGAGTAACGGTGTCAATAACGGAGTAACTGAACTTAGTAGTGTATTAATCCGGCCTATTTCGGTAGCGTCGCCGGTCGCTACAACAATGCCGATACCGGACCCGTAAGTCACTAAGGTACCGGAGTAAGCCATATTCCGGCGTTCGGCTAACGCGCAAGTAATTTCAATAAGTTGACAATTTTTTTCGGCTGGAACAGACTCACCGGTCAACATAGATTCGTCTATCTTTAAACTCTTTGTGCTCCATAGCCGAAGGTCGGCGGGAACTTTATCGCCGCTTTCCAAGATAACAATATCGCCCGGCGCCAACTGTTCCGAAGGAACGGAGAACTCCTTACCGTTTCTCCGCACCTTCGCCTGCAAAGTCAATAAGTTACGAATGCTATCCAGCGCTTGTTCGGCTTTGCCTTCTTGGATATACCCAATGATGGCATTGATAAGCACCACACTTAAAATCACCAGACTATCGACTTGTTCGCCAATCGAATAGGTAATGACAGACGCTATGAGCAGCAAATAAATCAATACATTATGAAATTGACTCAAAAACCTTTTAAAAGGACTGCGCGCGCTGTAAAGGGTTAAATGGTTGGCCCCGTGGATTTTCAATCTTTTATCGGCTTCTTCCCGGCTCAAGCCGGAGCCGCCGGTAGAAAAAAAGGCGCACACTTCGTCAATGGTTTTTAAGCACCATAACGGCTCGCCTCCGTTATTTTTTTTACTCATACAACATTATGACCCAGCTAATTGCTTATAGTGTTTTGATCCAATTTGAATAACAAACATCGAATCAACTATTAAAACTCGACCTGATCCCCGATACCCGGAATGTTTGCTTGCCAATTTCTGCGTTTAAAACAGGTTTGGAGCGATAAAGCGGCTGATTTTTCGCCGTGAACCAGAAAAAGCCTCGGTTTTGGGTTATTGAAATGGCTAGCCCAGGCTAACAACTGGCTTTGGTCGGCGTGCGCGCTTAATGCACCCAGCGTGTGAATTTTAGCGGCCACATTGACTTCGGAACCTAATATTTTTATGACCTTCTTTCTACCATCGACCAAAATCCGGCCTAACGTGCCTTCGGCTTGATAACCGACGATAACGACATGGGTATTACGCCGCCAAAGATTGTATTTGAGGTGATGACGAATACGCCCCCCCGTGCACATACCGCTACCCGCAATAATAATCGCCCCGCCGCTAATCCGGTTGATAGCCATGGAGTCTTCCGCAGTTTCCGAATAACTCAACCCTTGCAGCCAGGATTGCCAGCCCGACGGTGCAACTTTGATAAACTCCGGGTCGTCGATATTAAATAAATAGGTATGTCCGGAATAAATCTTGCTTGCGCCGATGGCCATCGGACTATCCAAAAATATTTGTGTTTGCGGTAATTTTCCTTGTCTTTGCAGTTTACCCAGCCAATAAAGCAGATCTTGCGTCCGGCCAATGGCGAACGCTGGAATAAGCACATTACCGCCGGATTTAGCGGCGTCGGCCAAAATCTCGCTAAGTTCCTCGAGCGTATTTTCTAGCAGCTTATGATCCCTATCGCCGTAAGTGGACTCTAATAATAAAACATCGGCTTCGGTTAAGATTTCGGCATCGCGTAATAGCGGCGATTTTGGATTGCCCAGATCGCCTGAAAAGACAAACGTTTTAGCTTTTCCGTTTTCTTTAACGATCAACTTGATGATCGCCGAACCTAAGATATGCCCTGCCTCATGGAAGGATAAGTCTACATCCGGCATGAGAGGGACTTTCACGCCGTAATCGATAGGTTTCCTGAGTTCTAACAAGGCTTCGACATCGTCAAGATCGTATAACGGTGCGATAAGCGGCTTGCCTGCCCGTTCTCTGCGCCGGTTCTCCCATTGGGCATCCATCATTTGGAGGTGCGCGGAATCCTTCAATGTTAACTCGAGTAACGGTTGACTGGCAGTTGTCAAATAGAGCGGGCCGTTAAACCCATCTTTGAACAGCTTTGGCAACCTGCCGCAATGATCTAAATGCGCGTGAGAAAGAACAACAACGTCGATAGTGCTAGGGTCGAACGGAAAATCGTCCGTATTCTGGGCTTCCGTTTCTTTTGAGCCTTGGAATAAGCCGCAATCTATTAATATCCGCCGGTTTTCCGATTCAATCAGATAACAAGACCCTGTCACCTGCCCGGTAGCGCCATAAAAACTAAGCCGTGCCATTGATTTTTCCTAGGGATGGAAACGAAAAAGCAGTACTTAAACAACGGTTCCGTATGGTTAATTCCATATGAAAATTAAGGTTTATAACTCCAATCTTACCTTATCCGCACTTAATATGCTATTTAGTCTCCAGATTAAATCGCCGGATAGCATTTAAAGCTTCAATAACCGGCTTGGTTTGCGGACGTATTTTCCGCCAGATAAAAAAAGCTTCCGCAGCTTGTTCGACGAGCATACCTAAACCGTCTAAACTTTTTTTTGCTTTGCTATATTTACCCCAACGCACGAAAGTCGTCGGCCTATTGCCGTAAGCGAGATCGTAACAAACCCCGTTTTCAGTCAAAACACCGTCCGGCAAAGGAGGCATTTCATCGTTCAAGCTGGCAGAGGTTGCATTAATAATTAAATCGAATTTCTGTTTTTTTAAATCCGCAAAGCCGCAGCCCTCAATATCGCCAAAAATACAGAACTCTGCCGCTAAATCTGATGCTTTTTGCACGGTACGGTTGACTAAAATCAAATGATGCGGAGATTGCTCCAGAATAGGCGCCAATATCCCCCGGCAAGCGCCCCCGGCTCCGAGTATAAGCACTTTAGCGCCTTTGATGACAATATTGTTGTTGACCGTCAAATCGGTGATAAGGCCGCAACCGTCCGTATTATCGCCTAATATCGAGCCGTCTTCTTGCAACGCCAGCGTATTGACCGCTTTGCTTAAATCCGCTCGTTCAGTGCTATGGTCGGCATAAGCCCAAGCGAGTTCTTTCAAAGGCAGTGTGCAATTCAAGCCTTTGCCGTCCTTATTAAAAAAACCGGCGACCGATATTTTAAATGCTTCAGCTGCAACTTCTTGTGCAGTATATTCGATCGATTGCTTGGTTTGTTCCGCAAAAAGCCGGTGGATCTTAGGCGATTTACTATGCTTAATCGGACTGCCGAAAACAGCATAGCGGTCATTTTTACTCATTCTTGCTCCATTGATTTCATTCAAGCGCGTAATAAGTTTAGTCGATAGCTATACAGATTAAAAACCACCGGTTACAGACGCTAAAGCAAATTAAACATCACAACCCATTTAAACTTAAAGCCCATGGCTTAAAAAACCGTTTAAATCTTACCTTATCTCTTTAAATCTGAAAAAAAAATAGCCGCTTAATGCGGCTATTTCAACTTGAATCAACAACTATTTTCTTATTTAATGAAATGGACAATAAGAAATAAAACAGCAGTCAAACCTAATCCGGAATGAATAACGCCGCTAACACTCGTAATAGGCCCCATTTTTCCTGCCGCCGGAAGTTTACTCAAAAAACCGGCATTTTTTAGCATTGGATAGGCGCCGTTATACTCCAAAGCTAAAATAACGATTGCCGCCGCCAAGAACGCGACAAAACTAAACGAATGCGGAAAATGCGTAGAAGCCCCCATAAAATAAAGCATGGGTATCGAAAATAACGTATTGGTTCTCGACGCTAAACCCGCAGCCGCCAAAGCGCTAGCCGCCTCGGACAACGCTTGTCCGCCGTTAGCCACTTGGGTAGCTGATGCTATGACGATTTTCTGATTCGGCCAAATAATCAGCCAAACGTTAGTAAACATAAGAATGGCTAAGAGCGCGCCGACATAAATGTCCAAAGATTGTCCGGCCCCGCGCAAGCCCATGATACCGAGTCCGGTCAGCAAAGTAACGACAGCACCCCAGCGGAACCACCAAAGCGCCCTAGGGACCAGCTTTTGAATCGCGTCCGATTTTGCCGCTGCTTCGGCTTCTTTAAAATATTCGCCCTGGACGAAATTGAAATAATAAAGCAATCCAATCCAAGTAATACCCGCTAAAAAATGCCCCCACCGAAGAAGCATTTCGTAACCGGCAGTTGTTGTAACAAGCTCCATAGCATCACCTCTTTATAGTTAAATTGTTATTGACGGATACCACACTGTATTGCCAAACCGGGTCCACATCGCATCGATTGAACAAATAGCTTAGAAACCATTGCGCTCAACAGTCCTTCATCTTACCTTAACATCCTTGGACATCATTGGTTTATTAGCCCTGTTTTAACCATTGGGCTACAGATTTGGCGAAATAGGTAAGAATTGCATCGCTACCGGCGCGTTTAAACGCCAGCAGGGATTCTAAAACAACAGCTCTTTCGTCCAGCCAGCCATTTGTGGCAGCGGCCTTAATCATAGCATACTCCCCGCTAACCTGATAGGCAAAAGTAGGTACACCGTAACGCTCCTTTACCCTGCGGATAATGTCTAAATAGGGCATGCCCGGTTTTATCATCACGATGTCCGCCCCCTCCTGCAAATCCAGCTGGATTTCACGCAATGCTTCATCGGAATTGGCGGGATCCATTTGATAACTGTATTTATTCCCTGCGCCTAAATTACCTGACGACCCTACCGCATCCCTGAACGGCCCGTAAAAACTCGAAGCATATTTAGCCGAATAGGCCAGGATTTTTACGTTAGTATGACGATACATTTCCAAAGCCTCGCGGATCGCGCCGATCCGTCCATCCATCATATCCGAGGGCGCTACGATGTCGGCGCCCGCTTCGGCGTGGGAAACCGCTTGCTTGACGAGCACTTCAACCGTCTCGTCATTCACGACATAACCGGCTTGATTAAGCAGGCCGTCTTGACCGTGCAGAGTAAATGGATCCAGAGCAACATCTGTAATTACACCTAAATCCGGCAACTGCTTTTTAAGCGCTCGAACGGCTTGTTGAATCAAGCCGTCAGGGTTATAAGCTTCTTCGGCGTCATTAGATTTTTTATCGGCGCCGGTCACGGGAAACAACGCAATAGCAGGAATGCCGAGATCGAACGCGCCCTGAGCTTCCGCCAATAACAAATCCAAGGATAGCCGTTCCACGCCCGGCATGGAAGAAACCGGCTCCCTTCGGTTTAATCCCTCGGTAACGAACAAGGGATAGATTAAATCGCCGGTACAGACATGATTTTCGCGCATTAACCGGCGGGAAAAATTATCCCTACGCATTCTACGCATGCGTAGGAAAGGGAAATTAATGATATTATTATGCATTTAAACGTTTACTCTTGTTTTTAAGATTGAGTGGTACTCTGTTTCAAGTTATCCGCCGGACTTCATGGCAACTGATCGCTTATTCAATCACCCGAAATCAGCATAGACGTAAAACAATCGAATTGGTCAGATTTTAGAGGATTTTATGAAAACAAAACACATGCACTTTTGGGTCTTATTATTTGCTTTGCTGAACCTTGCAACTATCGCCGGCGTCAACGCGGCAGACCTGTCGCCACCCCAAAAAGCCATTCAAGAAGCTTCCGACAAACTGCAACACCGTTTGCAAGATAAATCGTTTATTCAAAATTTCGCACAAGTGGCTCAATTCGTCGATCAAACGATTTATCCGCACACCGATTTCGACAAAATTTCCGAATTAGTGTTAGGAAAACTGTGGAATACGGCCAGCAGCAGCGATCAAAGCCGATTCAAACAAGAGTTTAAAACCTTATTAATTCGCACTTATTCCCGCGCCTTCGTCGAATTTAAAGACTGGACCGTACGGTTTTTGCCGTTGGAAATGGAAAACGGCGCCAATAAGGTCGTTGTAAAAACCGAAGTTTTACAACCCGGACTGCAACCTATCAGCGTTAACTACCGCATGTTACTGAACAAGGGCGAATGGAAAGCTTATGATTTCATGATCGAAGGAGTCAGTTTAGTCACTAATTACCGCTCGACTTTCAGTAACGAAGTTAAAACCAAGGGCTCATTAACCGCCGTAATCGACAACTTAGCTAAACGGAATGCGGAAGCATTGGCACCGAGCCGTTCTTAAGAAAAGACTAACGATCGATCTCGTTGGCGGCGATATCGGTTACGGGAACACTTTTATTTCGTTTAAACAACGGCGAAATTGCGATGTATTTTTGTTCAACGTTCCAGGTTGTAAACACTGCATTTAGTTAGGTGATCGATTACGCCAGCTTATACCAGTCCCTTTGCGATTTAAACGCCGGAGAATGGGCTAACCGTTTGCCGCAGCAAATCAATCAAGCCTTAGATCCAAGCCGCCACGGCAATTTAACGCAATGGGAACGGTTGATAAACCAAGCGCCTTCTAATACCGCTTCGGAACGGATACTCGATGCGGATACCGTCAAAATCGGTTCGCGCGATGATTTGAGCGTTCATGAACGGACGTCGCTTGAATCTCAATTGATGAGCCTTAGCCCGTGGCGCAAAGGTCCCTTTGAACTTTTCGGCGTGACCGTAGACGCCGAATGGCGGTCGGATTGGAAATGGCGCCGGATTGCAAAGCATCTTTCATCGCTGAAAAACCGCACGGTATTAGATGTCGGCTGCGGCAATGGTTATTATTGCTGGCGAATGCTTGGCGCGGGCGCAAAATTGGTGGTCGGGATTGATCCGATGCTGCTTCATGTCGTGCAGTTTCATTTTATCCGTAAACTGTATGGCGATCCGCCGCCTCTTTACGTGCTGCCGCTAGGCATCGAAGACTTACCCTACGGCCTTAAACTCTTTGACAGCGTATTTTCAATGGGGGTCTTGTACCACCGCCGTTCGCCCATCGACCATCTGCTGGAGCTAAGAGATTGCCTCATTCCCGGAGGCGAACTTATCTTAGAAACGCTGATCATCGATGGCGGCGCAAAAGAAGCCCTCGTTCCGGAAGATCGTTACGCAAAAATGCGCAACGTCTGGTTTTTACCCAGTTGTCCGGCTTTATTAAGCTGGTTAAAACGCTGCGGCTTTAAAAATGTTCGGCTTGTCGACGTTACTCCAACGACTGTTCAGGAACAACGCAGCACAACATGGATGACATTTCAATCGTTACAGGATTATCTCAATCCTCAAGATTCTCGTTTTACCAGCGAAGGGTATCCGGCGCCAAAACGGGCAATTATTATTGCGCAAACTGCAAATTCATAAAATTCATAACAAAATTCGAAAAACGGTAAATTCAGCTTAAGACGATTAATTCTTGAACCTTATCCCCCTTTCATCTATATTTTTACGATAACATCTTAAAGTTAACCCTCATGGCCACAGCGACGACAGATTTTCACTTCAGCGGACTTGCGACCTGCCTTATCCAAGAAGGCTTGATCTCGGAAAAGGATGCTAAAATGCATGTGCAAGAAGCGCAAAAAAATAAAGTCTCGCTCATCAGCTACCTTGTAAGCCACAAACTTGTCGACAGCAGAACCATTGCCATTAAGGCTTCGACAGAATTCGGCATGCCGTTTTTAGATCTCGACGCTATCGATCCAAGATCGTTGCCCATAACAGTAATAAGCGAAAAATTAATTAGGAAATACAATACATTACCGCTAATGAAACGCGGTAAAACACTGTTTGTCGGCATTTCCGATCCGACGAATCCGCAAGGCTTGGACGATATAAAATTCCAAAGCATGCTGAGTGTGGAAACCGTTCTGGTCGAAGAAAGTAAACTGCACCGGATGATCGAATCCGCTTTAGAAGCGGTCGACACCACGATGTCGGATCTCATCGATGCCGATTTAGATAACCTTAACGTACATGCCGGCGACGAAGACACTACTAAAAGCGATGTTAACGCCGATATCGACGACGCGCCCATTGTGCGTTTCGTTAATAAAATTCTTTTAGACGCCATCAAGAAAGGCGCGTCCGATATACATTTAGAACCTTACGAAAAAAACTTCCGCATTCGTTACAGATCGGACGGTATTTTGCATCAAATCGCCTCTCCGCCCGCCAATATCGCAAACCGCATCATCTCGAGAATTAAAGTCATGTCCAAAATGGACATTGCCGAACGGCGCGTTCCTCAGGACGGGCGGATTAAAATGTTGCTTTCTAAAACCCGCGCCATCGATTTCCGGGTCAATACTTGTCCGACCTTATTCGGAGAAAAAGTCGTACTCCGTATTCTCGACCCGACCAGCGCGCAAATCGGTATCGAAAGACTTGGGTTTGAACCGGAACAAGAACGGCTATACCTTGAAGCAATCAATAAACCTTACGGCTTAGTGCTCGTCACCGGCCCGACCGGTAGCGGTAAAACGGTTAGTCTTTACACGGGCTTAAATATCCTTAATAAAATGGAATGCAATATTTCCACGGCAGAAGATCCGGTGGAAATTACCGTTGAAGGTATCAATCAAGTTAATGTCAATGTGAAATCGGGACTAACCTTTGCGAACGCTTTGAGAGCGTTTCTACGGCAAGACCCCGATATCATCATGGTCGGCGAGATACGGGACCTCGAGACCGCTGAAATTGCGGTCAAAGCCGCGCAAACAGGACACTTAGTCTTATCAACCTTGCATACCAACGATGCACCGCAAACCTTGAACCGTCTGATGCAAATGGGAATTGAACCGTTCAACATTGTATCTGCAGTCAATTTAATCATGGCGCAGCGTTTAGCAAGACGCTTGTGCGAAAACTGTAAAAAACAAGCCGCCTTACCCGATAAGGCTTTGATCGATTTAGGCTTTAAAGAAGACGAATTAAAAACCCTGAAAATATACGGCCCGGTAGGATGCGAGAGCTGCACCAACGGCTACAAAGGCCGGGTCGGCATTTACCAAGTCATGACATTGAGCGAAAAAATGCGCGGCATGATTCTTGAAGGCGCAAACGCCATGCAATTAGCGGCTCAAGCGCTAGCAGAAGGCATCAACGATTTACGCCAATCGGGGTTGAATAAAGTGCGCATGGGAATTACCAGCATTGAAGAAATTGAACGGGTCACTAAGGAATAGCAATGGCAGATCAAGTCGAACAAATCGAGTTTCTCTGGGAAGGGAAAGACAGAACCGGCAAAGCGACCAAAGGCGTTTTTTCGGCGAAAAGCGAAACCGTGGCCAAAGCGGAACTCAGACGGCAAGGATACCGGATAACCAAAATCAAACAGAAACCCAAGCCCTTATTCGGGAAACGCGCCAAAGCCATCACCTCCGGCGATATCGCAATTTTCTCAAGACAATTGGCAACCATGCTTAAAGCCGGAGTGCCCTTGGTGCAATCCTTCGATATTGTGGGCAAAGGTAATGAAAACCCCAGTATGCAAGAATTACTGTTAGGAATCAAAGCAGATATTGAATCTGGCGACCGCTTAGCAGAAGCGCTAAACCGGCGGCCTTTATATTTCGACGAGTTATTCTGTAATTTAGTCGAGGCCGGCGAACACGCGGGGGTGCTGGAAACTTTGTTGGATAAGATCGCTACCTACAAAGAAAAAACCGAATCGATGAAGAAAAAAATCAAGAAAGCTTTGACCTATCCGATTGCGGTCATTGTGGTGGCGTTCATTGTCACGGCCATCTTGCTGATCTTCGTGGTACCCGTCTTTGCCGACTTGTTTAAAAGTTTTGGCGCCGACCTGCCAGCCTTTACTAAACTCGTTGTAGCGATGTCGGAATGGATGCAGGCCTATTGGTATTATCTTATCGGGGGCATTGTAGGCACCGTTTACGTTTTTACGTACTTTAAAAAACGTTCCAGAGCTTTCAATCACTTCCTGGATCGGGCGCTACTAAAAATTCCAGTGGTTGGACTCATCCTGAACAAATCGGCGATCGCCCGCTTTGCAAGAACGTTATCGACCATGTCCGCGGCCGGTGTCCCTTTAGTAGACGCTTTGGAATCGGTAGCCGGCGCCTGCGGCAACATTGTGTACGGCGAGGCTGTTATGAAAATGCGGGAAGATATAGCCACTGGTCAACGCTTACAGTTCGCTATGTCTCAGAGCAATTTATTTCCGCACATGGTTCAACAAATGGTTGCTATCGGCGAAGAATCCGGCTCAATCGACGCCATGCTGGCTAAAGTTGCCGATTTTTACGAAGAGGAAGTCGATAATTTGGTCGATAACTTAAGCAGTCTGATGGAACCCATCATCATGGTCGTACTCGGAACTTTGGTGGGCGGACTCGTCGTTGCGATGTATTTGCCGATTTTCAAAATGGGTTCAGCGATTTAGTATTTCCGCTGCTTTTTAGTTCACCCGCCGGGCGCTTTGCCGAGCAAGCGCCCGTTGATTTTTTATCCTAGCCGATTGCTAACCCGGCACTAACAGGCTAATCTCAATGATGCAATCACTCGAATATTTTAGTGCAAACCCTGTGTTGTTTTTAGTCGTGACCGGAATTACCGGCCTGCTAGTCGGCAGTTTTCTCAATGTCGTCATTTACCGGCTGCCGGTTATGATGCAAAGAAGCTGGGAGAAAGAATGTTCCGAATATTTAGGTCTCGATAAAGGCGAATCGGCTATTGAATCCACTTTTAATCTCACTTTTCCGCTTTCGCGTTGCCCCGTCTGTAAAAGCGCAATAAAACCTTATCAAAATATTCCAGTGGTCAGTTACCTTTTTTTAAAGGGCAAATGCGCAAATTGTTCGACTCCGATTGCGCTTCGCTACCCGCTGATTGAAGCTTTCACAGCGCTGACGTCAGTGTTAGTGGCTTGGCGTTTCGGCTTTACTCCTCAAACAGGTTTTGCATTACTGCTTACGTGGTCTTTAATCGCCTTAAGCTTTATCGATTTCGACCACCAGCTCTTGCCCGACTCGATTACGCTTCCAGTTTTATGGCTTGGCTTATTTTTAAGTCTTTTTAATCTGTTTGCCGAGAGTCACGATGCGATTGCCGGCTCAATTGCCGGCTATCTTATCCTGTGGTGCGTTTTTCAATTATTTAAATTATTGACTGGTAAAGAAGGCATGGGCTTCGGCGATTTCAAGCTCTTGGCTTTGTTCGGCGCTTGGTTAGGCTGGCAGGCTCTTCCTCTGATCATCCTATTATCTTCTCTAACAGGCTCACTGGCCGGTATAAGTATGATGATTTTTAACCGCCACGACCGGAACATCCCCATTCCTTTCGGACCTTATTTAGCCGCGGCAGGCTGGATCGCATTAATGTGGGGAGAACACATCAATGAGCTTTATCTAAAAACCTTCGCCGCATAAACCGATGCTCAAAGTAGGACTTACCGGCGGCATAGGCTGCGGCAAAACAACCGTTGGAAAACTATTTGCCGGTTTGTCCGTGCCGGTTATCGATGCGGACGATATTACTCGCGAGCTAGTCCAAAAAGGCCGGCCTGCTTTATCCGAAATTCAAACCGTATTTGGAGATAGCATTCTAAATATCGGCGGCGCATTAGATAGGAATAAGCTGCGAGAACTCGTCTTTTCAGATCCTATGTTAAAAAACAGGTTAGAAACTATCCTACACCCCCGAGTCTTTCAGTCGATACAAGACCAATGCGGTGAATTAGACGCCCCTTATTGCATTATTACCGTGCCCTTATTATTTGAAACGAAACATACTGATATAGTCGACCGCATTCTGGTTGCCGATTGTCCAAGCGACATTCAGATAGCCCGAGTCAAACAACGGGATCGCCTCACAGACGCCAGAATCGCATCGATCATTCAGAACCAAGTCAGCAGGGAATATCGGCTAAAACACGCCGACGACATCATCGATACAACATTAACCAGCGGCGAGCTTGCAGAAAACCTCAAAAAACTGCACAATTTCTATCTTTATATCAGCGCTTCCCAGGACACAACCGCTTGTGAAAAATCACGTCATTTATGAATTTCCTCTCAACGAGAGGATCCGGGTTTTCATTAGGCTAGAACAATTATTTCAACAATTCGGCCATTTTTCAGCTGGTTTAACCATTGCAGATAAGCGAGCGGCTATCTCGGTTTTGCTCGACATCATGTCCATTTTTAGGCGGAACGATCTTAAATCAGAGATATTGAAAGAGTTAGACCGGCATAACAAAGTGCTCAACAAATTTGCCGACAGCCAAAATGTCGATCCAAAACACCTTGAAGGCATCTTGGAGAAAATTAGCCTAACCAGCAAAAAACTCTATGCTAACAGTGGAAAAATCGGCATTGAAATCATGGAAAGCGATTTGTTCCAAAGCATTGCTCAACGCAGTTCCATTCCGGGCGGCACCTGCTCTTTCGATTTGCCGGAGTATCATTTCTGGCTGGAACAAGACGAACAAACCCGGCTCAAAGACCTGGAGCGCTGGAGTATGCCCTTCGACGAAATCCGGAGTGCAATCGCGCTAATTCTGGACTTTATCCGAAACAGTCACGCGCCCAGTGAAGAATTAGCCGAGGCAGGTTTTTTTCAAATAGCTTTGGATAAAAACCTGCCTTATCAACTCATCAGAGTCAGTTTGGATAATTCGTTACCCTGTTTTGCCGAAATCAGCGGCGGTAAACACCGTTGCACTATAAGATTCATGGTTCCTTCTTCCGATGAACAGAGGCCGACGCAAAGTACCGGCGATATCCCGTTTTTTTTGACTCGTTGCCTGTTCTGATGGCAGCAACACCCAGACCGCTAACGGTAAACTGTCCAACGTGCGGACGCCCGGTAGCATGGACGCAACAGTGCGTATTCAGGCCTTTTTGCTGTGAACGGTGCAAATTGATCGATCTGGGAGAATGGGCTAACGAAGAAAAAGCAATCCCAGGCGGACCTTTGATCCCAGAAAACGATCCCGGGACGGACTCGTTTTTTCAATAAATTTAAAAGCCGGTTATTCCCGGTCAACTTTTTAAAATGCGGCTCGCTTCACCGGCAAGACGGAATAGCTACGGCAATGCTTATTATCCTATTTTATTCAAAGAAACATTAAGTTATGACGACTGTTAATTCAGAAAAGCTCTCCAGCGCCCGGTTTGCCGAAGCTACCGATGCTTTTGTCGAGGAATTCACCGCATCGGTCAATTTCGACAAACGCATGGCGGCGCAAGATATTGAAGGTTCGCTTGCGCATGCCGCCATGCTGTGCAAAATCGGCATTTTAACCGAAACCGAACGCGCCGCAATCGCTAACGGACTCGCCCAAATAGCGGAAGAAATAGCCGCAGGCTCATTCGATTGGTCTATCAAACAAGAAGATGTCCACATGAATATCGAAGCCCGCTTGACTACCCTAATCGGGATCGCGGGCAAAAAACTGCATACCGGCCGCTCGCGTAACGACCAAGTCGCAACCGATATTAGGCTTTATCTAAGAGCAGAAATCGAGCACATCAATGCCGGATTAACCCGCTTGCAAACCGCAGTGCTCGATCTAGCCGAACGGCATTTCGACACCATCATGCCCGGCTTTACCCATTTGCAAGTCGCGCAACCCATCACTTTCGGTCATCACCTGATGGCGTGGTTCGAAATGCTAAACCGGGATTACGAACGTCTGCAAGATTGTTTGAAACGCATCAATATCATGCCCTTGGGATCTGCGGCCCTTGCCGGCACCAGCTACAAGATCGACCGGGAAATGACGGCTAAATTACTCGGATTTAGCCAACCTTCGGCCAACTCCCTGGATTCGGTAAGCGACCGCGATTTTGCCATCGAATTCACCGCCGCAGCCAGCCTTATCATGATGCACCTTTCGCGTTTTTCAGAAGAATTAATCTTGTGGTCCAGCGCGCAATTCGATTTTATCGACATGCCCGATGCTTTTTGCACCGGCTCGTCCATCATGCCGCAAAAGAAAAATCCAGACGTTCCGGAACTGGTGCGCGGAAAAACCGGGCGGGTTACCGGACATTTAATTGCCTTGTTGATGTTGATGAAAAGTCAGCCTTTGGCTTATAACAAAGACAATCAAGAAGATAAAGAGCCTTTATTCGATACCGTAGATACCCTGATTAATTGCTTGCGCGCCTTTGCCGATATGGTGCCTTTTATCCAGGCAAAAAAAGAAAATATGTATCAAGCGGCCAACCGCGGCTTCGCCACCGCAACCGATCTCGCCGATTATTTGGTGCGAAAAGGCTTAGCCTTCCGCGACGCCCACGAAACCGTAGGTCTTGCTGTCCGGCTAGGCTTGGAAACTCAACGCGATCTTGCCGGATTATCGTTGACCGAACTGCAACAACTTTCACCGGTTATCGCCGACGATGTCTACGCCATATTAACCTTGGAAGGCTCTGTCGCCAGCCGTAACCACCTAGGCGGCACCGCGCCGGAAACCGTAAAAAAAGCGATTATCCACGCCAAAGAGACCCTGAGCACTCGATAAGCTTTATCGTATCGGCAGCAGCATAGACGAAATACCTTTTTTTTCTGTATAATAGTAGGATTTACGGAAACTTCGAGCCGTTTACCCGCTCTCAAACCTATCTAATCATCTGGAGAAAACTCAATGCCTATCAAAGTTGCCATAAACGGTTACGGCCGTATTGGGCGTAATATTATCCGCGCGCTTTACGAATCGAGCCGCACCAACGAAATTCAAGTCGTTGCAGTTAACGACTTAGGCGATGCTAAAACCAATGCCCATTTAACGCAATACGACACTGTTCATGGAAAATTCCCGTTTGAAGTCGGTGTCGACGGCGACTGCATCGTCATAAACGGCGACAAAATTAAAGTTTTCGCGGAACGCGACCCGTCAAAACTGCCTTGGGGCGAACTCGGCATTGACGTCGTTCACGAATGCACCGGTATTTTCACCAGCAAAGCCAAAGCATCCGCTCATCTCGCCGCCGGCGCTAAAAAGGTTATTATTTCCGCCCCTGGCGGTAATGATGTGGACGGCACTATTGTTTTCGGCGTTAACCACAATACTTTAAAGGCTTCCGATACAGTTATTTCCAATGCCTCTTGCACCACCAACTGCTTGGCGCCTTTAGTTAAAGCCTTGCACGATGTTATCGGCGTGGAACACGGTTTGATGACCACCATCCATTCCTATACCAACGACCAAGTATTAACCGACGTTTATCACAGCGATTTACACCGCGCCCGCGCCGCCACGCAATCCATGATTCCCACAAAAACCGGCGCCGCCGCTGCGGTAGGTCTGGTGCTACCGGAATTAGCGGGCAAACTGGACGGTTTTGCCATGCGCGTACCGACCATTAACGTATCCGTTGTCGACTTGACCTTTCAAGCTTCCCGGGCAACGACTAAGGAAGAAATCGACCAAGTACTGAAAGCGGCCTCTACCGGTTTCTTGAAAGGCATTCTCGAGGTAAACGATAAGCCTTTAGTGTCGATGGACTTCAACCATAACCCGGCGTCTTCGATTTACGAATCGAGCCTTACCAAGATTTTGCAAGGCAATTTCGTTAAAGTGCTGTCTTGGTACGATAACGAGTGGGGCTTCTCTAATCGGATGCTAGATACGACCGTTGCCTTAATTAACGCGAAATAATTGTAAAAAAGATAGAAGACCTAATGTTAAGACGAACCAAAATTTTAGCCACACTAGGCCCCGCCACCGACAAAGAAGGTGTGATGGAAGGCTTAATTAACGCCGGCGTCGATGTGGTGCGGATGAATTTCTCGCATGGTAAGGCGCAAGATCACATTGACCGCGCCAATCAACTGAGGCATTTATGCGAAAAGTTAGACCGTCGGGTAGGTATTCTAGCTGATTTGCAAGGCCCTAAAATTAGGATTGCCCGGTTTAAAGACACTAAAGTTTTCCTCAATGAAGGTCAGGATTTTGCTTTAGACATCAATCTTGACCCTCTGGCGGGCGATAACACTCAAGTAGGCATCACTTACGAACCTTTAGCGTTAGAAGTTAGACCGGGCAGCCGCTTATTGCTAGACGACGGACGCATCGTTTTGGATGTCGTTAACGTCAAAGACATGCGCGTTAATTGCAAAGTAGTGGTCGGCGGAGATTTATCCAATAACAAAGGCATCAATCTGCATGGCGGCGGACTTTCCGCCGCCGCGTTAACCGACAAAGACAAGGAAGACATCAAAACCATCGCTCAAATCAAATGCGATTATGTCGCCGTGTCTTTTCCCCGGTGCGCGGAAGACCTTAATTATGCCCGCAATCTGCTTTTGGCAGAAAACTGCCATGCCAGCATCGTCGCCAAAGTCGAGCGCGCCGAAGCTATCGTACCTGAAGTCATGGATGAAATTATCCTGGCGTCCGACGCCGTCATGGTAGCGCGCGGCGATTTAGGCGTAGAAATAGGCGACGCCAACTTGCCAGCGGTTCAAAAGCAATTGATCAAGCGTACCCGGGAATTAAACCGCGTCGCCATTACGGCAACGCAAATGATGGAATCGATGATCGAAAACCCGATCCCTACGCGGGCGGAAGTCTTCGATGTGGCCAATGCGGTGTACGACGGTACCGATGCAATCATGTTGTCGGCCGAAACCGCATCGGGGAAACATCCCATCAAAGCCGTCGAAGCGATGGATAGAATTTGTTTGGAAGCCGAAAAACAAAGGGTAGTCCGCGTTTCCGATCATCGTATGGATAAAGAGTTCGAACGCGATGACGAAGCCATCGCCATGTCCGCCATGTATATGGCTAACCACACTAAAATAAAAGGCATCGTCGCTTTAACCGAATCCGGTTCCACCCCATTATGGATGTCAAGGATCAGTTCCGGCATACCCATATTCGCATTAAGCAGTTCCGTTGAAACTTTAGGCCGAGTCACTTTATTCCGTGGCGTTTTCCCGATTCAATATAAGATCGACGATACCCAAGACCATGCCGAAGTAAACCGCGATATCGTCCGGGTATTAAGAAAATGGAATCTTACTAAAAACGGCGATAAATTTATTATCACCAAAGGCGATTTAACAGGCGTTAAAGGCGGCACCAACGCACTTAAGGTCATTGTAGTCGGCCAAGGTTTGACCCCGTAAAATTCTTCCAATATTTATTCGTCCGCATCTAAAAAACAGCAACGAAAAATCTGCCGCTCTTATCGACAGAGTGGCATTTGCTTTCATCTCAGGTTTGTCTGCTTTCTTATCTTCCTGTTCGATTTGGTTTAACCATCTTTAACATCGGCGCTAGCGACGAATTCTTTCAGCAATCAGTAAGACCGATTATTTGGTTTGTCACCATAATGACAGTTATGGGGTTCTTCCTCCTTGAAAATTTTGTAACGAAAATTTTTTATGGAATCTTCCAACTAATTCGAATCCTAACCAAGCTTGTTTTTTAATGCCATGAATTATCTTGCATTATTCGATTATCGAAGGGGGGGTACTAACTGTTTAACCTGCTGGGCAGATTGCCTAGGCCAAGCAAAACTTCCGGCTTTGACATCGATAATGCGGCCGATCAGCTTTACTTGGCCTTGACTACTTGTTATTGGCGTTTATTTAAACAGCACACCGTTAGGGAAAATCTGGTCCACCGAATCGCTTCGGGTGACATAAACGAAATACGTGGCATCCTGTATGTTGATAAATTTGGCTTCCCCCGGAAACGCTTGAATTCCCGGTATGGCGTCAACCTGAGTGGTGGCCGGTTGACCGTTAAGCGTCCGCTTCCGCACCTCGGTCATTAAACGCGCCGGGATCTTGCCTTGTCCGGTTTCATAAGGAAAAATGCAATTGATTTGGCTTAATTTACTTGAGCCTAAAGGACTGGATGCAACCAGTTGATATAAGGAAACCGCCATGTGCGGCCCCGGTGCCGGATTCAGCGGCTCCCAAGCAACAACATAATCCGCACCGCTGTCGATAGTGAGAATTTGATAACCCCCACCTCCATCGGGTATGTTAACCGGGTTTATCATCTTGGTAACCCCGGGTCCTGGGGAGTGCAATACCGTCTTCGGAATGCGATGCACCGAAGGATTGCCTTGGGTTTCAAACTGCACCGTCGCCGAGGCCGTGGCGTCAAAAAGCTCGATTCCGACCAAATAGAAATTGGTACTATCCGGTTCGATTTGGATTAGATTGCCCGGACTAAACGAGCTGGACACGGTAATGTCCGCCACTCCAAATTGAAACGGGTCGCCGGCTGAACTTAAGGGTTTGGAAGAACCCCTCACCCAAGCCACACAGTTTTTCGCCTTGGCATCCGTGAGAATCTGGTCGTCTTCATAGAATTGAGCAAAAAACCCGTATTCCAGGATTTCGATAAACGCCGTCGGCCCCACGCGGGTCGTGATTGTCGTCTTGGTTTTCTTGGCAGTAGCTTGTGGGCTTTGGCCGAGCAAACCAGCGGCAAAACCAGTGGTCACCGTTATTAAAAATACTGCGTTCAAAGTCAATAAATACTTGATTGTTTTCATAGTTATTCTCCTCTTTATTATTGATCTTTAGTTCAAAGAAAACTGTGGCGAACTTTAATACGTATTATCATTTTAAAATCAGGGCCGTAGTTTGTGCTGAATGAAATGAAGCGCATCGTTCGCGTTGTTTCCTCGACCGATGCGCCTTGTGCCTCGGCACATCCTACCTTTGGCTTATCTTACGGGTTTGATGACATAGATTTATCTCAGGTCCGCTCTTTGTATAATCGTATTACCCCGAAGCTCAAAACTGCCACGTATAGCGGCAGCTGAACTCACTACAAACCGACACAAATAAGCAGTGGTAACAACTGGCGTGGCTGATAATTCACAAACTCCACCAGGTAAAAGAGTACTTGTGCAATTTCCGCTAGACGGTAAGACACTACCGTCATGACCCTTAATTTGTCTAGCCCCTAATGTCACCACTGATGCACTTGCGTTATATAGATAACACTTAGCGGAATTTTGGGTCGAACCTCCCCAAACTAGAGGCGAAGCGATCGTAGCCGCCTTAACTGTGGCCGTTAATCCCAAAAGTCCAGCTAGTAATAAATAGTTAAATTTTTTCATGTCAGTCTCCAAGAGAATTGATAAGGATTACCCAGAAAACAGCATTAACCGGGGCTTTTACCAACTGTTCAGGTTCGCTTGAGGATAAATGATCAAATTAAAACCGTACCGAAAAAAATACAGCCCAGCACACGATAGTTATTTAATAACCCCTAACAAGCTGACACCTAAGTAAGCGGTCCATTTTGTTTATACATTCAGTTGATTATAAAAAACACATGGTTAATATTTACTTCGTAACTACATTTTCGAAGCGTCAGTGCAAAACCGTTAAGCTCTGCAACTCCACTTACTGACACATAACGACCACGCATCCTTTCCACTTGCAAGCCATGTCCATGTGACCTAACCGGAAATATGCCGAATTCACGTCAATTACGGTTGCGGCAAACCTTACAGCTTTTTTACTGAGATTTCGCCCATCTTAAGATGGGTATTTAGCGGGTATAACTCACCCCCTATTGATTCGGCCTTTTAATATCTGAACCATTCGTGATGAACCCTTCGATAAACAGAGGAAAGCCTTGTCGAAGCACAATCAGCCTTTCGACAAGCTCAAGGCGAACGGAAACTTAATACTTCACAAGGCCAAATCTATAGGTTTGTAGGTTGGGTTAGACGCGCACTACAACTATAGCCAAACAACACAACTGAACGTTATGCGCGTCGTAACCCAACGTTCGGAGGTTAAATTGCCGCCCAATGTTGGGTTACTGCGCACGGATAACCTGGTTGAAACCTTATCGTGATTTTTTTGTGCGCCTAACCCAACCTACGGCCTACGTAGCTCAGTAAAAAATTGCTTAACCACGAAGCGTGGACGACCAATGCAAAATGAGTGGCGAATAAAAATTTAGGCTCTAGACTATCAGGAGA
>DLHW01000035.1 GCA_002483425.1 Methylococcaceae bacterium UBA7658
TTAGGGGAAGTCACTATTAGCAATTGCCATAGTGAAACAACCGAAATAGCAGTATTGGAAGTCATCAATACCCAACGGCAAAATCAACGCGCCGTTTCCGATAAGACTTACCACCTGATCGTATCCTTTCGAGTTGGCGAGCAACCAAGTCCAGAAACTTTAAAGGCAATCGAAGAAGAAATCTGTGTTGGCTTGGGCTTCAAAGACCATCAACGGGTCAGTGCAGTGCATTGTGATACCGATAATCTGCACATCCATATTGCTATCAATAAGGTACATCCGGTTCACCATCGCATCCATAATCCGTATCAGGACTACAAAGCCTTGGCCAAGCTCTGCGCCCAACTGGAGCAGAAATACGGGCTTGAAATCGACAACCACGCGACCCAGCGCAACCATACTGCTGCTAATGCGCGGGATATGGAAGCCCATGCCGGAATTGAAAGTTTGATTACGTGGGTACAACAAAACGCCTTAGCGCAACTTAAACAAGCCAACAGTTGGGAGCAGCTCCATGCTGTCCTGCATGAGAACGGTCTCAGCATCAAGCCAAGGGGCAATGGTCTTGCTATTAGCACATTGGGTGGCGAACAAGGGGTTAAAGCCAGTTCGGTGGCGAAAGAATTGGCTAAAGGCAAGCTGGAACAATGCTTAGGAGAGTATCAAGCCGCCGATGAAGAAAGCCTTGCCCAATGTGAAGTTAAACAGCGTTATGAACGCAAGCCGGTCAACAATCAAAATCAAACACATCAAAGCAAGAACCAAGAACGCAATAAACAGCAATCCGGTACTTATCAGTCAACGGCCATCAATTCCATCGCCTTATATGCCCAGTATCGTCAACAGATGGCGGAAAAAACGGACATCAGAAACCAAGCTCTAGCAATCGCCAAGCAACAACATCAAACCGGCATCCAGCACGCTAAAGATAAAGCCGCCGATAAACGCCGCTGGATAAAAACCTTAATCGAACCCGGCATCAATAAAAAGCTATTGTTGGCATTGACCGGCAAAGGCTTACAAAGCGACATCATGGCGATCAATTCCCACTATAAAGAGCAGCGGCAACGATTGTTCAGCCAGCACCGCCGATTGGCTTGGCTGGATTGGTTACAGCAGGAGGCCAAGCGGGGCAATGCCCAAGCCTTGCAAGTGTTACGTCAACGGCATGTCACTAATGACCAGCGCGGGAACACTCTCAATCGAAGCCGGTATAGCAAAGGGTCAGAAGTCAACGTTCATAGCACTGCTAGCGCCTTCCAGCCCAAGCCCTACGAGCCAGCATTGACCAAGGCAAAAGTTACTAAGCAAGGCACTTTGTTCTATCTACATGACAAAGCCGTCATCAAGGACGATGGCAACCGCTTCCATGTTTCCGCCGATGCCAGCCAGGAGGCTATCACGGCAGCCCTGATCCATGCCAAGCAGCGGCATGGTTACCAGCTTTCCGTGCAAGGCGGCGAGCTATTTCAGGAAAATGTTGTCCGCGCTTCCGTGAAAGCCGGCCTTAATATCAGTTTTGAGCAAAGCCATCTAGAACGGCGGCGGGTGCAGTTGAGTGCAGAAAAGTTTTTATTCGGCGATGGTGCGTTGAGAAATACAACCCAAGAACAAAGCCGGGGGGTGAGGCGATGATAATTTAACTGATACAACCTTTCAGTTTTTACAAATTCAATAAACTTGCCTTTCCATAGCCAGTATTCGAAAGCCGATATTTTCTTTTGCCGTCAATTAGCTTGATATCGAAATAGGGATAAAGTCTCTGATTTAAATATCTGCTTATATTGTTTTTACTTTTCGGTTTTTCAGATAGCGAATCATTAATTAAATGAGCGATTTCCGTTGTTGTAAAATAATTTCTGCCCGACCATTCTTTAAGTAGAGCCAATAAAATCAATTTTTCTAGTTCGCTGGTTGCTAAATGTTTACTAGGCGATAGCTGTTTATTTTTAAGATATTTTTCTTCGNNAAAAAAAACTTTCTAAGCTTTCATTGTTTTTAATAGTAGAGAAATCAAATCGATTTTCAATTTCACCTAACCCCATTGCAAATTGTTGTTTGTCAGCCGAGTCAAATGTATCGCGATTTGATGCGGTCTCATCACGGTTGCGGCTGACAGATCGCATAAAACGAATATCGGCATCCGCTGTGACAAAACATACAAGAATGGGGTGTTCACCCGTGTAATCATTTTGAAACCAGTCTATTTCTAGAGGTGATCGAAAGCCTGTAACAACAACCAAATTTGCCTTATTTTCTTGGATGTTTTGTAGGATTTGTTGAGCAACAATCTCGGGTTGATCCTTTAAAGCTTGCTCGGCGAAATCGCCAATTTTGACTGTAGACGTGACTTCATGTCGCTGATAGTAACTCAAGTACATGAAATCGCTGGCTTCAATATGGTAATAACCGAATTTTTCGGCAAGATATTCGGCTAATGTCGTTTTACCGGCACATGAAGGACCGCAGATAATAATAAGCGGCTCTTCGACATCTAAATTTTGTTGCTTTCTTGGCTCGGATCGGCGAGTTATCTTTCTGTTTTGTTCCAAAAATGCCAGCATTTCTTTAAATGCATTAGCACGAAAATCATATTGATCCGCTTGAGTTATTGCCAACAGACTGATTGGCTTTTTACAACCATTGGGAACAAACCATTTATTAAAGGTTTTGTTATCCAACCAAGGATAAAGCGGATTAGTTTCAATATTCAGCTCTTCATTAACGATGATTCCGCTTACGGAACTGGTAAAACAAAGATAAGGCTTATTTTGTGCTAATTCGCGCAAGTCTTTCGAAAGATGCAAAACCAAATCGGAACGAACCGAAGCGCGACGATTATTGCCTAATCCTTTTAACTGCTTATCCAGTGCGGCAAAGTTTGTTTCCGCCATCCAATATTTCACATCAAGCCCCGGTATTTCCCGCTCTGCCGTGCTTAATGCTTCAATGGCTACAGAAGTATCTTCGATAAAGAACAAACGGTTATCGCTGGCGGTTATGTTCTTTTTCCACCTATCCAATGCATCTTGATAGCTTTGTTTGAGCAATTCATCCCGGTCGAAAATACGCGGCTCTTCATAATTTGCGCCGAAGGTTTTTTCCCGAAAGCCGGTTATCAGCACATCGTAGTCACGGCAAAGATAACGCGCATGCGCTAATTTCACCGGGCTAGAGGTAAAAAAAACGATTTCAATCATGGCTTAGTTTACGTCCATGATTGGCAGGCTTCGTTAACAGCCACTCGCAATCCGCCCTCTTGTTATGCATTTTCGCTACAAGATCGGGAACGTTTTCCGCCAGAAAAAACAGAGATGGCCCTAAGCTGGACATGCCAACGGCTTCCGCTCCCTGCGCATAGAGGGAATGTTCGAGTTCACTCAAAGCAACCCCGTACTCTTGCCGTTCGGCCTGTTTCCAGGCGCAAGATTGAATGGTTCGTAAGGCATGGCAAAACGTTGAACGGTCACCTTCGCGAATAGCGGGATATAATCCGAACAAGGTGTGATACAAGGTTTCATAAACAGCATCGCTTTCTAACGGACAAGTCCGCTCGAAGAAAGCACGCTCCTCGGCTTGGGTCTTGCGCGGAATCGCCAAGGGAATGCAAACGCCAAAATCCCAGTCGGGCATAGGCAGTTGGTCCAACAATAAAGGCAGGGTTGGTGATACCACATGGTTGGAAGGCGAATGAATTTTATCGTCAATCGACCGGCCAAGGTCGAAAACACAACCACCTGTGAAATAGGTATGGATGCCGACACCGGAAGTGCCGCCGCGCCTTGATTCCCTTATTAAGTCGTCTTTCGAAGGACTTGAACCGTTGAGTGTGTGCAAGGCTTCAATACAAGCCAAGGTGATCGCGGTGCCGGAGCCGAATCCCGCATGCGGGATCATGTTCCCGTCAATAACAACCTCAACGGCATTCGCAAAACAGTTCATCGTTCGGATGGTTTTTAATAAGGTGATTAATTTTTCCCGCTCGATATCCGTTAGCGGACAGACTCGGTTGTCGGTGATGGAAAAGTCGGTCGCCCTTGAAAAGGTTAATTCACAGCAAGGTTCATTGATAGCAAAGCCGAGTCCGCCGTTAATGCGGTACTCGCCCTTATGCATTGCAAGAAGAGTTATATGGAGACGTGAGTTTACAAATATTTTAATCATCAAAATTGATAATAAAAAATGTGTAATAGCTATTAGATAACTATATGGAAAAACTAATATATTTTTATTCAAACATCTCTCGAAAAGTTTTTGTTTTCCCAGATTTTTTCAAATTGTTCATTTAACTGGTCGTATAAAACTCCACCTTTTTTTACAATAAACATTGGGGTATCTCTACTTAACCGATCTACAAAGTATGGCCCCCAAAGAATTTCATCATCGATTCTAAAAATTGTAATACTCGGAATACATCGAAAGTATTTTATTGAGAAAGAGCCTTTAGAACCTTGACCAATAATTAACTTTGTTTTACTAACAAAATCTAACACTTCGCTTTTTATTGTTCCTGATGGTTTATTTTCTTCAATATCACGTTGATTACATAATGGGCTTTGTGGGCTTGGAAAATCTGGATCTATCAATAATATTCTGACTTGACATCTCTCTTTCCATGCAGAAAAGTCGTCCTTGTGTTCTTCTAGAAATGTTTTAAGACCATAACCTAATATATCAATATTTTTATTAGCTTTGTTTAGTCGTGATCTATACTCGTCAGTTTTTTTTAAGCCTCTCATATCGAATGCTTGACGTAATCCAAGAGTGACTAACATTTGAACATTTACACGTAAATCATCAGCATATTTAATATATAAAAATATAAAAATTCCTGCTATTGCTGCTGCTGCCAAAGAAGTACCGATAGAATCAAATAAAGCGTCATATTCGCCACCAATTTGAATAAAAACAACACCTATAATGAAAATTATTAAATGCGCTAAATAATAAATTGTGTGTGTTGGATTGTTTAGACTAGATCGCATCATTTTTCCTTACTAAATTGAAAATTGATAACTTTTATGAGAGTTTTAATAAGTCTACTATTTTTAACCATTGCCTTTAGTAAAATCCTGTCAGTTTTTTCCCTCTACAGCACATATTGTTAACAGTTTTACGTTTAACATAATTTTTAGTTCTATTGGATTATAAAATCATTCGCTTCGTTAATATCGGCAAAAGGGAAGGTATTCGCCAATAATGCTTGCGCTGCAATCGTGTTGCAAAGCAGGCCATCATGAAAACTGCCTTCCTTCCCCATCGCCTTGAACAAGAGCGAAACACTGGCCGTGCCGCCAAGTCCGTCGAG
Organism: Methylococcaceae bacterium UBA7658; assembly: GCA_002483425.1. Taxonomy (GTDB): domain Bacteria; phylum Pseudomonadota; class Gammaproteobacteria; order Methylococcales; family Methylomonadaceae; genus Methyloglobulus. The sequence goes on from DLHW01000035.1 coordinate 5,309, forward strand.
TACGGTATTGAACGGTAAATCATTTAAGGCGTGATAAATCCAGCTTAACTTTTTGGGTTCCCCTCCCAGCAGAGGGTGCAATTAAGGGCTCAAATTGATTCGGGCATTCAAAGTTCATAGGTTAACGAGTTTAGCAGTAACGAAGTGGTTTTGCTGCCACATGGAAAATAATATGGAGAAACCTTTAAGTCGAGATTGATTGACACTATCTAAGGCATTTATGTAATTCCGCACGAAGTTGTCGTTACACCGTCATTCGCGCGCTGCCGCTTCGTTTAACAGATTCAATCATTATGATGTTTTGGTAATCAATCTTTGTCCTAACCCTACCCCGAATTGAAACGAGTCAAATCAAGGTTGTTATCCTACTAGCAACAATTTAAATCTATAACTTAGGCACCCCACAAGCTTGAAATTGGCGCAGCCCATAAGCGATCGCCGAGCGGCAAAGTTTCCGTGCCATCGTAGAGGATAACCCCCATGCTGAACTGGTCTTGAGCAACCGTCATTAAACGCTTAAGTCCACGCAAGTCACTTTCCTTAACGGTTGCTGCCGCCTTGATTTCCACGCCGACCAGTTGGCCTGCCGAATTTTCGGCTACGATATCCACTTCGTATTGGTCATGGTCGCGGTAATAGAACAATTGATAGCTGCCTTCGGAAGTCGTGGCATGTTTGAGCAATTCCGCATAAACGAAGGTTTTCAGCACGTTACCAAACCGGCTACGGTTTAGTGTTGCCATCTCAGGTGTTAAATCGATAAGGGTAGCCAATAAACCGGAATCAATAAATTGTAATTTAGGCGTTTTGACCATCCGTTTGAGCCGGTTGCTCGCCCATACATCCACGCGCTTAAGCAAGAACATATGTTCGAATATGCCGATGTACCTTGACGCCGTTTTATGATCCAGACCGACTTGACCACCAAGTTGCGTGTAATTGCACATTTGGCCAGACACTTGCGCCAACGCCTTTAAGAAACGGGGCAATTGGTCGAGCCGGTCTACGTTTGCCACTTCACGGACATCGCGTTGAATAATGGCATCCAGATATTGCCGTCCCCACGCCGTTCGCCGCCGTTGTGTTGTCCTTGAAATCGCTTCGGGATAGCCGCCACGCAAGACGGTTTCAACCAAGTCTTTCCCTATTAACGGCACGGAGACTGTGGGCAATCTCCCTGCAAAGGCTTCATCCAGCCAGTTAATGGTACTGCCATGCAATTCGCTCTGCGATAATGGCAACAAGGTCAAAGTTTCCATACGACCAGCCAAGGAGTCGGCCACGGTGGGCAGCGCCATCAAATTAGCCGAGCCTGTCAATAGAAAACGACCCGGACGGCGGTCTTCATCCACTGCTTTTTTGATGGCGAGCAGCAATTCCGGTGCGCGTTGGATTTCATCGATGGTGGCGCTCTCCAGGCCACGGATCATCCCTATCGGGTCTTCTTGGGCGGAGAGCAAGGTTAAGCCGTCATCCAGCGTAAAATATTTTCTCTCCAGTCCGGCAAGCTGGCGCACTAATGTCGTCTTACCGGCTTGCCTCGGGCCGGCAATCATGACGACGGGCGTGTCAGAGATCGCTTCAGCAACGCGGGATACAATGTGCCTGGGATAAAGTGGGGGTACAGAGCTCATGGCGACATATTATCGTGTAATAGGGAATATATCAACGATAATACGGGATTATATTAATTTATATCTGGGAGTATGGCAGCAATTAACCAGATAAATTTTTTGAAGAACGCAATAATGACTTAGCCGATCAGATTACTTATAACTGCTACCGACATTAGAGAGTACAGGAAGGGGATTAACTGGGAAGCCGCATTTTCAGCATTCATCTATTAAATAAACATAATCGAAAGTGAATGGAATGGATGTTCCAGATGAATTATGGTCAAAATGACCGTAGCTAAATCGTAGCTGTACCGCGCTGCATCTGGTGTTTTTGAGGCTTTTTCTGGCTGTTTTTGGTTTTGGCGACCATTGCAAGGTATTGATTTAATTAATATGTTGTCTTGAATCTATTATTTGTAATCAGCCGGTCGCGGGTTCGAGTCCCATCGCCAGCTCCATAAAAATCAAGGGTCTGGGTAATTTACCAGACCCTTTTTTATTGCCTATATTTTATAGGTCAATGCCGGGGCAATGATCAAATAGGCTTTTCTGAGTGTGTCCACACGAATCCAACCATTTTTAGTAATGTATCATAAGGGTGATAACTGAAATAATATGGTTGGTTCTAGGATACATTTGTTTTTCCGTATTCTGAGCCGTGGCAACCCAAATATCAAAATGTGGACAGAAGTTTTCATAGACCGACTAAATTCTAAAGGGGGGGCCGCTCAGTAAAAAATCTTGATTGCCCGTACTCGACCCATTGAAGCCCATTGACTATAGTATGAAAAAAACTCCAAAGAAGACATTTAAAAATACGATGTAACTTGGCTTTTACCGCTTCGCTGATGCTAATACATTTCAAATGAAAGAGAGCCTGCCTTAGACAGATTCCTCCCAAGATACAGTCCTATATTTGTCTTACTCTTAATAATAAATCCAATTCGGTTTTTTCAATTCAAGCGAAAATTATTGGGTGCTGATGATTCCAGTTGCCCAATAAAATAGCGCATATAACTTGGAAGGTAGCTTTGCTTTAAATAGGCGAGTTTGGTTGCCGAAGCCCAAACGCACATAGGTTTTGATGACATCTGAGTCGGCGGCGGCAAGGGTTATGCCGAGCATAATCGAAGCGTTATCAAACGCTTTCTCGATATTGCTACGCCCGGTGAAGCCTCGGCTATAAGTCAGTATGAGGAACCCGCCAACCGCTGCAAGGTGATTTCTCCCTGTGCCAGTTCATGTCCCTTGGGAACGATTACGATATGATGCCATTGATAAAAATAGTTGAATGATCAACTTCTCATCTTCCACCATTCTTTCGGTGCAAATGGCAATGTCGGCTTTAAGTTGGTGCAGCCAACTAATTAAGTTTAAGGGCGATGATTGATACATATAGATTTTGATCCAGGGAAATTTTTCCCTGGATCGGCTGATGGCGGTCGGTAAAAAATACCGGGCTTGCGTTTGGATGGTGGCGATATGCAATGTACCGTTACGGATCTCCAGGTTATCGTCCGCGATTTGCCGGATATTGCGCTTCGCTTGGTTGACGGATGCGACTTCCGCCAAAATACGCTCGCACAAGGGCGTTGGGCCTAATAAACGCTTGCCCGTGCCGTTCGAACAAAGGTGTGCCAATTTCCTCTTCCAGCATCATTAACCGCCTACTCACTGCAGACTGGACAACGCGTATCTTTTCCGCTGCTTTGGTCAGGTTGCAGTCCGTCTCTTGAAGGAGATGCAGAATTTCGAGTTGGTTTAAGTTCATTTCGGGAATTAAAGATAAAAGTTCGTTGCCGCTTCAGGCGCATGCGGCTTTTCCAAATTAAACCAATGTGCTTGCCGGATGAACACAGACACCTTATCGCCGCGTTTCAAACGGGATTGCTTAAACTGGTCGCTAGGCATCTCGGCGTAGATAACCTTGGCCGTACCGTTAAATCCCTCATTAGATAATTCCAGGCGGATGGTTGCGCCTAGATGTTGCCAATCCGTCAATGTGATCGGCGATGCGGCATTACCGTCGAGTTTTTCAACGCCGATATGATGTGGCCTAACATGGGCGGTAATGCCATCGGTATCGTCAAGGACGATGCCGGAATTTTTTAGCCAGGCGCTGTCGTCTTGCTCAAGGTGAAAGACATTGGTATGGCCGATAAACTGGGACACGAAATCATTTTTGGGTTCGTCATAAATTTGGGTGGGCGAACCTTTTTGCTCTATTTTCCCACGATTCAGTACCACAATCTGGCTGGCGACTTCCATCGCTTCTTCCTGGTCATGGGTGACGAAAATGGTGGTGACATTCAACTCATTATGCAAATGCCGCAACCATAAGCGCAGTTCCTTGCGGACGCTGGCATCGAGTGCACCAAAAGGTTCGTCCAACAGCAGCACGTTGGGTTCGACAGCCAAAGCCCGCGCCAATGCTATCCGTTGGCGTTGCCCACCGGAAAGCTGGTCGGGGAAGCGGTCATGCAACCAATCCAGATGTACTAGGTTCAGCAAGGCATGGACCTTATCCGCAATTACAGATTCGTTGGGACGGGACGACTTTGGTTTTACCCGCAAGCCGAACGCTACGTTGTCGAACACAGTCATGTGCCGGAATAAGGCGTAATGCTGAAACACAAAACCGATGCCGCGTTTTCGGACATCCAAGTCGGTCTTGTCCTCGCCGCTTAACAGGACTTTGCCTGCGTCCGGTCGTTCGAGTCCGGCAATGATGCGGAGCAATGTGGTCTTCCCGCAACCAGATGGTCCGAGCAAAGCGACCAGTTCGCCTTCCGGGATTTCAAGGTTGATCCTATCCAGCGCGGAAAATGCGCCGAAATTTTTGCTGATATTTTCGAGGACGATGCTCATAAATAATTACCTTAACTTTGTTGGATATGCTTACCGGATGCCCTGTTTCCATTCGAGCAAGGTTTTCAGTACCAGAGTGACTATTGCCAAGCTCGCCAATATCGATGCGCTGGCGAATGCGCCGACGACATCGTAATCGTTGTAACTGACTTCCACCTGCAGCGGCAAGGTATTGGTCAATCCGCGTATGTGCCCTGACACCACCGAAACCGCCCCGAACTCCCCCATCGCACGGGCGTTGCACAGCAACACGCCGTACAACAACGCCCATTTGATATTCGGCAAGGTGATTTGAAAAAACATTTGCCAGCCGCTCGCGCCCAAGGACAGCGCGGCTTCCTCTTCTTCGTGCCCCATCTCCTGCATCAGTGGAATCAATTGCCTTGCCACGAATGGGAAGGTCACGAACAAGGTCGCCAGGATAATCCCAGGGACGGCGAAGATGATTTTAATATCGTGGCCGCTCAGCCAAGACCCGAACACGCCTTGCAGCCCGAACAGCAACACGAAAATCACCCCGGAAATAACGGGCGACACCGAAAACGGCAAGTCGATCAAGGTTGTCAGGAAGCTTTTCCCTTTGAACTCAAAGCGGGTTATCGCCCAAGCCGCCGCGATACCGAACACGGTGTTTAACGGCACAGTTATTAAAGCCGTCAGCAAGGTTAATTTGATTGCTGCCAAGGTGTCCGGCTGGGACAAGGCTTCCCAAAATGCCACTAAACCTTTGGAAAAAGCCTGGAATATGACCAAGCCTAAGGGCAGGCATAAGAACAGGAAAATAAAACTCAAGGCAACGGCAATCAGGCCGTATTTCAGCCAATCGGGGTCGCGTAAGGCCGAGGCCGTAACCGACGTTTTGGCAGTGCTGATTTCTTGGGGGATGGCTATCATGTGAATGTCCTTATTATTGTCCTGAGCGTTTACGCACCCAGTGCTGCAACAAATTGATGACCAGCAACAAGGCGAACGAAATCACCAGCATGGTCAAAGCAATCGCCGTCGCGCCTTCCATGTCGTATTGCTCCAGCTTGGTAACGATCAGTAGCGGTACGATTTCGGAGACATAAGGCAGGTTTCCGGCAATAAATATCACCGAACCGTATTCACCCACGCCCCTGGCAAACGACAGGGCGAAGCCGGTCAGCAAGGCGGGAAACAGGTTGGGGAAAATGATCTTGCTGAAAATTTGCAGCCTTGATGCGCCCATGCTTGCGGCGGCTTCTTCCATGGAGGTGTCGAATTCCTGCAGCACCGGCTGGACGGTGCGGACCACAAACGGGATACTGATAAAAATAAGTGCCACCACAATCCCCAAGGGCTTGAACGCTACCTGGATACCAAACGTATCGAGCAATAGCTTCCCAAGAAAACCGTTCGGTTGGAAAATGGTTGCCAGCACAATACCGGCAACTGCGGTCGGCAAGGCGAACGGCAGGTCGATGAGGGCATCAAAAAATTTCTGCCCCGCAAACGTATACCGCACCAACACCCAGGCGATAATCAGGCCAAAAAAACTGGCGACCGCCGCTGCCACCAAGGCGCTGCCGAAGCTGACCTGGAAGGACGCGACAATGCGCTTATGGGTAATGATGGCAAGGTAATCTTCCCAGCTCAGTTGCAGGCTTTTAAATATCAGGGTACTCAACGGGATAAGTACGACCAGGCTGAGGTAAACTAGGGTATAACCCAGTGCTGGTTTGAATCCCGGCATGATTTGGCTTTGTGACATGGTTAGGTTTCCGCCTGTGGTTTTCCACTTTGCAATAAAGATTTGTAGGTTTCGTAGGTTGGTTTAGACGCGCTTGGCGTTATCGCCAAGCAACCTTTTGTTATTGGGCGCGCCGTAATCCAACATTCGGTGGTTAAATCGCCGACTAATGTGGGTTACGGCACATGGACAAAGCTAGCTAAATTTAAGCGTGAGTTGTCTTGTGCGCTTAACCCAACCTACATTTTTATTTCGCTTCGTAAACCTGGTCGAAAATGCCATCATCGGCAAAATGCTTTTTCTGCACTTCGTTCCAACCGCCTAATTGGGCGATTGTCACCAATTCCAAATCGGGAAATTGCTTGGCATATTTGGCGATAGCGTCCTTGCCGGCCGGGCGGTAATGGTTCTTGGCAATGACCTCTTGCGCTTGGGGACTGTAAAGATATTTCAGGTATTCCTGGGCAATATCCAAGTTGCCGTTTTTCTTGGCGACTTTTTCCACGACCGTAACTGGCGGCTCGGTCAAGATGCTGAATGACGGCGTGACGACTTCATACTTATCCGCACCGAACTCGTTCAACACCAAATAAGCCTCGTTTTCCCAGGTGATCAGCACATCGGCGATGCCGCGCTCAACAAAGCTGGTGGTCGAACCCCGTGCGCCGGTATCCAGTACGGCGGCATTCTTGTAGAGCTTGCCGATAAAGGCTTTGGCCGCGTCTTCGCTGTTATTGTTGTGCTTCAAGGCATAAGCCCAAGCGGCGAGATAATTCCAACGCGCCCCGCCCGAAGTCTTCGGGTTGGGCGTAACCACGCTTACGCCGTCCTTGGTCAAGTCCGCCCAATCCTTGATTTGCTTGGGATTACCTTTACGCACCACGAACACAATGGTTGAGGTGTAAGGCGAACTGTTGTTGGGCAACAGGCTTTGCCAATTTTCCGGGATCAGCCGTGCTTTGCTGTAAAGCTGGTCGATATCGAACGCCACCGCCAAGGTCACCACATCGGCTTCCAGACCATCCAGGACGGCGCGGGCTTGTTTGCCGCCACCGCCATGCGACTGCTGGATGTCAATTTCTTCTTTCTTTAGTTCTTGCCAATGCTTTTTAAATAACCCGTTGTATTCTTTATAAAGCTCACGGGTCGGGTCGTAAGAAACATTGAGTATCGTGCGTTCCGCATAGGCGTGTCCACTGAAGGACAATAACAACACAAACACTGCGGTCAGTTGCAGTAACAAGCTGATTTGCCTGGTAAGTTGATGGGCTTGCATGACTTTCTCCTAAATTTTGGGTAAATTTTTCCTGTGCCGGTTATACCGGCATTTTTAAAAGTTAATCGTGATAAGTTACTTCAGCTTGCCGTCGCCAAAAGCATTCAATGCCACTTCGAAGTAAAAGAAATTGCTGGCGCGGTCAGTGAACGGCCCGTCGGTAGAGTTGTTGAACGAACGGGTAAAGCTACCCGGTTCAAAGCGGCCATAACTTAAGCTCCAGTCCACATAAGGGTTTAAGTGATGGCGCAAGCGGACGTCTAATTCATGACCGATAAAACTGCCGCTTTTGCCGCTGGTATCTCGAACCGCATCACCTGCCCGGCGGAAACCGTCGGTTTCGCTTTCCAACCAAAAAGCGTTATAGCCGGCATCGACACGAAGATCTTGGTAAGGCGTAAACTCAATACGCGTTTTAGGGGCATGAATGTTATCCCAGGAGAAATAATCGTTGCGCGACCAGGGCTGGTTAAAGCCATAGAATGAATCGAAACGGTTATTGATATTATCTTTTGAGTTTTTATCGCCGGTGCCAAATCCATAAAACAAACTGACACGGGGTTTCCATTCGTGGTCAAAGGTATATCCCAGTTCCAAGGCATAAGCCAAGGCATCGTGTTGACGATATGATTGCTTGGTTGCGCCTTTGGCGATATTACCTTGCCTCCCGAATTGCTTATTAATATCGGCGTCAAAGTCAAAACCGCTATTACCTATAGTTCCATAAACTCTCAGGCCAGGCGCGTAAATATCGATATCCGGCTTGCGGTTAGCTTCAACAGGATTGGCAGGGTCACCGTTTTGCTTGCGACCAATAAAGTAGGGCTGGATCGTGACGTAGTCAGACCATTTACGCCAACTAAACACGCCGCCGTAAAACCAAGTATCTTCGTCGGGCTGGTCAAAGTCATATTTCAGGCGCTCCACGGGCTGGAAGGCAAACATGTCCAGATCCCAGTCGTTCTGCTTCTTACCCAGCCGTACTCTGAAGCCTTCAAAATTGTTGGTGGTGTTGCGGAACTCATTGTTCGCGATCAAGCGTCGATCTAATAATTCCAGATGCTGACGTCCGGCACGGATGCTTAGTGGCCGGTTATGGCCTAATAAGTCCTTAAAATAAAGCTCGACATAACCTTGGATCAGGTCGAATTCGTTGACATCGTTGGTATTCCTTTCGTACAGTCCATTGTAGCTACGCGAATCCTGGAACTCGACCGCAAAACGCAAGGGATCGAGGATGTCGTGTACGCCCAAATAGGCGCGGGTTCGCAACAGCCACAGGCTGTCTGAATCTGGCCGGTAATCCGTGCTGCTGGTCGAGCCGGTGGGCGTGGGGCGGTAATCATTTTCCCGGTACTCAAAACGGTTGCGGTGTTCCAGGCCGACATCAAGCCAATCGATGTCGCGGAACTGCTCGAATTGGGTCTTGCTTAATGGCCGTGTGTAAGGCGGCGGATCGGCTTGCGGCTCCACCCGGTAACCTAGCGTTTTGCGGTAATAATCTTCGGCATTCGTCAATCCTGGCAATACCAGGAATATGCTGGTTAAGCCTATTAATAAGCCTTTGCGGCTTAAATTAGTTTTCATATTTTCCCCTTGAACTTTATGGTCGTTCCAATCCAAAAATTTAATCTGCCATGAATTCCGAATATCCGACCAGTTCAAGGTAAATGTCATACTGGTTAGTCATCGTCGGTACGGTAGAAAGGTTATTTGCAATCTCTTGCCAAAATCGGTCTTTTATCAAAGCGCAACTTTTCCTTACGTTCGATCTGGACGACATTGCCGTCATGGATCGTTATTTCAACCGAGCCAAAACGCATGTCCTTAACGGCTTGCACGATTTGCAAACCGAGATCAAATTCGGGATTCGTTTTGCTCATTTCATGTTTTTCCATTGCCATCGTCAGTTATCTCGCTTTCGGCAGTTGACACTGTTGTGGCAAAAGCATAAGCCAACTTCTAATTATGTTTTAACGATTAATTTCGATATTTATATCTCTTATTTAGATATAAGCCTTTGCGGTGGGTTTCTTCCAGGAGGAGGCAGTGGAAGTGGCTGAATGCCATCCATCCGCAAGTATAAGCCATTTTAGCCAAGCAACCTGAATTGCTCTTGACTTACCCTTTCGTACCGCTCAGACATTTTGCGTTGCAGCCGTTCTGCACCACTTATGGCCTTGGGTATAGCATTGCGTGTGTTGATCGAACAGGGATTTGACCTGCTCATCCAGTGCCTGACGGCGCTGAAGCCGTTGGCTAGGCTTTTGCTGCAGCCACGCGAAATAACTGCTGCGGGGCACGTTAAAACACTGGCACATGGCCGCCAGGCAATAATCAACTCGATGTTTTTTCATGAATGCGTATTTATGCCCTGCGAGTACCGCGCTTGAGTTGTTGGGAGAAGCATCCTCAAGGGCACTTGTGACCTTGAGGTGATAAATACGTCACCGCATTATCTACAGGTCACAATTAAGATCGCCAACTCCTCGACCTGCTGGGTCAGTTGGCGTTTTAGTCGGGTATTTTCTGTTGTCAGGGTTACTTCCCGTTCGCTGACGCTCGAGCGTGTTCAGAGTTTTTGCGCCAAACGTAGAGTTGAGATTCATGTAATCCCAGTTACTTGGCCGCCTTGGCAATACCCATCTGCAACGCCAGTTTCAGACTCTCTTGTTTGTATTCGGCGCTACGCCGCGTATAGCTGGCTTTGTTGTCAGTCGATTTCGTGCTCATGCAAGTACCTCTCTTTGGTTGAGAATACTCACTTTTTAATGTGTCCACTATTCGCGGTGTGGATCAATCTTCGACCTGAACGGTATTTTGGCCGAGCGCCCCTTACCCGAAGGCTATACCGTCGAAATAGCGGGCGAAGGCGAATGGAAAATCACGGTCGACGTCTTCCGGAATTTGGGCTTAGCGTTTGCCGCCGTGCTGGTGATGATTTATATCTTATTGGTCGGACAAACTGCGGTTCCTTAAGAGTAGCGATGGCCATGATGATTGCCATTCCGCTCACTGCAATCGGCATCATGCCGGGCTTTTGGCTGCTTAACCTAATAATGGCTACATCCATCGGGATTACCCCAACCCGATCTATTTTACCGCGACCGCCATGGTCGGTATGACCGCGCTGGCCGACATCGTTGTGCGTAATTCGATTACATTAATCGATTTTATCGAGCGCATCCAGGTGTGCGGAGATTCAAATTTGGCCGATGCTTCAATAAAAGCCGGCGCATTCAGTCTACGCCCTACCTTTATTAACGGCAGGCGCGGCTATGTTCGGAGCCTTTGCCATTATATTCAATCGCTGAAAATCTTGGAAGCGTAGCGCTAGCGGAGTTAAGATTTTTAGTCCCCAGAAGCGATA
>DLHW01000070.1:0-186 GCA_002483425.1 Methylococcaceae bacterium UBA7658
GAAAGCGTAATAGCTCACTGGTCGAGTCGGTCTGCGCGGAAGATTTACCGGGGCTAAGCCTAGTACCGAAGCTACGGATCACACATCAGTGTGGTGGTAGAGGAGCGTTCCGTACGCCTGAGAAGGTCAACTGGGAAGTTGGCTGGAGGTATCGGAAGTGCGAATGCTGACATAAGTAACGATAAT
>DLHW01000070.1:238-664 GCA_002483425.1 Methylococcaceae bacterium UBA7658
AGGCCGAGAGGCGTAGTCGATGGCAAACAGGTTAATATTCCTGTACCGGTCGTAACTGCGATGGGGTGACGGAGAAGGCTACATCGGCCGGGTGTTGGACGTCCCGGTTTAAGCGTGTAGGGAGATTCTTTAGGCAAATCCGGAGAATCAATCCTGAGGCGTGATGACGGATTGTAGCTTCGGCTACGATGAAGTGATGGATGCCCTGCTTCCAAGAAAAACCTCTAAGCATCAGGTTACGAGTGGCCGTACCGTAAACCGACACAGGTGGGTGGGATGAGAATTCTAAGGCGCTTGAGAGAACTCGGCTGAAGGAACTAGGCAAAATGACACCGTAACTTCGGGAGAAGGTGTGCCCTTTGTACGTGAAGTGACTTGCTCATGGAGCGGAAGAGGGTTGCAAAAAATTGGTGGCTGCGACTGTTT
>DLHW01000070.1:754-101917 GCA_002483425.1 Methylococcaceae bacterium UBA7658
AACGGTCCTAAGGTAGCGAAATTCCTTGTCGGGTAAGTTCCGACCTGCACGAATGGCGTAACGATGGCCACACTGTCTCCAGCCGAGACTCAGTGAAATTGAAATTGCGGTGAAGATGCCGTATACCCGTGGCTAGACGGAAAGACCCCGTGAACCTTTACTATAGCTTGGCACTGGACTTTGAATCGATTTGTGTAGGATAGGTGGGAGCCTATGAAGCGGGGACGCCAGTTCCTGTGGAGGCAACCTTGAAATACCACCCTGGTTTATTTGAAGTTCTAACCTCGGCCCATGATCTGGGCTAGGGACAGTGTCTGGTGGGTAGTTTGACTGGGGCGGTCTCCTCCCAAAGAGTAACGGAGGAGCACGAAGGTACCCTCAGCCTGGTCGGAAATCAGGCGATGAGTGCAATGGCATAAGGGTGCTTGACTGCGAGACGTACAAGTCGAGCAGGTACGAAAGTAGGTCATAGTGATCCGGTGGTTCNNCCGGGGATAACAGGCTGATACCGCCCAAGAGTTCATATCGACGGCGGTGTTTGGCACCTCGATGTCGGCTCATCACATCCTGGGGCTGAAGCAGGTCCCAAGGGTATGGCTGTTCGCCATTTAAAGTGGTACGCGAGCTGGGTTCAGAACGTCGTGAGACAGTTCGGTCCCTATCTGCCATGGGCGTTTGAGATTTGAGGGAAGCTGCTCCTAGTACGAGAGGACCGGAGTGGACGCACCGCTGGTGTTCCAGTTGTCCTGCCAAGGGCATTGCTGGGTAGCTATGTGCGGACAGGATAACCGCTGAAAGCATCTAAGCGGGAAGCCCCTCCCAAGATGAGATCTCACTGGAACCTTGAGTTCCCTGAAGGGCCGTTGGAGACTACGACGTTGATAGGCACGGTGTGGAAGGCCAGTAATGGCTGCAGCTAACGTGTACTAATTGCCCGTGAGGCTTGACCTTATAACACCCAAACAGCTTGGGTTAATAAAGCGGACTGACCGGCAGAAGCCCGTCTTCTGGCGCTAAAGACAAGAAAACACACGCCAGCTTGGTACAGCACTCCATGAGAGCACACTCGAGGCAAACGAGCGACATGCGCGTATTGTCTGGGTAAATAACCGCAGTCCGGGTTGCGCAACGGCGTTAAAGACCGTTAGCCGGACGTTAAACAAGATAACCGGTGCCGCCGAAGTGCAGGCACTAAAGCGCAGAGACCAGTGCGGCGAACGGAGAACCTGAGAGCGCAAGCTTAACAGGTCCATTGGCCGTAAGTCTGGTAACTGAGTTGACCACCGAATTGCTTGGTGACCATAGCGAGCGTGAACCACCCGATCCCATCCCGAACTCGGAAGTGAAACCGCTTAGCGCCGATGATAGTGTGGCAGTTTGCCATGTGAAAGTAGGGAATTGCCAAGCGCCTTACCCTAAACCTCAGCTAACCCTTAGCTGAGGTTTTTTTATGCCTATAGGTTTTACCATTGTTACTTAGAATTTAATTAGCTTAACCAGACTTTCCAACTGCTTAGTCATTTCTTCTGAAGGCTCTTTGCCGTAACGTTGACGGATAAACAATAAGGTGATTTTTTCTACAACGTCAGATTTGTCTTGCAATACCGGCTTAATGCGGTTGGCAAAATCGCGCGCGCCCTCTCCTAGGCCTTTCTTAAAACCCGTTTTGGCAATTTTCTTTAAAAAAAGGTCGTAGGCTTCTAAAGCACGATCTTTTTGTCTCGGTCTTCGGTAGAGTAAAAACAGGCTGAGGATAGCGGTGAGAATACCGACTATTGCCATCATCCAATACACCATTGTTTTGAAATTGGTGATGCCGAACGACGCTAAAAAATGGGTTTGGTTCGCGTTATTGTAATTGATAACCCAACGTTGCCAGTTGTAATCGATGTTGCTCCATAATTTTCGGGCTTGTTTAAACCAGTTAGCAACGGCTGAGGTGGAATTGGACGAAGAGTAGCTAATAACACCGTCCGGCATTAAGCTATTGATGTCGATGGTTTGCTCGACTCGCTCCGGGGCAACTGCGGCAGTAGGATCAAACCTAACCCAGCCTTTAGACTCTAGCCAAACTTCCGCCCAGGCGTGGGCGTCGGCTTGTTTGATGGTTAGGAAATTCCCTATATCATTTAATTCCCCGCCTTGATAACCGGTCACCACGCGAGCTGGTATACCGGCAACTCGCATCAAATAGACGAAAGCAGCGGAGTAATGGCTGCAAAAGCCGCGCCGGGTATCGAACAGAAAAGTTTCGATCGGGTTGTCTTCCATCAATGGAGGCGTCAAGGTGTAGTGAAATTTTTCTGTTCTGAAATGATTGAGCAGTTCCCTAATAAAATCCTCTGGCGGACGGTCGTAACCGTGCAATCGGACAACCAATTGTTTGATACGTTCAGACGGTAATGCCGGGATCTGCCGGGCGTCGAAATATTCGGTTTGGGTTAATTGACCGGTATTGTAATCCGGATAAGATGTCAGTTTAAATTCCGAACGTTTTCGTAAATCGTCCGCCGTCGTCAATTGGTAATTGGCGTTTTGTTTTAGCGGCTGGGCAAATTCGGCAGGCAGGTCGAGGGCGAATACCCAGTCTTTATCTTGCGGTTCCATTAATAAGGTGTACCGGTAAAATTTGCCGGAGAATTTGGGCTTAGCCATGTGGCGTTGATAAGACAAGTCGCGAGCTTGCATCCATTTTTTTCCGTCCGTTAAAGTCAAAACAGGTCCGCGCCAGTAGCGTTCTCTGGCCGGAGGGATTGCGCCGTCGAATGTCACTCTGAATACCAATTCATCCGACATCCCGAGGTCGCTAATGGAACCCGGCTCCATCGTGTCGCTCAAACCTGTTTTTTTGTGTTGCTCATCCTTAAGGGTTAACCACTTAGGCGCTTCAACTCTAGGGAATAAAATAAAAACCACTATTGCCAGCGGGATAGCTTGAGCAATAATGACCAGCGACTTTTTAACGGCAATTTTAGTGTTGGCAGTATAACTGTTGATAAAGACCAGCACGGCCAATAATACGCAACTGACCAACAAGATATAAGCCGCCATCAAAATGCTTTGTTCGTATAGGAATTGCGAGGAGGCGACGATAAAGGCCAGATAGTTGATAAGGTACAGGTCGCGTTCGGATTTGATTTCCATCAATTTCAAACCGAGCGCAATCACAAACAAACTGGTGCCGCCGTCGCGTCCTAAAATCCCCCGGTGTTGGCTGTATAGAATCGCCATACCGCAGACGATCAGAAACACGATCCAAGGAAAGCTGGGTAGCCGTTCGGGTTTCCAAATACCGACAAAGCGCCAAGCCAACAAGAAGCAAAAAAAACCGAACACGCCCCAGTGCAAGTGCGCTAAGTGCGGCAGCACGATCAAGCCGAGCGACGACAGTAGAAAAATCAGGATTTCTTTGTTATGGGCGGGGTTCATGGGCTAAACGTACTCATAAATTGCATGAGCCAATGATACATCGCCCATAGGGAAAAAACCTTTTTGCCTTTATAGAGCGGTATAAAAAACTGAAAAAAACTGCACAAATGTTTTCTTCATCATTAGCGCAGGTTTCGTCCGTTTGTCTTGATCGCCTTAAGGTGTTACAGGTGTTGTGACCGTCAGGTAGTTATTTGCTGGTACTAGATCGGCAGGCCCATTACTGCTTGTACTCAGATATTGGGCAAGCGGGTTTCGTAATGCTTTAAGGTCTACCGTTAATGTTGCGCCAGCACCAACAGCAAGGCTGCCCAAATCGCACAGGCTGATTGCCGTGTAACGCTTACAGGTACCTTTACTGGGGGTTAAAGCTGCCATCTGCCCGTTCGAAAATGTATGGTAAATCCGCACTGATGAAACAGTAGCCGAGCCATTATTGATGATGCTATAGACAAACGTGCCTTGACCATTTTTTTTAATGGAAACAGGCTTTTGCGCAACACTAATTTTAAGGTCGGCTTTGATGTTTTTGTTCAGCAAGCGGTCACGAACGAAGATGTCCGTACCCCCTAAAGTGTCACCGACTACTAAGTTACTAGCAAGTGAGTCGAAAACCACAAAACGAGCATCTGCACTCAGGCTAGGGCCCGAGACCCAACCTGATGTATTATTACCTTTAGTACCGTCAGTAGCGACACTGGCACGAGTAGTCTGTCCACTCAACCGGTCATGTAACTTAACGTCCCAAGAAGCGCTAGCATCACCTACAATCAAATTACTGGCTTGGGATACAAAACCAATATAGCGACCATCGCCACTGATGCCTGGATCAGTATAGAAACTTGATTGGCCATTGGCTTGAGTGCCATCGGTCGCAACACTGACCCGACGGGTTTTCTTGGTGAGGCGATCATGCACAAAAACGTCAAACAAGCCATTGGTATCTCCGATTACCAAGTTGGATGCCGACGATGCAAACGTCACAAAACGGCCGTCAGCGTTTAGTTTTGCCCCTTTACTATCAAGATTACCTGCAACACCATTGGGAGCCACGCTAATCAAGCTTGTTTGCTTCATCAACCGGTCATGGACAAAGACATCGGTAAATGCTGGAGTTCTAATGCTCGCTAAATTAGAAGCACGAGATTCAAAAGCAACAAACCGGCCATCTGCGCTGAGCGAAGGATTAAAACTATGGCCATCGCCTTCAGCACCGCCAACGGCAACGCTTACCCGACTGGTATGACTAGTCAGACGGTCATGGACATAAATGTCACGAAAGAAATTGCTGATGTTAGCCTCCATATTTCTGTAATCAGACTCGAAGGCCACGAATCGCCCGTCGGCACTCAAACTTGGCCCACCAACGCTGCTGCTACTGTTTGAACTACTCGCTTGTCCACCGCCCGTTGTGACGCTGACTCGGCTAGTTTGTCCTGTCAGGCGGTCATGAACAAAAATGTCATCCTGTCCATTGGTGTCCCCTGCAACCAAGTTGGAAGCAGTTGAGCTAAATGCAACAAAGCGACCATTGGCACTGATGCTCGGTTTTACGCTAGGATTATTGCCTTCTGTCCCACCCGTAGCAACGCTTACCCGGCTGGTTTTACCGGTTAGGCGGTCTTTTACAAAAACATCTTCAACGCCATTGCTATCCGCTGCAACCAAATGTGAAGCCATTGAACAGAACGCCACATAGCGTCCATCGGCACTAATGTTCGGTTGGAAACTTATGCTATTGGCTTGACTGCCATCGGAAGCAACACTAATTCGCGTGGTTTCGGCTGCATAAAGGACTTGCGGGGTTAAACAGAAAATAATTGGTAAACAAAATATACTGAATCTTATTTCAGCCTTAGAAGTGCTTGTTAAAAATGTTCCCGTCGTATTATTTAAGTTCGGAAAAACCATAATAATTACCTTACTTTTCGGTTAAATTACGCTCGGTTTTAATAAAACAATACAGCCACCCGTTTTATTACAACGATTAATAACGGACAGTAAAAAGCCGAATCCCAATATGGTCTTCACGGAGGCCATTCGGCAGTTCGGCTTTCCAGTTGGACCCGTGACTTTCCGCCCCTGCCTCCCAGCAGGTTTAGCTTTGATTATGATGGATGCGCTTTCGCTTATCCATCCTACATTACTTTGATTTTTATCTTTTTAAACCGGTAAAGCTAATTTTGATAATGCCTTGAAATTAGAATTAATTTTTACGGAATTGTCAAACATTCAATGCCTTATAGGTAATCTTACTTATACCCGATGCGCCTGGGTGCATTTTGGCGATGGTTATTTGTTATACTGCACATAGTACAAATATATTTGGAGAATGTTGATAACCCAATTGCATTGTTATGTCCCCGGCAACATCACCCAACAAGCACAACGTCGGGCAAATTAAACCGGTATAAGTTTGTCCCGTTATTTGGCGGAATTGGTCAAGCGTGATGGCGCTAGTCATGCCGACTGGCCCGAAGCCTATATTGACAACTTTGGCGAATGGGAAGGTGAGCCGTTGGAACGGCCTGTACAATTGCCGGTAGAAAACAGGCTTGAATTCAAATGATCTACCTGTTGGATACGAATGCCTGCATCTAGCTTCTTAACGATAAGCACCCTGTTATTTTGCAACATTTCCAGCAACTACGCCCGCTGAGATTGCCTTTTGATGACGCTTGTGCAGACCATTACGCACAGATTCGCGCCGATCTCCATGCCCGAGGAAAGCTGATTGGCGGCAATGATATGTTGATCGCCGCCATTGCCAGCGCCCATGATGTGACCTTAATAACGCATAACACAGCCGAATTCAGCCAGGTGGAGGGTTTGCGTTTGGAGGACTGGGAGTTGAGTTAAAGCGACCTGTATGAGGTTGCAATTTCATTACGGGCCGGATTTATAGGTTAAACAAAGCCAGCGCTTCCAGGCATTTCTTGTAATGGCCGGGGCCGTAGGCCGGTTCTAACCGTACACCGGGAATAACAAATCCGTAACTTAAGCCCATTTGCTCGGCATCGACCACCCAGCGGCATAAGTAACTTAAGCGTTCTTCCAGCGATTGCCCCGGCGCGTGTCCGTAATCCAGCCAGATTTCCGCCGAACTTTCGCCGCCGTATTGTTTGGTATATAGCCCCAAACCTTTGGCATAAGCTTTCCAATGAATATGGCGGATCGGATCGCCGTGTTGATAACTTTGCAAACCGTAAAACTCGTCGCCGCCTTTTTTGAAGCGGCCTTGCAAATTTTTTGTCGATCCGGTTTCCGGAAACGGGATTTCCTGTGTTGCCGGTTTTGGGTATACCAAGGCTTTGGCGTTAAACCGGATGGGCGACCAAGCCCGGAATAACCCCAAAGGATAGGTGCTGAAGACGGTGACTGTGCCTGCCGGATGCCAGCCTCGTTTTCGGGTAAGGTCGTATAAGATTAGATGGATTTTGCTATTGGCCTTAAGGCTAAAGTGCAGAGGGGTCTTGATTTTTATTTGCACATGCTGGCGTTCAATCGGTGTTGGATTGTCTATATGTATGCCGAATCCTGCCGCCTCGCCGGCAAAAACCGCCGTGGTTTGACCTTCTTGAATCGTCAAGCCGGCCATCGACTTATAGGTATGTAAGATGGTTATAAAAAATACGCTGGCTAGTAAAAAAGTCAGCATATAAGCCAAGTTATTGTTGTAAACGAAGGCAATGAGCGCCAAAATCAGGAGTAAAAGACCAAATCCTAAGCCGCGCTGGGTCGGTAGTATGTAAATACGGCGCTGATTTAGTACGATAGGCTTGCCGTCCATGTTGCGTTCGCCCAAGAAAAACCGGTCCAACCCGAAGCGTTCTTTGATGGCTGCTATTTTCAATGCACGGAGACCTTGGCCAAAATGGGGGCGACAATCGCTTCGGAATCGTTATTGCCGGAACGCAATCGATGCCCCGCCACCGGAGCCAGCACGGCTTGTAAATCCTCGGGTATAACGGCGTCGCGGTTGTCCATGAACGTCCATGCTTTCGCCGCCGTTAATAAGGCCAATCCCGCCCTGGGCGACAAGCCGCAATGATATTCGGGCGATTCGCGAGTGAAATTTATGATCGCTTGGCAATAGTCGAGTAGTGCAGCGGATGCATGAACGCCGGTAATTGCTTGTTGCAATTGCTGTAGCTGCGCCGGTGAAATCTGCTCGGTCAGTGTTTGGATCAGTTGATGCCGGTTTTGTCCGGTCAGCAATTGCCGCTCCGATTTGGAATCGGGATAACCGAGTTCGATACGCATCAAAAAACGGTCGAGTTGCGATTCCGGCAGGGGAAACGTGCCGATCTGGTGCGACGGATTTTGGGTGGCGATGACGAAAAACGGTTCCGGTAGTTGATAAGTCACACCTTCCACCGTGACTTGATGCTCTTCCATTGCTTCGAGAAGCGCACTTTGCGCTTTCGGCGTCGAGCGGTTGATTTCGTCGGCCAGCACCATCTGGTTAAAGATTGGCCCCGGATGGAATTTGAATTCATGATTCTTACTGTCGAATACCGATGCCCCGATGATGTCGGCGGGCAAAATGTCGCTAGTAAATTGGATGCGCTGATAATTCATCCCCAACAAGCGCGCCAAGGTATGGGCCAAGGTGGTCTTACCTACGCCGGGAATATCTTCGATCAATAAATGCCCTCTGGCTAATAGGCAGCATACCGCTAATTTGATTTGTTTGTCTTTGCCCAAGATTATTTCGTTAGCAACTTTAAGTAGCCGCTGAATGTCATTTTGCATGGATTTAATGATAGGATGCTTGAATTATGAACGGTTGCCCATAGTATAGATCAAAGCCTTGTGCGATACCGGTCAATGTAAAACCAGGAGTTGTATATGAAAGAATATGAAGAAGTCCGTAGCCATCTGATCGAAATGCTGGAAGAATTGGACGAACGCCTCTCAAAAATCACAGCCGACGTAAAACATGAAAACGTCCCGCTGGAGAAAGATTTCGCGGAAATGGCGACGCAATCGGAAAACAATGAGGTGCTGGATTATCTGGGTAACGCCGCCCGAATCGAACGCGACCGGGTACGGGAGGCCATCTCACGAATCGACAAAGGGGAGTACGGCATTTGCGAATTGTGCGGTGAACCCATCAAAAAAGAACGGCTCCAGGCCGTGCCTTATTCCAGCATGTGCGTGAAGTGTGCGAGTCAGGCCGGGTGCTGACCATCGTCTCCAATATTACGATTCTTGAGTGATATTCACGTTTATCAAGTCTTACGCGACAGCCTAAAGTTTGGCGTGATTCCGAAGTTATTATAGGGTCCAGTCGGCTGACGCGAGCGCAATTATTTTCTGCAACTCTTTTATCCCCGTGCGCGCCGGACGATTAATACGCAGTTTATAGTTTGTTTGCTTACCTTATGAACTCAGCGTTCGAGGCAAGCATCTGCGCTATTACTGCTGAGGTCGGGCTGAACACTGAAAGTCCCAATTATCACAGGTGATTAGTTAAACTGCCAAAGCGATAATATGCGCACTAAAAGCCAGGACAACCCGCCCGCTGCCGGAATGGTTAATACCCAGGCCCAAATAATCCGTTCAATGACGGTTAATTTAAGCGCATGAGGATTTTTGGCGAAGCCTACGCCCATGATCGCCGTCGAGATGCTGTGCGTGGTGGACACTGGCATACCGAAATGCGCTGCGGCTAATAAAATAGTCGCAGAACTGGTCTCAGCCGCAAAACCGTTAATTGGATGCAGCTTTACCATCTTATGACCGAGTGTTTTGATAATACGCCAGCCGCCGACTGCTGTGCCTAAGGCCATGACCAAAGCGCAAGTAAACACGATCCATGTATCGATGTCTTTTTCCCCGCCGTCGGGCCGTAAAAATTCAGCCCAAGCCGGTAATTGATCGAGGGTGCCGGCGCTGTTCGCGGCGAATACTGCCAAGGCAATTATACCCATGGTTTTTTGCGCGTCGTTGCTGCCGTGGGCGAAGCCCATGTAGCCGGCGGATAAGAGCTGGGCTTTGCCGAACATCCAGTTAATCCAATGCGGTCTGGACACGCGGGCTAAGATTCCGCCCGCGGAGTTCATGGTGCTGATAACCGCCATGAGTAAACCCATAATGAGCACACCCAAGGTAAAACCCGCTATGGGCGAACTGACCATGGGAATGACGACCTTCCAGAGCAAACCTTTGTTTTCGGTCCAAACTGCGGCTGTTTTAGACCAGATCAGAACGTCGAAATTATTGTTTCCCGCTGCTAATGCCGCGCCGCAAAGACCGCCGATCAAGGCATGGCTTGAAGAAGACGGCAAGCCCAAAGCCCAGGTGATTAAATTCCATACAATTGCGCTGGTCAAGGCGCAAATTAAGACCGAAGAGGAAATGGTTACCAAACTGGTGTCGACCAATCCCGATGCAATGGTTTTAGCTACCGCGGTGCCCCAAAATGCACCGGCTAAATTGGTTGCGGCGGCTAATATGACCGCTTGAGCCGGGGTTAAAACTTTAGTGGCGACGACGGTGGCTATGGAGTTTGCGGTGTCGTGGAATCCGTTAATAAACTCGAATACCAGCGCCGCCAGGATGACGAGCAAGAGCATAGTCAGCATGGTGAGAGCCTTTATGAGTTTTTTAAGACGATATGATAGATTACGTTTCCGGCATCGCGGCAACGATCAATCGCTTTTTCCAGGATTTCGAATAAGTCTTTTTTTACCAAATAACGGATCGGGTCCGTTTCAGTTACATACAGTTCACGGTATAAATCCAAAATTTGCCGGTCTGCCTCGCCTTCAATGGTTTGTAACTGGTCATTGAGCACTTTGATCTGTTCCAAGTTCATGCCCTTACGTAACAAGCCGATCATTTGCTCGACTACTGTGCATGCTTGTTCCAGCATTGCCGCACGGGAGATAAAATCCACGCCGCCGGTGCGCGTCAATGCCAAGGTATAGCGCTCGGCAAACTTTTCGATCACTTTTGGAATTTTATAAAGTGCGCCGTTAAGGGCTTCAATATCCTCGCGTTCTAAAACGGTCACAAAGGTGTTGACCAATTCTTCGCTGATTTGGCCGAACAAGTCCTTTTCGCGGCGGCGCGCTTGTTTGAATTTTTCCAGCGAGCCTTGCGGCGACGGCGTGTTTAGAAGTTCACTCAATGCTCTTGCCGAAGAACTTGCGGATTCCGCGCTGGCTTCAAGTAAGCCGTAAAATTTGTCGCCTTTACCGAAGATGGTTTGCAATGAGAACATGCTTTTCCCTAAAAAATGTGGCCATCGAATTGTAATTATATGACCGGTGATTATCGCACAACCTTATTCATTCATTACAAAAGTTGTGCATAAAGCGTAATTAACTAGGTAGTGGGAAAAAAGAGGAAAGCAGGTTTTTTTAAAGAGTGCTTATGTTAACCCATAAAAATGATGAAGAAAGGGAGTAAATTTATTTTTGAAAACGCGAATCGAAGCCGTTACTAACAGGGGTCGCGTTAAGGTTAAAACGATAAAAATTTGTTCTTATCTTGTTTTGCATATGTTCTTGTGCTAAGGTTATTTAAAAACAAACAGAGAACACTATGAGACTGAATTTAACCCGTAAACAACAAGAAATCTTCGATTTTTTAAGCCAAAATCAAGATAGTTTCCGGCATCCGCCTACTTTAGAAGAGTTGTGCGCTGGAATTGGCGTGAAATCGCGCGGCTCGCTTCATGCGCACATTAAAGCGTTAATTGAGGCAAAATTGATTGAAGCGCCGGAACGTAAACAAAGAGGCATAAGATTAACAGAATACGCTAAACGAATGTTAGGCGCTTCCGGTTCCGAAAGCCATTTACCGTTTGCCGGAACGATCGCCGCGGGCAGGCCTATAGAAGCGGTGGAAACAATTTCTTATATGGCGATACCCGATCAATTACGGACGCAGCGGCCGTGTTACGTGTTGAAGATCAGCGGCGACTCTATGATAGAGGCCGGAATTTATGACGGCGATTGGGTTGTTATCGAACAACGCAGCTATGCCCGTAACGGTGAAATTGTTGTGGCTTTGATAAATAAGATCGAGGCTACGCTCAAATATATCGAGCAATACCCGCATGAAGTTTTATTGATTCCCGCAAACGCCAAAATGGAGGCGATGCGTTACCGGCTGGAGCAAGTCGAAATTCAAGGTGTATTAGTCGGTCAAATGCGCAGTTATTCCAACAAACACTAGGAGTATTTTATGATAAATAAAAATGTACATATGCGTGATCAAGTCACCAACCGGATCGAGCTTATCATGCAGGACAGTAAATGTTCTCTATTCAGACAATGGGAAGATGTTTCGATTGCCGTTTTGATGGTGGCTGTTTTTGTCGTCGGTGTCGGCTTTTAATTTTTAGATCTTACCCATAACTAAATAAGCCTCTTAATTGCAGTCGATGATACCTGTCGCGTCATAAAGGCCAGAAGGCGTCTTTCGTTAGAAAACGCCCTTAACGCCTGTTATTTGTGTTAAGTAAACTCTGAACAAGTTGATTTTGCTCATGTTCAGAGGGTGCAAGCGGTTCGACAAGCTTTTATAACCGGAAAGCTGCATACGTCCTTTAAGGCAAATAACTAACAAAATCTATGCTTACCGTTCGTTCGCGACTACACGGATACATATTCTTCTAAGGAGCATAAAGGAGGTTGAGTAAAGCAAGGATCAGTTGCTGAGAGCTTGACGAAAGACTTGATGAAGCTTCCTTAAGTTGAAATTAATGTCCTGCGTCTTATAAGGTGTCTATCCTTGCTTTATAAGCGATTAAACTTATTAAATATCAGTTTGTTATAGTGTTTTCGTGGCACAGCATTTTGTATGGTCTGTAGTCCGGCGTCCAATATGCCGTCGATTTAGATAAACGCTTTTGCAGTTGCTTTATCGCCAAATATACTTATAGTTGTGCGACATTTTCTAACTACGAGCAGCATATGCAACATTTTCGGCTTTCCTTTCTCATTTTAATTCTGTGTTTGACGGCTGCATTTTTCTGGGGCGGCATGGTCGGGGTTTTCATTGCGTTCGTGCTCGCGATTCTTGAAGTCAGCTTGTCTTTCGACAATGCGGTTGTGAATGCATCCGTACTAAAAAGAATGAATAAGCGCTGGCAGCATTATTTTTTGACCTGGGGTATTTTGATTGCCGTCTTCGGTATGCGGCTAGTTTTTCCTGTTTTGATTGTTTCGATTGCAACGAGTCTCGATTTTGTCAGCGTAGCTCAAATGGCGTTGTACGATTCGAAGACCTATTCACAGTATCTGACCGATGTTCACGTCGAAATTTCGGCATTCGGAGGAACTTTTTTATTAATGGTGTTTTTTTCGTTTATTCTTGACGACGCTAAGGAACTGCATTGGCTTGGTAAAATTGAAGAGCGGATTTCAGCATTAGGCAAGCTCAAAGCCATAGAGATCATTTTAGTGTTGGCTTTATTCTTAGTGATTCAAAAATGGCTGCCGCCGGAAATTCGCTTGGAAGCGTTGGTGGCGGGAATTTCGGGATTGATTTTGTTTGTGGTGGTCGACAGCTTGTCAGCGTTATTCGAAGATGAAGAGCAAGGCGAGTATACGGCCGGTGCTGTGAAAAAATCAGGCATTATAAGTTTTATTTACCTGGAAGTTTTGGACGCTTCGTTTTCCTTCGATGGCGTTATCGGTGCGTTTGCAATTACTCAGGATGTTATCATTATTATGCTGGGGCTTGCTATTGGAGCCATGTTTGTTAGGAGCCTCACCGTTTATTTAGTTAACAAGGGAACCTTGGATGAATACGTTTTTCTGGAGCACGGCGCGCATTACGCCATCGGTGTTTTGGCTGCTATTATGCTCGCCAGCATGCGTTACCATATCAGCGAAGTCGTAACGGGTTTGACCGGCGCTATCTTGATTGCACTTTCGGTATTTTCTTCTATCCGTTATAACCGGGCTGAGCAACAAGGCCGTGGCGATTAAGTCTTAGTTCCGGTGCTTTTAACATGCTTATCACGGATACTTTCCGTCACGCTATTCATTCCGTTCAATCACAAGGGTTGAGAACAGCGCTGATTATTTTGGCGATGAGCATTGGCGTGACCTCGGTTACAGTGTTGATCGCCTTAAGCGAGAGCGCCCGCAGTTATATTGTGCATGAATTCGAAGCGTTAGGAACTCACCTCGTTATAGTACTGCCCGGACGGACGGAAACGACCGGCGGACCGCCACCGGTATTCGGCGAAACGCCAAGGGATTTAACCCTTGAAGATGCCGAAGCTTTGCTGCGCAGCCCTCATATTGCTGCGATTGCGCCACTGACAATCGGCTTGGCGCCGGTGACGGCGGCGGGTCTCGAGCGGGAAACCAATGTGTTCGGTTCAACGCACGATTTGTTGCGTGTCCGTCATTTAACAATGGCGCAAGGCAGTTTTTTGCCAAAAACGGATTCCTATGAGACGCTATCAATCTGTGTGATTGGGCAAACGATCCGGGAAGAATTATTTGCGGATAAACCGGCGCTTGGTCAATGGTTGCGTATCAACGACAGACGGTTTAGGGTGCTGGGTGTGTTGGCCTCGGAAGGCGAATCCATTGGAGTCGATTTTGATGAAATGGTGATTATTCCTGTCGCTTCCGCGCAAGCCTTATTCGATACGCAGTCTTTGTTCAGGATTTTGATCGAAGCTAAATCCAGGGATGCGATGCTAAAAGCCATCGATCAAGTCAAAGCAATCATTAAACTGCGCCATGAAGGAGAGGACGATGTCACTATAATTACCCAAGATAGTGTCGTATCGGCGTTTAATGAAATACTGACTGCGCTGACGATTGCGGTTGCCTGCATAGGCGGGATAAGCTTGATCGTCGCCGGTATTCTGGTAATGAATGTAATGCTAGTCAGCGTGACGCAGCGCACGGCGGAAATCGGACTTTTGAAAGCGTTGGGAGCCTCGCAATATCAAGTGCAATGGCTTTTTTTAGCCGAAGCCATCTTACTGTCGCTAACGGGAGCGATCTTGGGCTTTATTTTAGGTCAACTGGTTATCGAAGCATTGCGGGTTATATACCCTAGCTTTCCGCTCGATCTCCCAGAGTGGGGTTTGCTCTCAGGCTTAGCCGTCGCCATTGTCACGGGCTTATTGTTCGGCGTGTTGCCGGCGCGGAAGGCGGCAAAACTTGACCCTGTGGCTGCCTTGGCAAAGCGGTAACCATGAGTTTGTTCGATATTATATTGTTGTCGTTAAGAACGATTACGTCGCATAAGCTCAGGTCTGCTCTTACTGTGTTAGGGTTAATTATCGGAATTGCAGCAGTGATTATCTTGACATCATTAGGACGAGGCTTGCACAGTTTTGTCATGGCCCAATTTACCCAATTCGGCACCAATATCATCGGCGTTCATCCGGGGAAAAAAACCACGTTCGGACTATCGGGCGCGACGATCAGCACGGTGCGGCCTTTATCCATGGCGGATGCCTCCAGTTTGAGCAAATTGAATGGAATTATCGCCGTTGTGCCGGTCGTGCAAGGGAATGCTAATGTTGAGACCGATACTAAACAACGGCGTACGAATGTCATCGGTGCCGGGGAAGGTGTGCCGCAAGTCTGGAAAATACGTCCCGCGCTAGGTAAATTTTTACCGCCGGGAGAGGATTCTAATCCCAGGGCTTTTGCCGTTATGGGCGATAAATTGGCAACTGAATTATTCGGCCGCGAAAATCCATTGGGAAAACGTGTACGCATCGGTACAGACCGCTACCGTGTGCTTGGCGTAATGGAAAAAAAAGGTCAAATGCTCGGCTTCGACATGGATGACACAGTCTACATTCCGGCGGCAAAAGCGCTCGAAATGTTCGATAGAGAAGGTTTGATGGAAATCAATTTGTTATACGGCAACAATATTCCGGTGGAAGCCGTGCAAGAAAATATCAAACAGTTATTAATTGCGAGACACGGGCGGGAAGATTTCAATTTGATCACTCAGAATCAAATGCTGGCGAGCATGGATTCCATTTTGAATATACTGACAATGGCGGTGGCGGCGTTGGGAGGTATATCTTTGCTGGTCGGTTCGGTAGGCATCATTACCATTATGACGATTGCCGTCGCGGAACGAGTCACCGAAATCGGTTTACTGAGGGCGATTGGCGCGGAGCGGGCGATAATCTTCAAGCTATTTTTATGTGAAGCGCTGGCATTAAGCATGGCGGGCGGATTAGCCGGGACGGGGGCCGGAATAGGGATTGTCGGACTGGTCAACCAATTCGTACCGGCGCTTCCGGCGCAAGTGGCTTGGGAGTACGTTATAGCGGCGTTTGCGCTGTCTCTATTAATCGGGCTGGCCTCCGGCGTCATGCCGGCATTAAAAGCCGCTCGATTGGAGCCGCTGGAAGCTTTGCATCCGGAATAAAACGGTACGCGGGTTTATCAGATTTTTCCTAACAAAAAATCCAGCCACCCTACCGGTAGCATTCGTTTGAGAAATGCAAACAAATAGGTAGGAAAAGTCACATAATAATGAATCTTAGGGCGGTTGGCTTCGACGGCATGGATAACTTTATGAGCAACAGCGGCTGCCGGTAGCGTGAACGGAACCGCAGCGCCTGCTATTTGTAAGCGCTCTTCCATCGCTTGATAGGCCGCCTTATGAAAGCTATTTTCCTTATCGATGTGCTTTTTGTATAGATTAAATGAATTTTGCCGGAAGTTAGTCAAAATAGGACCGGGCTCAATCAATGAAATTGAAATATTGCTGCCTTTTAACTCCAGTCTTAACGTATCCGCTAAACCTTCCAAAGCGTATTTACTGGCGTTATAAGCACCCCGGTAAGGCATCGCGACCAAGCCTAAAATTGAACTGTTGTAAATGATTCTGCCATGGCCTTGCTTGCGCATAACCGGTATGAAAAGATTGGTTAATTCATGGGTGCCGAACACATTCGTTTCGAATTGAAACTTTAACACATCGCGTGTTAAGTCTTCGACTGCGCCCGGTTGACCGAAAGCCCCATTGTTAAATAGCACATCGATCTTGTTTTGGCTTAAAGCCAAAAATTTTGCTACCGCATTTTTAATGCTTAGACTGTCTGCTAAGTCTAGTTGGATAGCTATAAAACCTTCGTTTTGTAAACGATCAATATCCGCTTGTTTTCTAGCGCTGGCGATGACGTTATGTCCGCGTTTTTTAAGTTCCAATGCCGTTACATAGCCTATTCCGGTTGAACAACCGGTAATGAAAACGGTTTTCGGCGTGTCCATCGTTTAGGGTGCCGGAGCGGAGGTTAATTCTTGTTCCGACAAATAAAATTTCTTAGCCGTGCTGCAATCGACAAGGATAACTAACCCGTCCTTAGTGCTTTTTTCGCTTAACTCAACCGATTCAACCCGGCCGCATTGTCCGGTAGCGAGGGATTTTTCAGCGGCTTGTCTGCGCATCCGCTCGATTTCAGGAAGCCGCGGCTGAAAGGTTTTTACAAAAGGCGTCAGTTCGTCGTACTTATAAGGCGGAATGGCAAATGGCGAAAATTTTTCCGGATTATTTTTAATAAGAAATTGATTTTTTGCGCTTTCGTCAAGCGCGTTCTGTTTGAGTTCCGTCAATTTTTGAAGTTTCTGATCTTCTTCCAATTTTTGTTGAGCATCTTTAGTTTCTTGCTCTTGCTGGGTTAACTGGGCTTCTTGCTCTTTGGCGTTCAGGTCTGTGGCACTGCCTGTTTTTACATTTAATTGAATGTTAGATTGACCTTCTTGGCAAGGATTTGACCGGTATATTTTGTTACCTTTTGCATCTGTGCATTTATAAACGCCAGCGGATGATTGAACGGAAAAAAATAATCCCAGCAATAACACTAAATATTTCATCGTTTTCCTCGACACGCAAAATAAACAGATAAAAAGCTAAGTATAGAAGAATCGCGCCGCTTCGTCATTGGCGAAATACTTGCTTTTGTGAAAAATGTGAATTCAACCTGAGAAAGAAAATGGTTGTGACCAGCATCAAACCGGTAAAGAACCAGAAATAACTAGCGCCTTCCAACTTGCTGGAGCCGTCCGCATTTTGAATGAAAAAATTGACGGCGCTGGTTAACAGGTTGCCGGCTGCGACCGATAAAAAATAAAACGCCATAACGAATGATTTCATGGTTTTAGGCGCTTGCCGGTAGGAGAATTCGAGGGAGGTAATTGAAACCATGACTTCGGCGGCGGTAAGAATAGTGTAAGCAAAGATTTGCCAAACGATGTTTGGCGTTAGTCCCTGATCGAGTTGCACCTGGATGATGCTTGCGATGGTAAAAGCGGCTACGGTTAGAAAAAGACCGGAAGCTATTTTCGTCAAATCGGTTAAATGAATTAAACGGCTTAATAAAGGATAAATATAATAGGTAAATAAAGGGGTCAAAATCATGATGAGCAAAGGGTTGGTTGCTTGAATTTGCGACGGAAGCAGCTTATAACCTAAAATAACGCGGTCCATTTTTTGAGCTTGTAAAACCCAAGACGAGCCAATTTGCTCAAAAAGCGCCCAAAATATTGCGATGAAGGCGTAGACCGAGGCTAAATTTAGAAGCCTAGTTCCGCCAAATTCGCTAAAAACCTCCCTAACAAAGTCGATGCCCGCTGGTTTAATATGGATGTAACGATAACGCCCAGACCGAAATATTAGGGTGGCGGCGACCATTACAAGACCAGGTAAACCGAATGCCGGTGCGGGGCCGAATCGCTCCAGTAACCAAGGGATAATTAACATGGCGGCGAAAGCGCCAAGATTGATGGCAAAATAAAACCAGCCGAACACTTTGCCGGTTAAATGCTGATTAAGAGCGCCGAATTGGTCGCCTACGTGCGCGGAAACACAGGGTTTTATCCCGCCTGCTCCGATAGCAATTAAACATTGGCCCAGCAGCAGTCCCATACGGGTGTTATCTATGGCCAATGCAAAATGACCGAGACAATAGACAGCCGATAGCATTATGATGGTGCGGTATTTGCCGAATAAGCCGTCCGATAATACCGCGCCGAATAAGGGCATGAAATAAACCGAAGAAACAAACAAATGAAAGTAACCCTGAGCTTCTTGTTCAGGCATTACGGCTAATAAACCGGAGCTGTTGGTTAGGTATTGCGTCATAAAAACGACCAAAATCGCACGCATGCCGTAATAGCTGAAACGTTCGGCAGCTTCATTGGCGACGATAAATGGAATGCCCGGCGGAATTCCCTTATTGTTTTGATCCGGTTGAAATTTATATTTTTTCATAACACAATGGCGGGTCTTGCCGGCAAGGTTGAAGAACCAATTGAGACGTCTGGCGCTATTTAACAGAGAATGATTGGTTCCTCAACATTAGGCGCTATAACCAAAAATCAAATTTTAACAATCGATAACCATAATGCTAGCCTATCAAAAAGAATTTATTTCTTATTCTCTGGAGTGCAACGTTCTGAGATTTGGAAGTTTTACCTTAAAGTCAGGGCGAGTTAGCCCTTACTTCTTTAATACCGGTTTGTTTAACACCGGTGGAAAACTCAGAAAACTGGGCGGTTATTACGCCCAAGCCCTCGTTCAGTCGGGACTTAAGCCGGATATTTTGTACGGTCCGGCTTATAAGGGCATACCGCTTGTTACTGCAACAGCGATAGCTTATGCTGAACTTACCAAGAGCGATCTGCCTTTCGCCTTTAACCGTAAAGAAATTAAAGATCACGGCGAAGGCGGCGACATAGTTGGCTCCCCGCTTAAAGGAAATGTGCTTATTGTCGATGACGTCATTACCGCGGGCACTTCGGTTAAAGAATCGGTGGATATTATTGTCCGAGCCGGGGCAAAACCGGCTGGCGTGTTGATCGCGTTGGACCGGCAAGAAATAGCGCCCTCTAGCCTCGGCCAAGAAAAAGGCTTTTCGGCTATTCAGGAAGTCGTGGACTGTTTTAAAATCCCTGTCGTATCGATTATCACGTTAGAAAACATTATCGATTTCATCGAACATCACGACAATAAGGCGCTTGAAGCGGTTCGAGAATACCGGCGTATTTACGGTATTTAATGTGAGGCAAGTACAAAAATAACAATACTCTAACTAACAGTTCTTAAGATATAGTCTACAATTAGCAAAAAATATAATGTTTGATATTTTGGCGATCATAACTTACAGAACCATGTTGATGACCAAAGGTTTGCCATGAGTAATATGGAATTTAAAGAGCAAATGCACGAATATTCGCTATGGCGGGCGAAGTTGATAGAGGGTATCGAGATGTATCATCAGTGGCGAATCCGCTATGATCTGAACGACCCCCATAGTAATAACTCGATATTAAATGTGCTTAATGGATTGCAGGCCGATCGAATCACATTGGCTTTCGTTGCGGAATTTTCGCGGGGTAAAACCGAGTTAATTAATGCGCTGTTTTTTTCCGAAACCGGCGTTCGTTTGTTGCCTTCCTCGCCCGGCCGCACCACGATGTCACCGACCGAGTTGTTTCATGATGAAGAAGGCGGAAACTATATCCGGCTCTTGGATATAGAAAGCCGGCTCGAAGATATTTCGATGGCCGAATTGAAAGCCAAAGTGGAGCGCTGGAAACAAATCGATTTAGATTGCAGTTCTCCGACGCAAATGCAAGACGCATTCAAAGAACTCATTGCGACTAAGATGGTTGAGCGCGAGCTGGCCGATAAGCTGGGGCTTTGGAACGAACGGGAAGCGGCGGAGCAAGGGATTATCAATCCGGAAAAAGTGGAAATACCCTGTTGGCGTCATGCGGTGATTAGTTTTCCGCATCCATTGTTAAAAGAAGGCTTAACCATTCTCGATACGCCGGGATTGAATGCATTAGGCGCGGAGCCCGAACTTACGTTAAGTATGCTGCCCAGCGCCCAAGCGGTGGTTTTTGTTATTGCGGCGGATACCGGTGTAACTAAAAGCGATATGGATATGTGGCGCAACCATGTTTGTCATGCACGAGGCGGAAGTAAGCGCGGGCTTGCGGTCGTTATGAATAAAATCGACGCTATGTGGGACGATCTGGCAGGCGAGTCGGGTTACTTGGACGCCATTAAGTCGCAAGTGAAAACGTCGGCAACCACCTTAAAAATTGAAGAGTCGTTTATATTTCCCGTTTCCGCTAAACAAGCATTATTAGCAAAAGTTAAAGGCGATAAGGCCTTAATTCAAAGAAGCCGCATAGATGCTTTGGAGAATTACCTGGCGGAAGATATTGTCCGGCAACGGCGTAATATCCTGATGGAGACCGTTACCCGCGATATTGGGTTTTTGGTGAACGAATCATTAAGTCTTACACAGTCGGCGCTAACAAACGGTGTTTCACAGTTAGAAGAATTTAAGAAAATCGACTTCCAAAATCAAGATATGACCGGGAAGCTGATGGCCGAAACCCGGGACCGGCAAAATTTGTACATGGCTAACATTGAAAATTTTCAAGCCAGCCGCCGCGTGTTTAATGTTCAAGCGAAAATGTTGATCGATTCTTTTTCAAAAGAGAGAATCGACGCCATCATAAGAAATACTAAGCACGATATGTCGAAAAGTTTAACTACGTACGGCATGAAACAAAATATGCGTAAGTTATTCGACGATTTACGGGATTTGCTGCAAGATTCGGTCGATATAACCAACGAAACCCGTCGATTGGTAAAAGCAATTCATAAAAAATTTCACGATGAATATGGCTTTAAAGAGATAGAGCCGCAGTTATTCTCCATAAAACAATATCAAATGGAACTGGAGCAGGTTTTCGACGAAGGCGAGGCTTTCAGGATGAGCGCCAAAACGACCATGACCGAACAAAGCGTCGTTATTAACAAGCTTTACAGTACATTGATTGCGAAAGCCCGTAATATCCTGCGGCAAGCGCATGCCGACGCGACCAGTTGGAGCGGGAGCGTATTAACCCCCTTAATGCACCAAATCAAAGATCATAAAAAGCAGATTGAGAACCGCTTGCATATGCTTAAAAAAATGAATGAATCCAAAGGAACCGTAGCTGAAAATATCGCCTCTCTCGAAGCCGAAATCGAACCGCTAAAGCGGAAGCGAAGCGAGCTGATGATGATGATCAAGGCAATGCAACTGAGCGTTCATGCCGACGAGTCGAAAGTGAGCTAAATTCATATCCTAAATTCGTTTGTGTTTTCCGGTCCGGAAATTATAGGGTCGTCGATGAGCGCTGATTAAATTTGCATCGTATACCTTGCTTGATTTTGAGGGGTTCCGAAGATATAATCCTCAAACTAAAGTGTTTGGAGATTTAAGTGACAGTAAAAGGGTTATCGGCTGTCGCTAAAATACTGAGTTATCAGTTATTGATAACCGCGGTCGTTAGCTTGGGCTTTGCTGTTGGGGGATGGCAAAAAGCCTTGTCATCAGCATTGGGCGGGTTAGCAGCCTTTATTCCAAATCTGTATCTTGCACTGAGAATTTCAGGTTTTGAAGAGCAAGATGCAAGAAAGATTTTAAAATCTTTTTATGTAGGCGAAACGGTAAAACTGTTGCTGACGGCAACGTTATTTATCGTAATATTTCAAATCCCAAATATTAATATTTTGCCGCTATTCGCAGGCTATATTTCTGCGCTGTCGGTTTTTTGGTTTGCGCTTTTAATGCGCTGATTATTTTTGAGAGGAACAATGGCGACCGAAGCTCATGCCGCTGAAGGTGCAACAGGTTATATCATTCACCACTTGACGCCGTTAAGCGTTGGTGAAGGTTTCTGGACCTTGCATCTGGATACTTTGTTTTTTTCGGCGCTATTAGGCTCGCTGTTTGTTTGGTTTTTTAAGACGGCGGCAGAAAACGCAACCACGGGCGTTCCCGGACTGGTGCAAAATTTTGTTGAAATGATGATTGAATTCGTTGACAACCAAGTCAAAGATACGTTTCATGGTCATAATAAATTGATTGCGCCGTTAGCATTAACTATTTTTTGTTGGGTGTTTTTATTCAATTTTATGGATTTATTTCCTGTTGACCTCTTGCCTTCAATAGGTTCTGTCATGGGAATTCCATACCTGCGCGTCGTACCAAGCACGGATTTAAACGCTACTTTCGCCATGTCTATTTCCGTGTTTTGTCTTATTATTTTTTATAGCATCAAAATCAAAGGTTTTGGTTTTGCGAAAGAATTGCTGTTGCATCCGTTTCATCATTGGCTGGCGATTCCGTTTAATATTCTGCTGAACTTTGTCGAGTATATCGCTAAACCGATCTCGCTGGCGTTACGGTTATTCGGTAACCTTTACGCAGGCGAATTGATTTTTATATTGATCGCCTTGTTGCCTGCTTATATCCAACCTATGTTGAGTTTGCCCTGGGCTATTTTTCATATTTTAATTATTACATTGCAAGCCTTTATCTTTATGGTACTAACAATCGTTTACCTGAGCATGGCGCATGAAAATCATTAACCCTTACTACTTGCTTTTTATTTTTTAACTAAACGTTTTGGAGTTGTTATGGAAATTGCTAAATTAATCGCCGATGTTCAAGGTATGACTGCGATAGCTGTCGGCTTGGTGTTAGGCATGGGCGCATTAGGAACGGCTATCGGCTTTGGTTTGTTAGGTGGTAAGTTTCTGGAAGGCGCGGCGCGTCAACCGGAAATGGTGCCCATGTTGCAGGTAAAAATGTTCGTAGTAGCGGGCCTTTTGGACGCGGTAACCATGATCGGCGTTGGTTTGGCATTGTTTTTTACCTTTGCAAACCCATTCTTGTCGGCCGTGCAAGCAGCGGCAGCGGGCTAATAATTAGAATTTCATAGCATAAGCACCAGTCGCGCGAGGAACACATCATGAGTATCAATATTACTCTGATTGGTCAAATTATCACCTTTGCACTCCTAGTTTGGTTTGTCATGGAGTACGTATGGCCGATATTATTTAACGCTCTAGAAGAGCGTAAAAAGAAAATAGCCGACGGTTTGGCGGCGGCCGAAAAAGGTCAGCAAGACATGCTGTTAGCTGAGGAAAAAGCTAAAGGGCTTCTAAAAACCGCTAAAGATCAGTCGTCCGAGATTGTAAGCTTGGCTCAAAAGCAAGCGAATGCAATCGTCGAAGAGTCGAAAGATACCGCTAAAAAAGAAGGCGATCGTTTGATTCTCGCGGCTAAAGCTCAGATAGAGCAAGATATTCAACAGAGTAAAGAGTCTTTACGTAAAGAAGTCGCTGCTTTGGCAGTCAGTGCTGCTGAGCAAATTTTAACTGCTGAAATCGACAAAACTAAGCATCTAGAGATTGTGGAAAAAATCTCAAATAGATTATAAGGTCCAATATCAATGAGCGAATTAGCAACGTTGGCTAGACCTTATGCTTCTGCTGTATTCAAGCGTGCAAAAGAAACTGACGCTACGGCAAAATGGTCGGAAAATCTGGCTTTTCTCTCGACAGTCGTAGCTAGCAAAGAGATGGCGGCTGTTTTTGGTAATCCTAAAGCGGGTAAAGGTAAAATAGGCGATTTGATTTTTGATATCTGTGCCGGGCGTATTGACGAAGAAGGTGGAAACTTTCTTAAGTTATTGTTGCAAAACAACCGTTTGGGTTTGTTGTCCGATATTGCCAAGCAGTTCGAGGAGCTAAAAGCGGAAGATGAAGGCTATGCCGATGTCGAGGTGGTCACTGCCTATGCCTTTACCAAAGAGGCGCACAACAAGTTTGCTGCGGCTTTAGCGACAAAATTTGATAAAAAAATTCACATGAAAGTGACCGTGGATAAATCGTTGATCGGCGGAGTCTTGGTGCGTATGGGCGACCAAGTGATCGATGGCTCGGTCAAAAGTCAACTTCAACAATTGCAAAAAGCGCTACAGTAAGCGAGAGAAATAACACATGCAGCTTAATCCATCTGAAATCAGCGATCTGATTAAAAAGAAGATTGAAAACTTCGATCTTGGCGCAGAATCTCATTCCGAAGGCACAGTGGTTAGTGTGACTGACGGTATTGTCAGAATCCACGGGTTATCCGAAGCCATGCAAGGGGAAATGCTGGAGTTTCCCGGCAACACATTCGGGATGGCGCTCAACTTGGAGCAAGACTCCGTGGGCGCGGTGGTGTTGGGTTCATACCAGCACATTTCCGAAGGCGATACGGTAAAATGCACGGGTAAAATTTTAGAAGTTCCGGTCGGCCGTGCCTTATTAGGCCGCGTTGTCGATGCGCTGGGCAAACCCATTGACGGTAAAGGCGCTATCGATACTACTGAAACCTCCCCCATCGAAAAAATTGCGCCGGGGGTTATTGCGCGGCAATCAGTTTCGCAGCCAGTACAGACCGGCTTGAAATCTATCGATTCGATGATTCCAATTGGCCGCGGTCAACGGGAGTTGATTATCGGCGACCGGCAAACCGGAAAAACTGCTATCGCGGTCGACGCCATCATCAATCAAAAAGGCACCGGGATTAAATGTATTTATGTTGCTATCGGACAGAAACGTTCGTCCATTGCTAACGTAGTACGTAAGTTGGAAGAACATGGCGCCATGGAGCATACGATCATCGTAGTTGCCTCGGCTT
The DNA here is from genome assembly GCA_002483425.1 of Methylococcaceae bacterium UBA7658. Classification (GTDB taxonomy): domain Bacteria; phylum Pseudomonadota; class Gammaproteobacteria; order Methylococcales; family Methylomonadaceae; genus Methyloglobulus. The sequence goes on from DLHW01000070.1 coordinate 25,680, forward strand.
CGGAATCTGCGGCCTTACAATTTATCGCACCTTATACCGGTTGTTCGATGGGCGAGTTTTTCCGTGATAACGGCGAAGACGCACTGATTATTTACGACGATTTAACGAAACAAGCTTGGGCTTACCGGCAAGTATCGTTATTGCTACGCCGTCCGCCCGGACGTGAAGCGTATCCCGGCGACGTGTTTTACTTGCACTCGCGATTGCTCGAGCGCGCTGCCCGCATTAACGCGGATGAAGTAGAAAAATTGACCCAAGGTAAAGTCAAAGGTAAAACCGGGTCGTTAACGGCCTTACCGATTATCGAAACGCAAAGCGGCGACGTGTCGGCATTCGTACCTACCAATGTTATATCCATTACCGACGGGCAAATATTTCTGGAAACCAGTTTATTCAATTCTGGAATTCGTCCGGCGGTAAACGCCGGCTTATCGGTTTCTCGGGTCGGTGGCGCGGCGCAAACTAAGATTATTAAAAAGCTCGGCGGCGGGGTTCGTTTGGACTTAGCGCAATACCGTGAATTAGCTGCGTTTGCGCAATTTGCTTCGGATTTGGATGAAAGCACCCGGAAGCAATTGGAACGCGGCCAACGGGTAACCGAGTTGATGAAGCAAAACCAATACTCTCCGTTATCTGTGGCTCAAATGGCGATGTCGTTATTTGCCGCTAACGAAGGCTATCTCGATACGGTAGACGTTAATAGTGTACTGGCTTTTGAAGCCGCTTTACATGCGTTCATGAAATCACAGCATGCCGGGTTAATGGATAAAATCAACGTCACTGGTGATTTCAGCGATGAAATAAGAGACGGCATGAAAAACGCCCTGGACTCATTCGTTAAAACCCAAAGCTGGTAAAAAGGTTAGCCGATGGCTGTTGGTAAAGAGATACGCTTAAAAATTGCCAGTATTAAAAATACGCAAAAGATTACGCGCGCCATGGAAATGGTGGCGGCGAGTAAGATGCGTAAAACCAAAGAGAGAATGCAGGCAACTCGGCCTTTTTCAAAAAAAATAGGGCAAATCATTAAGCATTTGGCGCACGCTAATCCTGAATACAAACATGGTTTTTTGATTCAGCGTGAAGTTAAACGCGTGGGTTTAATCGTTATTAGTTCGGATCGTGGTTTATGCGGCGGTTTGAATGCGAATTTGTTTCGAAAAACCTTGACTCAGTTAACCGAGTGGGAAAAAGCCGGTAAAGAAGCCGATATCTGTGCGATAGGCTCCAAAGCAGCGGGATTTTTCGGCAACCTTCAAACCAATTTGGTTGGACAGGTCACTAAATTGGGCGATACTCCGCATTTGCAAGATATCGTCGGCATTATAAAAATAATGCTGGATGCGTATGCGGAAGGTAAAATCGACGAACTTCATGTTGCCAGCAATGAATTCGTCAACACGATGACGCAACGCCCCCATATGACAAAGCTTTTGCCGGTGGTTGCCGACCAATTAGAAGAAAGTGTGTCCGGTCATTGGGATTATATTTACGAACCTGACGCCAAAGAAGTTCTGGATCATTTGTTGACGCGTTATATCGAATCCATCGTGTTTCAGGGATTGGTCGAAAATAATGCCAGCGAGCAAGCGGCGAGAATGATCGCGATGAAAAGCGCTTCCGATAATGCGGGTAATTTAATTAAAGAATTACAGCTTATCTATAACAAGGCGCGGCAAGCGGCAATTACACAAGAAATTTCAGAAATCGTCGGCGGTGCTGCGGCGGTTTAAAGCGAAAGCAAAACGAATTAATAGAAAAGAGGACTACTTAATGAGTTCGGGTAAAATCGTTCAGATCATCGGCGCGGTTGTTGACGTGGAATTTCCACGGGAGCAAATGCCTAAAGTCTATGACGCATTAAACGTTGAAGGCGTAAATTTAACGCTGGAAGTACAGCAACAATTGGGCGACGGCGTGGTTAGAACCATTGCAATGGGTAGTTCGGACGGATTAAAGCGCAGTCTGAAAGTGACCAATACGAATGCGCCGATTTCGGTTCCGGTAGGACGCGAAACCCTCGGACGGATTATGAATGTTTTAGGCCAGGAAATTGATGAAAGAGGGCCGATCGGCGAAAAAACCAAATGGTCTATTCATCGCGAGGCGCCTACCTATGCTGAACAAGCAACCGCTACCGAGTTGCTGGAAACCGGCATTAAAGTTATCGATTTGGTTTGCCCTTTTACCAAGGGCGGTAAGGTCGGCTTATTCGGCGGCGCGGGTGTAGGCAAAACCGTCAACATGATGGAGTTAATTAACAACATTGCGACCCAACATTCCGGTTTATCGGTATTTGCGGGTGTTGGTGAGCGGACGCGGGAAGGTAACGATTTCTATCATGAAATGCAGGAGGCCGGAGTTATCAACATTGATGACTTACCGAAGTCGAAAGTGGCGATGGTTTACGGTCAGATGAATGAACCGCCAGGCAACCGTTTACGGGTCGCGTTGACCGGTTTGACGATGGCGGAATATTTCCGGGATGAAGGCCGCGACGTATTATTTTTCGTCGATAATATTTACCGTTATACTTTAGCGGGTACCGAAGTATCCGCCTTATTAGGCCGGATGCCTTCAGCGGTGGGTTATCAACCGACTTTAGCGGAAGAAATGGGTGTATTGCAAGAACGGATTACCTCGACTAAAACCGGGTCGATTACCTCAATTCAAGCGGTTTACGTGCCGGCAGACGACTTGACCGACCCTTCGCCTGCAACAACATTCGCACACTTGGACGCGACTGTCGTATTGTCGCGGCAGATCGCCGAATTAGGTATTTATCCCGCGGTAGATCCGTTGGATTCAACCAGCCGTCAGCTTGATCCACTAGTAATCGGACAAGAACATTATACAGTTGCACGCAAGGTGCAGGGTGTGTTGCAACGATATAAAGAACTGCGCGATATTATTGCGATCTTAGGTATGGACGAGTTATCCGAAGAAGACAAGCAGGTCGTATCCAGAGCGCGGAAAATACAGCGTTTCTTATCGCAGCCTTTTACTGTTGCGGAAGTATTCACGGGAGCCAAAGGTAAATATGTATCCTTAAAGGATACGATCGCAGGCTTCAAAGGCATCATAGACGGCGAATACGATTCTCTACCGGAGCAAGCGTTCTATATGGTTGGCACCATCGAAGAAGCCGTCGAGAAAGCCAATAAAATGAAACAAGCTTAATAGCTTACACCTATGCCATCAACTATCTATGTAGACATTGTCAGTGCCGAAAAAGAAATCTTTTCGGGACAAGCCGAAATGGTGTTTGCTCCTGCTGAAATGGGCGAGGTAGGCATCACGCCCCGGCACGCGCCTTTTATCACTCGCTTAAAACCGGGGGAAGTAAGGGTTAAAGTTAATGAGACCGAAAGCTATCCATTTTATGTATCGGGCGGCATGTTGGAGGTTCAGCCTCATTTAATCACCGTGCTTGCGGATACGGCAATCCGTGCTAAAGACATTGACGAAGCTGCGGCGTTGGAGGCCAAAACAAGAGCGGAAGAAGCGTTAAGCGACAAATCGGGCAAAATGGATTATGCAACCGCGCAAGCTCAATTAGCGGAAGCCATTATGCAGCTAAGAACTTTAGATAGATTAAGAAAACGCGGCGGCTAATTAAGTTTTAAACATGATGAATTAAAATGTAAGCCCGGCAGTAACCGAACTGCCGGGCTTTTTTTGTTTAGGGGAGACTATGAGATTAACAACGATTATTTTGGCAGCCGGTAAAGGGACCCGGATGCGTTCGGACCTGCCAAAAGTGATGCATAAAATTGCAGACCGTCCTTTGGTTCAGCATGTTTACGATATGAGCAAACAATTGCCGGATAACCATATTCATATTGTGTACGGTCACGGCGGCGACTTCATTAAAATTGCTTTGAATTACCTAGACGTAAATTGGACCGAACAAAAGCAACAATTAGGCACAGGTCATGCCGTTCAACAAGTAACCGGATATATTCAAGAAAATGATAAGGTATTAATTCTTTACGGCGATGTTCCCTTATTAAAACTGGATACGGTAAAAAAATTATTAGCCGGTGTTGGTGACGCCACACTCGGCTTATTGACTATGGTTTTAGCTGAACCTAGAGGGTATGGCCGTATCGTCCGCGATGGCAATGGAAACGTTCTGAAAATAATTGAAGAAAAAGACGCTTCGGTCGAAGAAAAGAAGATCAATGAAGTGAATACCGGCATCATGGCGGTCAAAGGCGGACAATTGAAGAACTGGTTAAGCCGGTTGCAAAACAATAATGCTCAAGGCGAGTTTTATTTGACGGATATTATCGAGATGGCCGTAAAAGAAGGCATTCGTATTATCACCAGTCAGCCGCGTACCGAAGACGAAGTCTTAGGTGTAAACAATCGTATGCAACTAAGTTACCTTGAACGTGTCTATCAACGAGAACAAGCCGATGGGTTAATGGAACAAGGCGTGACTTTGCGCGATCCGGCCCGATTCGATTTGCGTGGAAATATTGAAGCATTAGGACACGATGTTGAGGTCGACATTAACGTAATTTTGGAAGGTGCTATCAAACTCGGGAATCATGTGAAAATTGGAGCAAATTGCCGGCTGAAAAATGTTGTTATCGGCGATAACGTTGAAATACTCGACCAATGCGTGGTTGAAGATGCGCAAATAGGGGCAAGTAGCCGTATCGGACCTTTCGCCCGGATCAGGCCTGAAACGGTGCTGGGAAGCGAAGTTCACATTGGGAACTTTGTCGAAATCAAGAAATCGGATGTCGATAATTTCAGTAAAATTAATCATTTAAGCTATATTGGCGATGCCAGTATCGGTAGTAAAGTGAATGTCGGCGCTGGCACAATTACTTGCAATTACGATGGTGCGAATAAATTTAGAACAGTGATCGAAGACGGTGCGTTTATCGGCTCGGACACCCAACTGGTTGCGCCGGTTAAAGTCGGCGCCAATGCAACCGTAGGCGCCGGTTCGACCATTACTAAAGATTGCCCGGACAACCAATTAACGCTAAGCAGAATCAAACAAGTTTCAATCTCAGGTTGGCAGCGGCCCGTTAAAAAGGAAAAGTAACATGTGTGGAATCGTCGGTGGTATTGCCCAAAGAAATGTCGTCCCCATCCTGCTAGAAGGGCTTAAAAGACTAGAGTACAGGGGCTACGATTCTGCCGGATTGGCAGTGATTGCAGAGCGGAAAATTTACCGTAAACGGGAGTTAGGTAAGGTCAAAGGGCTGGAAGATATGTTGATAGCCGATCCGATTTCCGGCTTTATCGGTATTGCTCATACGCGTTGGGCGACGCATGGTAAACCGAGCACCCAGAACGCACATCCGCATATCTGCCGCAATAAAGTAGCTGTCGTTCATAACGGTATTATTGAAAATTACGAACAACTAAAAAATCAACAAATCCAAGACGGCTACGAGTTTACTTCCCAAACCGATACCGAAGTTGTTGCTCATCAAATCTACTGTGCTTTAGAGACTACCTGCGATTTTATACAAGCGGTTAAAGATTCGATTAAAAAACTGGAAGGCGCTTATGCCTTAGGCATTATGTGCATCGATCAACCGGATACTTTAATCGCAACGCGAAAAGGTAGTCCATTGGTTATCGGAGTAGGTATCGGCGAATATTTTATTGCTTCCGACGTTGCTGCCTTATTGCCTGTGACGCAGCGTTTTATTTTCCTTGAAGAAGGCGATATTGCAATTATCAAGACCGGTGAAGCCGTTATTTATGATCACACAGACCGGTTGGTTGAGCGTCCAATCAAAGAAAGCCAGTTGACCGCCGAAGCGGCTGAAAAAGGCGAATACCGCCATTACATGCTGAAAGAAATTTATGAGCAGCCTTATGCAATAGCGCAAACACTGGAAGGCCGTTTTGTCAATGGACGTTTACAAGAAAGCGCCTTCGGTCATAATGCAGCCAATGTTTTTGACGGCATTAAAGCAATATTAATTCTCGCTTGTGGAACGAGTTATCATGCCGGTCTAGTGGCGCGGTATTGGTTTGAAGAGCTTGCGCGGGTACCTTGCAGCGTCGAGGTTGCCAGTGAATTCCGTTACCGGAATCCGGTTTTAGCGCCGGACATATTAATTGTGACCATTTCTCAATCAGGTGAAACCGCGGATACTTTAGCTGCTTTGCAAGAAGCCAAAAAACTGGGAGCCTTACATTCGTTAACGATTTGTAATGTGCCGGAAAGCTCCTTGGTGAGAGAATCCGGCCTAGTAATGATGACACGGGCAGGTCCTGAAATCGGGGTTGCTTCGACTAAGGCTTTTACGACCCAGTTAGTTACTTTAATGATGCTGGTTATCGCGGCTGGACGCCGTTTCGGTCTAGGTGAAGTCATGGAAAAAAAATTGACTTCGGAACTGTTTGCCTTGCCGGGGAAGATTGAAAAAGTTTTACGGATTGACGGACAAATTAAGACGTTATCGGAACAATTCGCAGAAAAAGAAAATGCCTTATTTCTCGGTAGGGGCGCACATTATCCCATTGCTTTAGAAGGCGCCTTGAAACTTAAAGAGATTTCTTATATTCATGCGGAAGCCTATCCTGCCGGCGAGTTAAAACACGGGCCGCTGGCATTAATCGATGCCGATATGCCAGTAATTACGGTGGCGCCGAACAATAATTTGCTGGAAAAATTGAAGTCGAATATGCAAGAAGTGAGTGCGCGCGGCGGCCGTCTGATCGTGTTTATGGATGAAACACTACCTGTTGTTGCGGACAGCGCTGTTCAAATCATAAAAATTCCCCAAACGAACAACGAAATATCGCCGATTATTTACACCGTACCCTTGCAACTTTTGTCCTATCATGTTGCTGTTTTAAAAGGAACGGATGTCGACCAACCTAGAAACCTAGCAAAATCGGTTACAGTGGAGTAAAAATTTATAGGCTGAATTTAACTGAAGGAAGGACATTTGTAAAAATCCGATAACTGTCGAATCAAGTCTGAATTACGCAATATTAGTCATGGGTTAGCATTAAGCGTATTTCGTCATAAAAAAGAAAGTCATTTCGATTGCGTAGGTATTGAGTGTCCAGAGCCGCTCCGAGCGATTCATAACTCCGTACACCAACGCCCCAACTGCTTACATCGTTTTGCGATTTTGCGTTACGGCGCGATTCCTGGCTTTTTTAAAGCATTCTCTAACCGGCACAGTCAATATACCTACTGTCAGCGCGGTGGTTTTTGGTTTTATAGTGGTTATTGAATGAAAATTATTTAATCGTATTTGATGTATTTGAAACGCGGATCGTCCGGCGTACCTGTCAACGCGCCGCCTTCCGTGCCGGGCTGCCACATGATGACGTCTTCAATTTTTCGCGCCAGTTCAAAATCTTTGCCGGTAATGCCTTTGGCCGCATGGTTCATCAGTTTGACAATGACAAAGGCGTAAGATACCGTAAGATCCGGATGATGGAACGCCGCTTCCGCCAGGTGACCGATCGTATTAACCACCATTAAAGTTCCTTTCCAGCCGCCGGTCTTGTACTTTCGTTTTATCCAGCCGTTTTCCAGATACCAATGCGGCAGTTCTTCTTTCAAGCGCGCTTCGGTGTCAGTGTCGTTGTAAGTCTCTTCTTGAGAATGTTCTCGCCAGCCCATACCTGTCGTCCTCACTGTTATTAATGAATTTATGACTCTATAAGTCTTTATTAGTTGCCGGATTGATTTTATAAGGTTTAGGACTATAAGACATCGCAGATAATGATTTTTCAAAGTTGCTAAAAGTTTTATGACGTTTTATACGTTAAACTTACCGTTAAATTTGCACTTATACATTCGATCTGTATCTAATCTTCATTGAATTAACCTAAATAACTGTTGATTAAACTACCCTATGAATTTCAATCTGGAAAAAATAAACGGCTACGACGTGTTAACCATTCAAGAAGAGCGGATTGACGCGCATAATTCGGGTGAGTTGAAAGAAACTCTTTTACAACTGATAGAAAAAGGCGAACACCGGATTATCGTGGAATTAGGGCATGTCCGTTTTATCGATAGTTCCGGGTTGGGCGCTTTATTGTCCGGCAATAAGCATATCGCCTTGAAATCGGGGAAATTTGTTTTAGTTAATATCCAGCACCAAGTGTACTCGATGTTCGAGTTAACTCGCCTCAACCGGGTTTTTGAAATCTATACCGGGCTGAATGAGGCGTTTAGCAATGAAGGTTAGAGGTAAGCCATGTGTGACTCTTTTTTGCAAGTAGATGTCGTTATCCCTACGCAAACTAAATACCTGAACTTGCTCGGCAGTATAGGCGAGCGAATTGCCAAGGAACTCGACAATTTTACCGGCGACCGGGCGGCATTAGCCTACCAATTGAATTTAGTTTTGACCGAGGCTACCGTTAACGCGATTAAACACGGTTGCTGCGAAAACGATCTTAAAAACTGCGTTCGAGTAGCGATTCATTTACAGAATGATGAGTTGAATATCAAAGTATACGATCATGGCCAAGGTTTCGATCTGGAAAAAGTGCCGTTGCCGGATTTTGACCATCCCGGAGAAAGCGGTATGGGGCTTTTTCTTATTCGCAGTGTTATGGATTCGGTATCCTATACCAAAACGAAAGAGCACAATGTTCTTGAAATTATTAAATATTTAAATTGAATCCGCTAGGTATTGAATAACCGTAACAACCGCTGTCATGGATGAGTCTTCAGTCAATACAACGAATCGTTGGCAATCGCGCTTACAGTCCTTAGCCATCCGGTGTTTAGGCGAGCAAGCAGGCCGGCAACTGTGGCAACGTTATCAGGGGCAATTTCAGGCGGATTATCAAAGTCTTGTTCCGCCGCGTTACGGACTAAAGGACATTCTGCAACTCGAGCGCTTAACTCAGTCCAATCCTGAAGCGATAAGTCTGCTTAAACCAACCTCGAATCAATCGTATTACCGGCTGCATTTTTACAGTTTGCAAGATCGCTATCTGGATGAATTCATTCCGGTGCTAGAAAACATGCATTTACGAGTCATGGATCAAGTCCAATTTAGTTTTGCTCATCCGTATCCGGGCGGAAAAGCCTCGATCAAAAGTTTTACGATCAAAACGGCGAAAGACCAAGGCGCCCCCTTGAGCCGTTTAAAATCGTCTCTAGTGGAAACTCTGCAAGCTGTTATGACTGGGCAGGTTGAGAACGATGCGCTTAATCGATTAGTTGTGCTAACCGGGATGACTTGGCAGGAAATCGAAGTCCTGCGCACATACCGGAATTATTACCTCCAAATCGGGCATAGGACGACGGCGGCGAGTTTTCACCGCGCCCTTATTAACAATCCGTCCGTTGCTATCGGATTATTTAACTATTTTGAGGCCCGCTTTAAACCGGATCCGGCATGGATTGATCCCGTGATGCGGGAGGAACAGGCTTTATTTCCGGTGCGTATGCAATTATTGGCCGATATCGATAGAGTTGAGGATATTAACGACGACCGGATTTTGCGGACGGTTTTTAATCTGATCGATGCAACTGTGCGGAGTAATTTCCATCTGCGCCGCGTTAAGGATGATTTTTTCATTGCCATAAAAATCAATAGTCTAGGCGTAATCGACATGCCCGCACCGAGACCTTATTGCGAAATTTATGTGCATGCTAAAGAAATGGAAGGGTTACATTTGCGGGGCGGCAAAGTTGCGCGCGGCGGTATCCGCTGGTCTGACCGGGCTGACGATTTCAGAACCGAAATCTTGGGGCTGATGCAAACCCAAGTTAACAAAAATGCTCTGATTATTCCGACTGGAGCGAAAGGCGGTTTTGTCGTCAAAAACAACGGTGGTCGAGCGGATAGCCAAGAAGCCGGAAAACAAGCATATCTCAAGCTGATCCGGGGGATGCTGGACTTAACCGGTAATTTCCGGGACGGTGCGGCGGTCAATCCTGAAGGTGTTGTTGCGCACGACGATCCCGATCCTTATTTGGTGGTCGCCGCCGATAAAGGTACGGCAAAGTTTTCCGACATTGCCAACGGTGTCTCGGCGGACTACTGTTTTTGGCTGGGCGATGCTTTCGCCAGCGGCGGTTCTCGCGGGTACGATCACAAAGCCTTAGGCATTACGGCGCGAGGCGCGTGGGAATGCGTCAAGCGGCACTTCCGTGAATTGGGTAAAGATATCCAGCAAGAACCTTTTACAGTCATTGGCGTCGGCAGCATGGACGGGGACGTCTTCGGAAACGGCATGTTGTTGTCGCCTTATATTCGTTTGCAAGCGGCCTTCAGCGGCCAGCATATTTTTATCGACCCGAATCCGCAGGATTCGACAGCCGCTTTTACCGAACGGCAACGTCTGTTCGAATTGCCCGGTTCGAGTTGGGACGACTATGATCGTACCCTGATTTCCAGCGGCGGCGGCGTGTATTCGAGAACGGCGAAAGACATCCCCGTTTCGCCCGTGTTAAAACAATGGCTAGGCATCCGGTATCAGGCCATCGACGGCGAATCTCTCATCCGTTATTTGCTGACTGCATCGGTCGAATTGTTATGGCTGGGCGGGATTGGCACCTATGTCAAAGCCAGCATGGAAAAGCACGACGAGGCCGGTGACCGGAGCAACGATGCTGTGCGTGTGGATGCCATCGATTTAAAGGCGAAAGTAGTGGGCGAAGGCGCTAATTTGGGCTTCACCCAAAAAGCTCGTATCGAATACAGTTTATTAGGCGGGCGCATCAACACCGATGCGGTGGATAATTCGGCAGGCGTGGATACGTCCGATCACGAGGTTAACTTAAAAATCCTGCTTACCGGACTGCACAAGAAACGGCTTATCGACGATTATCAAACTTTATTCATTGCGATGACAGAGGCCGTTTGCCAATTGGTGCTGGCGGACAATGTCGCTCAAAGTCTGTGTTTATCGTTGGATCAACTGCGTTGCGCCGGAGATCCGGCAATGTTTATGCAAGTGGCCGACCGGCTGGAAGTTGCCGGTTATCTGGACCGGACGGTCGAATCTTTTGCCCAGAACAAAGACATCAAGGCCAGACCCGGACAATGTCTATCCCGTCCAGAGCTGGCGGATTTGATGGCTGCCAGCAAGATGTATCTCAGTCAGCAATTGCTGAGTCAACGATTATTGCTGCAGAAACCTTATTACGACCGCTACTTGGAACAGTATTTTCCAGGTCAGATAATCGCCCAATTTAAAGAAAATCTCGCAGAGCATCCTTTAGCCGGCGAAATAAAGGCGACCGTTATAAGCAATACAATCATCAATCAGGCCGGATGCGGATTCTTGGGTTTGAACGAAATTACCGGAAACGGAAGTTTATTGCCTTTCGTCAATTGTTACTTGGCTTTCGACCGGATTTTGCAAGCTGACGTAGTGCGAACCGAGGTTATGTCCGCCAGTCATCAACTCCCTGTGACTAGACAATATCAATTTTTAACCAAACTGGAACATACGCTGGCAGAATTTTGCTGCTGGTCGGTACGGTATGATCGAGCCATTTACCCCGATCACGGCACGATTAAACGTTATCGTGCTTATCTGGAAGACTATGAACTTTATTGTGTTCAGAGTCAGCCTGAACTCGGGCAGTTGTCAACGGCTCAGCACCAACAAAACGACTCGTCATTGCCGATAGCGCAAAAACTGGCGTTGCTCGATCAACTGCAAGATTTTCCGTTTGTTGTGGCTTTGGTATCGGATACCGGGACGGCTATTTCAACACTTCTGGACATACTGAACGAAATCGACCGCCTATTCGGGATAAAACAGATTCGGCAACAGTTAACCGGCACGCCGGTGCGGGATCATTGGGAAAAACAGATAATTGTTAATCTATTAGACGATTTGCAACAATTTTTAGGCCAGATGGTTAAAAATACATTGGCGAGCCGAATGAGTTGGACCGGCTATTTTGAGCGTTATAATGGCGCACCGGTGATGAAGGATTATCAAGCGCTTCAGCGTGAAGTTCAAAATACGCAATCATCCGGATTGTTACCCTATGTGTTATTGATCAGGGCGTTGGGAAAAACGGCCGAAGAGTAGTCTCTATCATGACAGCGCGGGTACGAACTTTATTTGGCTTTGAAAACCATGAGCGTAATGTCGTCGGCAAATACAGTATTAACACAGAAACCTTGCAACGCTTCTCTCAACCCATGGATGATCTGTTGAGGACTGCCGCTGGCCTGCTTCTTTAACACGGCTTTAACCCGTTCCAGGCCGAAAAACTCCTTACCGGCATTCTCTGCTTCGATAAGCCCGTCGGTATAAAACAGAATTAAATCGCCCGGATTAAGCGGCCTTATTTTCTCTTCGAAAATCACTTCTTGTTTTATGCCTAGTATCAAACCCTCCGAATCAAGTGCAACAAATTCGCCGCTCGACTTACTTAATAGCAGTGGAGGCGGATGCCCGGCATTGGCGAATTTCAATTGCTGCAAACCGATGTCCACCTGTAAATAAAACAACGTAATGAAATAATCCGACCGGTCTAAATCGTTGAACAGAAATCGGTTTAATACCCCTAAGGTTTCCGCTGGAGTGGCTGATTGATTCGCTTGCGCCCGGATGGCGCTACGGGTTTCGACCATGAATAAGGCGGGTCCGATGGAATGTCCGGAAACATCGGCGATAACGATGTCGAGTTGATTTTGCGTCCGGAAAAAATAATCGAAATAATCTCCCCCGGCCTTATCGGCAGTCAGACAGAATCCGGCGACTTCAAAATCGTCTCCGATAATCGGGTCCGAAGGGGATAACGTAGCTTGAATTTGCTGCGCAATCCGGATTTCATTTTGGGCGAGTGCTAAATTGACATGCGCCTGACGAATCTGTTCTTCCGCTGCCTTACGGCCCGAAATATCGTGAATGAAACCGCTGAAAATATAACTGTTACCCAATTTCAGCGGGGAAACGCTCAGTTCTACCGGAAATTCGCCGCCATCCCTGCGTAAAGCGATCTGCTCCGTTTGCTTATTCAAAATAGGAGCGGTCCCGTTGAGTAAAAATGTTTGCATGCCTTGGCGGTGCGCGTACCGGAATCGCTCTGGAATAATCAGTTCGTCAAGGCGCTGACCGATGGCGTCTTCCCGGTTCCAGCCGAACATTTGCTCGGCGCGATGGTTCCAGTCGATTACGATGCCGTAGGCGTCCATGATGACAATAGCGTTGATCGAACTTTCGATGATAAGCCGGGTACGCTTTTCGGATTCGATTAAAGCCTCTTGGGAATGCAGCCTGGCCGTAATATCCCGGTCAACTCCCCGCCATTTCAGCAAATTACCTCTGGGATCCACAATGGGCAAACCGGTCGATTCGGTGAAAACTACGTGCCCGTCCTTATGTTGATAATGGTTAACTAAAGCGTAAAACGGCTGTCGGCTGGCGGCGAAGGATTGCTGATTTTTTTTGTCCTGAACAGTTAGGAATTCGGTGTAATGTTTACCTAGAATATAGTTTTCATCGAAGCCGAGAATTTGTTTTACCGCATAGCTACTATATAGATAATAACCCTTCGGATCTTGTTCCCAAAGCCATTCGCCGGTGATCTCCGCCATTTGCCGGAAGCGTTCTTCGCTTTCGCTCAGCGCCGATTCGGCATTCTTACGCCGCGTGATGTCTTCTTCAACGGCGACGAAATGGGTAATTTCCCCTGACTCGTTTTGGATTGCGCTGATGCTTTCATAAACCCAAACGGTTTCGCCGTTCTTTTTCTGGTTTTGCAGTTCTCCCCGCCATTCTCCGAGCGTATTAAGGTCTTGCCATATCGCTCGATAGTCTTCCGGCGTCATCCCGCCCGACTGAAATAATCTGGGATTTTTCCCCAATAACTCCGCGGCTGAATAGCCGGTTAGTTCGGCGAACTTAGGGTTAACATAGTTTATACACCCGCTGCGATCAGTGATCATCATAGCGCTGGCGCTTTGTTCGACTACCCGGCGCATTAAAAAAATTTCATTATCCGCTTTAACTGCTTGGATGAGCAGGACGATCTCAATTGTTTCCGGTTGTTGTTCCGGCATATAAGACAAAGAAAACAACACTGGAATGCAGCGCCGGTCTTGAGCGGTGATTTCGCCTGGGAAAGGGCCGTTTTCAGACTGATGTTGTTCTAGGGCGAGACCTGATTTCGTTCTAAAAATGCGCGCGAGCGGTTGGTTGATTAATGTGTCTTTCTCATAACCTGTGAGTTTTGCGGTGGATTCGTTAATCCCGTTGATGATCGCGCTGGGCGGCTGTTTGCTTGTGCGCGTTAGACTAACGCTTATCAAATTGAAGTTTAATTGATCGATTAAAGGCATATTGTTAGCCATTCTTCTCAGCCGTTATAACTCAATCTTAACGTAATTTTTTTGAGAGTAAATTTACATTTTACCGGTTGCGGCCGTGTTGACAGTAATCGTTTGCTTCAGATCTGAGCGGCATAATAAATTCCGCCCGGCCGCGTTCGGCTTGTTCAGTATTTAGTCCCTGCAAGCAGAAACAGTTGAAATACTAAAGAACCGGATCAGTTACGGGTTATGACGAATATTTATTAAGCCTTATCGTAGTGATAGTTTTTTTCTTGCTACGAGTTATATTACGTTAAGGATAACGTTAGAATGCTGGTCTAATCGCTGTAAGTCGAAGTCAGCCATCACCGGCGAATTCGAAAATAGTGCATAGAGCAGCGGAAAAGCCGGTTAAGCAACCCTTCGCCGCTTGTAAGTATTTAATTTTTGGAGATAATCAATGAACGCTCAAGCGACTATCGGCTATTTGTCCAACCACGTATTCTTTGGCGCATTAAGCGATGAAACGCTTAGTTTTCTTGATAAATGCTCAAGTAAGTCGGAGATAAAAAAAGACCAGGTTTTATTTCATCAGGGAGAAGCCGCCGATCATTTTTATGTTGTGCTTGCCGGTCAAATTTCCATTCAAATGCCCGCCATTTTGGGGCCGAGTTTAGAAATTCAAGCCTTGGGTTCAGGTCAGGTTTTGGGCTGGTCGTGGTTGATATCGCCTTATAGATGGAGCTTTCAAGCCAAAGCCACGGAGGATTCGGAATTGTTAGTGTTTAACGGTAAGGCTATTTTGGCGCGCTGCGAACAAGACGCAAAATTCGGTTACGAACTGTTGAAGAAGTTCGCAGAACTCATGTCGGTGCGTCTCGATGCGGCGCGTAAAAAAATGATGGATGAATGGAATCCTGCCGGGTTTGCTTAACGGGCGGCATAAATCGCAATACGGACGCTAAGCTTTTCGTTGTCCCTGAACGTTGGAAAACTCTGCGTCCGGCGAGCTGTTTTTTCGATCATTTGAAATTGAAAGCATTATAGGCTACTACGTGTGCAGAACTCTACCCTGTTAAGTCTTAAAGGATAGCTTTAAACAATGCCTGAAAAACCCATAGTTTTAAACAAGACTACAATCGCCGCCAGCCGGTTATTCCGAATCGAAGAGTTGGATATCGAATTCAGCAACGGACAGCGGAGAGTTTTCGAACGGTTAGCCCGTGGACGGTCCAACGGTGCGGTTTTAGTTGTGCCTATGTTGAACGAAACGACTGTGTTGTTGATCCGGGAATATTCGGCGGGGGTCGACCGTTATGAATTAGGCTTGCCGAAAGGCCGGATCGACGACGGCGAAACGCCTTACGAGGCCGCTAATCGGGAGTTGAAAGAGGAAACCGGTTACGGAGCCAACCGGTTGCGCCAGCTCTCGTCTTTTTCTATTGCGCCGCAATATTTGCAGCACATGACTGAAATTATTCTGGCGTCGGAGTTATACCCTGAAAAACTTGCAGGCGACGAACCCGAAGAGTTGGAGGTCGTCCCTTGGAAACTATCCGATATTAACGGTTTAATCGCAACGGGGGAATGTACCGAAGCGCGATCAATTGCGGCTTTATTTCTGACGATAGAATATCTAAAAGCGCAACATTCATAACCGGTGTAATGGCTCTAAAACCGTTTCGCCGGGTAGTCCAATTTTTTGTATTGCGTTGTTTTCGCTGAATGTTTGGAACAGTTTCTTGCCGTTCCATCCAGCCGCATTCCGGCTATACAAATGCTGGTTCAATGCCAGAATTTCGTCCCTTAGCCGCGCCTCGCAATGAGTTGCGATTGCGCTTAAGTTGCCGGCGCCGAATTGCTGTTTACCCCACATCAATAAAGCATTTTTTGCCGCTATGCTGTCGTTACGGTTACAGGCGTCTTTCAGTTGTTTGCTGATCTCGTTTAAACGCAGTTGCTTTTGCGAGTTTTTAATATCGTGAGCGGTATTAATATTCGTGTTAGGGCGATTGTAGAAAACATAGATCAACGTGGCGGCCCAGCCTAAACCTAAACATAACGAGACCCATCGCCAAAGAACGGAAGGTTCAGCCGGAGTTAGCGCCGACGCCGCGTTAGTAAGACCGGTAGCCTTTTCCGTGGTTTCTTTAACGGAAGCAGATTCCGGTTGTGCTTGATCCTGTGCGGAGGGATTGGATGGGTTAACGCCGGCGCCGCCGGTCACGTTGATTGCCGTTTCCGGAATTCGGACGTTTTCTATCCGCTGAGTTTTAGTATTAAACCAGGGGATTTCGACGGCAGGCAACGTTTGCCGGCCGGGGACGGAGGGAATTAGAGCGATTTTCTCCTGCCGTGAAGCAACGATACCTTCCGGGAGTTTATCTTCATTCAAGACAGGCTGGTCGGGATAGGCTTTAAGATTGGTGTCGGTTTTAAGGGTATTCAATTCCGGCAATTGGCTGACGGTCGATCCGGTCGCGCGTAATGTCAAGGTTCGGGTAAGGGGTTCGCCGACCTTCATCTGTTGAATATCGCCGGACCATGCTTGCGCCAGTTCCAGTTTTTCCGCCGGTAACCAATTTTTGCCTGGGAAACTGGCTGGCGCGGACTTCACATTCAAAACGATTTCGTTGGACAACACCCGTTTAGTCTTAGTAATCGGCGAGCCGAAGAATACGCCAAAACCGCCGCGCCCACCGTCATCGAGAACGACATCGGCGGTTAAAGTTAACGGGTTGATTTTTAAAGTCCCGCTTTTTTGCGGGAAAATCGCATATTTGCGCTCGGTGACCCGGTATGAAACGCCATTGATGACGGTATTGAAATCGCTGTCGTTCCCCACCTTTTCCATGACCGCATCGGCCAATTCCGGTTCGGATANNAGTTCCACCCGCCGGTACACGCGGACGGTATACAAGACTTGCGATTGCACGAAGGGCGATTCAGGTTCGGCTTTTACCTGAACGAATAAGTCTTCCCGATTCTCGATATTGTTATCGCCGGCGTCATTTTTGTTGACCGTGATCGTCAACGGTTTACTGGTGTCTTGACCGAAAATGATGGCCGGAATGGTGATGCTGCCCGTTTTTTTTGCGATGGCTTGAACCGTCCAGCGTATGGTTTTGCTGTATTGGCCGTTAACCCAAGATGAATTGCTGCTTTGGCTTTGGTTCAGCACGGTAAAATCGTGTTCAAGCGGCGAAAAGTCGGGATCGCCATCGGGCGATTCGGACGCTGAAAAAGTGATATTGAACGATTCGTCAACAGTGACCGGATTACGATCAACCGACACGCTGATGTCCGTAGCCCAGACCAGTTGGCTGGCTAATCCGAGCAATAAAATCGCGATAAATGCTTTCAGTCCAGGTGCAAAAGAGGCCGGTTTCATAAGTTACTTTTGAGCTATTGTTGTCCGCGTTGATCGTATTGGTACTTAAATTTACGCCGAAGCAGTCCAGCCGGATCGTCGGGAATACGTTTTAGCCACTGTTCGCTTGCTTGCTGTTCTTCTTTACTCATTTCGACAGGCGCAGCGGTTTGACTGCCGGATTGTTTGTGTTCTTGCTGGTCATCTTTTTGGGTCGGTTCGGCTTGCGCTGATTGCTGTTTGTTTTCTTCCGGTTTTGGATTTTCCTTCGCGTCTTGTTGCCCGGTTTGTTTTTCTAAATCCTCTTGCGACTGTTCCGGTTTTTGTTCGGGTTTATTATCGTCCTGATTTTTTTCGCCGGATTGTTGCGAATTCTGTTGTTGATTGGATTGATCCGATGACCGGTCGTTTTTATTCTGCTGTGGATTTTGCTGAGGTTTGTCTTGATTTTGGTCTTGCTGCTGTTCCTTTTTTTGTTTTTCCAGTTCTTTGGAAACTAAGTCTTTATTAAACCGGGCGTCTTCGTCATCCGGATGCAGCTTTAAAGCCTCGTTATAAGCATCTATCGCTTCTTGCAGCTTGCCGGATTTTGCTAAAACATTGCCGCGGTTATAAAAACCAGTGGCAGTTTTAGGTATTGGCGTTTTCCCGTCGTCTAAAACAGTTCTGTCTGATTTGAACTGTGCCGCCGCTTGCCAATCCGGATTTTCAAACAGCTCCGCAGCTTTATTGTAATCCCCTTGCCGGTAAGCGTTTTGGGCTTGCTGATTTTTCGTTTGCCATAAGTCTTCCCAGTTTGTATTGAGATCAAAAGCATAACCGGTTTCCGGCCAGGGTAAAAAGAGAACCAGTAAAACCATAAAAACGCCTTTTCTGAAACTCAATGCCGCTAACGGTAAAACTGCCAATAACAGCCAAGGGCCTTGATCGCGCCACTGTTCCAGTAACAAATTCTCGTTTTTACCATCCTGTGTTTGCAACTGGGCGGCAATAGTATTCAATAATGCATTGATGTCGCTATCGTCCGATGTTAAGGTGTGATATGCGCCGCCGCCTGCTTGCGCTAAGTTTTGAAGCTTTTCGGTATCCATTGTGCCGAGAATGATGCCGCCTTTGCTGTCTTTTACAAAATCTCCGGACGGTAGGGGAATCGGCTCGTTGTTTTGCGCGCCGATGCCCAGTACCAGTAATCGATAATTACCGAGCGATTTCGCCCGGTCGATGCCGTCATCCAAACCGCCGCCATCGGTGAGCACAATAATTTGACCTTTTTGCAATCCCGCTTGCTTAAATAAATCAACGGCTTTATCTAAAGCCCGGCTGAGTTCGTCGCCATCGCTCGGCATAATTTCTGGCGTTAACGCCGATAATTGGTTGGCTATAGTCTCCTTATCAGTTGTTAGCGGCGTAACGACGAAAGCGTCGCCGGAATAAGCAAGCAATGCAGATTGCCCGTCTTTGCGTTGAGTTAATATGTCGCTAATTTTATAGCGCGCCCGTTCTAACCGGTTCGGTTTGAGATCGGCGTAATTCATCGTCTTGGATAAATCGAATAGAATGACCAATGCCGAATCGTTTCTAAATGCGGGTGCGGGCAGCCGCTCCCAGGTTGGACCGGCCAATGCGATGATCGAAAGTATCCCGGCAAGCGCGCCCAGAGGTAACAACCAGTGGCTTTGGGCGGCGGCTTTATCCTGCAATAGATATGGCAATAATACGGCGTCGCAGACTTGCGACCAGTCGCCTTGACTCAGCTTGCTGCGAATGGTCAGCGCCATAACCGCAATGTAAGGTATAAGCGCAAACAACCAAAACGGCCGTATAAAATGAAATTGATTCAGCAATGAAGTAAAACTCATAGGACGTTGGCTTTACGTAAACCGAGTCCGGCGGCAAGTGTTAATGCTAAGGCCAAGGGCCAATAGTATAAATCGGCGCGCGGGCGGAAAAATTGTTTGTCTTTTTCCACAGGTTCCAGTTTATCGAGGAGCATGTAGATGTTATTCAATTCGTCGGTGTTGCGGGCGCGAAAATAACGGCCGCCGGTGGCCTCGGCAATTTTAACCATGGTATTCTCGTCCAGGTCGGCGGATGGGTTAACCTTACGGTTACCGAAGAAACTACGCACAATCATCTCATCCGCGCCTACGCCGATCGTGTAAATTTTGAGTTTATTAGCTGCTGCAAGTTCCGCGGCTTTTAACGGTGCGACTTCGCCCGCCGTGTTTGCCCCGTCGGTAAGTAGAATTAACACCCGGTTATCGGCGGGCTGATTTTTTAAGCGTTTAATCGCCAATCCGATAGCGTCGCCGATGGCGGTATTATCCCCCGCCAGTCCGATAACCGATTCGTTCAGCAAAGTCATTACCGTTTGGCGATCGAAAGTTAGAGGCGCTTGCAGATAGGCTTGAGTTCCGAACAATATTAGCCCGATCCGATCACCTGCACGGCGGCTGATAAAATCGTTAGCTACCCATTTAATGGCGGTCAAACGGTCGACCGCGCGTTTATTCACAACGAAATCTTGGACTTCCATACTGCCGGATAAATCCACCGCCATCATTAAATCCCGGCCGCTAACCGCTTGTTCGATAGGTTCGCCGAGCCATTGCGGACGTGTGACGGCCAGCACCAAAAAACACCAAGCAATAGCGGCAACTCGTAAAATCCACGGGTGTTGTCGGCGGAGAGTTTTAGCTTCCGCGCCGGCAAAATCCTCCAAAAAAGGGACTCTCAACGCCGACTGTGTTACCGCCGGGCGCGCCGGTAACAACCAATGCACCAGTAAAGGCAACGGTAAGGATAAGGCTAGCCAAGGCCATTCAAAATGAATCATCGTTTACGCTTTCCTTGCGCGTTCAACCAGCTTTCGCACAGGTCAACCAATTGCGCGATTTCTTCGCCGGTTGGCTGACGATTGCGATACGGTGCTTCGGTTAATAATTTGCCGATGCCTTGGCTGAACGGATGACCTTTCATTGTATTATCGAGAAAGGTTAGCCATTGATTTCCAGTTAGACCGGCGCATTCGGTTCGGGCTGACGTGCTGATTGCCACCCGGCGGATTAGTGCGGAAAGTGATTCCAGTTTTTGCCGGTTAGCGCTCCGATTATCCTGTTTTATGGTCAGCAATAGCTTTTGGGCTGATTTAATGGCTGTCTTACGGGTGATCCGCCGGTATAGCCAATACGTTAAAGCGATAAGTAAGGGAATTAAAATAACTACCATCCACCAGCCGATAGCGGGCGGCCACCAGCTTATGGGTTCCGGTTCGTGTACAGGACGAAGCTTGCTTAAAAAATCGGGTTCCATTTTAATGGCTTTCCAGCGGACGTCTTAAGCGTTGGACTGGATCGTCCTGCGTACTGCATTGAATTAACGCCAATCTCCGGCTCGCGGCAAGCCGCTTTAATTGAGCAAGACGTTCCTCGAAATGTTGTTGGTAGCATCGTAAACGTTCTTTGTCGCCGGTATCGATCATGACATCTTTGTATTCATCGGTGAAACGGTACCTGCCCTCGGCGGCGATACCTTTTTCCAAGGCATCATAGACAAAAATCAGCACGACATCGCTGTGTTCCGACAACTTCACTAAATAATTGGCAGCTTGCCCGGTCATTCCGCGAAAATCGCTGATAATGTACACTAAGCTTCCCGGCCTGACATGCTGGCCGAGACGGTTAAGCGCCTGTTGAAGCGAAAAAGCCTGGTTTTCCATGACGAAAGAAGTAGCCGCCAACATATTCAAGAAATGCAACACCGAATTTTTACCGTTTTGCGGCTTGACTTCTTGGCAGGAAACTTCTGAATAAAGTTGTCCGCCGATGCGATCACCTTGATGGCTGGCCGCCCAAGCAAGCAAAGCCGCCAGCTTTTTTGCCTGCACCGACTTGAATACGCCGCGCGTGGCAAACTGCATGGCCTTACGGTCGTCCACCGATATAAATACCGGTTTTTCGCGCTCTTCGCGGAATAATTTAGTATGGGTTTTGCCGGTTCGCGCCGTCACCCGCCAATCAATGCTACGGATGTCGTCCCCGTGCTGGTAACAACGAGCTTCGTCGAATTCCATCCCGCGGCCTTTAATGCGTGACAGATAACCACCGCTTTGTTGAGAACGGATGTTCGGCCGGTGCAAGTTTAAACCTGCCGCAGGCTTTGCTAAGCCGATCA
This sequence comes from Methylococcaceae bacterium UBA7658, assembly GCA_002483425.1. Classification (GTDB taxonomy): domain Bacteria; phylum Pseudomonadota; class Gammaproteobacteria; order Methylococcales; family Methylomonadaceae; genus Methyloglobulus. Next base: position 47,466 of record DLHW01000070.1, read on the forward strand.
GTGCTTTCAATGAGACCGATACTCGTTCCTCCGCATTGGGAGTCACGACCGCTCCGGTAATTTTTTTTGACTTAAAAAATAACATGTTAGGGAACAGCAACGCGCGCAATAATTTCGTGAATAACGCGATCGGCAGTGATGCCTTCCGCTTCGGCCTCGTACGACAAAATTAGGCGATGGCGCATCACGTCGTAAGCTAATTCTTGAATGTCTTCAGGGCTGACGAAATCGCGTTGCGCGAGCCAGGCTTTAGCTTTTGCGCAACGGTCGAGCGCGATACTCGCGCGCGGGCTAGCGCCGTATTGCAACCAGCTTGCCAAATCCTTGCCGTAAGCGTCCGGCGTACGCGTAGCCAACACCAATTGCAACAAGTAGTCTTCCAGACTATCCGCCATGTACAGATTGAGAATTTCTTCCCGTGCAGCAAAGAGTGTGCTTTGGCTAAGCGGTTCGAACGGCGGTTTTAATTTGGCGGCGTCGTTGTACGCTTCTGACCTGGCTAAGCGCAAGATACTTTTTTCATGTTCCGCTTTGGGGTAATCGACTTTAACATGTAATAAAAACCGGTCCAGCTGCGCCTCCGGCAGAGGATAGGTGCCTTCCTGTTCGATAGGATTTTGCGTTGCCATCACCATGAACAACCGCGGCAAAGAGTAGGTTGCTTGCCCTACGGTTATCTGCCGTTCCGCCATGGCTTCTAACAAGGCCGCTTGAACTTTCGCCGGGGAGCGATTGATCTCATCGGCCAAAATCAAATTATGGAACAACGGACCTTTTTGAAATTCGAACGTTCCTTGCTGCGGCCGGTAAATCTCGGTGCCGGTTAAATCCGCAGGCAGTAAATCCGGTGTGAATTGCACCCGATGAAAATCGCCTTGCAGACCTTTGCTTAAAACATTGATAGCGCGGGTTTTCGCCAAGCCGGGCGCGCCTTCTACCAGAATATGGCCATCGGCCAGCAAACTGATTAGCATCCGTTCGACAAGGATGTCTTGGCCGATGATTTCGTGGCCAATGTAGTTTTTTAATTGATTAAACGCAGCTTGGGTAGGGCTGGCTGAGTGTTGTTCTGTCATGGTTTTAGTTGGTTTTATTTAATCCAAATGAGCAAAGCAAAAATACCGGCTGTAAGGGGTAATTGTGTTAGCGGCGAATATTACCGCTCTATACAATTCTTATAACGAAAGGTTCAATATTATATAAATGAAATGAGTAAGGTTGCTTCAAGTACAGGTATGTTTGCTGAAAGTGTTAGGCTCCTACGTCAGCGAATAAGCCAGGTAAACTAGCAGGAACAATTTATAGAAAGTGTAATAATCATTCTAAAATCTCTTGACGCTTGTTTTTTGTGCATGTCACGTTTTGACGGTTTTGACCGGATTGTGTTTTGTAAGACGTCTTTAAGCGTTATAAAAGCCAGTATTATATCAGTGTTGAAAACGGTTCTACGAGCACGGAAGCCCCGTTTTTTACCTCTCCGCATTCAGACGGGAGAATGATGTAACAATTCGCTCGACACATTGAACTCAAAATATGAGAGCCTTGAGAACCGGTAGATTTAACCCAAAACGTGCCGTTTCCGTCTTGGCTTAAAATTCCGCGTTGAAACTCTTGTCTTCCTCGCGATTTTTTAAGATTATCCGTGCAGGTAGCGGTTATCCGCAAGGGAGTATAGGGTTTTGTCCCGCTAAGGCGGTTTAATGCGGGGGCGACAATCTGTTGAAACGTGAGCATCATGGAAACCGGATTACCCGGTAAACCGAAGTAATAACACGAGCCTATTACGCCAAAGATCAACGGTTTACCGGGTTTTACGGCAATTTTCCAAATTTTGACTTCCCCTAAACCGGCCAGTATGGTTTGAATGTAGTCAGCATCTCCCACCGATGCGCCTCCGGTGCTGATCACAACATCATGATTTTGCGCAATCCGTTGAATATGGCTTTTTAAACGCGCTTTATCGTCGGGGATAACGCCGCTATCAGTCGACTGTAGGGGAAAACCGGCCAACAGTCCTGCCAAAATGTAACGGTTGCTATTGTATAGTTTTCCAGACGTTAGCGGTTGACCGAGTTGAAGCAGTTCGTCGCCGTTGGAAAAAAACGCCACCTTGGGCAAAGAGATGACCGGTACGCAATCGATACCGGCAGAGGCCAGTAAACCGATCTCGGCGGGTCCCAATTTTCGCCCTTTCGGGCAGAGTAAAGCGTCGGCTTCAAAATCTTCGCCCGGCTGACGGATATTTTGATAAGGCTTAGTTCCAGCCGGAAAAACGATCTCATTGCCCTGAATTTCCACAAGCTCTTGCATAACAACGCTGTCGGCGCCGTCCGGCATGATCGCGCCGGTAAAAATTCGGATGCAATGGCCGGGTTTTAAAGCGCCTGGATACGGTTTGCCCGCCCAAGACGTTCCTGCTAGGGTAAGACTAAACGATTGATCGCATTGAATATCCCGGCTTATTACCGCGTAGCCGTCCATTGCGGAATTACGATCGAAAGGGATAGCGATTGGTGAGTGCATATCGTCCGATAGTACTCGCCCAAACGCTGTGTTTAATTCGATAATTTCATTGGCCTGTAACGGCTGAATAATCGCTAAAATCTGTCCTAATGCGTCATCTAAGCTAATTAACCGCTTGGGTTCTAAGCTGCACGGATCGATCATCGTTCACCTAACAAGCGATTTACAATAAACGCCGCAATTGCAACGGGCTGATTAATATCCAGCCGCGTTATACTTTCGGGCAGGCTGATGGTTTCGTCAGAAGCAACGGCAATGATTTCAGAGTCGCTGGGATAAAGCAGCGGCTTGCCTAAAGCCGGACGGTGAAGTTCAATTTTCGGAAAACAGGCTTGCTTAAAACCTTCGACCAGGATTAAATCCAATTCCGATTGGTCGAAGGCGAGCAGTTCTTCATTTAAATCAGGCTCATGTGCCTCCGCAAACTCCGTAATAACGGCTCTGCGGTGCGAGGAGACTAACATCACCGGCGAAGCGCCCGCTTCCCGTAGTCGGAAACTGTCTTTGCCGGGTTGGTCGATTTGAATATTATGATGACTGTGCTTAATTAACCCGATGCGCAAGCCTCGCGCTTTTAAAACCGGTATCAATTGTGTTAACAAGGTGGTTTTGCCCGTTCCGCTGAATGCGGCGAAGCCTAATATAGGAACTTTGGCGTTGTTCATAATGGTCGAAGAAAATTAAAACTGAAATAGATGAAATAAGTCATCGTTACACAATGTATTCTAAGGTATTATTTAAGCTTAAGTTAAGAATAACGGCCAATACGGTTGTTCAAATGTGATCAGGATTATTCTCCTTTTAGTGATAATCGCCGTTGTTTTGTCCGGTTTAAAGGCTTTTAAAAAGGCTGCGCCGGAAAAAACAGCTAACGTTATCAAGTTATTGTTTTATATAGTGATCGGTCTGATTTTTTTATTTTTGGCCGCAACCGGACATTTGAACGGCTTATTTGCTCTGATCGGTGTTTTTGCCGCCTTTGCAATCCGGATGCTGCCCCAATTAATCCGCTACGCGCCTTATCTGCACCGTTTATGGCAAGAATTCATCGCAGCGAAACAACAGTCTTCCGGCTGGGAAAGCGGAAGAACGAATCCCAAAAGCGGCATGACAAAAGCGGACGCTTATGAAATTCTCGGCTTAAAACCGGGCGCCTCGGAGCAAGATATCATAACCGCGCACCGTAGGCTCATGCAAAAAATCCACCCTGACCGCGGGGGTTCGGATTATTTAGCGGCGCAGATTAATTCGGCAAAAAAAACATTGCTGGGCAAATAACAGCGAGTATGACCAGACGGATTCTCAAATACGCGGAGTCAATAACGCTAACGCTGGTCTCGTTGCTAACAGGTTGCGCTCAAGTCGCCAATTACGCCCCGGTGCAAACGGTTAACCAAGCCTTTAAACCGGTCACCGGAAATGAAGAAAATAGCCCGCCTATTAAGCCTAAAAGCGAACCGCAGGCATTACACTTACCCGCCGCGAAGCCGCCAATTACAAACTGGCAAAGCGGCCGCCCGCAAGTAGCGGATATTAACGCTAAAACCGATCAGGTTGATACGAAAACGAACAATCATTCAAAATCCCAAGTAAGAAGCAAAATGAATAAGGTTGTCAATTCCCAAACACCGGCCGCCGGTAGCAGTACTCAAGCTAACCACGCTAATAAACGTGCGGTTTCAACCTTGACCCAAAAGCCGGGTACGAAGATTATCCCGCAGGCCGCTAGCCTATCAGCTCAATATGGCTCCGGAAATAGAAGTTCGCTACCTTTAACGGTAGAATCCAAAAAAGGTTCTAAAAATCATAACATTTCACCCGATAAGGGCGGAACCCCCCGACAAAAAAGTTCGGTTAGAGAACAAAAAAAGCTTGCTAAAGTATCCTCGAACTCAAATAATATCGGAGAAGAAAAATCAATTATTTCAATTGATAATAAAAAAATGTTAAAGTTAAACTTCGATTGGCCATTGCTCGGGAAAATTTCGAAAAATTTTTCGCAAACCGGCCGGAAGGGGATCGATATCTCCGGTAAAAACGGGCAGGCGGTACATGCGGCGGAATCCGGAAAAGCAGTCTATTGCGGGCAAGGACTTAAAGGTTTCGGAAATTTAGCCATCATAAAACATAACGAAACTTATCTGAGTGCATACGCGCATAACCGTGTGCTTTATATAAAAGAAGGGCAAAAGATAACAAAGGGCCAAAAAATCGGGCAAGTCGGCGAATCCGGCCCTCAAAAAGCGTCTTTATATTTTGAAATAAGAAAAAACGGCAAACCTATTAATCCATTATCTTTATTACCGGGCAACTAGCGTCCTACCAGCGGGTAAATTTACCTTGGAGTGATTATGAATGAAGAAATATTGGAACCATTGGATGAAGATATTGACCTCTCATTTGACGAGGATTTATCCCTGGAAGATGACTTACAAACCGATGATTTGGTCGAGGATAAAGTCACTGCTGAAGATTTTTCACTCTTACAGGTGCGTAACGAGGGCGGATTCGATGCGACCCGGGTCTATCTAAATGAACTCAGCCGCTCCAAGCTGCTCACTGCAGATCAAGAAAAAGTCTTCGGTAAACGGGCGCTCAAAGGCGATCGAGAAGCCCGTAAAATTATGATTGAAAGTAACCTGCGGCTGGTTGTAAAAATTTCCAGGCGTTATCTTAATAGAGGGCTGCCTCTGCTCGATCTAATCGAAGAAGGTAATCTCGGCCTGATTCGCGCCGTTGAAAAATTCGACCCGGATCGCGGTTTCCGGTTTTCTACCTATGCGACGTGGTGGATAAGACAGACCATTGAACGGGCCATTATGAACCAAACCCGTACGATTCGCTTGCCGATCCATATTGTTAAGGAAATGAATATCTACCTGAAAGCGCAACGCCATCTAGCGCATCAACTGGATTACGAACCCAGCGCCGAGGATGTTGCTAAACATTTAGATAAGCCGGTTAGTAAAGTTGAAAAAATGCTTAAGCTTAACGAGCGGGTAACTTCCATCGATATTCCCGGCGGTAAGGATTTCGATCAACCGCTGGTCGAATCGATTTCCGATAGCGAGCGCGCGTCGCCTTCCGAACAAATCCAGGAAGACGGGATGAAACAAAACGTGGCGGCGTGGGTTTTTCAACTACCGGAAAAACAACGCGAAGTGATTTGTCGGCGTTACGGTCTGTGCGGTTATGAAGACTCTACGCTCGAAGAAGTCGCCCAAGAACTCAACGTAACCCGGGAGCGCGTCCGGCAAATCCAGATGGACGGCTTAAAAAGACTCAAAGAAATCTTGGAAATCAACGGCTATTCAATGGAATCGATTTTCAATTAAAACGGTTAATTAAAAAAGAGTTTTTTGCAACGGCCAATCGCGATAATTGAACACTTGTCCCTGTTCGCGAACAATCGCGCAAGCCTCTAAAGACACCTCTCCTATAATCCATTGCACGGCATTTAATTCCCCGGCAACCAGAATGCCGTTATCGGGAAAGCCTCGGTCAACCGGGGTGTAAATGCCTGCCGAGCCGATATTGACATCGACCGCTTCCGACCATGGCGCATTACCGACCAGACAAGATTGCGCGACATAGCACTGATTTTCCAATGCCCTGGCTTGGCAGCCGATTTTAACGCGATGAAAACCCGCTAACGTGTCCGTACAACTCGGCACAAGAATCAGATTAGCGCCCATCTCGACTTGCTTTCTTGCAAGCAAAGGAAATTCGCTGTCGTAACAGATGTTGATCGCGATTTTGCCATATTCGGTATCGAAACATTTCAACTCGTTGCCCCTTCGAATAAACCATTGTTCATTCTCGAAGCGGGTCATCATAACCTTATCCTGAAAATCGACCCTTCCGTCCGGCATAAACAAATAAGCGCGATTGCGGTAGACGCCCGGTTCAATTTCTACCGGAAAACTACCCGATTGAATAAGGCAGTCGTGTTGCTTTGCCGAATGCTTGAACAGCTCGATATAATCGGTATGCAAAGTCTGCATGGCGGCAAGTTGTTTAGACAGCGACGAATACACTTCCTGACCGAATAAGGAAGCCAGTTCCATGCTGGCGTACTCTGGAAATAGCAATAGCTTGGCATTGTTTTCAGCCGCTTCGCTAACCCAACGCTCGATCTTTTGTTGATAGTCTGACCAACCGGGCAGAAAGCTGATGTCGTATTGTGCGGTAGCGATTTTAAATGTCATGTTTTAACCAGAATGTCATAGGTTTTGCGGTTTCTTCAGCATCGTCCAAATCTTTCCAGATATAACTGGTCGTTAATTCGGGATGTTTGAAATAGCCGCGTTTATTCCAGAATTTATCCAAAGGAACGTAATCAGCCGGTCTTCTTGGGTGATCGGCAGGGCGCTCAACGCAACAAAAGGTAATGTGCCTAAAGCCGCCTAATTCGGCAGCGTGCGCTTCCCGTTCCTCAAAAAAGCGGACGCCTAAACCATAGCCGCGATAAGCTTTATTCAACACGGATTCGCTGCAATAAAACACCTTATCAATATCGTAGCCGTTTTCCAGAAACGGTTTTTGCAATTCCGCCGTTTCATCGCGCATAGGAATAGCCGTCGAAGCACCGACGATGCTATTGTCATCGTCGTCGAAAGCCAGCACAATCACGCTGTCAGGATGGTCTATGTAAGTCTGCAAGTACTTTTGTTCATATTCAATCGTACCGTCGTACAAATAGGGAAAATCCCTGAATATTTCAATCCTAAGGCGAGCCAACTCGGCTATATAAGGCAGAAGCGCGGAACCGCTTTTTCTTTCGACACGGATGTTTTTGGTCATGTTTTTGTCACATTGGCTAAATGCTGATATTTTATCCGAAGACAGTAAGTTTGAGGATTGAATCTCCCCTAAAAATCTCAATGCCTATGAATGAGGAGCCTAATCGTCAGAATGCGATAAGATAAATAAGCCGCAAGTTATTGACTTTCATCTATGCCACCAAAACGCAGACACCCTCTTTTGATCTATTCTCTTAGCTTGATTTCGTTAATGGTATTGTCCGGCATTAATACCTATGACCGAACGACTTGGGTACTTGAAGTCTTTCCTGTCATGATTGCATTGCCCCTTGTATGGTCAACCTATCGCCGTTTTCCTTTAACCGGCTTGGTTTATTGCCTGATTTTTATTCATGCCTGCGTACTGATGGTTGGCGGTACTTATACCTATGCAAGAGTCCCTGTCGGTTTTCAAATTGCTGAATGGTTTAATCTTAGCCGCAATCCCTACGATAAATTCGGCCATTTCCTTCAGGGCTTCGTACCTGCTTTGATCGCGCGCGAAATACTGATTCGCGGCCAATTTGTAAGCGGTAATAAAATGCTGAAATTTATCGTTATTTGCATCATTCTTGCTATTAGCGCGGTTTATGAACTGATCGAATGGGGAGCTGCTCTGGCTTTGGGTCAGGGTGCCGATGAGTTTTTGGGAATGCAGGGCTATATATGGGATACCCAATCCGATATGTTCTTTGCGCTTATAGGAGCAGTGATAGCTTTAACGCTGTTTACCGGAATCCATGACCGGCAGATTCAACGTATTCAAGTCCGTAAGGCGGATTCGCCGTTAAGCAATCCGCCATAATCGACCTGTCCTATTCAAATTTTGTCTGAATTTACCGAATTTGGCGGTTTGCTGGCGCGAAATCGCCCTACAATATTAAACATTCACAATTCGAATTATTACCCAGCACAGCATGGGTGCTGTAACATATCGCCCTAATTTTAATATTATGTTGGTTTTCGTGGTTGCCGTCTCGATAATAGCGGAAGTCTAAACATTAACAAACATTGGAGAAATGAATGGCGGTCAGTTCGGAAGAATTTAAACAAGCCTTACAACATTGGGCGAGCGGTGTTGCTGTCGTCACCTCAAAATCCGGGCAATTCGGACTGAGAGGCATGACGGTAACGGCATTCTCAAGTGTTTCTGCAGAGCCGCCGCAAATTCTTGTTTGTCTCAATCAATCGGCGGATACCGGGGAAAATATCGAACAGAACGGTCAGTTTGCCGTCAATATCTTGAATAAAGATCAACAGGACGTATCGAATAATTTTTCCGGCGGCAGCAGCCAGGAAGAGCGTTTTGCCAACACGCGCTGGAGCATCGGGGTAACGGATGCGCCTATCCTCGACGAGAGCATCATGTCGCTGGAATGTAAGGTTGTGGAAAAAGTCGGCGCCGGCACTCATTGGGTCATTATCGGCGAAATCGAAGCGGTCACTTGTCGTGCAGGTGAGCCTTTATTGTATTTCCGTAGCAATTACAGGCAATTAGCTGACTTGACCGCCACAAGGAATGAGCCGGATTAAAACTATCTGAGCATTCACTTACTTCACCAATAAACAAAGCTATTTTCAATGTTGGGAAGAAACTAGTCCCCAGGATTCTTACAGCGTTTTATGACTGCCGTCGCAATAAGGCGGATTTTTGGTTTGTTTACACTGGCATATTGCTACTGTTTTGGTTTCTTCGAGTTCGAATTTCAGCGGTGTAAATGAAGTGGTTTTATGCGACCCGTCGCAAAAACTGCCGTTTTTGCTGTGACCGCAAGCGCACCAGTAATGGGCGCCAGCTTCCAGTTCGCATACGTTGGGATGGTTTGCTGCAATATTTGGTTGTTCCATCGAATTTACCTTCTTTCCGGTTTCTTAACGGAAGCCGATTTGGATGAAAACGGCCGTTTGAAATAAGGCTTGCAGTTCCGCAAGCCTTATTTATAGATAATTGACCGGTTAAGCAGATTTATTTCCGAGCAAACTGGTAAGACCGGACAGTGCGATATCGAGCAATTTGTTATCGCCTGGCACTTGCCCATCCGGCGTCAGCTTGTCGATGACTTGCGGTAGCAGACTGGCCAAGCTGCCTGAAACGTCGGCGGTATTAATGCCCATTTTTTCGGCGAGTCCTTGGACAAAAGAAGAGCCGAGAACGGCTTGTATTTGTTCGGCGGTAACCGGCAAGTTTTGGCCGGTGCTGACCCAAGAAGCGACTTGTTCGCCTAGACCGCCAGCAGAAATTTTTTCTATCAAACCGTTGAGACCGCCTGTTTGCGGGTCGCTGATCATGCCGATGACCGATTCAAGTAAATTGCTATCGCCGCCTGCCGCACTCGCACCGGGCGCCGCATTGTTAGCGGCCGCACCTTTAATAACGCCTAAAACCGTATCTAATAAGCCCATGGTATTGTCCTGTAGTTATTTATATAATTATTGGGTTGTTTTTAAAAAACAGCACTTACATCATACTGCTTTCAGATGTTAGGGTCAAAAACTGGAAGTTTAATCGTTATTCGGCGTGGCATTTATTTTAACAAATCTGCTTGATGATTCGGATTGGTTAATTCCATTCAAGTATTTTCCACATGTTCACTTGCGCGCCCCTGTCCATATCGTTGCGTTGCACATCCATTTTGCCGTCACCGTTCGAGTCGATAAAATAATAAGGCGGTCCAATATCGGGTATGACTTTAATCATATACAACCGGCCGCTTCTACGGTACTCATGAATGATTTTAGCGCCTTTTCTGATAATCGTAATGTCAGGCTCCATTTCTTCGCCGCTTTCGACCGGCAAAGGCGGTTCAGGCACTTCGGGCAGAGGGTCGGCAACGGGCGGTCTTTCGTCTACGGCGTAAACGGGAAGCGTCAGAAGGCACAATAATAAAAAATGTCGCATGTTGGACTCATGAAAATTACAAATAAGCTTTATCTTATTACATTATTGCAAATTTACCCGACTAAAAACTCATGGGGTGTTCTGCGTTAGCGGTTTTTATTCGCCGCCTGAATTTGTTGATAAACCTTTAGCCTGCACATTACGCCAGCAATTCATTTGCAAAGCATTATTTTAAGGAAACTTCGATCAAGGTCTGCGACAGGATGAACGATAAATGAATGATTTCGTTTGCTATGTAGTCTAAAGTGCATAAAAGCTTGATGGGCCGCCCTAGCTCTTGAGGGTGTAAATAAAATCGACGTGGGCAGATTTTCCTTAAATCATTTCTGCAATTAAGAAACCTTACTTGGGTCAATATAAATCCGCAGGATCGACATCGAGACTCCATTTTACTTTTTTAACGCCATCCAGTGTTTCGATATGTTTTATGAGTTCAGTCAAGCGTTGCTGAAGGACATTGCGCTGTCTGCTTTGCAACAGTAATTGATAGCGATACAATCCCGCTCGCTTTTCCATCGGCGCCGGAGACGGCCCTAAGACGCCTATACCAGTATGATTGCCGGTTTTTATTAAGACGGAGGCGGCTTGCAAAAATTTAAGCGGTTTGCCCGGCGTGTCCGCTTGCGCTCGCAGCAAAGCGTGGTAGGTAAACGGCGGTAATGCGGCTTCTTTACGCTCTTGCAGCGCCGCTTCTGCATAGCGCCGGTAGCCGTTCCGGATTAATAATGTGAGCAAGGGATGATCGGGTTGCCGTGTTTGTAATACAACTCTACCTTTTTTGTATTCGCGCCCGGCTCGGCCCGAGACTTGAACGATCATTTGAGCGAGCCGTTCGGCCGCCCGGTAATCGATACTAAACAGAGCGCTATCCACATCGAGCAAAGCGACTAAAGTAACATTACCGAAATGATGGCCTTTGGCGAGCATCTGGGTACCGATGATAATATCCGCCTGGCCCGAGTTTATTTCGTTCAAATACTGCTCCAGCATACCTTTGCGTTGCGTTGTGTCGCGATCCAGGCGAACCAGTTTTTTGTCCGGAAACAACGTCATTAAATCCTGTTCGATCCGTTCTGTTCCTAATCCTAACGGTATTAAGCCGCCGTTATTGCAAGCCGGGCAAATGGAGATCATTCCTTGTTCCCGTTCGCAATGATGGCATCTGAGCTTTTTTATGCGGTTATGGATAACTAGATTGGCGTCGCAATGCAGGCACCTGGCTACCCAGCCGCAATGATGGCAAATCAGGGTTGGTGCAAATCCCCGCCGGTTTAAAAAAAGCAGAACTTGTTCTCCCTTACCCAAAACCTTTCGTATTTCCGTAACGAGCGCTTCCGAAAGGCCGCCGTATAGTTTTTTATTCCTGATGTCCATAATCAGCACCGACGGCTCAACTGCAAAGCCGGCGCGTTTTGTTAGGAGTAGCTGACGGAAACGTTTTTGATTAGCGTTATGTAAACTTTCCAGCGAAGGCGTCGCCGAACCGAGCAATACCGGTATGTTTAATAACTTAGCCCGCATGATTGCAACGTCGCGGGCGGAAAACCGGAAACCTTCTTGCTGTTTGAAGGAGGTGTCATGTTCTTCATCCAAAAGTATCAAACCCAGATTGCGCATCGGCGTAAACAAGGCCGAGCGTGTTCCGAGCAAAATGCTGCTCTGGCCTGTTTGCATACTAAGCCAGGCTTCAAGCCGTTGTTTGCCGGTCAAATTCGAATGATATAAGGTCATTGTCACCGGAAACCGTTGCCGGAAGCGCGCTTCCAATTGAGGCGTTAGATTGATTTCAGGAACCAGCATTAAAACTTGTTGCCCACGTTCCAAAACAGAAACAATGGCTTGCATATACACCTCTGTTTTTCCGCTGCCGGTGATGCCTTCTAGTAAAAAGACCGCGAATTTTCCCAAGCTGGCTGCAATCTCGGCGATTGCCGTTTCTTGTTCTTTATTTAATTGGAATGTTGCCGAACTTTCAACAGAAGGCGGCGGTACTTGTAGGTTTTTGCGATCGTATACGCAGGGTTCAGACGGGTCATGGATGGTTTGTTCAATAAACGCTTTGGCTTTCAATGCGTTAACAAATATCCGCCAGTTAGCGCCCCATTGCGCCAATTCCGCTTCTGTTAATTTGCCGGGATAATGTTCTTGAAAGAACCGCAATAGGTGTCGTTGTTTTGGCGACCGTCCAAAATTTTCATCCGTTGCCCGCAAGCCGCTTTCCGTTAAGGCATAATAGCGCTGAGTTGAATGTAACACTGCCGGATTACCTTTACGCAGCACCGCTGGAAAAGCAGCATTGATCACCTCACCGGCCGGATAATGGTAATACTCGCTCGCCCAGAGGAGTAAGCGCAAATCCGACACCGATAATAAAGGGGATTTGTCGAGTATTTGCGCCACGGGTTTTAGTTTACCCGGCTCAACCTCGCTATGCTGACAAAGTTCAATTAGGTAAGCGATTTTCTTGGCTTTGCCAAACGGCACAAGCAGGCGCACTCCGGGCGAAACGCTCGCCAAATCAAGACCGGCAGGGGCTAGGTAATCGAAAAGCCGGTAAAGCGGAACCGCAATCGCAACTCTTAAAATATGCGGGGGAGCTGTTTTAGGCAACTTAGCCATGATGCTTGAATCAAAATTTACTTTATTTGGCTAAGCTGTTCTTAAGCTTGCATTATCCGAAGTTACCCACAAAAAATGTGGATAACTTTGTGGAAAAGACCTTATAAGGGATGGTTAGTACCGGTTTTTATTACACTTTTCTTACATTGCCCAAATTTTATACCGATTTTTATTTGTTTAAAATCAGTCACTTATTATTATTAATCGAAACTTAAGCAATGCCTGGAATTATTTTTTACCGTTTACTTGATATTGTGGATTACTTTTGGTAAGTCGACGGCATTGGCTTGTTCGCTACTTAACGATAACGATTTCGTCAGAAAGCTTGCGAGAGAGGCAGGTTGAGGCTTGATGAACTTGATGGTCATACGGTCGCTCTCGCCAATGGCCATATATTTTGCCCTATCTACATTCTTAAGCTTCAAAACGGGCGGTAATGACCAAACACCATCAGGGTAGTTTTTAGTGTCCTTGAGATTGGCATTGATCTCCGACTTCGCTAAAAATTCAAAACCCGCGTTTCTGGCAAGTTCGATAATATAATTCTCGCTGACGTAACCGGACGTTGCTCTCGGGTCCTGCGGTTTTAAAGACGCGCCTCTATGCTCAACAATGCCTAATATTCCGCCGGGTTTTAGCGCCTTATACATTGCGCTGAATACGCTTGAAGCTTGATTTTTTTGCATCCAATTGTGTACGTTACGGAATGTGACAATGCGGTCAACGGAATTATCCGGGGCGATTTGAACGTATTTGGGCGGTTGTAACGCAGTCACTTCAACCTTATCGTATAAATCAGGACGTTTGTGCAACTTGTCAAGATAGGCTTGCAGATTGTCTCGAAAGTAAGCGTCCCGGTTGTCCGGCGAAAAATGCGCCGCATACAATTTGCCTTGGTCGCGCAAATAAGGCGCTAATATTTCGGTATACCACCCTTTTCCCGGCCAGATCTCCACTACAGCCATATCGGGTTTAATATCGAAAAAGTCCAGGGTTTCTTGCGGATGACGGTATTGATCCCGGTTTTTATTGTCTTGCGACCGGTGTTTTCCGTTCAGGATTAATTGCATCGGCGTCGATTCCGGCTTGTCGGCCGCCAGAGACAAAAAGGGGACCGAAAGGGATAAAATTATTAACGTCAACAGCGTTTTTTTCATTGTTATTTGCCTCGTGTAAATCAAAAATTCAACTTTGATTGGCCAAAGTTGAATTGTTACGGATTTCATGCCTTAGGTTGGTCCTGGTAGTTCCAGTATTGCAATAAGCTTAATGTTGCTAACGCCAAAAACGCGATTAGCGTCCACGCAGGCATACTTAAACTCATGAATGTCCAGTTGACTTCGGCACAATCGCCCGTACCGTTGAGCATTAGCTTGAGAGTATGCGTAAGGGGAAAGTTCTTGAGCACATAATCAAGACCAGGACCGCATTCCGGCACTTTATCGGGCGGTAAATGCTGTATCCAAATATGCCGCGTAGAAATAGCGCCGCCGCACATAGCAATGATCGCGCCGAGTATGGCGTAACGCCGGGTGCCTTTTTGACCTGGGTTATGCAGTGCGGCACATAAAAAACAGAGTCCGGTTGCAAAAATAGCAATCCGTTGCGATATGCATAAAGGACAGGGTTCTAGCTTTTGCACGTACTGAAAATAATAACCGGCGCTTAATAAGCCGACGCATGTCCAAAAGCCGAGAAAAAACCAAGTTTGCGAGTTAAACCTTAAAACACTTAACATCTGAATAATCCGTATGAAAGCTTGAAGAAATCTTCATTTATGCTACGCCATTATACCAACTATCGTTAAGGCAAAGACCTAGAATAATTTATCGGTAACCGGCGAAGTAACCTTATAACTGCGAAATGAATTCAAGGGTTTGATTATTTTGAACTTAACATAACAGCTTAAATAGTTTTTTTCTGGATGACTTTAGTTGCCGGATTCAGATTTATTTCATCGATGACCGTGCCGGGTCTCGAGTTGACGACGTAAGAAACCGCTTCGGCAATGTCCTCCGGATTGAGGTAATTGACAGCGTATCCGCCGGGTTCGAATGCTAGATCGTCGAAGAAAGAGGTTTTTACCATGCCGGGATTAATTAAACAAACGCGCACTCCGTCTTTACTGCATTCTTCACGCAAGGCTTGAGTAAAACCTCGTAAAGCGAATTTGCTCGCGCAATAGACAGTTCCTTTCCGGCTGCCTTTTAAGGCCGCTTCGGAACCGATGTAAATTAAATCGCTTTTGGTTTTGCGCTTAAGATAAGGCAGTACGGCCCGCGTGAGATAAACATGGGCGGTGAAGTTCGTTGTCATCAAGGTATCGATTTGCTCGTAGGAAAACTCTTCCAAGGAACCGAACCGGCCTATGCCTGCCGAAAAAATGACGCCGTCCAGACCGGGAAAAGCTTGCAATAGCTCATTCGCTTTCAGAGGTAATTCCTTTAGCCGGGATAAATCGAGTTGCACAGGATAAAAATTTTCCTTACTCACTTTAAACCGGTTGTAATCGCGTGAAATGCCGATGACTTGATGGCCTTGTTTCAGCAAGTTTTTCGCGATAGCCCGGCCGATTCCTGAGCTCGCGCCGGATATTAAAAAAGTACGCTTTAAGGTGTGCATGGAAAAAATTTCTCGCTTGGAACGTATTGCAAAATCTGTCCGGCGCAAAAATTCAACACTTCGCGCTCGATTTCTTGCCGGTAGCTTACGCTGCCGTTTTGAATTTCAAGAGGGCTGGCGAACAGCTTTTCATCCGGATAAAGCTTAGTGATCTTTTTATAATAAGCTTCCGGCAAGCGAAAAGCGCCCAAACTGACCGAATGTAATTGCTTAAGATCGATAACAGCGAACACTTGTTCGAAGAAATGCCGGTATTGCTGTTGATAACCGTATTGGTAAATCAAAGGGTCGAAACGCAAACCAATTAGCCAGCCGTGCGCCTGTAATTTACCGATGGCTTCAAGCCTGCGCGATAATGAGGGCGCTTTACGTTCTAATTTATTGACGATTTCGCCGGGCGCTAAACTAAAAGCGATAATGCAACGCGGCATCGGCTGCCGGAGCAGTAACGTTCTAATTTGGGTGCTTTTTGTCCTTAATTCAAGCCAGGCGTTAGGTAAGCTTTCAAAAAACGGCACGAAACAGTTTGCGAATCGGGTGACCGGTTCCAAAGCCAAACTGTCGCAGTCGTAGCCCGAAAAAAAATGGATTTCGTCTTTTTGAAACCGTCTGCAAATAAGATCAATTTCGCTCTGAAAATCCTCATAATTGACGTATAACACATAGTTCGCCGATTGATACATGCCTTGCAAGAAACAATAGCGGCAATCGTACAGACAATTAAGCATGTGAGAGAAATAATAATTCCGGCTGGCGCCGATGCCGTAACCTTTGGGCGCTTCCAGCACAAAATTTTTATGTTTTTCCGCCAGAATTAAAGCCGGTTTTAGTTTTTGGAGCCTGAAGTTTTGCGCTTTAGGATTAAAAACTTCGCCGTATCGCTGACAGGTAATCGTTCTGGCGGACGGAAAGCGTTGCAAAATGTCTTTGACACGGTAGTGGTTACGGATAGTTTCTTCAAGATAAATGGTTTCAATCATTACATTTGTTGCTACATTGAGCTTGTGTTTCTCAACAACCCGATCACAATGGATTGCTAACTGACCTTGCGAATTTTAGACCTGACCATATATTCGGTAGAATACGTCAATTTCTTAAATTCAGACCACACATGAAAACAACTAAAATCGGTTTTATAGGGGGCGGTAATATGGCCGCCAGTCTTCTCAACGGTTTGACCGCTAGCGGTCATGAGCCTAAACAACTCTGGGTATCGGATATTAGTCAGGAAACCTTGGACACGCTATCCAGCAGCCTGGGCATTCATGTTACACAGAATAACCGGGATGTTATCAATGCCGCCGATGTAGTGGTGTTAGCCGTCAAACCTCAAATATTAGCGCAAGTCGCCAAAGAAATTCGTCCTTACCTAAGGCCTGGACAAATGGTTGTATCGATAGCGGCGGGCGTTACGCTCGAACGCTTGAGTTTATGGCTGCCCCCGGACACACCTGTCGTACGCTGTATGCCCAATACTCCGGCCTTAGTGCTTACTGGGGCTACCGGTTTATTTGCGAACGTCAACGTGTCATTAGAACAGCGGAATTTGGCTGAGTCAATTTTACGCGCCGTCGGCCTTGCCTTATGGGTCGAAAGCGAAAGCGATTTAGACGCAGTGACGGCAGTATCCGGCAGCGGTCCGGCGTATTTTTTTCTACTCATGGAGGGTATGGAAAAAGCTGCTCTTGAATTAGGATTGAACGAAGCGACCGCACGATTATTGATTCAGCAAACCGCCTTGGGCGCGGCTAAAATTGCGCTGGAATCGCCGGAATCGCCTGCGGAATTGCGCCGCCGCGTTACTTCGCCGGGCGGCACGACTCAACAAGCGATCGAAGCTTTTGAACGCGGCGGATTTACCGCGCTGGTAGCGAAAGCCTTACACGCGGCTAGAGACCGCTCTGTGGAAATGTCCAAACTAACGGAAACTCACTAATGGGTGCTAATTACATGACCGATCCCGCCATTTTTTTAATAGACTCGATAGCCTCGTTATACATTCTTGCGATTGTTCTGAGGTTTTTGCTCCAGTGGAGCCGGGCTGATTTTTATAACCCGTTTTCGCAGTTTCTTGTCAAAATTACCCATCCGGTGCTCAAAGTTTTGCGCCGCTATATTCCGCCTTTAGGAAAGATCGACACGTCTTCTATCGTATTGGCGTTTAGTTTGCAAATGCTGGCGGATTTTTCGGTTTTACAATTGAAAGGCTTTTCGATCGGCGCCGGCGCCTTAGCGTTACTGTCAATGGGCAATTTAATTTCTTTGCTGATCAATATTTTTATTTATGCGGTATTCGCCCGGGCAATCCTGAGCTGGTTGAATCCTGGAAGTTTTAATGCCGCTGCTTCTATTCTGCATAGTTTGACGGAGCCGATGCTGGATACCTGCCGTAAATTCATTCCCGACTTTGGCGGGATCGACCTATCGCCATTGGCAGCCCTGATATTGCTGCAATTGGCAAAAATGGTAATTTTGCCGCCGCTGCATCAGTTGGCAAGCTTAATTAGCTGATATATAAAAAATTTATTTGTTGAAAATTTTAAGTCAACGCCGCCGGTCAGTACTAAAATATTGAAAATTACCCAATCAATTGCGTTAAATTGATATAAAATTAACAGCTAATTCATAACTCACCTGACGGAATAGGCTTTGACTCAATTATGTATCCGCTTATAAGTCCAAAAGTAATTTTTACGGCCTGTTTGATCGGCTTGCTTTCAGGTCAGGTTGCGTACGGTAATAAGATGTACAAGTGGATCGACGAAAAAGGCAATACCTATTTTTCCGATCAAGTTCCGCCCAAACACTCGCAATACCGGAGAGAATCGCTCAGTAAACAAGGTCGTGTGCTCGAAGTGACCGAAAAAGCAAAAACCAAATCCGAAGAGGCGTTGGACCGTTTGCTCAAAGCCTTAAAAGAAGCGCAAGAGAAGGTGATCGCTCAGCAGATGTACCACGATAAAGCCTTGCGAATCACTTATAGCAAACTCGAAGACTTGCAGAATACGTTTAACGCTAAATTACAAGAATTGGATACCGAGCAAAAACTGACTATCAGTAACTTGAAGCGGCTTGATAATCAGTTGGAAACTTTGAACCGGCAAGCGGCCGTCAATGAACGGAACGGTGAAAAAATTCCTCAAAAGTTACTGGACGATATTAAAGCGACCGAAAAGGAAAGTCAGGAAACTTATGTAAAAATCAGCCAGCATATTGAAAAAAAGAACAAAATCGTCGAGCAATTCAATGCCGACATCGCTCGTTACAAACAACTCACGCAAACGGCTGAGCAAAAGCGGCTTGAACAGCAAAAAGAAGAGATTAAAGCCGCGAATCAACTCGGGGTGTACACTTGCGATGATGATAGAGAATGCGAAAAAGCTTGGAAAATTGCCGGAGATTTTATTACCAAACATTCTACATCTTCCAATAGCACTGACCCTGAAATACAATCCGGAAAGTTAATCATGGGCCGCACCCCGGACACCGACAACGATTTGAGCCTTGCTATTTCCAAAGTCGATCTGGGCGACCGGAAACAAAAGCTTTTTCTCGACATTCGTTGCCGGGATTCGTCGATAGGCGTTGAATTATGCGCCAGCAAAAAAGTCCAGGAGATTCGTCTGGCTTTTAAGAATTACTTGGAAACGAGCTTATCAGAGTAAACCTGAAAGCTTATCTTAACGGCTAAGCAGTAACGTACCTACGCCTTGATTGGTAAACAGTTCCAGTAACACCGCGTGTTCGACGCGGCCATCGATAATGTGAACTCGATTTACTCCGCCTTTGATAGCGTCGGTGGCACAACGGGTTTTAGGAATCATTCCGCCGGATATTGTGCCGTCCGTTATCAAATCGTCTATATCTTTCAACGTCAAGCCGGTGAGCAGGTTGCCTTGCCGGTCGAGGATTCCTGCCGTATTCGTCAATAAGATCAATTTTTCGGCTTTTAATATTTCCGCAACTTTACCGGCCACAAGGTCGGCGTTGATGTTGTAAGACTGCCCGTCCTCACCCACTCCGATCGGGGCAATCACCGGAATAAAATCGCTGCACGCCAGCATATTGACGACGGCGGGGTCAATGCTTTTAACGTCCCCGACGTGGCCCAGATCGATAATTTCCGGGGGTTGTTCATCCGCCAATTCAGAAGCCGGAATGCCCGGTTTTTCGCGAAGCTCGATTGTTAGCTTTTTGGCCCGGATGAAATCGCCGTCCTTACCGGTTAATCCCACCGCTTTACCGCCGTTACGGTTAATAAGATTAACAATTTCTTTATTAACTAAACCGCCCAATACCATTTCTACCACATCCATGGTCTCGCTGTCCGTTACCCGCATGCCATCGATAAAATCGGAGGTCTTACCGAGTTTTCCGAGGAGCTGGCCGATTTGAGGTCCGCCGCCATGAACGACCACCGGGTTAAGACCGACCAGTTTCATCAGCACAATATCTCTGGCAAAGCTGTTTTTAAGGTTTTCATCAACCATTGCATTGCCGCCAAACTTCACAACGACCGTTTTACCTTTAAAACGCTGGATGTAGGGTAATGCCTCAATGAGGACTTCGGCGATATGATGGGCTTTGTTTTGTTCCATTGTTGTTCTATCAAAATTGCTAAAGTTTAAAACGGCAGTTTAATATCGGGTTTGATATCCGTCAGCAATTTCCGGAATTGCCCCTGGATGGTATTCATGGCGTCTGTATTGTCGGCTTCGAAACGGATTACCAGCGAGGGCGTTGTATTGGAAGCTCTAACCAGTCCCCAGCCGTCGGAAAAATCGATCCGCAGCCCGTCAATATCGATTACTTTTCCGCCGGAAAATTTTGCGGTTGCGAATAGGCGTTCGATAAATTTAAAGTTTTCGCCCTCCGCTAATTCGACGTTCAATTCCGGCGTACTGAGACTATCGGGAAAATCGGCGAACATCTCGGCGCTCGGACGCGCATCTTCCGAAAGTATTTGCAACAGACGAGCCGCTGCGTACAGGGCATCGTCAAAACCGAACCAGCGGTCATTGAAGAAGATGTGCCCGCTCATCTCACCGGCCAGTTTTGCGCCGGTTTCTTTAAGTTTGGCTTTCATGAACGAATGACCGGTTTTCCACATCAAAGGCCGGCCGCCGTATTTAACGATTTGATCGGGTAAATGCCGACTGCATTTAACATCGTAAATAATTTCGGAACCCGGTTTGCCGGCCAATACGTCTTTAGCAAACAACATCATTTGACGATCCGGCCAAATAATTTTGCCTTTCGAATCAACAACGCCTAACCGGTCGCCATCCCCGTCGAACGCAATGCCGATATCGGCATTATTCTGTTTCACCGCTTGGATCAGTTCGGTCAAATTTTCCGGCTTGCTTGGATCGGGATGATGATTTGGAAAATTGCCGTCGACTTCGCAAAATAGCTCGATAACGTCGCACCCAATGGACTTGAGCAAAATAGGCGCTAATTCGCCTGCAGCGCCATTTCCGCAATCCAGCACTACTTTTAAATTACGGCTTACTTGGATGTCGTCGCTCAAAGTGCCGATATATTCGCTGACAAACATGCCGTTTTGTTCACTAAAACCCTCACCGGTGCTAAAGGATTTGCTTTCGATACGCTGTTTAAGTTGCTGTATTTTGGGACCCGCTAAGGTTTCGCCTTTGATCATCATTTTAAGCCCGTTATATTCGGATGGATTATGGCTGCCGGTAACCATAATGCCTGTCCGTCCGTCCGTGTGGTGCACGACAAAATAAAGCACTGGCGTCGGCACCATGCCGATATCTAAAACGTTGCATCCGGTTGAAACGATACCTTGAATTAAGACTTCTGCCAGGGTAGGGCTAGATAATCTTCCATCCCGGCCCACCACAACGGTTTTGCAACCAAGCTCCTTAGATTCGGAACCGAAAGCTCTGCCGATGTCGTAGACAATTTCCTTCGTCAGTGTCGTTCCTACTATGCCCCGGATATCGTAAGCTCTGAAAATAGCCGAACTGAAATCCTCTTTTTTTGCTGTTTCTGGGAGAGGGGGCGGTACAATTTCCGGAATCGGGCTAATAACATTCTGCGGTTGTTGTACATTTTCTTTAGCATCTTCAGTTGAAGCAACGGCCTTCTCATCACTTGAGTTGCTTTGAATCAAAGGCTTTACCGGTTTCGATTCGGCTATAGGAACGGTGATATCGTCGAAGTAACCTTCCAGTTCAAAATCGTCGCTAGCTTTTGCCGCCGAACTCAGCCCTTGCAGTTCGACCTCGCGGTTAAAACGAACCATTGCGGCAATTACGTTACTCATGCCGGTTAAGGTAACCGGATAGCTGCCTTTGGGTCTATTGGTTAAAACATCTTTAAAGGCCTGCAAGATCCAGTCTTGATCTTGTGCAAGCATGACATGCAATTGACGGTAGCAAACATAACCTATCCCTAATGCAAAAAATGCCGGCAACAATATAAAGCCTAACATTAACGATATTTGCCCTATCGAGCCGGTATTGGGATCCAGGTAATAAATCTCCCAGCTTGTGTTCGGCACCGCGAGTTTGATCAAATCGCTATTGTCATCGCCTTTGTCGCCAATGGCGCCTAGCAGGAGTTTTTCCTGTCTGACCTCGATGTAGTTATCTTTGATAACGTTATCCTTAAGGCTTTGGGCTATAAAGTCGTAGCTTAAACTCGCTAGAATTACCCCAACAGCTTGATTGCCGTTCATGACTCTCCGGGTCATCGCCAAGTGCCGGTCCGGGCCGGTATCGCCCTGTATAGCGGGCAAAGGATCTTCTTGGAATGTCGCTTTAACCATATCTACGTCGCCATAGCCCATGCGAGGAACGCTGCTCTCGTCCCGTTCAATAGTGCCGACAGGCAATAACCTGATTTTTCTTGCTTCCGGGAAAAGCTTTTCCGATTTAGCGGCTATTGAACTCAGTTCGGCGGGATTATTGGCAATAAAAGCGGCGGCGACGTCTGGATCTTTGGCGAATTTATCCAAGGCAGAATTCAATAAAACGATCTGTTTATTTAATGTTTGCGCAAAACCGTTAGCCGCATAACGAGCAGCATCCTCTTTTGCTTCCGCGACGATAAACTTGGAAGTCAAGTAAACGCCGGTACCCGATATTAAAACCATTAGCACGGCGATAAAAGTCAAAACCGAGAACAAACGTTCCATTATTTACCCCTAATTAATTATCTATTTTCTTTCGAGGGTTGTTAGCGCATGTCCCGGATTAGACCGTCTACAAAAAAGGTTTAATTCGATTAATGCTTCCTGAAACTTTAAAACAACAACTGGATATTGTCCTTTTTTTAACACGGGTTTTCAATTCTCAAACAGTTTTTCGCCAACAATCCGCTTGAATTGCGACAGTGTTGAGATGACCCGGTTCATTTCCGACAATTTTACCGGATATTCGCCCAGCGGTTTTTCCGTTACGATGTCTTTAAACGCTTTGATAACCAAGGTCGTATCATCTTTAAGCAAATCCGAAATTTTCCGGTAGCCGGTCACGAAAGCTAAAACAACGATTAATGCGGGAATTAAAATAATTCCGGACAGCAGAGACAATTCGATAAAGCCGCCGCCGTTTTCATTGTCATAAACAAGCTCCCATTCGGTGCCGGGCACATGGACGGGCGGATTGCCGGTTTCGTCGCCGGTATTTTTTTTACCCGTCGTAGCAAGGCTTAATTTTCCTTGCCGTAATTCGATATAGCCTTTCTCCAAAGGCGTTGCGGATAAAATTCTTTCTATGAAATCGTAATTTACCCCCGCTAACACGACGCCTATTGTGACATTGTTTTCCGTAATCTTACGAGCGATAGCCAAATGTCTATCGACATTAATATCGCCTTGAATAGCGGCCTGTTGGTCGGATTCGAAGGTTTTTTGCGCCATTTGAAGATCCGCGAAGCTCATGGCCGGATTTTCCGCTTTATTATTAGAATCCTTATTGTCCAGCAACAAAAACTTGACTGAAAGGATGCCTGGAAAATGATTTTCCAGTTTTTTTGCGGCATTCGTCAGTAACTCGGGCTTTTTTTGCGCCACCGCTGCTTTAACATCAGAATCTTGCGCCATTTTATCGAGAAAACTATTTAACAAGTTAACTTGTTCCGATAAGGCAAGGGAAATACTTTTTGCCGTTGTAGACACTGCATCGACTTTGGACTGAGCGACAATGGTTTTGGATATTAAAATCGCGCCCGAACCAGCGATCAGCACCATGAATACTGAAATAGCGGCCATTATGTAAAACAATCGACCCATAAAAACCTCAATTGCAATTAGAAACTCGATTTAAAGACGCCCGGTATGCCCGAAACCGCCGGGGCCGCGAGAGCTGTCATGAAACTCCTCGACTTGCGCCAGCGTCACTTGCACGACCGGCACAAAAACCATTTGGGCTATTCGCTCGCCGACGTTGATAACGAACGCGGTGTCGCCTCGATTCCAGCAAGATACAAACAGTTGACCTTGATAATCCGAATCGATCAAACCGACTAAATTTCCTAGAACGATACCGTGCTTATGACCTAATCCAGATCTAGGCAGTATGACGGCAGCTAAATGACTGTCGCTTATATGGATTGCCAAGCCGGTCGGAATCAACAAAGTTTCTCCCGGTTTTAATTCTACGGCTTCCGGTAAACACGCCCGTAAATCCAATCCAGCCGAACCCGATGTCGCATATTCCGGCATAGGGATTTCCCGGCCTAAACGGTTGTCGAGGATTTTAAATTCTATTTTTTTCATTGAATTTCAATGCTATTAAGTTGATAAGTTCTTTTGCCAAGGAATATTTATCCATCATCGGCAAGCTTGCTTCGCCGTTATCCCAGAATACTTCCAAAGCATTCTGTTCGCTATCGAAGCCGCCTTGTTCTTTACCCACCCAATTAGCTGCGATCATGTCTAGTTTTTTAGTGTGCAGTTTGTTTTGAGCGTAGATCTCAAGGTCCGAGGTTTCTGCGGCGAAACCGACAGTAAAGGGTGCTTTTTCGAGTTGCGCGATAGCGGCCAAAATATCTTTTGTTTTAGTTAGCGATACCGTAATTTGCGCGGCGTCTTTTTTAATTTTTTTCATATCCGTAATCACCGGTGCATAGTCCGCGACGGCTGCCGCCCCAATGTAAATTTGGCAATCTTTTATTCTCGACATAACGGCTTCGTACATCTGATGCGCCGATTTAACCTGGTCCACCCGGACGCCGGTGGGCGGTATTAGATTAACCGGACCGCTTATCAAAGTGACATCGGCTCCTGCGCTTAAAGCTGCGCGGGCAAGGGCATAACCCATTTTCCCGGAACTGCGGTTAGAAATGTAACGGACCGGATCGATATATTCTTGCGTTGGGCCGGCGCTGATTAAAACCTTAATTCCTTGCAAGCTGCACTTTGCCGTCTCGCTTAACAAACGCCGGCAAATTTCGGCAGGTTCCGCCATTCGTCCGTGGCCCGTTTCACCGCAAGCCTGTTCTCCCGGGTCGGGACCGATCAAACTGACGCCATAGTTTGCCAATATCCGGATATTTTCTTGGGTTGCTCGATTGTTCCACATGGCTTGATTCATGGCCGGAGCCATGAATACAGGGCAATTAGCTGCTAGGTATAAAGCGGTCACTAAATTATCCGCAAAACCGTGCGCGCATTTGGCAATTGTATTGGCGCTGGCTGGCGCAACGACCATTATATCCGCCCACCGAACTAGGTTGATATGGTCCATTCCATTGTCTTGACTGGAGTCTAATGCTTCCGTATACACCGGATTTCCCGATAGCGCTTGAAAAGTTAACGGGCCAACAAATTCCACGGCCGATGGTGTCATCACCACTCTGACATCATTACCTTGCTTACGCAATAATCTAACTAATTCGGCGGCTTTATAGGCGGCAATGCCCCCGCAGACAGCTAATAAGATGTTTTTCTGAGTCGGTATTTCCAAGATTGCTCCGGTAAAAGCTAGATGGCAAGTATAGTCAAATTCTTCTATGATTAGATTTATTTCGTTAATCAGGTAAAGTGTGATGGCTATCAAGGATTGGGCAATTGACGATAGACCAAGAGAAAAACTGCTAAGCCGCGGACCTAGCGCCTTGTCGGATGCTGAATTGCTCGCTATTTTCTTGAGAACCGGCGCTCGCGGTAAGTCGGCGGTCGATTTGGCGCGCGACTTACTCAAGGAATTCGGTTCCTTGCGAGCTTTGCTCGGTTCCGACCGGCAGCGCTTTTGCCAGAGTAACGGTTTGGGTGAAGCCAAGTATGCTCAATTGCAAGCCGTTCTGGAAATGGCGCGCCGGCATTTTAAAGAAGCTTTGCAGCGCGGCGATGCATTAAACAGTCCTGAGCTTACCCGCGCCTACCTCAGCGCGCAATTACGCGGTTACAGTTACGAGGTCTTTGCTTGTTTATTCCTCGATAACCAAAACCGTGTGATCCAATTAATCGAATTATTCCGCGGCACGATAGATGCGGCCAGCGTTTATCCCAGAGAGGTCGCTAAACTGGCCTTACAACATAACGCTGCCGCTGTTATCTTCGCTCATAATCACCCGTCCGGCGTTTCCGAACCGAGTATAGCTGACAAGTCTATAACCGAAACACTCAAGCAGACGATGGGATTATTCGATATTAGGGTGTTGGATCATTTCATTATCGGCGACGGCGAACCGTATTCCTTTGCCGAACACGGCTTGATTTGATGTGCAGATTTTACTTTCCGGTCAATCTGGCTTCTGCTTCCCGGTATTTTGCAGCGCAATGTTCCAAAACATCTTGCGGTAAGTGCGGCCCCGGCGCTTTTTTGTCCCAATCCAGCGTTTCCAGATAATCTCTGACATACTGTTTGTCGAAACTAGGAGGACTGATGCCGGTTCGATACTGGCCGGCCGGCCAGAACCGGGATGAATCGGGGGTTAATACCTCATCAATCAAGTAAAGCTTTTCAGTTTCATCAACGCCGAATTCAAATTTGGTGTCTGCGATAATAATGCCTCTTGCTTTGGCGTAGTCAGCGGCTTCTTGATATAGCTTTAAGCTAACATCCCGTACTTGCGTTGCTAAATGACGGCCTAATAGCGCTACGGTTTGTTCGAAGTCAACATTTTGGTCGTGTTGCCCGGCAGCGGCTTTGGTGGAGGGTGTGTAGATCGGAGCCGGTAACTGTTGGGCTTGTTGTAAGCCTTCCGGCAGAGCAAGCCCGCATACGGAACCCGATTGCTGGTAGTCTTTCCAGCCGGAACCGATTAAGTAGCCGCGCACGATGGCTTCGACCGGCAGCGGTTGCAACAATTTCACAACGATGCCGCGGCCTTCGACTTGTGCTTGCTCGTCAGGATCAGGCAAGACGACGGATAACGGGATATTAGTCAAATGATNNGCGCTTAATTTCTCGAACCAAAAGTTTGAAATTCGAGTCAACATAAGCCCTTTGCCAGGAACCGGATCGGGCATGACAACATCGAAAGCCGAAAGGCGGTCGGTTGTCACTATCAACATATGTTGACGGTCTACGGTATAAATGTCGCGGACTTTGCCTCTGGCGCGTAACGGCAAGGAAGATAACTGTGATTCGAATAGAGCGGAGGTATTCATGAAGTTTTAGATTAAAACCGTGGAAGAGGTGTTTTTCGAAAAGGTAGGATGGTTATCTGGCTAACCTTTGTTATGATTTTAACATTATTTACCGCAACAATGAGCTATTTACGATGAGTTGGTTAGGAAAATTTATAGGCGGCGCCTTCGGTTTCATGATGGGCGGGCCGTTGGGCGCTATTTTAGGCGCCTCTTTGGGTCATCAATTCGATATCGGTATGATCAAGCTGGAAAATGCCGAACCGCTGAAGCCGGGCGATCAGCACCGGGTGCAGATGGCGTTTTTTACCGCGGCTTTTTCAGTTATGGGCCATATCGCAAAGGCGGACGGGCAGGTATCCCCGGAAGAAATTTCCTTAGCTAACCGGATTATGGATCAACTGCTGGTCGGCGGCGAAATGCGCGCTACAGCGATTAATTTGTTTCAGCAAGGCAAAAGCGCCGATTTTCCTCTGGACGAAGTGTTGGCCCAATTCTATAAAGAATGTCATCGCCGGACCGATCTGATCCGGATGTTTTTGGAAATCCAGGTCCAAGAAGCGTTGGCCGACGGCTCCCTGGATAGTAAAGAAGAAAAACTGTTATTACATATTTGCAGTCAACTTCGGGTTTCTCAGTTCGATTACGAAAGAATAAAACTGCGTGTACAGGCGCAACAACGGTTTTATCAGCACAATTACGATTACCAGCAGCAGGGGCAGCAACGCTATCGGCGGCAACGTACGTATCCGCATACTCAGTCGAACCTGCAAGATGCTTATGAAGTGTTAGGTTTAAATTCTTCCGCCACCGATGAAGAAGTGAAGAAAGCTTACCGGCGGTTAATGAGCCAAAATCATCCTGATAAATTGGTCGCTAAAGGCTTGCCGGAAGAAATGATGAAGCTCGCGAAAGAGAAGACCCAAAAAATCGCCAAAGCTTACGAAACAATTCAGCAAGCTAGAAAAAAATAATCTTTCGTTCGAAATTCACCGGGTGCCGAAGACTACGATAGTTTTGCCGTGAGCAGAAATAAGCCCCTTATCTTCCATCTCTTTTAAGATACGCCCGACCATTTCACGTGAGCAGCCAACAATCCGGCCGATTTCTTGCCGGGTAATATAAAGTTGCATGCCGTCGGGATGAGTCATTGCATCCGGCTCCTTACATAACTCCAATAGAGTGCGGGCGATTCGGCCTTCAACGTCCATAAACGCTAGGTCGCTGAATTTTCTACTCGTTTTTAAGAGGCGTCCGGCCAGTTGCTCGCCCATCATAAACAAAATGTCCGGCGCATACTCCAAGAGTTCTTTTTTCAGCACTTGCCGGAAACGGTCGTAACTCATTTCGGCTAACTGACATTGCGTTCGCGTTCTAACCGTAACTTTGCGGGTTTCCGAGCCTTTAAAAATACCGATAGTGCCGATAAATTCATGCTTGTTAAGATAAGCCAAAACCAGTTCTTGATCGTTTTCTTCATCTTCCACGCAAATACTGACCGAACCGTCTACGATGTAATACAACCGGTCGCCCAAGTCGCCCGGCCTAAACACAATAGTCTTCGGCGGGTACGTTTTTTTATGGCAATGATGCAGTAATTGTTCGACGACTTTGGCATAAGGGGCTTCGCGCGGTGTAATGCTCATATTGATTACCATCTCGATTTTTAGTAAAGGTAATTGTCGCTCATCTAATTGCAATCTAGCAAAAAAAAATCCATTCGATATTCGGTCTGATTTTAAATCTATGCTACCCTATTCGTCATTTTTTACTGGGATTAATTAAAAATGCAAGCGACAGTTAAATGGGTCGACGGCATGATGTTTGTCGGCGAGACGGGCAGCGGTCACGCTATAGTTATCGACGGCCCGCAGGATCACGGCGGACGCAATATCGGCATGCGGCCGATGGAGTTATTACTGCTTGGCGTCGGTTCGTGTTCATCGTTCGATGTTGTGCAAATTTTACAAAAAGGCAGAAATAACGTAACCGGTTGTGTTGCCGAAATAACCGCCGAACGGGTAGACGCTATCCCCAGCGTGTTTAGCAAAATTCATTTGCATTTTAAAGTCAGCGGCAAGGAATTAAAAGCGCCGGTCGTCGAGCGGGCGGTTAAATTATCTGCGGAAAAATATTGTTCTGCCTCTATCATGTTGAGCAAGGCAGTGGAAATTACCCATGACTTTGAAGTAATAGAGGTTTAATGCATTGAATAAATTGCAATTACACGGTTTTAACAACCTCACTAAATCGTTAAGTTTTAACATTTACGATATCTGTTACGCCCCGGCTGAACAGCAACAAGCCTATATCGAATATATCGACGAAGCGTATAACGCCGACCGGCTAACACAAATACTCAAAGACGTGGCCGATATTATCGGCGCTAAAATTTTAAATATCGCGCACCAAGACTACGATCCGCAAGGGGCTAGCGTCACCATGCTGATCTCGGAAGGCGATGTCATGCCGCCCGCGAGCATGAACAGTCAAACGCCGGGGCCGTTACCCGATACTGTTTTGGCGCACTTGGATAAAAGCCATATTACCGTGCATACCTACCCGGAAAGCCATCCCGATAACGGCATCAGCACATTCCGCGCCGATATCGACGTCTCGACTTGCGGACGGATTTCACCGTTGAAAGCACTGAATTATCTGATTCATAGTTTTGAGTCCGATGTCGTTATCATGGATTACCGCGTTCGCGGTTTCACCCGGGATATTACCGGAAAAAAACATTACATCGATCATAACATTACATCGATTCAAAACTACATTGCCAAAGATACCCAAGAAGACTATCAGATGATCGATGTCAACGTGTATCAGGAAAATATTTTTCATACCAAAATGATGCTGAAAGAAACCGAATTGGAAAACTACCTGTTCGAAAAAGAGAGCAACTTGACAGAAGAAAAAAAAGCCGAAATTGAAAAAAAACTGCGTCGAGAAGTCACAGAAATTTTCTACGGCCACAATTACCGCAGAAAGAAAATTAAGGTAGCAGACCCCAAACCTTAATGTTTTAAGCCTACCCATAGTAATTGCTTTTTTAAAATCAACCTTTTGATTGTAAACAGGCAATCTGTCAGACTATACTTGAAATTCCTTAAAACTGAAAAAGGAATTAACGATGAAAGCATTAATAAAGCGCCTAAGTATGGTAGCAGGGATTTTATACTTAACCGGATGCGCCACACCTTACCCAGTCGGCAATATTTTTACTAATGTGACTTTACCGGTTACCGCAACGGATGAAGGTTCCTGCGCTAAATCCGGCGAAGCGAATTGTGCAAGTTATTTAGCTATGTTCTCTACAGGAGATTGCAGTATAGATGCCGCTAAACAAAACGGTGGAATTAGTAAAGTCAGTCATGTCGATTGGCATGCACATAATATTCTTGGGCTGGTCGGCCACTATAAAGTCGTCGTACACGGCGATTAATCTTGTACTTTCATGAGTTAGATCGATTCACCATCGGTCGTATCGAAGCATATGACCGATGTCGCTCAATTAGAAACACTTTCGATAAATGAGCTTTTTAATAATTTGTTATCTTTTTCCGAGGATGATAATGCCGGGAGCCGTCGTTTCTAGTTTTACCGCGAAAGCAATTCCTTAGTATCAAATCAAAATTTAGCTCAAAAAAGGGTATTGTTATACCTACCGGATTTGTCGCCAGGGACTTTCCTGCCCGGAAGCCGTAAAGCGAGTCTATAGTCCAAAGGGATTTAGGGCCGGTACTTCCACAATTTGTACTCAAAGTAAACGCTGCCGTTTAGCGGCATTGGAATTGTCAATATTAATCCGTGATTCCCTGCCTGAAAAAACAGAACATCGAAATGATGAAGACTTGGGCAAGACGTGGGCCACAGAGCTAGAAATTGCTGTAAACTGTTGTTGCCTTATTCCCTTGTGGCTATACATTTAAGGAAACTCTGAACAAGTTAATTCCGCTCATGGTTCGACAAGTTCACATTGTTGGCTGTGAGTACGAACAGAACCAACACTTTACCGTTATTCTGAGTATGTCGAAGGGCTTAATCAGAGTTCCTTAATTCCTTCGGCGAAGTCGAGACATAACTAACGGTCTAATGCTGTAACTATCGACTCATATTCAAGTTGTTTAGGCCGGTATAAAAACAAGCCCAGAACGGCAAGGCCGGTGAAGATATAAAGCGTATTGAAATCATCGCCCAGCAAAAACATCACAAAACCTAATACGCCGGTACTTTCCATGAGTATTATCGAAACAAGAATCGTTATAAAGTAACGGCTGCTGGCCGTCGTGTTGCCTGGCATGGTTTGATTCAATCTTAATTGGATATGGCGGACTAAGTTGGTTGCCGGAAAAGCCAGAATAGCGAGCGCATAAAAGACTGTTCTAATGATAATGCGCCGTTCCTCCGGCAAAGTGGTCATCAGCGTATGCTCATAGCGGTGACCAACATAAACGGCAATACCGAGCGATAGAAACGCTATCCCAACAATAATCCAATGAGGTAGCAGGTCGGCGTTGTTAGTTTTCAAGATTATTGATTGCCAACTAGTTTTTTGATGTGGCGGTTCAAACCGGCCGGAATCGTTTTAGCATCCGTATCGATTCCGCCGGTAAGTTTGGAAAGTAAAATAACTCTCAGGTTGCCAGGCGGTATAGTTTCGGAATTATCCATCTGCCGTTGCTAAAATATAGATATCTAACGGTATTGAGCTGCCGGAAAAAAACTTAAAAATCATTTCCATTTTGCTCAAGCTTCAATTGTTGAGGGGCGAGAGACCTTAATACACCATCCGGTAAATCAAAAGAAGGTTCATTGAGTTCGTATGATTTAGCAGGCCGTTTAGCGGCGCCCGAAAACTTTTTCGTGTCGTAGCGGCTAAGCCGTTTTGCCCGCGACTCGATTAAATATACCCGTAAAAAATATCCCGCAACTGCGCCAAGCACAAAATAACACAAAGGGTTTGTGATTATAATTTCAAAAATTCCCGCAACATCCATTATTAAGTCTCCTTAACATTGCTTAATATATTAAAGTTTAGCCATCCTATTGATTTCACTAGGCTCTATTTGTTCAAAATAATTTAATATGCCTTTGAATATGGCATTGGCCATTTTGTTCTGATAGCGATGACTCATTAAATTAAGTTCATCCGCAGGATTTGAAATATAAGCCGTTTCAACCAAGATGGATGGGATATCGGGCGATTTCAATACCGCAAAACCAGCGCTTTGAACGTTATCGTAGTGTAATTCGCCAATGTTTTTAAAATTCTTTAACACTTTATTAGCCAAGTTAACGCTGGCCTGTTGGGTCGCGGTTTGGGATAAATCGAGTAAAACCGATGCTAATACTTCATCTTTATCGTCCAAATTAACCCCGCCTACGTTTTCCTTGGCATTTTCGCTGTTCGCTAGCCACCGGGCGGCTTCGCTGGAAGCGCCGGTACGGGACAGGGTATAGACGGAAGCGCCTTTGACATCAGGACTTTCCGTGGCGTCGGCATGAATTGAAATAAATAAATCGGCGCCTGCCCGGCGGGCAATTTTCATTCTTTCCCTAAGACCGACATAATAATCGCCGTTTCGAACCAATTTCGCTTTCATACCGGGCTGACCGTTAACGAAACCTTGCAGTTTTTTTGCAATGGCAAGGGTGACTTGTTTTTCCAGTGTTCCGTTACGCCCTTTTGCGCCAGGATCGTCGCCGCCGTGACCTGCGTCTATAGCAACGATAAAGCGCTTTTTACTATGAGATTGTTTATTTTTTAAATTAGGCGTTTTTCCGTTTTTTACGGACGTATCGTCGGCATGATTCGATAGTTTACTTACTTGAACACCGGGAGATTGATTTTTTTTATCTGCGGATTTCGAGGACTGTTTGTTTAATAGGTTAATAATTAAATGCTGATCGTCGAGTTGGGCCGTAGTGAGGCGATGGGTTTTAGCGGTAACGGGTTGTTTTAAATCGACGACCAGACGTAAGTCGTCTCCGCTTTTTGATGCCGTCCGGGTTTGCGAAAATAAAGGATTCGATTTAGCGGGTTGTTTCAACGTCCCTTTCGATCCGGCATTTTTAAGATCGATGACAAGCCTTGCCGGGTTATCCAGAACAAATACTTTATGTTTAGGCGATTCGGATACATTCAATACGATTTTCGACAACTTATCTATTGTTTCGTATTGCACTGAGTTTAAACGTATTTGCTGGCAATAGCCCGTTACCGGAACTGTTAAAGCTAACAAGATAAACAGTATTTTCCATGAATAATACATAATGCAACCTAAATGATGATGTTTTAGGTTAGATTATAGCAATAGGTTATTGTTTTTAAATACTACAAAATTATTTTTTTAATGGTTTTGTGATTTGCCGCAATAATAAACCGTTTCGGCTAGCCGTCCGCCGGGCCGGACAGTCAAGTAGATTTCAATATCTGCTGCCGGTAAATAGCCTTTGCCTTGATCGGGCCATTCGATAAAACAAATACTGTTTTGTTCGAAATAATCGTTAATGCCCAGATATTCCAGTTCTTCCGGATCTTTTAGCCGGTAAAGATCAAAGTGATAGATTGTGCGCCCCGGTAATTCGTATTCCTCCACCAAGTTGTAAGTGGGGCTTTTAACCGTACCTGAATAACCGGCGGCGTGTAAAAAGCCTCTCACTAATGTTGTTTTGCCTGCGCCTAAATCGCCGCGCAAAAATACTATGCAAGGAGGCGTTATCGAACGGTAAAGACCGGCGCCGAAGTGCTCGGTTTCTTGCGTGGTACTTAGAAATTGTTGCATTAATTGACCAACTGCCGGAGAAACGGCATTAAATCGCTGGCAAGCAATCCGCGTTCGCCGCCTTGTCCCGCTGCGAGATCGGCTGCCATCCCATGCACATAAACGCCTTGCTGAGCCGCGTCTTTTAATGAAAAACCTTGCGCAATTAAACCTGCAATCGCGCCCGCAAGCACGTCCCCCATTCCGCCCGAAGCCATGCCGGGATTCCCTGTGGCGCAAACTGCTATTTCGTCTGCCCCGGCGATGAGGGTGCCCGCGCCTTTAAGTGCTACGATACCGTTGTATTTAGTTTGTATACCGGCCGCCGCCCTAAACCGGTCTTGTTGAATCTCGGCGCTTGCGACGCCTAATAACCGGGCGGCTTCGCCAGGATGCGGCGTTAAAATCCAATTGGATCGTTTTTCCGGCACGTGGGCTAAAAGGTTTAAGCCGTCCGCATCGATTACCGCCGGTTTAGCCGATTTTAGCGCCGATAAGAACAATTCAACCGCCCATCGGCTTTGCCCTAATCCGGGGCCGATGAGAAGACAATTTGCTTTATCTAATAGCGGCTCCAATTGACTTGAGTTTTGAACGCCATGACACATTAACTCAGGTCTGCCGGTATTCAGCTGGGCGGCATGATCAGGATGCGCCGCTATGCTGACTAAGCCGGCCCCCACGCGTAAAGCCGCTTCGCCTGCCATTCTCACCGCGCCGGAATAACCTTGATCGCCGCCTATAATCAACACATGACCGTGATCGCCTTTATGAACGCAACGGGCGCGGGAAGGGAATTTCTTCTGTTTCAGCCGGATGCAGTCCGGCGTTATTTTGCCGAATAGCTCGTTCGGCACCGCCAAAGAGGAGTAAATAATTTCACCGGCGTAATCAGGAGCAAGGCCCGTCAGCAAACCCTGCTTAAGACCTAGAAAGGTAACTGTGCAATTGGCTTTTACGGCGCAACCCATTACATTTCCGGTGTCGGCATTCAAACCCGACGGCACATCGACTGCGATGACAGGGGCGCGGCTACGGTTAATGGCGTTAATAGCATCGGCGTATAAGCCTGTAACCGGTTTGCTTAAGCCGGTGCCGAGCAGCGCATCGACGATGACATCGGCTTTCGTGATTTGTCCGGCTTGAAAAGGCAGCGCTTTGCCTTTAGCTTTGACATAATCTTGATAGGCAATCAGTGCATTATCTTTTAATAATCCGGGGTCGGATACAAAATACGCAGTAACGTTAAGACCGACCGCGTGCGCCAGTCCGGCTATAATGTAACCGTCGCCGGCATTGTTGCCCGAGCCGCAAAAAACATCGATCGACTGACACTGAGGCCATTTGATTCTTAAATGTCTGAATACAGCGTTTCCGGCCCGGCTCATAAGCTCGATTCCCGGGATGCCGTAGTCCTTGATTGCTAGGCGGTCGAGTTCTCTGACTTGCGCGGTTGTATAAAGTTTTGTCGGCAGTTTCTGCATAGTTTTTAATGGTTCTTTTATTTCCGCATTGACGAATGAGTTTAAATAATACCGGCGGTATGGCAAAACTTGCCGAAAACATCAAACACTGGGGGCAAACATTAGGTTTTCAGCAAATTGGCGTTGCCGGAATCGATTTGACCGAAGCCGAACGCCACCTCGATAACTGGCTGGCTCTAAATTATCACGGTGCGATGACCTACATGCAACGGCATGGACATAAGCGTAGCAGACCCGGCTTATTACATCCAGGCACGCAACGGGTAATTTCGGTGCGAATGGATTACTTGCCAGAAACAGGCGCTGGAATGCAGCGTCAGCTTGAAACACCGGTTTCGGCGTATATCAGCCGCTATGCGTTAGGCCGCGATTATCATAAGTTGATGCGATCCCGGCTGCAAAAACTTGCGGATCGTATTCATGCCGAAATCGGCGCTTTCGGTTACCGTGCGTTTGTGGATAGCGCGCCTGTGCTTGAAAAAGCGTTAGCGGAAAAAGCGGGATTAGGCTGGATCGGCAAACATTCCAATCTGATCAACCGCAAGGCCGGGTCTTGGTTCTTTCTGGGCGAGATCTACACCGACTTACCCCTGCCCATCGATGAACCGGCGGTCAATCATTGCGGAAACTGCCGGGCGTGCCTGGTTATTTGTCCGTCTCAAGCGATTGTAGCGCCTTATCAAGTCGACGCCAGGCGCTGCATCTCGTATTTAACCATCGAATTGCACGGTCCGATCCCGGAAGACTTAAGGCCGTTGCTCGGTAACCGGATCTACGGTTGCGACGACTGTCAACTCGTTTGTCCTTGGAACCGGTTTGCGAAGCTTACCGCAGAGAATGATTTTCATCCCCGGCACCGGTTGAATTCGCAGCAACTGCTAGACGTTTTTGCCTGGACCGGACAGGAGTTTTTAACCAAAACCGAAGGTTCGGCTATCCGGCGTATCGGTTACGAACGCTGGTTGAGGAATATTGCGGTCGCTTTGGGCAATGCGCCTAAATCGCCTGTGATTG
Source organism: Methylococcaceae bacterium UBA7658 (assembly GCA_002483425.1). Taxonomy (GTDB): domain Bacteria; phylum Pseudomonadota; class Gammaproteobacteria; order Methylococcales; family Methylomonadaceae; genus Methyloglobulus. The sequence goes on from DLHW01000070.1 coordinate 83,765, forward strand.
CCGATGCGTTAAAGCAAAGGTTACACGATTCGACACCATTGGTTAAAGAGCATATTGTTTGGGCTTTGCAGCGGCAATTGAGTGCTTTGTAAGAAGATTGGGGTAGTGGGTTAAATCCGCGGCTTGATATAGCACGGAGTGACAAACTTTGGCTTGTCACTCCAAAATACACGCGGCTCACCGGTATGAAGTCGATAAGTTCATCAAAAAATACAGATTTAACCCACTAACGAAGATTGGTTGCATAAAAAAACCCCATCTCTTTCATCAAGAGATGGGGTTCGCTCTAGGTTTACGCTGTAATGTTAAACGAATGTTGCGGCGGTTAACGAGGTAACGGTTGAACCGGTGATTTCGATCATCAGGTCGGTCGCCGTATATGTTCCGCTTGCATCCAAGTCGACCGCCAGGAATTTGCTGCCGGTTAAATCGCCCGAGTCGACGGTAACCAAGGCAACATCGATACCCCCGGCAGTTTGAGCGAAGCCCGCGCCCGTTGCCGATAACACTGCGTTCATGTCGTCTACGAAGGTTGCTTCGCTGACATCGGCCACAGTAATCGCGGTTGCAATGTTAACCACTGTTACCGCTAAATCGATCTTATCGGCGGTGCCTGCGTTCAGCGTAAGGTCGCTGAATAAGTCGATACCGGCGACCGAAGCGGCCGCGCCCAAGGAGTCTCCGTTAGCCAGCACGATGGTGTCGTTACCGAGACCCACGGTCACGACATCCCTGCCTGTTCCACCGGTTACGGTATCGTTGCCTGAACCGGCAATGATGGTGTCGTTGCCGGCTAAACCGTCGATAGTATTATTTAAAGTATTACCGTTGATGGTGTTATTGATATCATTTCCAGTTGCGTTCAGCGCGGTTGCGGCGGAGGTTAAAGTCAAAGTTTCAACGCCTGCGGCTGCTGTGCTGTTTAACGTATAACTGACCGAACTGCTGACAGTATCCGAGCCGTTGCCGCCGACTTCGCTGACGATATCGCTTGTGTTATCAACGTTGTAGATATCGTTATTACCGCCCCCGGCCATGCTGTCCGCGCCCACGCCGCCGGTCAACGAATCGTTGCCTAGACCGCCGAGTAACGTATCGTCGCCCGAACCGCCGGTGATGGTGTCGTTGCCTGCGCCGCCGTTCATGCTATTGGCGCCGGTATTGCCGGTAATGGTATTATTGGTCGTTCCCGTTACTACGACGCTAATATCCGATGTTCCCAGCAGATTGACAGTTTCGATATTCGCACCGACTGCCAACGATCCAGAGGTACCGCTAAAGTTGACGATATCCACGCCGCCAGCCGCCGCTGCATTCGTTTCGCTGATCGTGCTGCCGGTGGCAATCACGGTATAGGTGTCGTTGCCGTCGCCGCCGTCCAGTGTATTCGTACCAGCCCCGCCGATTAAAGTATCGTTGCCTGCGCCGCCGTTGATGGTGTCGTCGCCGTCGCCGCCGTTCAGGCTGTCGTTACCGTCGCCACCCTCTATCGAGTCGTCGCCCGCCAAGCCGGAAATGGTGTCGTTGCCGCCGAAACCTTCCAGGGTGTTGTCGCCGCTGTTGCCGGTCATGGTATTGTTCGTTGTGCCGCTAGTAACTCTAGCACCGATATCCGACGTTCCGTCTAAAATGATGGTTTCGACATTCGGCCCGATAATCAAATTACCTGAGGTGCCGTTGAAGTGGACGATATCAACGCCACCTGCCGCCGCCGCATTGGTTTCTTCGATGATATCGCCGCTGTTGCTCGCGAAATAGGTGTCGCTGCCGTCGCCGCCGCGCATCGTATCAGCGCCTGCGGTGTTACTTCCGCCGGTCAACGTGTCGTTGCCGGCGCCGGTTTCGATTAAATTGGCGCCGCTGTTACCCGTGACCTTATTGGCCAATGCGTTGCCTCCCGTTACGCTGCCGAGGGTTCCTAATAAGAACACGTTTTCGATGCCGGAAAAGGTCGTCAAGTTTATAGAGCTTCCGTTATAGCTCTTGATGACGTCAATACCGGCGCTGTCGGACAACGAAGCAAGGGTTGCGGCTTCTCTGATAATGTAGGTGTCGTTGCCCGCGCCGCCGTTCAGGGTGTCGTTGCCTGCGGCGCCGGTATCCAGAATATCGTTACCGTTTAGCGCCGCCGTGCCGCCGTTCAAATTGTTATTGCCGGCACTGCCGACTAAGCGATTGCTCAAGGCGTTACCGGTAATGTTGCCATCGCTTGTAGTACCTTGTTGTAAAATAACGTTGTCGATACCGGCAACCGTAATAGCCTGTTGGGCGGCGGTTCCGCCCAAAATGGCGGCTGCGGTAGTTGCGTTGGTTAAATCGATATTGCCGGCGTCTTCCGCCATGTACAGAGTATCGAACCCGCCGGTTTCAATGATTTTATCGCCTGAGCCGAAAAAGTAGGTATCGTTACCGCTACTGCCCGCCATGGTAATAACGCCGGTGGCTTGGGTGCCGTCCAGAATATTGTCTTTGGCGTTACCGGTCAGGGTAATGTCGGCGCCGCCGTTTGCGCCGATGTTTTCCACTTCGGCGCCTAACGTGTAGGACACCGAGGTCCATACCGTATCGGTGCCTTCGCCGGCCAGTTCGAGCACTGCGTCGGCGGTGTCGCGCACGATATAAACATCGTCGCCGAGTCCGCCTTCCATGCTGTCTACACCGTCCGAATCGGCCGAGTCGAGTAAGATTGTGCCGCCGGTGATGATATCGTTACCGTTGGTGCCCAGCACCAACGCATCGTTGCCGGAAGTGCTGAAAAAAGTAGCTGAAGAGGTGGTAAGTTGCCCGTCGGTTGGTTTAGTTAGTGCCATGGTATATCCTCATGAAAAGTCGTGTTAAAAAATTACGGTGTTACGTTATTGCAAACGATCCCAGTTAACGTTCACAGTAGACAAAGCACAATACATGCCAAAACGTACGGTTTAGGGCGAATGCGCTTTTCTAACCTCATTTGCGGACACGCAGGCTGCGTATCCACCAAGCAAGTCCGGCCGTCGCGTCAAGCCGGAAATGTTCTGCCGTGGCAGAAATTATTAAATATCTTGAAGTTAAGGCTACGTATCCGGTCACTTTGTGACAATTTTTGTCAATGCCTATCCGCCGCCGATGACTTCATGCACAAGACATTGTTAAGGATTGCCGCCGCTTTTCCGGCAACTGTATTTATTCTCCTTGTGTGCCGGAAATATCGATTGAAAGTTTTCCAGGGGCAGCCGCTTGCGGCGTAATCCCTCGGACAAAGGGTTCGGTAAATTGGTCCGGTCTTATAAAAACGACGGCTTGGATTAATTGCGCAAAGCTATCGGCAGCTTAGGTTAGGGCAGAGTCTGTTGGATGACAATGCAAAACCGGCAGGCAAAAAAAAAGCGCATTACAACCGGGCGGAAGTTAATGCGCTACGCTTTCGGATGAAAGCAGGTCTACTACGAGGGAGCTAAAACATGAAAGTAATTCCACTACATTCATAATGATATAAGCATTTAGCGCGCCAATGTTTTAAATAATTTTATAGCATTGTTTTTATTATACTATTTGTTTTTTAGCGGCAAGAGGACGGCGTTAGCGCTCATTACGGTCAATCTAAAACGGTCAAACTACATCATGTTGTGACGATTTTTGCCATCATTCAACCGGGATTTTAGCCAAGCCCTATCAACAAACCTGACGCTCTCGCCTAAAGACAATTCATTCCCGCTCAAGATTTGGAGCCCAACACTTGCTTCACCGGTGCTAGGGAGTGTTCCGAATCTGTCTGGAAAACTTGTTTTTACGCGGAACAACCCAAGCTATGGGAATATTTGCCGAAATGCTTTCGGCGGAACCCGGCGTCCGCCACAGCGCACTTAACATGATCCCGGTTCAAGTATCGCATCAGCGTCACCATCATCACGACCACGATCATGAGCACTGTCATGTTCATCCGCTAAGCTAGCCGGGACCCATTAAAAACGTGCGGATAATTCGATTACATCAAGGCTTTGCAACTACCCGCTCTCTTGCTGTCCAGCCACCGCCGGATATACTGCAAACTAATCCATAACGGTAAGAGTGTCCGATGAAAAATTTAATGCTTATTGTATTTGCAACTCTTGCGGCGTGCGCAGGCGTTCCGGAAGGACTGCAGCCGGTCGCCGGTTTCGACGCCAAGCGTTATACCGGCAAATGGTACGAGATAGCGAGATTGGATAACCGTTTCGAACGCGGGTTAGATCAAATTACCGCCGAGTACAATTTAAGCGAGGACGGCGGTTTGCATGTCGTCAACAGCGGCCGGAATACGGCTACGAACCGGCGCGAATACGCCTACGGCAAGGCCTGCTTCACCGGGAGTCCAAACACCGGCAGCCTGAAAGTGTCGTTTTTTGGTCCGTTCTACGGCGGCTATCACATCATCGAATTGGATAAAGCTGATTATCATTATGCGATGATTTCCGGTTCCGGTGGACGCGATTATCTGTGGATACTGGCGCGTTCGCCCAACTTGAACGGCACGGTTTTGAATTTTTTGACCGCAAAAGCAAAAACCTTGGGCTTCGATACCAGTAAGCTGATCTACCCGGCGCAACCGGAGGCCGAATAATTTACCGGCGCAATGAAAATCTACCGGATCCATCGCCGCCAAAAACTCGCGCTTCCGATTCAACAAGCCTGGACGTTTTTTTCATCGCCCCATAACCTTAACGCCATCACACCGGATTTTTTTCATGTTACAGTCACTTCCAAAGTGCCGGAGCGGATTTATAGTGGATTGATGATCAGTTACGTCATGACAGCGGTAGCCGGGATACCCATGGCGTGGCTTTCGGAAATCAGTCATTGCGACGAGCCTAAGCGTTTTGTCTACGAGCAACGTATCGGGCCGTTCAAATTTTGGAGTCACGAAGTATGCTTAACAAGTTTAGACAACGGCGTCGTCCTTGAAGACATTGTTTTTTACGTCATGCCGTTCGGATGGTTCGGCCGGCTCCTGAACAAATTTCTGATTGCTAATAAACTTGATCGGATATTTAAAGTCCGGCATGATTATTTAAAAGCGCGTTGGGATCTCGCCGGATAATGGCTCGAGTAAACCGAAAATGCTTGCGATAATATAAAAAGTAAGCGGCCTTCATTCAGAACTTTCAGTATTTAAGATGTTAGAAATCGGCAAAATCAACCGGCTTAAAATCGTTAGCCACGTGGGTCCGGAAATTTATCTTAGCGGCCCCGGCGCAGCTAAAATTCTGCTGACCGGTAAAAAGCCGCCCTCCGGTTGCGACATAGGCGATGTTCTCGAGGTATTCGTGTATGCCGATAGCGACGGTCATTTAGCGGCGACTGTAACGGCGCCCAAGGCGGTCGCCGACGACATTGCTTGGTTAAGAGTGGTTTCGGTTAATCGCACCGGCGCATTTCTGGACTGGGGGTTGCCAAAGGATTTACTCGTTCCCCGTATCGAACAGCATCAAGAACTGGAAGCCGGCAAATTTTATCTCGTTAAACTTTATCTCGACAGCCAAAACCGTATTTTAGGCACAACTAAAATCGACCGTTACTTGACCGATGAAGGTCCTTATTTCAAGACCGGTCAAGCCGTATCGCTTTTAATTGCGGATCGCACCAGTCTCGGCGTTAAAGCTGTCGTTAATAATACCCATTGGGGGATGTTGTACGAAAACGAAATTTTCCAAGCCATTCAACAAGGCCAAAAACTCGAAGGCTTTATCAAACATATCCGGCCCGATTTTAGACTCGATCTCAGTCTTTACCGGCCCGGTTACGGTAAGGTCGCCGCTATCGAAGATAAAATACTGGAACAGCTTAATGCGAAAGACGGCTTTCTGCCCTTGAGCGATAAAAGTCCGCCGGAAACGATTTATGCAGCCTTAGGCGTCAGTAAGAAGGTCTACAAACAAGCGATCGGCGCATTGTATAAAAAAAAGCGGGTACTGATTGAGACGGGCGGAATAAGGCTGATATAAAAACCCCGCCGCGCTTCTTTCAACGTCTGGTATAACAAGGTCATCAATTATAACGAGCTTAAAATACTTATACGCGGGGCTTTTTAATAAAACCCCAACCCGATAAAAAAATTAGCCTATACTCATCTAACAAATTCCATTGACTGCTCTGTCTAGGGGTGTTCTCTATGTTGTTTAGCGATCAAATAAAACTAAAACACATTTTTTTTCTTCATTTATTAGCTGCAGTATTGCTGATTTTTTCTCCAACCTCGATGGCGGCCGAGCGTATCGGCTTGGTAAAAACCTACGAACCAATGGCAACCGTTATCCGGAACGGGGTCGAAAGCAAACTGGAGATCGGTTCGGAAATATTTGAAGGTGATGAGATTGCTACCGATTCCAGCGGCGCGGTGGGTATCATCTTTACTGACGGCGCCGTTCTTACCTTGGGTCCGAGCGGTAAATTGATTGTGGAGAATTTCTTATTTAAACCGGCGGAGAAAAATGTTTCCTTTATATCTAAGATATTTAAAGGCACGGTTGCGTTTGCGTCCGGCGCTATCGGTAGAATTTCGCCTGAGTCTGTGCAATTTGAAACGCCAACCGCTACTTTAGGCTTGCGGGGCACAAAAATCTTGATTGAAGTGGAGTAGGTTGCCAAACGCTATTCGATTTTAGGAGCATTTTTTTATGATTATTCGAATATTACTAGTCTCTTTGTTTGTTAGCATTTTAGCCGCCTGTTCGGGAACGACCGTAGTGCTTGTGCCCGACGCCAAAGGCAAAGTCGGGCAAGTGGACGTTACTACCAAAGTGGGCACCACGCGCCTGTCCAAAGCCAATGAAAGCGCTGAAGCCGTTAAATCCGATAAAGCGCCGAGCGCTGCCGTTCAACTGAGCGCCGATAAGATTAATGATATGTTCGGCCAGACTCTGGCAAAAGAACCCATGGCGCCGGAACATATCGTATTGTACTTTTCAACCGGAAGCGCCGAGCTATTGCCTAACGAAGCGGCGAAGCTGGAAAATGCAAAATCGGCAATAAAACTCCGTAATTCGTGCGACATCAGTGTTATTGGGCACAGCGACACCGTTGGCGATTACAAATTGAATCAAGGCATTTCCGATCAACGCGCTGAAAATGTGAAAGCCGCTTTAATTGGTCTCGGCGCAGATGGAAAATGCATGGATACGCGCTATTACGGCGAGAGCGATTTAGCCGTGCCGACAGCCGATAATGTCGATGAACCGCAAAACCGGCGTGTGGAAGTCGAAATAAGGTAAAAAACCTTGCGCGGCTTACTAACCGGACTGAAAAAACCGGCATTTTCGTTAGCGCCAAGTGCAAAAGAAAAGCTGCAAAATATCGTTACCGGCGGATTATTAACCGTTTTGCTGTTTGTGTTAAGCGCCAAATACCCTTGGGTTTTGGATGGCATAGACAATTCCATCAGCGATAACCAAATCGGATGGTTATCGAAACCGGCGCTCTCTCCGGTTCCGGTTATCGTCGAAGTTGATGAGAAGAGTTTGCAAAAATACGGGCAATGGCCTTGGCCGCGTTATCAAGTTTCACGGTTTCTTGAAGCAATCCAGCAAGCCGGCGCAACAGCCGCCGGTATCGATGCGGTTTTCGCCGAACCCGACCGCACTTCGCCTTTACAAATCCAACGCGCTATCCAGCGTGACTTAAATCAACAACTCCCGTTAACGTCAATCAATGAAACCGTAAGAGATTACGATGTCATCCTTAGCAAAACCTTAGCCTCCGGGCCTTTTGTGCTCAGTTATTTTTTTAATTTTGATCAATCTAACGATGGTTCTTATTCGTGCGCGCCTAAATCGGCCAGCGGAGCGGCTATCGCCTTAGAAGGTATGAAGAATGAACCGCGGTTGCCTAGCGCTTCCGGCATTCTTTGTAATGTTAGCCTCATTCAAAATGCTGCTAAAGCAAGCGGATTTATTAATTCCATGCCCGATAAAGACGGCATTTATCGAAAAACACCGCTGCTAATCCAATTTAATCGTAAGCTTTACCCGAGTTTAGCTTTGCAAACCTATTTAACGGCGAAACGTATCGACAATTTTCTGTTGACGGTAAGCGACAACGGTCTGCGTTTGAAGGCAGGAAACGTAACCGTTCCGCTGGATAATACTGGACGTTTATTGATTAAATTCCCGCTGAAAAATCAGCACTTTAATAAAGTTTCGGCGAGCGATTTGCTGGCGGGGGCGATACAACCGGATACGTTAAAAGACCGGATTGTTTTTGCCGGATTTTCCGCCACCGGTTTGCATGAAATCCGGCCGACCGCCAATTCGCCGCAATTTCTGGGTGTTGAATTTCATGCCGCTATCGTGGACAACCTGTTAAGACAGGATTTCTTGCAACGGCCTAATCATTCCCGCGGGATCCAATTGCTAATCGCCGCCGTTCTCACCTTGGGTTTATTTGCCGGATTGGCTCACCGGGGACCGGTTGCTAGCGTCGCTATCCCCGGTCTTATAATCATCGCGCTGTTAGCTTCTTCGCAATGGCTGCTGGCGCAGAAAGGTATGGTGATTTCACCTGCATTACCGGTTTTGATGGTGTTGCTGTCGCTGCTAGTTTTGACCGTGATGAAGTACATTCGCGAATACATACGCGCTAAGGAAATGACGTTGCTCGTCGCCCGTACTCAAGAAGGCATTATCGGCAGTTTTTGCTCCATGTCCGAATACCGGGATCCAGAAACCGGCGCTCATATTAAGCGCACCCAAGAGTACATTAAAATCTTGGCGCGGCATTTGCAAAACCACCCAAAATTTAAATCCGTTTTGACGGACGACGTAATTGAGTTGTTATTTAAGGCCGCTCCCCTCCACGACATCGGCAAAATCGGTATTCGCGATCATATTTTGCTCAAAAAAGACCGTCTCAACGACAACGAATTTCTTATCATGCAGTCCCATCCTCAAATCGGAGCCGACATTATCTGTTCGGTCGCTGCGCAAATCGGCTGGAACCCATTCATGCAAATAGCCCATCAAATTTGTTTATGCCACCAAGAAAAATGGGACGGTAGCGGGTACCCTAAAGGCTTGTCGGGCGACGACATACCGTTTCCCGCTCGCTTCATGGCGTTGGCGGATGTCTACGACGCCTTGATCAGCAAGCGCTGTTACAAGCCCGCATTTTCGCATAACAAGGCGGTTGGCATCATCAAAGAAGGAAAACATAAGCATTTCGATCCAATACTTGTCGAAACTTTCGAAGCAATTCATGGAGAATTCCGCGAGATCGCGCTCCGTTTTTTGGACAACGACGATCAAAAAAACACCTTATTAGCAAACGATAGCTAAGTTATCCAGTTTTTAAGCCAGTATTCACAACCTATATGAAAGGGGGTGAGATGGCGTCAATATTTGTTTCATGTCCGGCGCACTTATGTAAAACTAAGCATCGAATACGTGACCGGGGGTGAAAATGTTAAACGAACATTCATTGTATCTCGATAATAAATATCTGAATAAAGCCGAATATCATCTCGGGCGGTTGTACTTATATTCCATGCCGCGTTATGCAACCATCGTATTAGGAAATGGTTGTAATATCGATTGCAGGCACTGCTATCAATTTAAAAACGGCGATAATTTGTTGCGCGATCCGCAAATCGGCATTGACCTGCGCCGTGAATTAACTGCTTTTTATCCCTATTTATCGACGCTGAGAATTCAAGGCGGCGAAGTTTTCGCGTTACGCGGTTTTGAACAGTTATTAGACGATATAAAGGCCTTTGTTAAGCGACCTATTGTCAGCATCAGCACTAACGGAACCCTTATCGACGAGCGCTGGGCGCGGCGATTGGTGGATTTGCCGTTACAGTCGATGACTGTGTCTTTAGACGGAGCCACCTCCGCTACGTATGAAAAAATTAGACGCGGCGCAGACTTTCACAAGGTTCTCGAAAATATTCGTAGAATCCAAACGCTGAAACAAGTCAACAGAAGCACCTTTCCGGTATTAGACGTGTTTTTTGTCATCATGCGAAGTAATTTCCGGGAGATTCCATTATTACTCAACCTTTTAATAGAACTCGGTATCAATCAGGTTTCGTTTCAAACGATGCTGGTCGATCAGCGTAACCTTGACCGTGAGCCTGCTCTTGCCAACGAAGAAACCATCAGGGAACCCGTGGAAGTTCGCGAACTTTACGATATCTTAAAAAAAGTCGCCATAACCCAAGCGCCTTGGTTTCAAAGGATTGCCTGGAGCGGTTTGCATTCTTTATTTTGCGAGCATGGGTTGAATGCTGATTTTTTGCAAGAACAAACCTGCACCTTGACGCCTGACCAGAATACTGCAGCGCCGGGGGCGATGGAGGAAATCAACTCGCACGCTCATCTAATGCCGCCGGATATTCATCCCGAACTGGGAGAGTTTCCAGAGGTTAATGTTATCGCCGGTAGCCGAATTCCCGATACTTGCCCAAACCCTTGGTCAACCTTATTTATCACCGAAAACGGCGACGTTTCACTCTGTTTTTTGTCCGATCCCGTCGGAAACCTTTATCAAACACCGCTAATACAACTTTGGAACGGATCTGCCGCTATAGCTAAACGGAGTAATATGCTAAACGGTAAATATTTACAGAGCGGATGCTCTGAGTTGTGGTGCAATTGGCGGGAAGGTTCTCATAACTTAGCGCCGACTACGGAATCCTGGCGGCAATTGCTCAAGCTAAGCGCAACGATTGTCAATCGGATATCTTCTCAGCAAATTCAACCGGCGCAAGATGCATTCAGAAACGAGGCTCAAACTAAAGGACTACAAGCTGTTCGGCGGTTGTTGCAAGCACAAAACAGCCGGATTAAAGAGTTAGAAACCCAGATTGCCGATCTTTGGGATAAAAACGGCGTTCTACATAACGCAGGTCAACAACATATCGAACATTTGGAAGAAAAAGTAAAAGCGTTGGAAGAGCTACTTAAATCGCCGGATGCATAGGAAGCTCTGATTAAGGCGTTAAGCGGGTTATGGGTAATAGCGCCATGCCTTGCTCTACATCCTGCCTCAATGCAGTCGAGTTATAACGGTAAATGATTGATTGTTTTGGTAGAATATCCTAACGGCACAAAAGTCTGCCGAACCAGTTGCTCCATCTGGGTATGAATGAAATAAACTTGTTCAGAGTTCCCTTAAATAACAATAACCGGCAATGGAACGCCAAGGGGTTGTCATTTAACTTGGCGCTGAGTTAAGAGATGAGATGCGCAGCTTTTATTTTCAATTATGTTAATCCTTTAATTACGCCGGTTTTGCTGTCGCCCGGGTGTCATGACAAAAAAGTAATATCATTTTGAATGAATACCGAACAACCATGACAAACTCAATACCTATACTACTGGGCAGCCTGGCTGCGGTTTACTTATTATGGTTCGTAAGCTGGCTGGTGCTTGGTCATGAGTTCTTCGGACCGGTATCTTATAACTGGGACGAAAGTCTGGTGGCAATCGTCGCAGCCTTTACCGCTTTCATAATAGCCCGGCGAGTCCCCGCACCTTATCCGGTCTTTCTTGTCATGATTGGGTTCGGCTTAATGATGCTTGCTGGATCCTGGGTTACTTATGATCCTAACGGTATTCACCCGTTTTTTAGCGGCAATGGGCAAGGCGCGCCTAATTATTCGGACATAAGTTACGCCTTGTTTGTATACTTATGGGTCTGTGCGTGGGGATATTTGGCGCTTGAATTATGGCGGCTGCAGCCGCCCTCCCTGCTTACCGGGTTGGTCTTCGTCCTATTAATGCTAGGTTTAGCCGTCATCCTCATAAATTTCTATTATCCGGAATACCGGTCATTGGTGGATACGATCTCGGGCCGGCTCGACGCCACAACTTCCGGACTTGAATTCCTCGCGCTCATTATTGGTTTGGCGTGTATTTTAATGGGGCAATTAGCAACGGTTACTTGGATGCTGTTAGCGACTGGACTGCTAGTCGCTAGCGATATGGCTTATAGCGAGGCGGCGGTTCCCATCGCTATTGAGCCGGTATGGATGCTAGGACAATTTCTGTTGCTTGCCGCGATAATCGTTCTGCCGGATGCGCTGCGATTTGTTTCGCTTCAACCGGCGGTGCAATCCGGTTTGAACCAGTACGGTGAGCGGCAGCGCTCGGCCTTATCTGGTCTTCTCATCCTTATCTCGGTTGGCGGTGTACTTCTATCTGCAACTCTTGGACTGATTTCGGCGCATCCGGTTTGGAAGTCGTTTTTTTCGGTTGTATTTATTGTGACCCTTGTCGCAGCCATGGTGTGGCTCACCGATCGTTTTGACGAAACGGTGCGTTACCTGAAAACGTTCGCAAGGCGATTGCACCAGCAGCTGACATCCGAAGATTGGCGGGAAGCAAATCCCCGTATCCGGATGATGCTGTACTCAACCGGATTGGGCGGTTACTTGGACTCGCTTTGCGAAACGGCGGCCCGGTTAAAGCAAGATGTAATTTTTTTGGGGCCCGAGCGGCTTTATCCCATGCCTAAACTAACAGACGGACAAAAAAACATCCGTTGTTTCCTTGTGATGCCTTTTAGCAGCGAATGGTCGGACAATGTTCATACAGCGTTGTCCAGCGCCTGTAAAGCCTTGGCTGTCCAACCCTTGCGCGGGGACGATTTGTTCACGCCAACCGACATTCTCGTGGACATTTGGCATAGCCTGAATAGTTCGGATTTTGTTATTGCCGACATTACTGGAAGAAATCCGAATGTGCTTTATGAACTCGGCATAGCTCACACATTAGCAAAGCCTGTGCTGATTATTTCGAGAAACGCCGCCGATATTCCAATCGATCTCAGTACCCGCCGCGTCATTCTTTACGGACAGTCCGGCGGCGATTGGCGCGAAGACCTCGAAATCAAAGTATCCAAGGCCATCCGTGAGATCTTGACGATGTACGGCGCGAATGCAATAGACTGATCGCGGAAAATGGGCGGTTTTATAAAGTACCGGTTTTATCGATCAGAAAAAACCTCAAATCCTGCCCGGTTTTTTGTATAATCGGGCAATTTTCCTTTTGCCGTCAAGCCATGCAGACTTCTTTTAAAACCATCGGTATCCTAGGTAAGCCCAGCGATCCCGGCATTGCGGCAACGTTGAATGTTTTGTACGGTTATTTGAAACAGAATTACGCTGTAATAATCGATAACGATAGCGCCTCCGCCATTCATGGCTTTACTGTTGATGCCTGCGCTGTCGAGCAATTAGGCCGACGCTGCGATTTGGTAATCGCCATCGGCGGTGACGGCACCTTTTTAGCGGCTGCTCGGGTCACTGCCGATTACGATGTACCCGTCATAGGCATCAATCTCGGGCGGTTGGGTTTTTTAGCGGACATTTCACCGAACGAGTTGCCCGGCAAATTACACCGTATCTTACAAGGTGAGTTTATCGAGGAAAAACGATGCCTTTTGCACGCTAAAGTTATCCGAAATCAGCGCGTTATCCATGAAGAAACGGCGTTTAACGAGGTTGCCATCCATCGCTGGGTGACGCCGAGCATGATCGAAATCGTCACCAAAATCGACAACGTGTTTTTAAATTCGCAGCGTTCCGATGGGCTTATCGTCTCCACGCCTACCGGTTCGACCGCCTATTCCCTGTCGGCGGGCGGACCTATTTTGCACCCGGCATTGAACGCGTTAGTGCTGGTGCCGTTGAATCCGCATACCTTGTCCAACCGGCCTATCGTAATCGACGATTCGGTGGAAATCGAAATCGGCTTTTGCCAAACCAAACAAATTAATGCCTTAGTGACCTGCGATCATGTTGAGATTCCCGATGTCCTGATTAGTGATAAAATTGTCATTAAAAAGCATCCTAAATCCGTTCGTATATTGCATCCCGAAGGCCATGATTTTTTCCAGATCCTCAGAACTAAACTGAACTGGAGCGGCGGCTATCCGAATTAAACCCAAATGTTAGTTAACCTCAACATAATCGATCTGGCTGTAGTGAAAGCGCTTGATCTGGATCTTAATAAGGGCATGTCGGTGCTGACCGGCGAAACCGGCGCGGGTAAATCCATTCTGTTGACTGCGTTAGGGCTAGCATTAGGAGACCGCGCGGATTCGGGCTATGTCCGTCCGGATTGCAAACGCGCGGAAATCAACCTGGAATTCGATTTAACCGGTATTCCCAGCGCCGGGCAATGGCTGAAAGATAACGAACTTGAAGCTGAAGGGCATTGCTTGATACGGCGCATCGTCTCGGACGACGGACGCTCCAAGGCGTATATCAATAATCGCCCGGTTACGCTGCAAACACTGCAAGAACTGAGCGAAAAATTGGTGCAGATTCACGGGCAACATGCGCACTTGACGTTGCTGAATAGCGATGAACAACGCCGCTTGCTGGATGTATTCGGCAAGAACCAGGTTTTGCTGGATAAGGTTAACGAGTGCTACCGGCAATGGCGGAAAGTTCACAAAGAATTGGAGAACTTGACCAAAGCGGGTGCCGACCAAGTCCAAAGAGAAGAGTTTTTACGTTACCAGATAGACGAATTGCAGCAATTGGATCTGGAAAATTTCAATTACGCGACGCTGTCGGAAGAACACGACAGACTCGCCAATCTCGAAAATATCCTCGCCATCGGTCAGCGCCAAGTCGATAGTCTTTATGAGAACGACCAGCTTTCTGTCAATCAAATGTTAAATCACAGTGTTAACGAAATTAGCCAAATTGCGCAATTCGCGCCGGAATTGAACGGAATCTGCGCCTTGTTATCGGAGGCGCAAATCCAAGCCGAGGAAGCCGCTTTGCAATTACGCCGTTTTTTGCAAGCCCAGGAAGCCGATCCGCAACGTATGACGATTTTGGAAAATCAGATCGGCGCGATTCAAAAGTTGAGCCGCAAACACCATGTCAACCCGGAGGCGTTACCCGGACTGGCGGTCAGCCTCGAACGCGAACTGGAAGGCTTGACCCATAGCAGCGAGCGCATCGCGGAACTTACCGGTGAAACGGAACGGTTATTCCAGGATTATGACAAACTGGCTACGGAATTGTGTTTGAAACGGCGCGAACAAGCACACAAACTCCAGCAGCAAATTTCCGCGATGATCAAAGAATTGGGTATGCCGCAAGCGGAATTTGTGGTCAATTGCACTGCAACGGAAGACGGCCAGCCCAAACTCAACGGCAAGGATAAAATAGAATTCCTGGTCTGCTCCAACCCGGGCTTGCCGGCCAAACCTTTGGCGAAAGTCGCGTCCGGGGGCGAATTGTCCCGGATCAGTTTGGCGATCCAGGTCAGCACTTCCGGCGACAATACCACGCCCACCATGATTTTCGACGAAGTCGACGCCGGCATCGGCGGGGGTACGGCCGAAATTGTCGGGCAAAAGCTCCGCAGTCTGGGGCTTGGACGCCAGGTGATTTGCGTAACGCACTTGCCGCAAGTCGCCGCACAAGCCCATGCGCATCTTTATGTTGAAAAAAACAATACCACAGATATGACGTCTTCCACCGTCCGGTTGCTCGATCACGAAGAACGCGTCGAAGAAATCGCCCGTATGCTGGGAGGCGTCACCATCACCGAAAATACCCGGGCGCACGCCAGGGAAATGTTACTGACAGGAAATAAACACTAATGATCCGCTTTCCAGCCGAATGGGAAAAACAATCCGCTGTCTTAATTGCTTGGCCTCATCGCACCGGTGACTTCACCGCTCAGCTAGAGTCGGTCGAACAAACTTATCAATTTTTGGCGAAAACGATAACACAATATCAAAAATTGATTATTGTTTGCCACGATGACGATCATCAACAGCACATCATAAATGCCGCAGGCGATAACGATCATATTTATTACATACAAGCTACGGTAAACGATACCTGGGTGAGGGATACGGTATTTTTAACCGTCGAAAATAACGGTCAAATGGAACTGCTCAATTTTCGTTTTAACGGTTGGGGCAACAAATATGTCTATCACGAAGACGATGCGCTGAATCATAAATTGTTGCCTCATAAGCCTTTTACCGGTCACACGCACAGAGATATCGACTTTGTCTTGGAAGGCGGTAGTATCGAAAGCGACGGCGAAGGCGCAATACTAACGACTAATCAATGTCTGTTAAATCCGAATAGAAACAGTTCGCTCAATAAGGCGCAGATCGAGCGGCAGCTTAAGACATACCTGGGGGCTTCCCGGATTTTATGGTTGGATCAAGATGGTCTGGCTGGAGACGATACCGACGCCCATGTCGATACGCTGGCGCGGTTTTGTCCGGAATCGACGATTGTTTATACCGCTTGCGAGGATCGGCAAGACCGGCATTATAAGAGTCTGAAAAAGATGGAGAACCAATTAAAGATGTTCCGCACCGGGTCGAACGAACCTTATAACCTCATTGCATTGCCTTTACCGAAACCTATTTACGACAACGAAGGACAGCGCTTGCCGGCTAATTACGCAAACTTTTTAATTATTAATGATGCAGTGTTAGTTCCCGTTTACGGCGATCCGATGGATGAGATCGCAATCGATAAGTTGAAGGCTTGTTTTGCCGGCCGCAAGATTATCCCGGTACCGTCACGGCCCTTGGTGTATCAATACGGCAGCCTGCATTGCATGACGATGCAGTTTCCCGAAAAAATTTTCGCCGTTGTTTAAAGGATTTACAGGCCGGATATAGCGCTAAAAAAATTGAATTAAATTTTGTTTTTTTGTTCTTAAGATTTTTATAAATTTTTCTATAACCCTACTACACTTAAAGCTAATATATTCGATGCTGAATTATCGATAGTGCCGCAGTTTGTCAATTAACCATCATGTCTACTCCCAGTAAAACCCTTGAAAAGCGCCGCTACGCGCGGCATGGCGCAAAAGTCGAAGCTGTCATGGCGATCGGAGAATCCACCCCTATTCAATGCGTGATTCTCGATTTTTGCGAACAGGGTTTGTTCTTACAACTTAAAAAGCCATCATCGATTGGCCTTAAAAAAGGTAAGAGCGTTAAGATTTATTTTTCATCGCAGACGGGGGCGGAAAAAGAATATTTTCAAATCGACGCGCAAATAGCTCGAACCGCGGATGACGGAATCGGAGTAGTTTTCGAAAACATTTCCGATTCGATGTTTAACGCATTAAGGGAGTCCACGAATGTAGGCTCGATTGCAGGTTACTCGAAAAGCCCGAAATTTTATTTGACGTCATCTAATCATGAACTGTTCAAAAACGCGTTCAGAGATTTACTAAACGAAAAATTGCCTTTGCTGATGAACGAGTTTATCAGCGATGCCGAAGACGAATTGGAAAAAAAACCGGAATACGCCGAAAATTTTAAGGATGTTGCAGCTCAAGCCAATTTAACCACCTACTTAAGAATGAATAAAACTGGACTGATTGCCGATTTTTGTCAAGCGGTCACAGCCGAGCTGGATTTCACGGGTGAGAAAAGCGAACTAAAAACCACGATCAATAAAGACGCCGTCAATCTTTCGCTTGTCGAGAAAGAGGCCTTTGAGGATAGTTTAAACTTCAACACACTTATAAGACGGGTAAACACTTTGTTCAAAAACCAATTATATCAATTGGAATTGAAGTTGAGTTACGTGACGTGTTTCCCGCGTTACCTGATTAGAAATCCCATCGATCCGGAACGCCTTTGCGAGTGTTTCCGGAATCATATCGCCATCGTTGAAGACAGCAACGCCGTAAAAAAAACTCTCTATAAGGCGTTTCAGACGACTTTGACTGAACATTTGCCCGCCATATACAAAGCTTTTGACGAGCTTTTGGCAGAGCACGGAGCGCCTAACGATGCAGTTAAGGATATTGTGTGGAAAAAAAATTTTCCTTTATCCTCCAAACAAGACGGAGGGAATGCTCTTGCTTCCGGTCAGCCGCTGCCTTCGTTCGACAGCGATGAATACTATTACCCTGATCCTTCCGAGCTAAAAATTTCGGTCGCGCCACCTGCGCGACCCGCAGTACAACGCCCGCCCTTGAGCCAGACGGCAAATAAGCTGTTTAATCTCCTTAACCAAAATTTAGTTCACAGTCACAGTCAAGAAGGCCGTGACGATTACGACCACGCAAATAGGGTTCAATCGTCCGGTTCTTACGGCGGAACGGAGTATTCTCCCGAAGAATTATTGCTTGCCTTATCGAAACTGCAATCCTCAAAAAATGCCGAACAAATGCGGAACGACACCTCCGCTTT
>DLHW01000070.1:101936-104244 GCA_002483425.1 Methylococcaceae bacterium UBA7658
TTTTCGCCGGAAGACAAGACGAAACTGGACGTTTACGATGAGCTTTTTCAAGCGCTATTAAGCGAACTCGTCCTGTCGCCGAGTATTAAGTCGTATCTGGAGAGTATTAAAGTGCCTTTAATGGCGTTAACATTGCAAGATCCGAATTTTCTCGATACCAATGCTCATCCGGCGCGCAATCTTTTGAATCAATTGTTTTCCCTTGAAAGCGCCGTCAATCAAAACAAAATCGTAAAAAACACCCAAGTTAAACAAACATTAGACCAGTTAGTCGCAAAAATTTCTCAAAATTCGATTAGCAATCCGGACATTTTCGCTAAAGCTAATGAAGAGTTAAAAGAAATTTCAATGCCGATTGCCCGGTTAAGAGAAACCAATATCCGCCGGATCATAGAAATCTACGAAGGCAAACAAAAGCTGGAAAAAGCGCGTTCCGGCGTTCAGGATGAAATCGATAACCGGATCGCCGGAAAATCAATTCCCGCAATCGTTAACACCCTGCTCGATTCCGGTTGGCAGCACTTACTCGTTATGGCGGAGTTGAACCAAGACAGTGTTAGCCGGAAAAAATATTTCGATGTGATTGACGACTTGCTAAACTGGTATGACAACTTGGAAGCTTTGCCGGAAGAACAAACCGCTGCAATTGGCATGGAACTGGAGTTTATCGATAGTACGCTAGGAACGGTGAGTACGAATGCCTTCGTCCATAACAAAATTATGGACGAGTTAACAGCAACGTTAACCGGCGCCGGTTCTGAAGCTTCGGCGGTAAAACAGCCTTTAGCCAGAGTTAAAGTAGAACGTAAAACAAAAGAGGAGCCGCACGAATTTATTTCAGACCGCTGGCACCTGGAAGCCGGCCAGTTCGCAATCGGCGACTGGTTCACTTTCTCGCTTGAAAATGAAGCATTCGAACCTCTTAAATTAATTTGGATTGGCGAAATACCCGAAATTTATGTTTTTGTAAATCAAGACGGCTATAAAAAACAAGAACTCACAAAATCAGAACTGGCGGAATTGTTGCAGAGCGGCGCTGTAACGCAAATTGAAAATCTTGACGAGCCGCTGA
Source organism: Methylococcaceae bacterium UBA7658 (assembly GCA_002483425.1). GTDB lineage: Bacteria > Pseudomonadota > Gammaproteobacteria > Methylococcales > Methylomonadaceae > Methyloglobulus. The sequence goes on from DLHW01000070.1 coordinate 103,009, forward strand.
TGGACCGGGCGACCACAACGATGCTGCAGCAAATGCAGGAAAAACTGATCCATAGTGTTTCCCACGATCCGGTTACCAACCTGCCGAATAGAAAACGCTTTATCGCGCTTTTAAAAGAACAAATCTCGCATTTCAACACAATTCAGCATGTCCTAGGCTTTTTGGAGATTGAAGATTTTAGAATTATCGCCAATGTTTGCGGAATCGGCGGCGGCGATCAACTTCTGTCTCAGGTTGCCCAGCAAATTATGCTGACTGTCGATAAGGGCGGTTTTGTGTCGCGTTTAGGCGATAAAACTTTCGGGTTTCTGTTGACCCATTGTCCGGCGGAAAAGGGTTATGAAACCGCTAAAATTATCAGAGACCATATCAACAAGGCGAATTTCGTATGGAACGATAAAAGTTACACCATTAGCGTTACCATAGGATTAGTGCCTATTTTGGAAAACACGCGCAATGTGGATGAGCTATTGCAAAAAGCGGACACCGCCAACATTTCGGCAAAACGTTCCGGGCATAACCACATCCGTGTGTTTGAAGAAAACGATGAAACTTTGAAAACACAAACGGATATTCACGAATGGGCGGGCCGGATCGACCGGATTTTCTCCGAAAAACGGCTATTTGCCCGTTGCCAGATGATTTCGCCGATTAATCCTGAAAAAAATAGTCATTCGCATTATGAAATTTTGCTCGGCGTCAGGGATGAAAAAGGCAATATCATTCCGCCGGATAATTTTATTCCGGCGGTGGAGCGCTGTCAGCGAATGCCCGAGATCGACCGCTGGGTCGTTGAGAACGTTTTTGAATGGATTGTACATAATCGAAGGAGCTTCGAACAAATTGGCGGTTTTGCAATCAATTTATCGGGACAATCCTTGAATTCGGAGGAGTTTCTTAGCTTTCTCAAAAACCGGCTTGCCCTTCAAGATATCCCGCCTGAAAAAATAACTTTTGAAGTCACGGAAACCGTGGCTGCCGGCAGCTTGGTGTTTACTAAAAGATTCATTAAGGAAATCAAGCAATTCGGCTGTAAATTCTCGTTGGACGATTTCGGCACCGGCTATTCGTCGTACTCCTATTTAAAAAGCTTGGATGTCGATTATCTAAAAATCGACGGCGCATTTATTAAAGATATCGTGAATAGTCCAACCGATGTGGTCATGGTCAATTCAATGAATGAAATCGCGCATTCACTGGAACTGGAAACCATTGCCGAATATGTTGAAAACATGA
>DLHW01000070.1:104393-120396 GCA_002483425.1 Methylococcaceae bacterium UBA7658
AGCTCTTGCGTACTGAACCGGTACTGTTTCGCCAAACAATGATCCAGCCATTTCTGCAAAAAAAAATTCAGCCGCCATTTATAGTGCATAATTTCGCGGCATAATCCAAAATCCTTAAAAACAAAGTTCACATTTGGTCTGGCGTGATCGCTCAAGACTTCCGCCAGTTGCGCATCCAGGTAAATTCTGATTCTTAAGCCCGGTTCTAGCAGTTCGTCCGGTTTGTTGCTAAAGCAGTGGGTTAATTCGATGGTGAGCGTGTAAGGCGATTGTTCGATAATGGTCAAATGCAATGTCGTATGGTTAGGCGCCAATCCAACCGCGTTATTCTTAACCGACTTGAGATCAGGAATTAACTTAAAAATTTTCTCGTAGTTAGAGGCGTAAACTGCTTCCAGACATAACGGCTTATTAATAGGATTTAAAAAACTCATAACGTTTAATTCAACTTTCCCGGTAACTCGCATAAGCGCTAGCGGTCTCCCAAAGCTCAACCTGAGTCACATTAAAACCCGCTTTTTTTAAATGCATAAAAATCATTTTGCTAAGCACTTCCGCCGTGGGATGTTCTTCCAACGCCCAAAAGCGTTCGTTATTCGCCGTTAACACCGGAGCCAAGGGATCGTCTTTATGCAATAGAAAATTATGATCCAAATATTGCCCGATATACTGTTCGACGCATGTTTTAATATCGGAAAAATCGCACACCATACTTTGCTCGTTCAATGATTCTTGCGTTACCGAAATTGCTGCTTTAACACTATGCCCGTGTAAATGACGGCACTTGCCGGGATGGTTCATCAACCGGTGACCGTAGCAAAAATAGACTTCTTTTGTAATTGTAAACATAGTTCAATTCTATTCAATCTTCATCGGGAATTTGTCCCCGTAATTCCTCTGAAAGCAACATTTGCCCGCCTGTAACGACAATTTTCTCCCCGGGATTAATATCATCAGGAATAAAATAACCGCCGGTAGTAGCCGAAAATTGATTGATTTTACGCCGGTAAAAACCTTCCTCCCCGGTTTTGATATAAACAAAGGCCTGGTCCATATACCATAACAACGTCTGCTCCGGCACCACTACACCGGCCCGGGCATCCGTCTGTTCCGGAATCCATGCCTGCAGTTTCATCCCGATTCGAAGATTAGCGGCCGCGGTCTTAAAAAAAAAGCTTTCGCCGCTGATCGAGTTATCGGTTTGGATCGAACGGGCAATTAACATGGCCGGAGACGCCTTGCTGCGATCACCGTTGGCTTCCACAACTATAGTAGAAATATTACGTTCTAGTTTCTTATTGCTAGGTAAAATAATTTGCAATAAAAACTGCTTTCCCGATAAAAAAGCCGCAAGCTTATCCGGTTGTCCGGACAAAATCCATTCGGCTAAATCTCCCCACAGAAGGCGAGTTTCATGTGCGATTGCCGTTAGTCTGACTTCGGCGGCGTCAACCGTGGCTTGATCGGCCGACACTTGGTTTTGCTGCTCCTGTAACGAACGCTTTGCCGCTACGCCGTTACGAAATAAATTTTGTTGCCGCCCTAAACTTTCGCCCGTTTGTTTTAGTCGAGCTTTCGCGCCTTTCAACTCGGCTTGCGCAACCAGAAAGCGTTGTTTTAGCGCCAGCAACGGTTCTATGCTGACGACTTTTCCGGTAGCCTGATATTCGCTAAGGTTTTGATCGGATAATGCCGCCATTGTCTTTAAGCCTGAAGCCGTTTGCGTATTTTTATCGATAACAACCACGGGCAGACCGTCTAATGCTTGCGGTTCCGGTTGATTCGGTTCTTCATCGCCGGTCACGGCAGAAGCAAACAGAAAACCAGTTAATAGAATTGGAACCGTAGTTGAAATAAATTTTTTTATTAAAAAAGGCATGCCAAAGAGAGGTCGTGAATGTCATGAGCTTAACGTATAATGCGCATTTAAGCTATAACGATCAGTTAATCGAAAACGGTTCCCTGCCGTTTTGACAATCCGTTCCGTTTTTTGCCAGGAATTTAAATGTCTAATTTACCGACAAAGTTAAAATACGCTTCAACCCACGAATGGGCGAGCTTGGAAGACGAACACATCGTGCGTGTCGGTATTACCGATTTTGCGCAAGAGTCATTGGGCGACCTTGTGTTTATTCAGTTGCCCGAACTGGGACGCATCGTAAAGGCGAATGAACAATGCGCCTTGGTTGAATCCGTAAAAACAGCATCGGATTTATTCAGTCCGGTTTCCGGTGAGGTTGTCGCTGTCAATTCGGTCGCAGCCGGAGACCCAGAAAAGGTTAATGAGGATGCTTTCGGCGTTTGGCTTTTTTGTATTAAAGCGGACGATGTCACCGCGCTTGATAAGCTGATGAGCGCCGAAGACTATCAGCGCATGATTGAAGAATAGCTTTTCCTCGTTGTTATCGAAACTATCTTAAATAAATAATGGCTAATCAAAACGAAAAAGGGATCAAACGAATCCTGAACGCTTGTGTCTTTTCCTATTACGGTTATAAAGCTACCTGGCAGCACGAAGAAGCGTTCCGCCAGGAAGTGCTTTTATTTTTAGTCTCCACGCCTTTGGCGTTGTGGCTGGGCGAAACGGTGATCGAAAAATTGTTGTTAATCGGCAGTATTATCTTGGTGTTGTTAGTCGAACTTCTCAACTCCGCCGTAGAAGCCGTAGTAGACCGGGTCGGTCTGGAACATCATGAGTTGTCGGGCAGAGCCAAAGACATCGGTTCCGCAGCCGTCAATTTATCGCTAGTTTGGGCGGCTATAACGTGGTTCTCGATTTTATATTTAGGTAAATGACAATGAGTGCATTGATTTGCGGTTCCATGGCTTACGACACTATCATGGTTTTTCATGATAAGTTCAAGAATCACATCTTGCCGGAAAAAGTTCATATTCTGAACGTCTCCTTCTTAGTGCCTATCATGCGGCGCGAATACGGCGGTTGCGCCGGCAATATTGCCTACAATTTAATGCTTTTGGGCGAACAACCGATGACTATGGCGACGGTAGGGCACGACTTCGAACCTTATACTCAATGGCTCGGACAACAAGGTATTTCGAGAGAATATATCAAAGTATTGGACAGTAGTTACACCGGTCAAGCTTACATCACTACCGATGAGGAGGGCAACCAAATTACCGCCTTCCATCCCGGCGCCATGAGTTTTTCGCATCTAAATTCGGTTCCGACCGATAGCGATATCAGCATCGGAATTGTTTCGCCGGACGGCAAAGAAGGCATGCAACTTCATGCCGCGCAATTCAAGGAATTAGACATCCCTTTCATTTTCGACCCCGGCCAAGGTATGCCCATGTTTAGCGGCGAAGAGTTGCTTGCTTTCCTGGAACAAGCCACGTGGGTCACCTTAAACGACTACGAATCCGAATTGATGCAGGAACGCACCGGACTGACGCTGGAGCAAATGGCGGCAAGAGTGGACGCTTTAATCATTACCCTGGGCGGCAAAGGGTCTAAAATCTATACGCAAGGCCAATGCATCGATATTCCCGCCGCCAAGCCGAAACAAGTACTCGATCCGACCGGTTGCGGCGACGCTTACCGCGCCGGCTTGCTCTACGGTTTGATGAACGACTTAGACTGGGAAACAACCGGACGCATAGCTTCGCTCATAGGCGCAATCAAGATCGAACATAACGGCACCCAAAATCATTTTTTTAACATGGATGATTTCCAGCAGCGTTATTTCGAAAATTTCGGTTCGACGTTTTAATTGTCCTCGAAATTAATGCTGAACCATACCCAACAACTGCTCGATCTCATGACGCAATTGCGCCATCCCGAAACCGGTTGTCCCTGGGATGTCAAACAGGATTTCGCCAGTCTGATTCCTTATGTTATCGAAGAAGCTTACGAAGTAGCCGATGCGATTGAGCGCGAGGATTTGGACGATTTGCGGAACGAACTGGGCGATTTGCTGTTGCAAGTCGTTTTCCATGCCCAGATTGCCTCGGAGCAAGGCCATTTTACTTTTGACGAAGTTTCTAAAGCGATTTGCGACAAATTAATCCGGCGGCATCCGCATGTATTCGCCGGTACTGTTTTCGAGACCGACGAGGAACGCCAGCAAGCCTGGGAACAGGCAAAGACAGACGAACGGAACGAAAAATATAATTCTTCTGTCCCCAAAAGCGTCCTGGACGGCGTACCCCCTAGTCTTCCGGCGCTGCTCGAGTGCGAAAAAATTCAGGATCGCGCCGCCAATTTCGGCTTTGATTGGATTGCGGTGGAGCCGGTTTTAGATAAGGTGCAAGAAGAATTGAATGAAGTCAAGGAGGCTTGGCTGTCCGGAGATCAAGCGCATATCGAAGAAGAGATCGGCGATTTGTTGCTCGTAGCCGTCAATCTGGCGCGGCACTTAAAAGTCAATCCCGAGTTGGCGCTCAAGCGCAGCACTAAAAAATTTTCCCGGCGTTTTCAGTACATCGAACAGCAAGTCGCAGCCACCGGAAAGGACTTGAATCATTGTACACTCGCCGAACTGGATGCTTACTGGGATCAAGCTAAATTAGTATTAAAAAACATAATTTAACATTCCGGCTAACGCGCCTTGTTCATGCTGTAAACCTTGCTTTAAGTCCGGTTTCGGTTTCGCATCGATAAACTTTTGCGGTTTTTTAAAATTAACTTTCCGCTTTTTTGGCCTAATTAAGTCTGAAAGTTTTATTTTCCTAACTTGCAAAATCCTTTTATGATGTTAAGGAAACATTGGAAAAGTTGATTTCAGTCATGCCGTGGACACAAGCGGTTAGTCAAGTTTTTATGCCCTTCAGGGTACACCGCGAGGGAAATAACCAATTAGCGTTCTCCATGAGCTTGTCGAAGGACTTAATCAGATTTCCTCTTAACTAAAAGCACAAAATAACAACGAGCGAGGTATCGATATGCGCCAGGATGATGGACGGGAAAGTGAGAATATAGAAGATCGTCGCGGGATGGGCGGCGGTTCCGGTCGCAGGGGATTTCCGGGTGGTGGTCTGGGGATGGCCGCTGTAGCCGTCATTGCCTTATTGCTCGGCGTCGATCCGAGGATCGTTATCAATACCGTAGGCCAGCTTTCCAGCGTAGCGCCGTCTCAACCCAGCCGCAGTCCGGTAAGCGGCAGTCCGCAGGACGAAAAAACTAAAAAACTCATGTCCGTGGTTCTGGCCGATACCGAAGACACTTGGGGCGCTATATTTAAACAAGCCGGCAGCCGCTACGAAGAACCGAAACTGGTGCTCTACACCGGCCAAGTCGCGTCCGCTTGCGGCTACGGACAAGCGGCGATGGGGCCTTTCTATTGCCCCGGCGATCACAAACTTTACCTTGATATGAGTTTCTTCAATGATTTAGCTACCCGGCATAATGCGCCGGGCGATTTCGCCCAAGCTTATGTGATCGCTCATGAGGTCGGGCATCATGTGCAAAATCTTTTGGGCATAGCCGATCAAGTTCAAGCCGCCCAACGGCGCGGCGGGGAGATTCAGAACAATCAACTGCAAGTGAGTATGGAACTGCAAGCCGATTGTTTTGCCGGTGTTTGGGCAAACCGCGCCAACCAGTTCCGCCAAATTCTGGAGCCGGGCGATCTGGAAGAAGCCTTGGCTGCCGCCAGCGGAGTCGGTGACGATCGTTTGCAAAAACAAGCACAAGGCTATGTCGTACCCGAATCCTTTACCCACGGCAGTTCCGAGCAGCGGATGCGCTGGTTCACCATCGGCGTAAAAACCGGCGACCTTAATCAATGCGACACCTTCAAGGCAAAAAATCTTTAAGGCGCCTCCGGTTGAACACTTCAATAGGTTTAACACCCGAGATACCGCCTAAAAAGTCAACACAAAGGAGCATGGACAAATCGATAAAATGTTTGTGTAATTTAACAGGTTAATTTGATTTACCGTAGCCAAGATGAAACAAGCTCGTCCCATTACTATCGCTTTTAGCGCGGGCGAATCGTCCGGCGATCAACATGCCGCCAGTATGTTTTTAGCGCTAAAAAAACATTGTCCGGACCTTAAAGGTATCGGAATGGGAGGCGCTAAAATGGCCCAAGCGGGTATTGAGATCGGTTACGATTCATCCGGTATCGGGGTTATCGGGGTCGTCGAAGTGATTAAACATTACTTTGAAATACGTAGCGCGCTTCAGACCCTCAAACAATTATTGTTAGGGGAAAAACCCGACTTGCTGGTTTGCGTTGATTACAAGGAGTTCAACTTTAAACTCGCGCGTTTCGCCAAGCAAAACGGTATTAAGGTGTTGTTTTACGTCAGCCCGCAAGTTTGGGCTTGGCGTCCGGGCCGGGTAAAGCAGTACGGCGCAGTCATCGACATGATGGCGGTTATCTTTCCTTTTGAAGTTCCGTTTTACGAAGCGGAAAAAGTGCCCGTTCGTTACGTTGGTCACCCTTCCGTCGATAAAGTCCGCCCGTTTCGCAGCAAGGAAGAAGATTTCCGGCTGTTCGGTTTGGGTCAAGCGAAGCCCATCATCGGTATTTTACCGGGCAGCCGTGAAAATGAAATCGAACGAATGTTGCCGGTTATGCTCGAAGCTGCCCACAAACTTCAAAAAAGTTTTCCCGGCGTTCACTTTCTGTTGCCGCAAGCCGATTCGATTCCCGATACCTTGATCAACGAAAGGCTTAAATCGGCCCGGCTAATGGTTACCGTTGTCAAAAAGAAACCTTATGACGTTATTCAATGTTGCGACGCTATCATGACCACCTCGGGTACGGCAAGCCTCGAGATCGCTCTTTTGGGTATCCCAATGGTTATCGCTTACAAATTAGCGCCGTTGACTTATTGGCTAGGCCGATTGCTGGTAAAAACGCCCTATATCGGATTGCCCAATATTATTCTCGGCAAACCGGCCGTTAAGGAATTGATTCAGCACGACGCCGACGCCGGTAATCTGATTACCGAACTCGGCAGACTGTTAAAAGATTCCGCTTACGCGGAAAAAATGCGTGAGGATTTACATCAAGTAAAACTGCGGTTAGGCGAAGGCGGCGGTTCGGAAAATATGGCCTTGCTGGCTTTGGAAATGTTAATGCCGGTTGATAATGCGCCAATATAAAAATTATCAGCAGCCTTTAGGATTAATGACAAACATTTTATGACGGCTGTTAGTAGTGAACCAGCGGTCAGTTTTTTCGACAGAATCTAAGCAGCCAATTACCCTTGCGAATCGATTTTCAATGGGCCTTATTCATTAGGAATGGCGTGGATGAAAAATAATTTCGCTTAGTATTTTTTCACTCGAGGCCTGGTTTTTTCGCATTGTAATGGTCGATAAAACCGGACATTTTATAAGCGGCTTTCCTATAAAAATCCCGCTCAAGTTCCAGTATTCCAGTAGAGTTTGATAGTCTAACTTTGAGTGTGTGCGTTTACCATTACCCAAAAGCAGTAAGTAATTGGTGAATTTCAGGTTTTCAGATATTTTACCAAACCTCTGCAAACGGACGAACTTCAATCTCTGACGACCAAGCAGACGGTTTTTGTTGGGTCAGTCCATAGACTATATCCGCCACGTCATCCGGTTGAATGAAATAATTATCCGGCTTATCCGGCAGCATTTTACGAGTGCTGGGGGTATCGACCACGCCGTCCACGATTATGGTGCCCACATGAATACCGGAAGGGCCGAGGTGCCGGGCCATCGATTCCGCCAAGCTTCTCTGCGCGGCTTTGGCCGGCGCAAATGCCGCGGTTTTCGCACCGCCCCGGCGGGATGCAGTGGCTCCGATAAAAACGATGTTACCGCACTTAGCTGCTTTCATGTGCGGGATCACCTGTTTCGACACAAGCAGGGAACCTAAGGCATTGACCCGCCAGCTTTGTTCAAATTCTTCCGGCGTTATTTCTTCAACGGATTTCCAGATACCTGATCCAGCATTGAAAATAACGGTATGAATATCCCCCATTTCATGGTGAATGGCTGAAAATACCCGCTCGACTGAAGCAGCATCCGTCACATCGCACGCATAAGCTCGCGAGCCATTTATTTCTTTTGCCAGGGCATTCGTATAATCGGTCTGACGAGCCAATAGGGCTAACTGATAACCCGCCAAGCCGAATCGGCGAGCGAAAGCAGCGCCATTGCCAGGCCCTACACCAATAACTACGCAGACAGGTTGTTTGGGTTGATCTTTCATCGTTAATTATGTCCAATGAGGCGGGACAGTTTTAGCAAAATAAGGCTGTTGCTCAAACTGCGCCATAAATCCAGCCAACTTTGCACCAATAAGATCGCCGACACCCAGTTGAGGTTTGCGCTGGCCGATTCGTTTTAGTACAGCCAGCAAAGGGTAGATGGTAAAATCCGCTGCCGAAATTGTACCGGCAAAGAACTGGCTGTGCAGGACATTTTCAAAGTAGTCCAAGTGCTGGCTTAACCCATTCAAAGCCGTCGATAGTGCAACAGGGTCGCTATCTCCATCGCCATTTAACAGCGTCAACTCCATCAATCGCCGTACTGCCGGATACAGGTAGCTATACGCTTCCGCCGATAACCGGCGAACGATGGCACGGTCTCGAATAGTTGACGGGAAAACCGGAAAATCAGGATAACGCTCTTCTAAATATTCCACGATGGTTGATGCTTCCCATAAGGCAAAACCTTCATCGACTACTGCGGGTACTTTACCATGCGGGTTGATGGCCAAATAAGTTGGTTTTTTCAATTCACCATTTTGTAGTGACAGCAAATTAAACTCATAGGGCAGTTGCTTGTGTTCCAAAACAAGCCAAACATTCCATGAAAAAGGCGATCCAGAACCGTAATAAAATTGGATACTCATTAGTTTTTCCTTCTGAAATTAACAGGGGATTCAGACTGTGCTCAATACGGTTATAGCCAATGTCGTCTGGCAGATAAATCCGGCCACAAAGGCAAGCGTACGAATGACAGGGATAGCCGCAACGTAAGCAATGACATGAATTAACCGCGCAATAAAGTAGATCAAGCAAACGGTTGCTGTCATTGAGGTGCTTATCCCCGCAAAGTGGATAATCAACGCTAACGGTGCGAAGATCGCCAAGTTCTCGATAGCATTGGCATGAGCATTCATCAATCTTTCAGCCCACAATGCCTCTGGTTTTAACGTTGGCGGCTTTAATGTTACCCAAGCACCGATTTCAATAATACGATTGACAATAATCGGCACCCAAAAAAGGGCTGTCATCAAAATGGTTACAGTTAGCCAATAAATTTCAGGTGAAATGATGCCCTGCATAATTTTTACCTTTATGAAGTTATTTAGTTGAAGGCAGCTAATGGAAGCTGGTCAATTAACCAGCTCGCACAGCCTGCTGGTATGCCTCAAGCAATTGAGGATCATCGATGGAACCGTGATGATGAACTTGCCGCCAACCAACGTCCGCGCCAAACCACTGGACAATACGGCTGGTTCGAATGGTAAGCGCTATGGTTTGGTTATTCAGGGTAAACTCACCGTGCTCTCGTCCGGCAAAGACGATCATGTTTTCTGTCTCGAATTCAACGATGTCATCCAGTTCAACCCAGACTGACGCTGCCCCGGAGAAGATCCGGCTATAGAGAGCAGCAATTGGCTCGTATCTCCGCAAGATACCACCTAATGGGTTATTTAACTGGATAAGATCATGCTCAGCCCAGACCTGTTTTAGCACAGTCAAGTCGCGATGGTTGAAAGCGTAATAAAACGATTCCATCAACATACGTGCACCGTCGATCCCATGTTCCTTGGTTCTATCGATTTTGTTTTCGGAAGCACGGCCATAACACAGTTGATATTGTTTGATCATGCTTGCTGCACCTGAACAGTTGAACGATCCTTACCCAGTAGTTTCCAGATAGAAATAAGATGAAACCACAACCAAAGGGGTGCCGGAAGGAAAACCGCATACATCATGGCATGGTGTGGCGTTATGGTTGGTAGTAGAACTAAAGCAAGCGTACTGGCAACCACTAAAATATCGGCCATGCCGAAAATATTGGCAAACCAGGCCCGACGAACTTCATCCGTATGGGTAGCAAAACTAAAAGCTGCAATCAGGCCAAAGAAACCGGCAGCAATATGTGTCCAGCCATCCAGTATGCCAAAGGTTAGCGGTAATCCTCCCAAGCTGGCTTGCATGAGAAAATTAGCGCCAAAGAGTACCCGAATGCCCTGCAATAAAAGCAGTTGCTGCTGACTTAGAGCTAACAGTTTTGCACGAATCGACGTGACAAAAAACAGCAATGCCCCAACCGCAGCGACTGCAAAAATAACAATCGCTAGAAAAGCTACGCCTGAAATATCTTCCGGAAACAAACTTTTGCTTGAAAGACCAAGGTGCAACAGCCCAAGCCAGGCTAACAATCCTATGCCAATACCAATTGGTAATTTACTTTTCATGTCTCCTAGCGAGATAACCCAGAGTGTGTAAACAATCATCATCAAATCGAGAAAGATGGCGATGCCGGTGGTGGTAAATTCAAACATATTGAGAACTCCTTAAATAGCTGTTATGGTGATGCACAGAATAACAACGCCATCCAATTGTAACAATGACCGAAGCTGCCAATATTTATGCTGAAACTATCGGCATGGAAGATAATTTATGTGTATTGAGTGATACGCTTAATTCCATGCGGATCAGTGGCAGTATCCTGTTAAATGAGGATTATGTTCCACCTTGGGGCATTTCTATTCCGAATGCCCATAAATTAGCGAAGCTATTAAAAGTTAAGCGGGATGAACAAGTAATCGCATTTCATTTGGTTAAACGCGGATACGTTGAACTCACCCCTGAAGGTTCCGATCCGATTATCATCGAAGCGGGAGAAATGGCTATTTGCTTTGGCGGCGGCGCACATCGGTTATCGCAAGATTCCAATCAAGAAGCCGTGTCGGTAGAAACCCTGCTCCAGAAAAGCAACAATCCATTTAAACCAATTGCGGGAAACAAAGTACGGAGTACTTCGCTGATGTGCGGTGTTTTTATGACGCGCAATAGTGAACTTAACCCGCTGTTTTCGGCATTGCCGGCAATATTACATTCATCGGCATTTCGTCCTGGCACACTGCATAATTTGCCAGGCGTAGTGGACTGGCTAAGCAAAGAAACCGAGCAAACAACCCGCTGCACTTTCGTTATCGAGCGGCTTCTGGAGTTACTCTGTGCCGAAGTGATGCGTTTTCATTTGGAAACTGTCCCGCCTGAATCAAGATGGTTCACCGGCATTAAAGATCCCGTGATTGGCCGCGCGCTCGGCCTGATCCATTCCAGCCCCGGCGTGAACTGGTCAGTCAACCGGCTTGCCCAGAGGGTCGCTATGTCGCCATCCCGGTTTGCCGCGCGATTCACCATTACACTGGGTGATAGTCCAATGGCTTATATAACGAAGTGGCGCATGAATAAGGCGGGACGGTTATTGGCGGAATCGCAACGAAGTGTCGAGGAAATTGCAGCCGAAGTGGGATACGAAAACGTCACTGCCTTTAGCCGTGCGTTCAAAAGACATCTAGGGATGCCTCCCACAGCTTGGCGTTCTCGATATGGTGAATAAAAACATTTACTCGGCGGTATTTTTCGAACCTTGATTCCACCCCCCGCCAAAAGCTCTATAAAGAGAGACAATGGCAACCGAAATGGCGGTGTTGGATTTGGTTGTTTCATCCAACAAGGCTAATTCATTTTTTTGCGCATCCACTACGGCAAGATAGTTTTCTGCACCTTTGTTATACAGCAACTGTTTTTGCTCATATGCCGTTTTAGCTGAAGCTTCGGCCAATGTGAAATTATTAGACTGTCCGGTAGCGGTTCGATAAGCTATATAAGCATTTTCAACGTCTTCCATTGCCAACAGGAAAGTTTTTTCGTAATTCACCGCAGCTTGCTGTAAACGGCTGTCGGCTGCGCTGATATAAGCCCTTATTCGTCCGGCATTGAAAATAGGGGCAGTCAAGCCGGTGCCGAGGCTGTACACGCTTTCGGCAAGGTTGGAAAAACCACCCACGGCTATGGCGCCGTAGCCCGCACTGGCTGCAAGCTGGATTTTGGGGAATAAGTCGGTACGGGCGGAACCTAGTTTGGCAGCTGCCGCTGTGATCTCGGTTTTAGCCATCCTAAGATCAGGACGTTGTGTCAACAATTCCACCGGTAATAGAGCGGGTACGATGGGTAAGTTTACGAGTTCAGCCTGTGGGATACTTAGCTTGGTTTCCATAGTGGCTGGCGGCAGACCTAATAAGATACTTAGCCGGTAAATTAATGCCGAGGCGGATTGTGTTAACCAAGGTAACACCGCTTCGGACGCTGATAATAGGGCTTTCTGGCCAGAAAGGTCAGCGCTATTGGCCAAACCAGCACGATGAAAGGCACGAAGCGCCCTAAGCTTTTCTTGGTTAACAGCGATTGTTTTTTGTTGAATCGCAACCCTTTGTTGAACGCCCCGCAGTTCTAGATAATTCGTTGCGACTTGCGCCAATAAGCCGACTTGCACGGCGCTTAGCGTTTCTTCGGCACCCACGGCTTGAGCTAGAACGGCTTCTTTATCCAATTGTCTGCCACCGAATAAATCGATCTCCCAACGCGCGGTCAACCCTCCGCTAACCGAGTCGCCGGTAGGCGTGATCAATTGAATACCCCGGCTGCCGGGAACGCCAATGATCCGGTCGATCTTCTTCTCTCGCCCACCCGAAGCATACAAGTCCACGCTGGGATAGAACGCTGATTCGGTCACCGTTACCAAAGCCTTGACTTCCTTGATGTGTGCTTGGGCTATTTTGATGTCATGGTTCGCGGTCAATGCTTGGGCGACCAAGTCATTCAACAGTGGATCGTGGAAGCCTTGCCACCAGCGCTTTAAGTCCGGTTTGGTTGTTGCCGCTTTTGGTTGATTGCCCCAATGTTCGGGCGGGCTCAGCTTAACCTGGCCGGAAACACGGGTCGGCGTACAGGCACTTAATGCCAAATATGAAATAATAATTGCAGTGATGGTTTTGTGTTTCATCATGTAGAGACCAAACTTAATTAACAGAGGCATTGGCCGAGACTTCCGGCCCTGGTCTTACCCTAAACCAGGCGGCATACAAAGCGGGCAGAAAAAATACCGTCAGCAGGGTGGCAACGGTTAACCCGCCCATAATAGCGATGGCTTGCGGGCCGAAGAAATCGTTCCGGGATAAAGGAATCATGGACAGAATGGCGGCTGCGGCAGTCAGCATGATCGGACGGAAACGCCTGACGGTGGATTCGATGATGGCATTCCAGGTAATGAGGCCAGCCTTTTTATCTTGTTCGATTTGGTCGACCAAAATGACCGAATTGCGCATAATCATTCCGGCCAGCGCGATAATGCCGAGTAGGGCGACAAACCCGAACGGCGCAACCGAATAACCTGAGCGCAAAGGCCGCCCCGATTACGCCCAAAGGCGCAGTCATAAAGACCAGAAAGGTGCGGGATAAATTGTGTAACTGCATCATCAACAATACCAACGTGACAATAACCACCAATGGAATCCAGATCAGGATGGATTTTTGGGCAATCCAGGCATCTTCTTTCGCGGCGCCGGTTTCGATGTAATAGCCGGGTGGTAAGGTCGATTTGATTTTCTCCAATTCTGGTTCGATTTCGGCTGCCACATCGGGCGCTAAATGCCCTTCCGCCACATCTGCCCTTATCGAAATAGCGGGAAATCGATTTCGCCGCCAACGGACGCCGTTTTCAAAATCGATTTGGGCGCTAACAAGATGCGCCAACGGCACCCATTTTCCGGTGGCAGTCGGTACGCTTGTATCCGGTAATTGGTCTATTGACTTTCGGAGTAATTGTTCCGCCCGCCAGACAATCTCGATCAGCTTGTCTTCTTCGCGGTGCTGGCCAACCGGAACTCCCGAGTAATGCGCCTGCAAAGCTTGAGACAAGCTCATTGTGGAAACGCCAATAGCACGCGCCCGGCCTGATCCAATTCAAGGAGTATGGATGGCCTGTTCTCATGCCAGTCGTCGTTGACATCCACCGTATGGGGGTTGGCGCGGACAATGTCGGTAACGCGATCCGCAATCGACCTGACGGTTTCGGCGTGATCGCCGAAAACCCTGAACAGCACCGGATAATCCATAGGTGGGCCGATATTCAGCCGCATGATCCGGCCTCGTACTTCAGGAAAGTCCGTCGCAATGGCTTGCCGGATACGCTGCATTACTTGTTCGCGGGCGGCATTATTTTTGGTCATCAAGACAAACTCGACCAAGTTGGTGTTCGCCAACTGCTGGACGATGAGCAGGAAAAACCGAGGCGTTCCCTCACCGATGTAACTGGCGTAATGGACAATATCGGGATCTTTTGCAAAAACAGCTTCCATGCGCTTGGCAACCGCTTCGCTTTGTTCGAAAGCACTGCCTTCCGGCGACCATAAATCAACGATAAGTTCAGGTCGGTTCGATAGCGGAAAAAACTGTTGCGGTAATTTAGTCAATGTCCAAACGCCGAACGCGAATAAAAGTATCGTCGCTGCAATCACTTTATTACGATGCGTAAGGCAAACAATCACCCAATGACGAAGCCGGGTATAAAAAACGGAATCATAAAGATCCCGATGCTTATCGGGTGAAGCCGGTTTTGGTTTCAAAATCAGGTATCCCAAATAAGGCGTAAAAGTCACAGCACCCAGCCAGGATAAGATGAGCGAGATACCGACGACCTGGAATATAGCGGCGGTGTATTCACCCGCCGAGGATTTTGCCAAACCGACCGGCAGGAAACCAAGAATTGTACTTAATGTCCCAGTTAACATCGGAAATGCCGTCGCGCGGTAAGCAAACGTGGCGGCCTGGAGACGATCCCAGCCTTCCTCAAGTTTCCGCGCCATCATTTGATAGCAATCATGGCATCATCCACCAATAAGCCGAGCGCCAATATAAGCGCACCCAGGGAGATGCGGTGGACTTCCATGCCGACTAGTAACATCACTAACAACGTAGCGGCAAGCACCAGCGGTACGGTCAAGGCCACGACAGAACCGGTTCTTAGTCCTAAGCTGATAAAGCTGGCTAACAGCACTGCCACCAGCGCTTCAAAAAAAGTCCTGAGAAATTCGCCGATGGCGGTATTGACGACTTGGGCTTGATCGGCGACTTTTTCCACGTCCACACCGATCGGCAAAGTTTGCTCGATAGCAGTCATTTCCTCTTGCAGCGCCTCGCCCAGATTAAGGATGTTCCCGCGCTTGTTCATGGTGATGCCCAGTCCGATGACTTCTTTGCCGTTGAAGCGCATCTTGAATTGCACCGGGTCTTGATAGCCTCTTCTGATGGTGGCAATATCGCGTGTCTTAAAGGTGCGGCCATTAATTCGAATCGGCATGTCGGCGATTTCAGCCACGGATTTGAAAGCGCCGGTCAATCTTATCGGCACATCTTGCAGTCCGGTCAGCACTGTCCCGGCGGGCATCAGGCTATTTTGGCTTTGTAACACCTGGGCGACAGCTACGGCATCTAAACCCAAGGTAGCCAAATGTTTGTCATTAAATTCAATGAAGATTTTTTCTTCCTGTGCGCCGATCAAGTCTACTTTTTCGACATCCTTTACCCTCAGCAACCTTTGCCGCGCGGCATCCACAATGTCTTTGAGTTCAGCATAATCGAAGCCTTCACCGGAGAAAGCGTACAGCAAACTGTAGGTATCGCCGAATTCGTCATTAAAGAACGGGCCGATGATACCGGGCGGCAAGCTCAGTTTGATGTCGGCGGTCTTTTTGCGCGCCGAGTACCAAAGAAGCTGTATCTCTTGCGGCGAAATATCTTCCCTGGCGTTGATGAAGATGACCGATTCGCCCGCTTTGGAATAACTCCGTAGATAATCGAGGCTCGGCAATTCCTGAAGTTTTTTCTCCAGACGATCGGTCACTTGGTCTTCAACTTCTTGCGCGGTCGCACCGGGATATATGGTTTTGACCACCATGACACGAAAAGTGAATTTAGGATCTTCGCGCTGCTCCAAAACAAAATAAGCAAGGCTCTAGACTATCAGGAG
>DLHW01000025.1:0-7049 GCA_002483425.1 Methylococcaceae bacterium UBA7658
ATCAACCCGCAAATGATGGCGTTGCGGCGCGGCGTTGATGTGTTGGTCGCTACCCCAGGGCGCTTAATGGACTTATACAGCCAGAACGCGGTCAAGTTTTCGCAACTGGAAATCCTGGTGTTGGACGAGGCTGACCGGATGCTGGACATGGGCTTTATCCGTGACATCCGTAAGATCATGGCGTTGCTGCCCAAGCGTCGTCAGACCTTGATGTTCTCGGCGACATTTTCTGACGACATACGCGGTCTGGCGAAAGACTTATTGCATAACCCGGCCTTCGTCGAAGCGACCCCGCGCAATGCCGCAGCCACGACGGTCAGGCAATGGGTGCATCCAGTTGACCAAAAGCGCAAACCGGAATTGCTCAGCCATTTGGTCCATCATCATGCTTGGGAACAAGTCTTGGTCTTTACCCGTACTAAGCACGGCGCCAACCGCGTCGCCGAAAAGCTGGCGCAAGACGGCATAACCGCCGCCGCCATTCACGGCAACAAAAGCCAAGGTGCGAGGACAAAAGCGCTCGCGGATTTCAAAAACGGCAGTGTCCGCGTGTTGGTGGCGACCGACATTGCCTCCCGAGGCTTGGACATCGAGCAACTGCCACAAGTCGTTAACTTCGACCTGCCCAACGTTGCCGAAGATTATGTGCACCGCATTGGTCGTACCGGTCGTGCCGGAGCTAACGGGCAAGCCGTTTCGTTGGTCAGTATCGACGATAAACAATTGCTGACGGGTATCGAAAAACTGATCCGGCAAGCATTGCCGCGCGAGCTGGTGGCAGGCTTTGAGCCTGATCCCAGTATTCCCGCAACCCCGCCAGTCAAGCATCATGCCCGTCCATCACATAAACCGGTGGCGAAAGCTGGCTTCAGTAAGTCGTCCAATAAAAGTGGAGGTAGTGGCAAAATCATAACTGATAAGTTACATAATAGATTTGCCATAAGATAATGATCCAACTGACAATAAAGCACAGAAGCCGGACTTGCCAAAGCGCAAACTTCGTCAAGAACGGGCGCAATGCGAGCGGCAAACAGCAGTATCGTTGTTAGAACTGTGCTTGCTTACAAGGTGCTGGAGCCGACCCCAGGACAGCGAAGAGCGCAAAGAGGAAATCTTGCGAGCATATCAGTACCGTTCGAGTCTGCGGGGTATTTCGCGGACTTTCGGCGTGTCGCGGTCCACCGTGCCCGCCTGGCTAAAAAACTCCGGCGGTTGTCAAAGGCGGCTGACGGCCTGACCGAGGCTAGGCCCGGCGATGTCCTGGAACTTGACGAAGTCTTCGGCTATGTAAGAAAGCGGAGCAGCAAGGTGTGAACATGGACGGCGCTATAACCTAAAGGTCATAAATGCCGCAGAACGCGGCAGAGTGTAGTTTGTGTCACCGGTGACCTGTGGGAAGCTTTGGGACAGGATGCTCGAAGCTTAACGCAGTTGCCGCACCTCAGCGCCGGGAAGGGAACCGGTGAGACCGCGCACAGGGAGCGCTGGGACAACACCTTGCGCCAGCGCGCCGGACGTAAGGTTCGGAAGACGCTTTCCTTTGCCAAGGATGCCATGTGGCATGATGCCGTGATCCATTGAGTTGCCATCGCCTATAATGCGAGCTGATCAGTTAATGTTTAGCCACTACCAAAATACCGATTAATGGGGCGAAACTTGCATTTTTTTATTTTAAATTAGAATAGCTTAATTGTAACTTTTTACACGGGTCAATGTTTATAAAGGAATAGGTTGCACATAACTATTAAAAAAGGCGCTTATTAAAAGCGCCTATTGAATAGTAAAAATAGTAAGTCAATTCTGCTCGTTTTGATTAAATAGCTATTAAAAATCAAGGTTTCAAGTTAATTAATGGACCTTTTGTCTTAGGATATTGCGCGGTATTAAGTACTTGTATGCCGGCGTTATGTTCGCCGTTGAACGGTGTAACCGTGCCAGCGCAACCGGCTTTAACCGCATCGGCTGGAGAATTAAACCAGACGCCTAAATGGAACGTATGAATCGGGCCGGTTGGCGGATTGGTTGCTGCATCGGTATAAGTATGGACTTGCGGCGCGACATCGCTGCCGGGAGCGACGATAAAGGTTTCGATATTAAATCGTCCGGTAAAATCGGCTACGCCTCGCCCCAGTGCGTCCGTTTCGATATCGCCTTGATACCAGGATAATCCGAACGGTTTATCGGGTACTTGAATCACGAAAAAATCGAAATTGGTTTTGGGCGGTAAGCCCCTGATTTCGACATGCATGTTTTCAACCGGTCCCAACGATGTCACCGTTACATAACCTATCGCTTTCGGTAAACAAGCGGCTGCACCCGAAGAAGGCAGCATCCTGAAAAGCAGGTTATTCGAAGCGACGACCGTGGCTGGTGTAACCGATGATAAACAAGCAACGGCTGTTATAGCGGCTGAAATTAAAGTTGTTTTAAATTGTTTTTGCGTACTCATAATAATTCCTCGTAATGTAGTCAATGAATTTTATTAAGGAGGGGTTTTGCATCTCCTTGACTCGTAATTCCCGGCTATATGAAAAAGGGTTCAAATTATTTTTAGATTTTTTGAAAACGCAAAAATGAAAATCGATAGGTAATTGAAAAATAGTGATATTAATTTTTAACCTTACAAGGTATTAAGATCCATGGGTAGAAAGGATTCTTGATGTATGCAGGCAGCAGAAAACCGGTAAAACTAAGTTACCCATACACGGCTACTGCACCGGATTTACTGTCATTTGTTCCAATCATTCAGCGATGACAGCCAATAGATTATTGGCTGTCGCCAGTTGGCGCGGCATACGCATCGGATACTAATTCTTCGAGATTACTGCCAGTCAACGAATTTAAAAATAAAACTAAATCATTGATTTCATAAGCTGAAAGCCGGATCGGTTTAATGCGCGGATCGAGATTTTCATTGGGAACGCCGCCGCGATTATAAAATTCAACGACATCTTTTATGGTCGCTAGGCTGCCGTTATGCATATAAGGCGCGGTTAATGCAATATTGCGTAACGACGGCGTTTTGTATTTCCACCTGTCTTGCGGATTTTGGGTGATTTCGTAGCGGCCTAAGTCGTTGGCTTTAGTAGCGGAAACGGAAGCGATTACATCGTTAGAAACATTCGCATATACACCCGGCGCGAGTTGCACTCGCCGGGTTATGGGCGCTGTGTTGCCGTCCATTGCTTCGGCATAGCCGATGCCGGTATTGTGTAAACCGTTGTCGGTAAACAGCGCATACTTCTTATCGATGGTATGGCATTGGCTGCATCCGGCTTTGCCGGTAAATAACTTGAAGCCGCGTACGGTCTTACTGTCGATCGCGTAGCTATCTTTGCCGAAATACCAGCGATCAAACGGCGAATTCGCCGAATTTAAGGCGCGTTCGTAACTCGCGATCGCCATGCCAGCAGTTTCCATGCTGGGCGGTTTTCCGAACGCTTGTTCGAATAAGCCATCATAGTCTTTATTGTCCTTGATCTTATCGATGACATAGCCAATGGATGGGTTTGCCATTTCATTATGCGCCAAGAAAGGTCCCCAGACTTGTTGTTCCAGCGTATTTTCCCGGCTGTCGTGGAATAGGGTTTGCATATAGGCAACGTTATAGAGGGTTGGGCTATTACGGCGGACTGTCCGGCCTTCAACGCCGACTGCTGTCGCCATTTCGTTACTGGTGAAGCCTTGCTCCGGGATATGGCACATGGCGCAGGAGAAGGTGTTGTTGATGGACAACCGGCGGTCGTAAAATAATTTCCGTCCCAAATTGATCTTTTCGTTAGTGATGGGATTGTTTAGCGGTTCTGGAACGGGCGGCAAGCCTAGCAGAGGTTGCTTGATTGTGTTAACTAAGTCGGCGGGCTGGCCTATACGATGGCTTAATGCTACTGAGCCGGTTTGGTAATTTCTCGTTTCGTAGGCTTGTTTGTTATCGCCCGCACCGAATAAGGCTTTTTTGTCCAGGCGAGCCGGAACAGTCCCAGACGTTGAAACGTCCGTTTGTAACTGTAACAAGGTCTTGATATCGCTGATAAGCGTATCGGGATGCAGCAATTCAGTATTATAGATATTGCGTAGCTGTTTGTTCCCGTCGATCAAATAGACCCGCAAATGATGGTTGAACGTATTCGTGAACTTCCCGTTGGCGTCGTAGATTTTTTCGATGGTTTGTTTATAATTTTTTAGGATCGGTTGCAGATCCCGTTCGTTACGGGCAGTGAGAAATCGCCATTCCACGCCATTGCCCTGTAGCGATGCGCCGAAAGTTTTCATTCGTTCGGGTGTGTCGTGTTCCGGGTTGAAGCTCAATGTGATAAGCCGCAACCGGCTCGTCGCATCGGATTCTTTTTCCAGCCGGTTTTTCAGTTTGTGGAATACCGCTGTCGCCAAAGGACAGCCGTTGACATCGCTACAAGTGGAATAAATAAAGCTCAATAAAACGGCTTTCTTTGAACCCATTTCGGCGTACAGAGTAGTGGCGCGGCCTTCGCTGTCGAGCACTTTGCCGTCCGCCGCCAAGCCCAAGGCGGGTAATTTATACGTGCCGGGCGTTGGTGCACTGAATTTCAAGCCGCCGTAGCCCGGCGCCAGTTTCTGTTGTCCGGCGGTTCCATCATTTCCAGCGGTTACAACTAATGGAACAATGAATGCCGCGAAGGCAATTAAAGAGTTAACAGCTGTCATCGTCAAAGGCCGTCTTAAATAAATGTCTAAAACCGGCGTGTTTCGTTCAAATACCGCCGCCGCAAGTATTGTACAATATCCGGTTAGTCCAAACTTATTCGAATGGAAATGGCCAACGAGAAACAACTGCATCGTTCAGACATCGTAAAAGAGTGCGGCATTAGCTTCTATGAAAGAGGCAAGCGATACTATGCGGACGGCGCGGTCATCCAATGTAAGGTGACCAGCGAAGGCGCGTTATTCACCCAGTTGAACGCCGCTGTCGAAGGCAGCGCCAATACCCCTTATAAACAAAACATCCGCATTACCTGGCGGCCTAACTTCCAGTCCCCCGAAATCGAAGGCAGTTGTTCTTGTCCGATTGGCTACAACTGCAAACATGTCGCCGCCGTGTGTCTTGCCTATCAAGACGGCAACCAGGAAGGCGCGCGCAAGCGGCAAGAATCGAGCTGTCTCGAATGGTTGGATAGCCTGAATAATCTGAACAATAAAGGCCAATCCGTAAATCCGGACAATACAAATGAATTTATCGCCTATATCCTTCGTCCGGCAAAAAACAACGAACTGACGGTCGATTTGGTGGTCACCAAGGAAAAAAAATACGGCGGCTTAAGCAAAGGCCGTAAAACCAGCCTGCAAAACTTGCGCTATAGTTTTTCGCATTACGGTTACGTCTGCCCGGAAGATAGCGAACTTGCCAAAATCATTGTTGCGTTGGATAGCTCGTTCAGTGCGGAACCCTTATTTACCGGCTCCTTGGGTGGTATTGCGCTGGCGAAGCTTCTAAAAACAGGCCGCCTGTTCTGGCAGAGTGTCGAAACGCCGCCGTTAAGTCCGGGCTTAGACCGGGATTTGTGTTTCGAGTGGCGGCTTAACTCGCAAGGTAATTATCAATTGCATACGTCGATAGAACCGGCAGCGTTGCCGGTTTTGACCGATCCTCCGTATTATCTCGACCCGCAAGAAGGCACGGTCGGCCGATTTGCCGCAGCCAGCCTGAACTATCGCCAACTCAAGGCCATTTTTGCCGCGCCGCCGGTGCCGGAAAAAGTTGCCGGGGAATTCAGTTACCGGCTGACGGTAGAGCATCCGGAGCTCTCGTTACCGTCGCCCCAGAAGCTCGACTTGAAGGAAATCGACGAAACCGGACCTATTCCGCACCTGATACTCTACGGCGAACAGAGTAATGCGCGCCAATACGTTCATTTTATGGCGGTCAATTTCAAATATGCGGGGTGGTTGCTGCCGGGCAACGAAGCAAGAGACTATAGCGTTATTAATACGCCGCAAGGCTTAGTGAAGATAAAACGCGCTCAGGAAACCGAAAAGAAAGCTGTTTCAAGGTTAACGTCGTTGGGGTTTACGCCAGCGCCCATGACGGAGTCGACCGGAAAAGAGCTTATCCTGGGCAGTTACGCTAAATCGTCCATCGAGAGCGCCGGACGTTGGGGACAGTTTCTCGAAGCCGTAGTGCCGGAACTGGAGCAAGACGGCTGGCAGGTCGAATTCCGCGACAGCTTCTTGCTGAATTTTCAAAGCGTGGACAACTGGGATGCGGAGATCAGCGACAGTCAGAACGACTGGTTTGAAATGCGCTTTAATATCCAGGTAGAAGGCCAGTCTATGCCTTTGCTGCCGCTTATCATGCCGGTTTTGGAGAATTACGACCTGAATAACCTGCCGGAATTGCTTAATATTCCGGCAGGCGATTACCGTTATCTCACCGTGCCCAGCGACAAAATTAAACCCTTCCTGGCGATTTTGCTGGAATTGTTCGGCGGCAGTTCTTTGGATAGGAACGGCTCGTTAAAAATATCCCGGTTTAACGCCGCCAGCTTGGCGGAAATGGAAAGCCACAGTTACGGGCTGTTTTCCATCAAAGGCGGCGAGGAACTTAAAAAATTGGCGCAAAAACTCCACGACTTCAAAGGTATTGGAGATGTTCCCGTTCCTGAAACCCTGCAAGCCACTTTACGGGAATACCAAAAACTCGGCTTAAACTGGTTACAGTTTTTGCGGGAATACGGCTTCGCCGGTATTCTCGCCGACGACATGGGTTTAGGTAAAACCGTGCAAACGCTGGCTCATCTACTGCTGGAAAAACAAAGCGGGCGGATGAAAGAACCTAGCCTGATTATCGCCCCGACCAGCCTGCTCAGCAACTGGCGGCGCGAATCGGAGCGTTTCACGCCCGGTCTGAACATGTTGATTTTGCAGGGTACGGAACGTAAACAACTGTTTTATAAAATGCGGGATTACGATGTCATCATGACGACCTATCCTTTACTGCCCCGCGACGAAGAAACCCTGCTGGAACATCAATACCATTTCCTAATTCTGGATGAAGCCCAAATCATCAAGAATCC
>DLHW01000025.1:7061-56182 GCA_002483425.1 Methylococcaceae bacterium UBA7658
TTGACCGGAACGCCGATGGAAAACCACCTGGGCGAACTGTGGGCGCAATTCGACTTCCTGATGCCGGGTTTTTTGGGCGATAACGCTGCTTTTAAAAGATTGTACCGCACCCCCATCGAAACGTTCGGCAACGCCGAACAGAGAGCGCGATTGTCGAAACGGATAGCGCCTTTTATGCTGCGCCGCACCAAGCAGGAAGTCGCCGCCGAATTGCCCGCAAAAACTGAGATCATCCGCTCCGTGCCGCTGTACGAAAAACAAGCGGCGCTGTACGAAAGCATCCGTCTGACGATGGAGCAAAAAGTCCGCGTGGCGATTGCCGAACGCGGTTTGGCGCGCAGCCACATCACGATTTTGGATGCGCTGCTTAAGCTCCGCCAAACTTGCTGCGATCCCCGTACTTTGTTGCTGGAGCACGCTCAAAAGATCAACGAATCCGCCAAACTCGACCTGTTAATGGAATTGCTGCCGGAATTGCTGGAAGAAAGCCGCAAAATTTTGGTATTTTCCCAATTCACTCGCATGATTGCTTTGATCGAGGACCAATTGAACAAACGCATGATTGCTTACAGCAAGCTCACCGGGCAAACCAAAGACCGCGACGCGGCCATCAATTTATTCAAAAGCGGCGAAGCCGATGTGTTCTTGATCAGCCTGAAAGCGGGCGGCATCGGACTCAACCTCACCGAAGCCGACACTGTTATTATCTACGACCCGTGGTGGAATCCTGCGGTCGAAGCCCAAGCCGCCGATCGCGCCCACCGTATCGGTCAAGACAAACCGGTGTTCGTCTACAAGCTGATAACCGAAAATACGGTGGAAGAAAAGATGATCGCCATGCAGGAACGTAAACGCGCCTTGGCGGAAGGCATTTATTCCGATGGGGCTAAAGAAGAAGCCTTGCAACTGACGGCGGACGATTTAACGGCGTTGTTTGAACCTTTGTAAAAATCACCGGCGATGAATTTTAGCTTTATCATTCCAACCTATAACGAGGAAAATTCCATCGAAAATTGTTTATCCGCATTACAGAGGTACCGGCACCTTTGCGAAATAATTGTCGCCGATGGCGGTAGTTCGGATAACACGCGGAAACTTGCTAAACCTTTAGCAGATAGGATTATTTTTTCTGATAAAGGCCGTGCGCTTCAAATGAATGCCGGAGCAGCTCAAGCTGCTGGCAATGTCTTGATTTTTTTGCATGCCGACACTTTTCTCCCGGATGGCGCGATAAGCCAAATCGAACAAGCGCTTAACCCGCGTACCCAGTGGGGGCGATTTGATATCACACTCAGCGGAAGTCACCCTATACTAAAAATAGTGGCTTGGTTTATGAACCGGCGGTCGCGGCTGACCGGAATTGCGACCGGCGATCAAGCGATTTTTATCACTAAAGCGTTATTCGAAGCAGTTGGCTGCTATCCTGCTATACCGTTGATGGAAGATATCGCTTTGTGCAAAAAGCTAAAAAGAGTTTGCGCGCCAATTTGCCTGAAATCGAAAGCGATCAGTTCAGGCCGCCGCTGGGAACAATTCGGCGTAATCAAAACGATATTACTGATGTGGAGCTTGCGCTTACGGTATTTTTTCGGCTCTAATCCACATGATTTAGCGCTCTTATACAGCAAGGGGCAATTTTGGAAGAAAACATAATCCGTATAGCGATTGCCGCCGGAATTTTCGCGGTCATGGCGACTTGGGAAGCCTTCAATCCTAGGCGTAACCAGAAAATTAAACGCAAGCAACGCTGGCCGGTCAATTTAGGGCTGGCTTTATTGAATATGGCGGTCATGCGGCTATCCCTCGGTAGTTTGGCATATTTAAGCGCAGTCTGGGCCGCAGAAAAAAACTACGGATTGATGAATTTGCTGACATTGCCGGATAGTGTCGCGATTGCTGCAACCTTGATATTGCTCGACTTTGCCATTTACTGCCAGCATATCGTCATGCATAAATGGCCTTTGCTGTGGCGGCTGCATAAAGTCCACCATACCGACCTTGAGTTCGATGCGACCACGGCGGTGCGCTTTCATCCGCTGGAGATAGTTCTCTCCATGGTTTATAAAACGCTGTGTATTGTGCTTATCGGCGGTCATCCTTTGGCGGTAATTGCATTTGAAATTCTTTTGAACGGGGCGGCGACCTTCAATCACAGCAATGTGAATATTTCCGGGAAAGCCGATAGGATGCTTCGCTGGATTTTGATAACGCCCGATATGCACCGTATCCACCACTCCGCCGAACCTCGGGAAACGGACAGTAATTACGGCTTTTCCGTGTCCTGGTGGGATAGGCTGTGCGGGACTTACACCGCCGAACCTAAACAATCTCAAACCGGTTTAACTATTGGTATCCACGCGTTTCGTAGCGCAAGCGAATTGGGTTTCTTTCAGTGTTTGCTCATTCCTTTTAAAACCGGCCGTTAATGATGCTCTACCCTGATGCGGTGCTCATGGTGTTTTGTAAGGCGCCGGTTCCAGGGCAGGTTAAAACCCGGTTGATGCCGCCATTATCAGCAGAGGAAGCAGTGCAACTTCATTGCGAGCTGACCTTAAAGACATTGCAAACCGCTACCCGAAAACACTTGTGCGATGTTCAACTCTGGTGTTCGCCCGGCGTCGATCATCCTTTTTTTGAGCGAATGGCGAAGCAGTATTCCTTGGTCTTACGCAGTCAAACCGGAAACGATTTGGGTGAAAAGATGCATCAGGCTTTCAGGCAAGCACTAAGCAGATACAACAGTGCCGTTCTTATCGGCTGCGATTGTCCGGTGCTGACCAGCGAACATCTTGAACGAGCGATAGGCTGTTTACAACAAGATACACAGTGCGTGGTTACACCGGCTGAAGACGGAGGCTACGTTTTGATAGGACTAACAATTCCCCGTCCGGCATTGTTTGAAAATATGCCGTGGGGGAGCGATAAAGTACTCGAGATAACCCGCAACAGATTGCAATCGTTACGTGTTCCATACCGCGAATTGGACACACTATGGGATGTCGATACCAGCATCGACCTTATGCGTTACCGTCGACAACCGGTCAATGATACCGGTGTTAATTCTTTTCAAAAAAACCGCCTGTCTTAAATTTTTCCCATTTCGCCATGAATTTCTTTTTGTTGAAAATATAGTAGATCAGCAGTAACAATAATGGCCAGAGCAGGAAAAATACTACTTTAAAAATGAGTCCGAATTCCATAAAAACCTGTTAGTTTGTTGAATTTTTAAGTAAGCTTGCAAGGCAAGATTTCAACTGGATTACAAGCATATTGACAATCGCTTTCAGCTTAATCCCGATAAACTGTTAAAGAAATAATTGCTGAACGAGCATCGGGTTGATTGTACATTTTTTAACACCCAGAGATAAGGTTATTATGAATTGAACTGTTTTGGGTGTAGCGGTTCTATAGCAGAAAAATAAAAGACCAAACGATAACAACGATTCATTTGATAGGATTTCGGGGAAAATGATTGAACGCCAAGCTCAACAGCAACAGAACGAGGATTTTTCGCTATTCGCTAATTTTAAGGACGATATTCCTGCTGGCGTCGCGGTATTTTTAGTATCGGTTCCCTTATCGCTGGGCATTGCGCTGGCCTCCGGTGCGCCGCTATTTTCAGGTTTGATAACCGGAATAGTCGGAGGGTTGCTGGTAGCGCCTCTTAGCGGCTCGGCATTAGGCATTAGCGGCACCGCAGCGGGTCTTTCTTTGATTGTGCTGCCCGCCATTCAAAACCTGGGATTTAGCGCTTTTTTATTGGCCGCTTTGTTTGCCGGGTTGTTGCAAGTCGTGTTCGGTTTACTGCGGGCCGGGGTGATTGCCTATTATTTCCCATCATCGGTTATCAGCGGGATGTTAAGCGGCATCGGTATCATCATATTCCTCAAGCAAATTCCTCATGCCGCTGGTTACGACAAAGATTACGAAGGAGATTTTTCTTTCGAACAGAGCGACAATTTCTCGTCTTTTTCGGAGTTATCGAATATGCTGGGCGCACTTCAGCCCGGCGCCGTCCTGATAGCCTTGGTTTCATTGGCGATTATTCTCGCATGGGAGTTGCCGGTCATGCGAAAGCAGCGGTTATGTCATTGGTTTCCGGCTCCGTTAGTGGTGGTGGTATGCAGTATTTTAATGAACGAAATTTTACCTAAATTTTATCCTGAAATTGCGTTAGGCGGGATACATTTGGTATCGATCCCGGTAGTAGAAAACTTTCCCGCGTTGCTGCAGCAATTGCATTTCCCCGATTTCAGCCAAAGAGCCAACCCCCAGATCTATTCGGTTGGATTAACGTTAGCTCTCGTAGCCAGCCTGGAAACTCTGCTTTCACTCGAAGCCATTGACAAACTCGATCCTTACAAGCGCATTACACCTTCCGACCGGGAGTTGATCGCCCAAGGCGCGGGCAATATCTGTTCGGCGTTGTTAGGCGGATTACCGATGACGCAAGTTATCGTACGCAGTTCCATTAATATACAATCGAGCGCAAAAACTAAGATGGCCGGCATCATTAATGGCGTATTGTTATTGGTGGCCGTGCTCTTAATACCCCATTTTTTGAATAAAATTCCGCTTGCGAGCTTGGCGGCTATCCTGTTGGTGGTTGGATATAAACTGGCAACCCAAGCGGCAGTCAAGACCTTATATCAATCGGGCGGGTATCAGTTCATCCCCTTTTGCGCTACGGTTTTGGGATTAGTTTTCACAAATATTTTGTTCGGCGTTCTGATCGGTCTTATCGTTGCGCTATTTGCTATCTTGCTGGAAAACTATAAGAGCGCGTCCTACTTCAAAGCCATGCAAACCGGCAGTAAAACAATTATTCGCTTGTCGGAACATGTCTCCTTCTTAAACCGGGCGAATCTCCAGCAAACCTTGGAAGCCTTGCCGCCGCACAGTGAAGTCGTCATCGACGCAACCCGCTCTAAATATATCGATTACGATGTGTACGAAATTATCCAGAATTTTAAAAACGAAGCGCATCATAAACATATTAAAATTCTCTTAGAAAACATGCGCGGTTTCGGCTCATTGCCGCCCATTGAAAATGCAAGGTCGCATACCTACGAAACCCAAAAATCGTTGACGCCAACGCAAGTTCTAGATTTGCTTAAGGAAGGCAATGAACGTTTTGTTAATAACTTACAGTCCAACCGTAACTTGCTGGAGCAGGTGAACGATACCAGCGACGGTCAGTTTCCCATTGCAATTATCTTAAGTTGCATGGACTCGCGCACTTCTGTCGAACTGATTTTCGATCTGGGTTTAGGCGATGTTTTTAGCGCCCGCATCGCCGGGAATGTTATCAATGACGATATTTTAGGCAGCATGGAGTTTGCCTGTAAGCTAGCCGGATCGAAGTTGATCGTCGTTTTAGGTCATACGCATTGCGGCGCTATTAAAGGCGCGGTCGCTAATGCCCAACTGGATCATTTAACGGGGTTGCTTGCAAAAATCAAACTTTCGATTGATCAGGTTAAACAAGATTTTCCGCCGGATCATTACCCGGATAAAGAATTACTCATTCAGCAAGTTGCCGATAAAAATGTTCAGTTGGTTGTGAATCACATCAGAACGCAGAGCTGTATTCTGGCGGACATGGAAAAAGCCGGTGCTATTGCAATTACGGGCGGAATGTACGACATTGAAACAGGGAAAGTAGAGTTTTTTAATAATTGCTGAACACTTTTATACTATTAAAATTGAGTCATTAAGCCTGGTCAATGTTCAGGTTTTGAACAGCCTCTGACGGTGGTGTTTGTATTTTACCGGCTAAAAATTTAAATTTTTATGCCGGTGCCGTTCATTTAAAAATTCAATAACGGGATTTCCGGCATCCTAATAATTGAGAACTTCATGAACCGACGAAAACGGGGCGCTTTGTTGTCCCCGTCTCCTCCAGTTTCAAAGTAATTTTGATTATTCCGCCAACTGCTGAATTCCATCCAGCAACCACTTGGTTTGTTTAGGATTGTTCGGTTTAATGAAATGCCAAACTTCCCGGACTTGACCGGCTTGGGCGTCGCGTTCTTCCCGCATAATGACATCGAACAGAACGACAGCTTCAATTTCATTACCGGTTTCGCGTACTTCCAGCAGTTCTGCTTCTACTTTGAGGACGTCGGTATGGTTTTCTTCAGACGAAGCCTTGAGTTGATCTTGTATCTCTGCAAAAACCTTGTCGGTGGTTAAACTTCTGATTTCCGCCAAATCGCGCTCGTCCCACGCTTTTTGTAACGCCTTATAAGCAATTTTCGCTCCGTTCAAGAAACCGGTTTCGTCAAAATTTTCCGGTACTATCGCTGCATTGAAATTCGCATCTTGCGCTAGGTTCTGATTGGAATAGTCAGCTTGAGGTTTGTCTTTATTAAACAAAATATCGGTATCGAACCCTGCCGTTTGATTTTGCGCACCTTGCTCGTGCGGCTGGTAGTTATAAGAAGTGTCCTGATAACTGTTGCCGGAAGGCTGGCTATAAGTAGGCCGTTGTGCCGATGCGTTTCTTGCGGCGAACATTTTGTAGAGGAAAAACGCTATCGCGCCGAAAACTAGAATATCTAAAAAATTCAGGCCGTGAAAACCCCCGCCCATAAACAACGAACCCAGCAAGCCGCCTAAAGCCAAGCCGCCGAGCATACCCATCAAACCGCTGCGGTTCGGAAAAGCAGGGTTAGAAGCCGGGGTTTGTTTTCCAGCTTGCTGTTGGTTAGCAGTACGAGTAGGTTGCGCCGAACGTTGATAAGGCGAACTGTATGCCGATCTGCCGCCAAAATTTCCGCCACCGCCAAACCGCCGGGCTTCGGCATCGTTTAAGCCGGCAAAAACTAAAAACAAAGAAAGTAACACGCCAAAAAGTACGCCGGTTTGGATTTTCATAAGTATCCTCGAAAAAAATTGCCAAATT
This sequence comes from Methylococcaceae bacterium UBA7658, assembly GCA_002483425.1. Taxonomy (GTDB): domain Bacteria; phylum Pseudomonadota; class Gammaproteobacteria; order Methylococcales; family Methylomonadaceae; genus Methyloglobulus. The sequence continues at coordinate 13,969 of DLHW01000025.1, forward strand.
TTAAGTGCCAAAATGCCGTTAAATTGAGCAATATAAAAGATTAAACGTAATCTTACGATGCTTAACTTAACGGCATTAATCCTATGATGGGGTGTAAAGCTAAAAGTTTCAAGTAATTGAATTTTATTTGATACAATAAAGGCAGTTATGTCATGCCGTCTTAAACAATATCTCGTTTTTGCGCTTGTCCTGTTGCAATTATTTGCACCGTTGGTTCATGCGCACATGGGCAATAACACGCCCACCCTGGGCTTACATATGCCCGGTTTGGAGTCTTATGGCTTAACTGAAAATCCCTCTTGTGTGCGGAAAGCCAAAGACGATTGGGTTGTCGAAGGCCTGTTGATTACCGTCGATGCCGGTATCAAGACCCCGCAAAAAGGTTTTCCCGCAGTTCAAGATCCAGGATTAGAGGTAAGTCTGCCGGAGCGATTGCCGACCGGCTTCATCTCTGAAGGCGGCTTTAATTTTTCGCCACAGGATAACGCTTTATCCCCGCAAAGATACCTTAGTTCAAACTCACCTCGCGCGCCCCCCGCATAATAAGCTACGCTTTACGCAGTCAGTCCCGGCTGGGACATTATTTTTCCGGTAATCATCTGCGGACTTCCGCATTGAGCTTATTTATGTTTGTTTTAAACCGATGCCTATGGGGAATGGCAGTGTTCGCGTTCGCTGTCAACGCGGCTAGCGCCGATACCAAAGCTATCACTGTCGCCCACAATGATCCCATCGAAATCGATAACGATCTTACCTTAGCCAAAGTCGTCGATTTGACCATGGAAAAATTTCCCGACATGACATGGCTAAAAGCCTTGGAAGATCAAGCCGCCGCCATTAAAAATCGCGGTGAAAGCTGGTTTGCTGGTGCGCCGCAAGCAGGGTTCCGGTATCAAAACATGACTAGCGGCACCGTGCATTATGCCGATGCGACCGTGCAAATACCGTTATGGAATATCGGTCAGCGCGATGCCGAAAAACAAAGCGGTATCAAAGCCGGAACGAGCGCGGAAATGCAATCGGCAGCCACGAAGCTGCGTATTGCGGGCTTAGTAAGGAGCGCATTGTGGGATATGGAGTTGCAGAAGGTACGCTACGAGCAAGCTCGGGCTGAAATCGATATTTTTGAAAAATTACTGGCGAAAGTCGAACGCCGGGTCGAACTGGGCGATTTGCCTCGCGCCGATGTTTTACTCGCGCAAACCGAGCTGCTGCAAAGGCTTTCAACCCTTACCCAAGCCGAAGCCGAATTGATGCACACCCGCAAACGCTACGCTAGCGTGACGCAATTGACCAAAATACCCTCCGTGTATAAAGAAAAGCTTGCCGATTTGAAAAAAGTTGAATTCTCTCATCCCGCTTTCGTTGCGGTTAACAGCGATATCGAACGTAAACAAGCCGAAATTAATGCCTTAAAACTAACCGGTTCCGGGCAAACAAATGTGACTGTAGGTATCAATAGCGACCGCAGCCAAAACGACGATCCGCGCAGTAATCAAACAGAAAGCTTTAATATCGGGGTTAATATTCCTTTTGGCGGCAGCGAACACTTGCAACCTCAGGTTGCCGCCTTGAACGTGGAATTAAATCGTTTGATCGCGAACCGGGAACAGCTTTTCAGGGATTTAGAGCTTGCTCATCATGAAGCGGAGCATAATTTGGAAGTTAATCAGGCGGAATTGGAAATATCCAACGAATTGAAACAAATTGCCGGGGAACATCTGAAAATGATGCAGCTCAGTTTTTCCGTGGGAGAGATTAGTTTAATGGATTTGTTGAAAGCGCAATCTCGCACTCAGCAAGCTATTCTGGGAGCTAAAGAGCGTACTGTGATGTACGAACGCGATATTGCGCTTTATAACCAAGCTGTTGGAGTAATGCCATGAGCCGTAAACTTTACCTTCAATTATTGCTGTTAACAGTATTCCCCGGATTAACATCCAACGCATGGACGGATGATTTTGTTGTTAAACTCAGTCGGCAACACATTGATAACTTAGGAATAAACCTGAGTCATCTGCAAAGCGCTAGTTACGTACCCTTGTTTTCCGCCCCCGCGAAGGTTGTCGTACCGCCTGCGCATGAGTTTGTGATAAGTGCTGTCCAGGCCGGTTTAGTCGTGAAGATGAATGCTTCAGAAGGCGATAAAGTTAATAAAGGCGACGTGCTAGGGGCAATTAACAGCCCCGGTTTATTGACCTTGCAAGGTAATTATCTCAAAGCCGTCAGCGCGGTTCGCTTAGCCAAGACCACTTACGAGCGCGATAAAAAATTGCGCAAGGAAGGCGTAGTATCCGGCAGGAGCGAGCAAGAGTCTTACGCAGCTTTTCAAGCCGCCGAAATCGAAGCAACCGAAGCACGGCAATTGCTTCAGATTTCCGGAATGAGCAACGATGCGATCAAACAGTTATACACCGGCAACCGGTTATCTAGTCAAATTAACATTCGTTCTCCCGTTACCGGCCGGGTCATCGAACGCATGGCCGTGACTGGGAGCCATGTCGATAACCTATCGCCGCTGTACCGCATCGCTAATTTGGATGAATTATGGCTGGAGATTAATATTCCTCAGGAACATATCGCTGATCTTAAGGTAGGCGATGCCGTTAAAGTAGAAAACGGATTGGCAAGTGCCGTTATTCAGGTAATCGGTCAAAGCGTAAACCCTGAAAACCAAACAGTATTGGCGCGGGCGCTTATAAAAGATAACCTCAATACCGTTCGCGCCGGGCAAAAAGTTACGATTCAAGTCGTACAAGAAAGCGGCCAGATTACATACAAATTACCGGATAGCGCTATCGTCAGCAATGAAGGCAAATCGTATGTCTTTGTGAAAACCGCCGCCGGTTTTAAAGTTACGCCGGTTACGGTAATGGGCAAACAAAACGACGGCACGGTTATCAGCGGAAATTTTTCCGGCGATGAAGAAATCGCCATGAATAATGCCGTCACTCTTAAAGCCAACTGGCTGGGTTTAGGGAGCGACGAATAGTGGGCGGGTTAATACGGTTTGCCCTCAGTCAGCGAATTATTATTTTGCTGGGTGTGCTGCTGCTGGCGGGTGGCGGATATTTCGCCTTTAAAAACATTCCTATCGATGCATTTCCCGAAGTATCGCCCACCCAAGTCAAAATTATCGTCAAAGCGCCCGGCATGACTCCGGAAGAGGTGGAAGCACGGATTACTGCGCCGATAGAAGTTGAATTACTGGGTATTTCGCATCAGACGATGTTGCGCTCGATTGCTAAATACGCTTTGACCGATATTACGGTCGATTTTGAGGAAGGCACGGACATTTATTGGGCGCGGCAGCAGATTGCCGAACGCTTAAACGGACTGTGGGGCAATCTTCCTGCCGGTGTTTCAGGCGGGATTGCACCTATGACAACGCCTTTGGGCGAGATGTTCATGTTTGCCATCGAAGGCGATTTAAGTCTGATGGAAAAGCGTGATTTGCTGGATTGGGTGATCCGGCCCGCCTTACGCACCGTGCCCGGTGTTGCCGATGTAAATTCCTTAGGCGGCGTGGTGCGTAGCTTTGTTGTCACGCCCGACAACGCCAGCTTGGCGGCGCGCGGCATCGGCATTGACAAACTGATTGCAGCGCTCGAAAAGAACAACCGCAACGACGGCGCGGGACGCATGACCGAGGGAGAAGAAACGTTGATCGTCAGGGCCGAAGGTCGAATTCTTACTTTGGAGGATGTTAAAGCAATTGTCATTGAGAGCAATGAAGGCATGTCGATTACTGTCGGCGATGTCGCCGGTGTGGCCATCGGCGCATTAACCCGCTATGGTGCGGTGAGTAAAGACGGCAACGGCGAAGCAGTAACGGGTTTGGTGTTAAGCTTACGCGGAGCGAACGCCCGCCAAACCATCATCGGCATCGAAGAAAAACTGGCGGAAATCAAGCAAGGTTTCCCCAAGGGTGTTGATATAAAGGTGTTTTACAATCGCGGCGATTTAGTTACGAAAGCCATTGATACCGTTGCTCATGCCTTATTTGAAGCGATTGTGTTGGTTGTGATTTTGCTCATCCTGTTTTTGGGCGATCTCAGAGCAGCATTGACTGTCGCCTTGGCCTTGCCGATGGCGGCGATGGTGACGTTTATTCTGATGAAGTTCACCGGCATGTCTGCTAATCTCATGAGTTTGGGCGGCTTAGCGATTGCCATTGGGATGCTGGTCGATGCGGCGGTTGTGGTGGTCGAAAACATCATTACCCACTTAGCGCACAAGGAAAAAGCGGACCGTTTGCCCCGGTTGCATGTCATTTACCGCGCCGCCAAGGAAGTTGCCGTACCGGTCACATCGGGTATTTTAATCATCATCATCGTATTTTTGCCGTTACTGACGTTGCAAGGTTTGGAAGGCAAGTTATTCGGTCCGGTCGCCTTGACTATCGTGTTTGCCTTAGGCGGCTCTTTAGTTTTATCGTTAAGTGTGATTCCGGTGCTGTCCTCATTTCTGTTGAAAGAAGTAACTCACGAAGAACCCTGGTTGCCGCGCCACTTGCAGGCGCTTTACCAGCCAGCTCTCGTGTGGTGTTTGGATAACACCAAGAAAATTTTCATGGTCGTCGGTGCGTTATTGATGATCACGATGTTTATATTTACCCGCATCGGCAGCACATTTATGCCGACCATGGACGAGGGCGACATCATAGTGCAAGTCGAAAAACTGCCGTCGATTACGTTGGAACAATCCGTAGCTTTGGATGGACAAGTACAAAAATTGTTGTTAAAGGAAATCCCGGAAATTACCACGGTTGTAGCGCGGGTAGGTTCCGATGAGTTGGGGCTTGATCCCATGGGTCTTAATGAAACCGACACCTTTTTGGTGCTTAAGCCCAAAGACGAATGGCAAATGCCTTCAAAAGAGGCCTTAACTGAAAAAATACGCGCAGTTATGGAACAGTTGCCCGGTATTTCGCACGGCTTTACTCAACCTATCGAAATGCGGGTTTCCGAAATGCTAACCGGAACCCGCGGCGATTTGGCTATCAAAGTTTTCGGTCCCGAGCTGAACGTATTGGATGAAAAAGCGAATGAAATCGTCGAAATCCTCAAACATATTCAAGGTTCCAGCGATGTTTTCTTAAAACAAAACAACGGTATGCAGTTTCTGCAGATCAGCATTGACCGGTCCGCCGCCGGACGGTTAGGTTTGGATGGCGACGCCATAGAAAACTTGTTACGCGCCCAAATCGAAGGTTTAAACTTAGGGATTGTTCAGGAAGGCATCAAGCGCACCCCCTTAATCGTCCGCGGCAACAGCACGGTTGCTAATTTCGAAAATCTGCAAATTACCTTGCCTAATGGCAGTCATGTGCCGATTACAGCTATCGCTAAAGTGCAAAAAACCGAAGGCGTGGTGTCCATCGGGCGAGAGCGCGGCCAGCGTTTCATCGTTATCCGCAGTAATGTAGAAGGCCGGGACTTAGTCGGTTTTGTGGATGAAGCCAAAAAAGCCGTGGCCGGAAAAGTCAAGTTCCCTTCAGGTTATACCGTCGCTTTTGGCGGTCAGTTTGAAAACCAGCAACGGGCGGCGGCGACATTGTCCTTAGTTATACCGGTGTCGTTGGGGTTGATATTCTTGTTGCTGTTTTCGACCTTCGGCTCGGTACGGCAGGCGGTATTGGTATTATCCAATATTCCGCTCGCCATGATCGGGGGTGTATTTGCGCTTTGGCTTTCGGGCGAATACCTGTCCGTGCCCGCCTCGGTCGGTTTTATCGCTTTATTAGGGATTGCCGTGTTAAACGGTGTGGTGATGGTCAGTTATTTCAATCAATTGCTGGTTACCGGCATGACGATGGCGAAAGTGGTTGTCGTCGGTTCGGCGCGGCGGTTACGGCCGGTGATGATGACGGCTAGCATTGCCGCCTTCGGCTTGATACCGTTGCTCTTTGCAACCGGGCCGGGTTCGGAAATTCAACGGCCTTTAGCTATCGTAGTAATCGGCGGCTTGGTGTCGTCCACTTTCCTCACTTTATTCTTATTGCCCATTCTTTTTAAACGTTTCGGCGTCGCCGGGGAGAGCGCATGAACATTAACGATTGCCTGATCATTCTTAATACACCGTCCAGTTTGGAAGAAGCGGTGGTCGATTGCTTACTCACTCTAGAAGCCGAACACGGGTTCACCAGTTTTCCGGTTAATATTCATCATCATGAAAACAAAGGTCTATCCCTGGCGGAACAAGTCAGCGGCCGACAGAAGCAGGTTTGTTTTCAAATTCATGTGGATGAAGAAGGCGCAAAATTGTTACTAGCCAAGTTAAGACAAGAATTTTCCGGCGCAGGAATACAATATTGGCGAGTACCGATGCTGGAGAGCTACCCAGTATAAGGCCCGAGCTTCGGTTAATAAGTCTTATAAAGTTTCAAAACACATTGATTAAATTAAGGCTTACCGCTTAATGGCTGCGAGCAATGCCTTTTGCCGGTATGAGGCGAACAGCAAGCTTTGCTGAGTTAAAGTTTAACAGCTCCTTACTTTAGGCGTTTAAGCAAGGCGCCCGCCGTTAAGTCATCTTTTTGAAAACCAGCAGGCGATTGTTTGCAGGCATCTCGAAATCGTTTTGCAATAGGAGTCCGGCGGTAGACGCTAATTTTACCACTTGCTCGAAATCTCTGATTCCGCTCAGCGGATCCCGATTTTTCAACCATTCGTCGAAGCGCGCGTTACTTTCGCTGGTAAATCGTCCATCGTAATTAAACGGGCCGTAAATGCAAACTTTTGCCCGGGGATTTAAATAAATTTGCAAACGCTCAAACAAAATCACCACGTTTTGCCAGCTCATAATGTGCAAAGTATTTGCAGTAAAAACCGCATCCATTCCCTTGAAAGGCCAAACGGTATCAGTGACATCAAGAATGAGTGGCGGATTGAGGTTAGGTAATTTCGCTTCATCCCGCCAGGCGTTAATGCCGGAATGATTAACCGATAAATCAGTCGGTTGCCAAATAAGATGAGAAAGCTCACTCGCAAAATAACATGCATGCTGTCCCGTGCCGCTGCCGATTTCCCAAACGGTAACGGGTTGAACGAAGATTTCCCGGATTTTTTCGAGGATAGGTGTTTTATTGTTCTCGCAGGCTTGCGAGTATGGTTTACCGGTCATTGTTGGCTAAGACAGAAGCAATCGCAAAAAAAGTCGCGCGAATTGATTTACGCTTTGTAAAGTTCGCTGCTGCCATCCATATTGCCGGTTTGCCAATACAGTAAAGGCCAGCCCGTATTTAATTCGGAAACCCCAATTACCTCGCAAACGGCTATTTTGTGGTCGCCGGCATCGCAAACATGATTGAGTTTACAATCGAAATAAGCCAAACTCTCAGCCAAGACCGGTGCGGAGGCTATGCCTTGCCGCCAAGCGTAGGCCGCCATTTTTTCCCGGACGCCGGAACTACCGAAATGGGTGGCAATCGCCAATTGATCTTGTCCAAGCACATTGACCGTGCAAACTTTCCCGGCTGTTAATAAGCGATAAGAGTAATGTTCGGAGTTAATGCTAAAAGCCAGCATGGGAGGATTAAAAGAAACCTGCATAACCCATGCTGCCGTAAACGCATTTTGTTCGGCGCCGTTTGCTACTGCAATAACGTAAACACCGTGGGTGATGTACTTGCTTAACAGACTGGCGTTTTCGATCATATTGGCTACCTTATCAAATTAATCCGCATGGATAGATCGATTGCGTTTATGTGCTTGGTTAATGCCCCAATCGAAATATAATCGACGCCGGTCTCCGCAGCGGCGCGAATGTTCGTTAAATCAATATTACCGGACACTTCCAATTCGATACCTTGCGAATTCAGCGCAACCGCCGACCGGATATCGGCTAAACTGAAATTGTCGAGCATAATCCGGTCGGGCCGTGCGGCAATTGCTTCGGCAAATTCCTGCAATGACTCAACTTCGACCTCTACGGGTACAGCCGCCTGTTGCCGGGCTGCCTCGACCGCTTTAGCGATGGAACCGGCTGCTAGAATGTGATTTTCCTTAATCAGAATGCCGTCGTACAAACCGATACGATGATTGTAACAACCGCCGCAAACAACGGCGTATTTTTGCGCCTTTCTCAAACCCGGAATAGTTTTGCGGGTATCCAGCACCTTGCAGCTAGTTCCTGCAACGGCGTCGGCGTATTGTCTGGCGGTAGTCGCCGTTGCGGATAAGGTTTGCAGAATATTTAACGCCGTGCGTTCGCCCGTGAGTAACGCCCGCGCCCGGCCGTTGATTTTGCACAAGGTAACGCCCGGCGCGGCAATATCACCTTCGGAAACCAGCCATGTTATGTGGCTAGCGCCGTCAAGAGTCTTAAAAACCGCATCAAACCAAGCCTGTCCGCATAAGACCAGTTTTGCCCGGGTTACTACGGCGGCCTCGGCTTGGACGGTTTCCGGAATGATGGCGGCAGTAAGATCGCCAGCGCCGATATCTTCCCGAAGATAGAGTTCGATAGCTTCGCGATCAGGTTCGATCATGGCTGATCGGATTTTTTTAATAGTTTATTGACTGCAGCGCTAACGGCGTCTTTTACTTGAATCCAGAACGGATGTAGTTTCGCCAGCAGCCAATTTAATTTTTCTTCGTAACGGCTTTCGGCGAATCGGTTTTTCCATTGCTCATAATGATACCAAACGCCGTCCACATACACGGGTTTATATAACCACATTTCCATAATCGAGGTAAACCACATAAAGATAAAGGAAACCCCCATGCCCATACCGGCAAAAATCACCAGCCAGGCGAATATCGGAAAGTACTTAGTCAGCCACCACGATAAAATATCGGCCACCAAGAAGATATAAGGCATACCGACCGCAATACATTTGAATTTTGTGGTTGTCGTTTCGGAGAAGCTAAAAATAATCCCGACAAACATAAAGATAAAGCCGATCCCGAACATATGGATATGCGAACCCCGGGTTAAGGTCCCGATCGACGAGCCTTCATCTTGTTCGGTCAACTTTTTAAGCAGGGCAAAGTCGGTGAAATTGGGTATGCCCGCGGCCTCTTTGTTATGGCACATGACACAACGATCCTCGATTATCTTGTTGATGCCGTCATCTTTAAAGGCGCCTTCATCCGCGCCGTCCCTAACCCATTGGATGATGGCAAAGCGCTCTTCATCGTTAGCCTTATCTTTCATTGAACCTTCCAGTTTTTGTTCCAAAACCGTACCGGAGCGGTTGCCGTAATAGCTATAAACGATATCTTCGACCGATAAACCGAACTTGCCGTCGGCCATGCCGTGGGTGAGTAAAATTTGGATTAAGGCGAACATATATCCAATACTCACGGTGACTAAGTATCCGGTAAAAAGAACTTTTATCGGTGTGTCGTGGTTTTTTAATGCAGTATATTTTGCCGGCACAAGCTATCCTAAAATTGTATTAAATTTACTTTGTCAGACGAGCGGCCGTCCGGGCCGCCATTGAGTTTTCAAATCGGCTCATTAATGAACTTGTTATCAAGAGTGTCCGATAGCCATCTTTTCAAGTTATTCCGAACTGCCAGAGATATCCATCCCGAATTTATGCCGCAGGCATGTTCTGGCAATAACCTAAAGATCTGTTTCGCTTAAGGTTTAAGTTAAGGGATTTACTTAAAAAGTAAAAGAAATGTTTGTTAAATTAAATGTTTCGTTATTTGAAACATATAAATCATATTTTAGTTTATGGTACAGGCAAGCACGGTATTAATCCATGATGTACGTCAAGGTTTCCGCGCAAAAAGAAATTTGAGACAATGCGGATTACTCTTATAACTTGTTGAGTTAAATCATCTAAGCAATATGTATTACCGGTTTAAGACGCGATGCTGTGTTAAGCGGCGTTCTCTATTCCTTCCATCGGCCCGTTTATTATTGTTTAGGCTGACGTGAAGCAGCCTTTATAAGGCTGCTCATTTTGCCGCTATCAGGTTACAACTTCGAATACATCATATACCGGCTTTTAATCGCTTGCGCCAGTTGATGGACCGCCATCGCATATTTGTTGCTGTTATTATAACGTTTGATTACTTTGAAATTCGGGTAAACCTGCCAATGTTCGGCGCCTTCATAAGTGCTTAATTCGATTACGGAAGAACCATTGGAACCGCCGCTAGGTTCCGCGACGGGGCTTTTGTAATTCCAGCCGTTTCGGGAGAAATAATGCGCAACGCTACCGATCGCGTCGTCGGGATGCCATAAGTTACGCCGGCCGTTATGATCGAAATCGACGGCTAATTTACGGAAACTGCTCGGCATGAATTGACCCAAGCCCATCGCGCCCGCCCAGGAGCCGACCGGATCGCGCGGATTTAAGCCTTCCTCTCTAGCCATCAACAAAAACTGTTCCAACTCCGACTGAAAATATTTCGATCGCCGGTAAGTATCGAAGGACAAGGTGGTTAAGGCGTCGAAAACGCAGGTTTTACCGATATTTTTCCCGAAATAGGTTTCCACCCCGATAATGCCGACAATATATTCGGGATCGACGCCGTAAGCGCTGCTGGCTTTACCGATAGCGCTGGCGTTATTGCGCCAGAATTCAACGCCGTTGCTGATGTGCTGATCGGTCAGAAATTTATTCCGGTAACGCGTCCAACTGCCCGGCCGGGAAGGTCCTGAATTGCTTGAAACCGGTCCTTCCAAACGGATTACCGAATCCAATCGTTGCGCCTGGGAGAACTGATTTTCCAGATAGGATTCGGAAAAACCGTGCTTTTCAGCCATGTGCCTTATAAAGTTTTTAACCGCAAAAGAATTAGCATAATCGCCGTTAGTCCCGTAAGAATCGCCGTAAGTGTTGTTATAGGAATCGTACGGTTTATAACTGGGTATCTTCGAGGTATAAGGCGTGGCGGGTTTCACCGGCGCGGCGGGCGTAACCGGCCGCACGACTTGGGGATAGTTACCGGTCTCAGGGGTAGGATCGCTGGCGCAACCGGCCAAAGACACAGCGATGACCAACTTGGCTATGCGGCGAAAATCAATATTCTTCTTCATGAGACCACCCTCGATGCGTATGGCAATGGAAAATTTTTGCTACTCCGAATTCCGGAAAGCGGGCGGTTAATTTTCCCGCAAGCTAACGATTCAAGCAACAAGAATCCGCGTAAAAAACACTATTAATCCAAGCTGGCAGCCAAACCTTCCAATATTTCATTCTGCAATTTAATGATAGTAGCAACCGGATCGTGCGCGGTTCGTATCGGTCTGCCGATGACCACATGGCTGGCGCCGTTTAGCATCGCATTCCGGGCCGTGGCGACGCGTTTTTGGTCGTCTTCGCCCGGCACGGCCGACGCAGGACGAATACCCGGCGTGACTACCAAAAAATTATCGCCCAACTCTTGCCGCAAGGGTTTTGCTTCTAATGCCGACGACACCACGCCGTCGCACCCTAATGCAATGGCTTTTTTGGCGCGGGTTAATACTAAATCTTGCACCGGACGGGTCATGCCCATTTGCTGCATGTCGGTTTCGTCAAAACTGGTGAGCACGGTCACCGCCAGCACTTTAACATTACCCCGGTCCGTAAGCGCCGCCTGGATAATCGCATCGTTGCCGTGGATCGTCGTTAACGAAACGCCTCGGTTTTTAACTTGTTGCACCGCTAAATGGACGGTTTCCGGGATATCGAAAAATTTCAGGTCGAGCATGACCTGGTTGCCGCGGCCGATAATGAAGTCGACAATATCCCACCAGCCAGCCAAGAACAGTTCGAGACCGACTTTAAAAAACTTAATCTCGCCATCCAGTTTTTTTACCCACTGCTTGGCTTCTTCAGGATGGGGTACGTCCAACGCAAAGATAATCCGTTCGTTAAGATTGATATTGGTTTTCACGGCTCTAATTAAGATTGAAAAATATAACCGCTGAATGCTAACACAGTCGCTTAACTTTAGAAAATCGGCAATCTTTCGCCGCGGGTTAATCGTTCAATGCCAAGCTTTTTAGTCAGGAATCTCAATAGCGGTTAAAATAAGCAATAGGTCTTTTCATTTCCCTATGTTATGCATATAGACGGACATTGGCTGCGCGAAGCCAGCCACATATCTTCACCTAACTACGATGATCGTCCGGAGCCGGAGGATATTTCCTTGCTCGTCGTTCATTGCATTAGCTTGCCGCCGGGCGAGTTCGGTAATACCTGTATAGAGCAACTTTTTTGCAACCGGTTAAATCCGGACGATCACGACTATTTCAAAAGCATCCATCAATTGAAAGTGTCTTCGCATCTGGTGATTGACCGGCTAGGCCATATTACTCAATATGTACCCTTCGATAAACGCGCTTGGCACGCCGGACTGTCGGCATTTGAAGGCCGGGAAAAGTGCAATGATTTTTCGATCGGGATTGAACTGGAAGGCGCCGAGTTCACGCCCTATACGGAAAGCCAATATCTGCAACTGGCCGATTGTACTAAAGCTTTATTGAACGTCTATCCACAGCTTTCAACTAGACGGATAACTGGACACAGCAATATCGCGCCGGGCCGGAAAACCGATCCGGGCGAATCATTTGACTGGAATAAATTTTATAGTTTACTGAACGGAAGGCTGGAAATTTAACCTCATCTCCCAAAAATAACAGAAATAGGTTAGTATTTTGGTTGGAAATAGCGGTAGAAGTTCTCTGAAAATGAATGAGCTGAAAAATGAATAGAGGTAAATACGTCGTTCTCCTTCTCTTATTGTTGTTCCCTTTATGTGGCTTTGCTTCGGAAGAGTTAAATTCCAGTTCCGCGCGTAATTTGGATTTATCGCGCCACTGGGTAGGCTATCTGGCTCTCGTGTTATTTGCGGTGGCTTACATTCTGGCGATGACTGAGGAAATAACCGATCTTAGAAAATCCAAGCCCATGGTTTTTGCAGCCAGCCTTATCTGGGTATTTATCGGCGCGGTCTACGCCAATAACGGAATGAGCGAGCAGATCGGGACTGCATTTCGCTCCGTCCTGATCAGCTATGCGGAATTATTCCTGTTTATCCTGGTATCGATGACTTACTTGAACGCCATGGAAGACCGGAGCGTTTTTGAAAAACTTAGGGTTTGGTTGCTGAAAAAAAACTTCACTTACCGCCAGCTATTCTGGATTACCGGATTTCAGGCGTTTTTTATTTCTTCTGCGTGTAACAATCTTACCACCGCGTTACTCATGGGTTCGGTTATTGTGGCTTTAGGCAAGGATAGTCCGCGTTTTGTAACCCTGTCTTGCATCAATGTCGTAGTCGCCACCAATGCCGGCGGTTCATTCAGTCCTTTTGGCGATATTACGACTCTTTTGGTGTGGCAAAAAGGCGTTGTGCCCTTTATCGATTTCTTTTCTTTGCTAGTCCCGGCGCTCGTTAATCTCGTGGTACCGGCGGCGATAATGCATTTCTTTATCCCTAAGCTTAGGCCCGACGCCGTTCAAGAATCCGAGCCGATGAAGCGCGGCGGCTGGATAATCATAGGCTTGTTCGTGTTAACCATTGTTACCTCGGTCTGTTTTGAGAATTTATTAGGCCTGCCGCCTGCCGCCGGCATGATGATGGGATTAACCTATTTGAAGTTCTTCAGCTATTACATGCAGCAATTCCCCGCTCATCATGACGACGAAGACCAAGCCTTGGAAAACACTCCGGCAATGGGTTCAAATCTCGCCGCCGTTAAGCCCTCGGAGAACGTTAGGAAAGGCTATATTGATTATTTTGCGCCCATGAAGGTCATGAATACGGCAAAATACCGGGAGGCGATGGTCGATCAGCCGTTTGATGTCTTTCATAAGGTTGCCAATCTTGAATGGGACACTTTGCTTTTTTTCTACGGTGTCATGGTGGCTGTCGGCGGCTTAAGTTTCATCGGTTACATGGATGTCGCTTCGCAATATCTTTACGTTGGCCTCGACCCTACCATTGCCAATATTATGGTGGGTATTGCTTCGGCCTTCGTCGATAACGGCACCATTATGCTGGCTGTTCTGACGATGGCGCCCGATATTTCGCAAGGGCAGTGGTTATTAGTTACCCTGACAGCGGGGGTCGGAGGCAGTTTGCTAGCGGTTGGTTCTGCCGCCGGGGTCGGGTTAATGGGACAAGCTAAAGGTATTTATACCTTTACCAGCCACCTCAAATGGACGCCTGCTATTGCTTTAGGTTATTTAGCCAGTATCGCGGTCCATTTTTTATTGAATGGCAGCTATTTTTAAAAAAATGATTCATATAGCATTCAGCATGTTATTGGTATTCTGACGTCATAAAATCAAATATTTTAGCGAGAACAGGCGATGAATCAATTTATAAGCAAACTTGTTTTGACCGGACTAGCTTTATCGTTGACCGCGTGCGCGCATTACCCCGCGCCGCAGGGCGCATATTCTTCGAGTAATGTTTATTACCCGAATGTCAATCGCGGCTCCGCTTATCCGTACCAAAGCAATAATTATTACTACCGGCCGGGCGCGCCTTTACCGCCGCGTTATCCGGTTTATAGTTCGCCCTATGGCTACCGGTATCCGTCCAGCGGCTACACGAATAATTATTATTACCAAAATAATAACGTCTATCGTCCGCAACCTTCGCCATCATGGCCGCACGAGCATCACGACCATTACTATTATCAAAAACCGCCGCATGACAATCATCATGCGGACGATAACCGATACGACAACCGCCGGGACGACCATAACCAATGGGATAACCGGCGTGGCCAGGACAATCGCGACGATCATCGTGACCACGATCAAAAGCCCCAGCATTTCGGGAATTATGACAACGGTAACCGGAACGATAACCGCCGGAATGACCACAACCAATATGGCAACCGGCGGGATACGGGCAATGCGAACGGCTTCCGCGGCGAAACTATGCAGCCTTCGCAAGGCAATCAAGCCGGACATTTTAAACTACCGCCCAATAGCAACCGGGTAGAAAACGGCTGGCAGCAGCCGGATAGGAATCGCATGCGGGTAACCCAGGACGTTCCTGTGCAAAACAACCGCCCGCAACCTATTGTCCGTCCTGCTCCCGAACGGCCGGACAACAATCGCCTGAATACGGTTAATGATTCCAATAACACTCGATCGCCGGCCCGGGAACCGGATGATAATCGCAAAAAAAATGAAGACAACAGAGCTAAATGGTTTTCCAATAGGCGGTAGGCGTTAAAACTCTATTTAATGCTTGGCTAACAATTTCCTGCTCTAACATCCGGCATCCCAGTAACGGTTGCCGGGGTTCTTTCCTTTGTTACCCAATACGCGCAAGCGCTTAGCGGGCGGCATTCGCGACTTAAAACTATTACAGCTTTGTTAAAGTTAGATAAGTAACTTATTGTTGCTTAATGACATTTAATAATTCACCCAAGGTGTTTGCATTTGTTCTTTCGATCGCCTAAACTTCGAAGCTGGTTTTAGGTTTAACAATTGTCATATCCTGATTTATCGGATCGCTTAAATAACAACTATAACAGACGCGATGGAAAATCGACTTCTATCTAAACTCAAAAGCGGCGGAATCGGCCGCTTGATCAATATTGTGCAGACACTGTTCGTCAGTTTCCTGCGCATCTGGTCGATACCCATTGTTTTACTGCTCAGTTTGGCGTCTGGATTTACCACCTTCTATGGTATGTCCTACTTTATAACGCCTTGGATAGCTTTGATTATCACGATCGCCATCCAATCCATCATTGTGATTTGTTCGTTCGAGCTGGCGGGCATTCATTGTAAAGCGAACCGGCTGCGTTATTTCAGCGTTCTGGTTTCGCTAGTGATTGCGTTCACGGCTTCGATGGCGTTTTCCTATTTCAAGTTTTACGAAATTTCCGAACATGACACTATCCGCATCGAACGCATCAATGAAGTCGTCAACCAAGTCGATGGTTATTTGAAACAACTGGTTGCCGTAAAAAGCAGCGTATTGGGTGAACATAAACAAGAATTGGAAAAAATCGGTAAAGAATTATCGCAAGCTTATTTCGGCACTCATCCCGAAATTCCGCCCCAATTTCAAAATATTGTGGGCGAAGGCCCGGTTTGGCGGCATATTAAAAAAGTCCATGAGGAAAAACAAGCGCAAATTGACGCTTTAGAGAAACAGTTTGCCAATGTCGATCAGTCCATAGCGAGTCTAAAGCTCGGTCTTAATAAATTGGATACCGACGCCGTTCATAGTGAACAGGCATACAATGACGTTTCCCTGGGGTTAAATAAAGTTCAATTGGAATTCAACCAATTAACTGCCAAATTCCGCTCTGAACTGCCAGCGGCGCCCGTCTTGATGACTTATTCGCAGTTTACCGAGGCGGTTAAACCATCCGTAAATAATTTGCCGAAATTTACCTTATTCCCGCTAATTATTGCCGGTATGGTCGATTTTTTTACCGTGTTATTGTCCTACCGGCTGGAATTCTCGGCCCCCGGTCCGCTAACCGAACAAGAAGAAGAGTTAGTGTTCGAATGTTTGAAGCAATTCACCGAATTTCGCATTAACGAAAACGATGCCGTGGAAATTATCATCGAGAAAACCGATATAGAAAAAGCGCGGCATTATGTCGATTGGCCTCGGATGTTTGCCGTTGGTTTATTACTGAGCCGCGGCTTTTTACGTAAAGTAGACGAACGGAGGGTCGAGTTCGCGCCAAATTTATACCCGCTCATCGCCGAAAAAATGGGCGATAAACTTCAGCAAATTAAAGCGCAAACCGCTTTGCGTAACCGGTCGTCCACACTTTAAGCCATGAATGCCGGAAAATCGCCATTAGAACAATGGCTGGCGGAAATCAGCGCCGAGAGTAATTCGCTCGCCGCAACCTGGGATCCCGGTTTCGACAGCGGTAGACAAATCGTTATTGCGAAACTGGGTCCGTTCCTAAAAACGTATCAGCGTCCTGTCTTATTCGCTCCGCGCTTTTATCATCAAACCTTCGCGTTACCTATCGACGAGTGGCGGTTTAACAGCCAAATCAAACTCTACGGCGATTTTTGCACCATCGATGCGCTGGTAACGATACGCTTTCAAGCCTCTTTAAAATATGCTCAAGCGAATTTGGAAGCCTTGCCTAATATCAATCCCCACATTAAAACCCGCTGCGAAAGTTTGGTCAAAGGCGCGGTAGAACAGGAGCTTAAAAAACTGTCCGCCGGTCATTGGGTGGAGCAAGGTTTGGTCCAAGCCGAACGCAATATCGAAACGAAAATCAATGAAACGTTAACCCAGCAAAACATCCAATGCAGCGCCTTATGTGAGATGCTCACGAGTTTTACCGAATTGCCGGAGTCTACAAAACTCGACAACCGATTTGCCCATGACGATATCTACCTCAAAGTCTTAAAGAAAAACTTTGAAACGCGCGAACAGCAGAATAAGGAACGGTTACGGCAAGAACTTCTACTGGAGCAACAACGCCTCGAACGGCAACAACGGCTTATCGATCAATATAACCAAGAACAAGCACTGCACCGGATCGAGCAGGAACAGGCCGCGCTTAATCTTAAACGGCGTTTGGAAGAGCAAGAACGGCAACTCAATGAACAATTCCTTATAGAAGATCGCGTCCATAGGGAACAGGTATATCACGAACAAAACCTGAAACGCATGGAGCAGGAAGCTGTAGCGAAAACACAGCAAGAAATCCAAGCTAAACAGTTGGAAGTTGAACAACACTTGCTGCATAAAAAACTAGAGCATGAACGTCAGCTCAAAGACATTCAGCTTGCCGCCGAAATAGCCGAGTTCGAAAAAGATCAACAAGCCTGGAACGAAATCCATGAGCGCTTAAAAATTGAAAAAATTGAGCAAGAAAAACGCTTGAAACATCTGGAAATCGAAGCGGAACTGGTGTTGCTCGACACCAAACAGAATGAAGAGCAAAAACTGCAAGAACGGCTGTTAATGGAAAAACTGATGCACGACGCCCGGTTAAAAGACATGGCGTTGGACATGCAAATTCAGGAGCATGAAAAACGTTACGCCGCAACCCAGCAACTCGACAGTTATTTACGCCGCGACATTGAATTATTAATTCTCGAAAAACACCGGGAAGAATTGGTGCATGAAGTTAAAAAAACCAAACAAGACGATACCCCGTCAATTCCGGCGCCTGCTTATCAAGAAAATCCTGATAAACCGTAAGTAATAAAGGCTATGTGCAATATGGGATTGGAAAATGCCGTTTTTCAACTCGCAAAACCAAAATTATTAGCGGCGATGGTTGGCAATAATAAAGAATTCGGCTTTGAAATAGATATGCCCTGGCTGAATATCTCTGATTTAGATCCTTTCAGCATACCAACAATTCTAGCGTGTCAAATCGGCCATCAAGAGGCTGTCACTATAATTCCGTGAACGATTCAAATCTTGGAAGCAGCCGTCGAAAACACCATCTATCGTTTACCTGATGGGTATAATCGGGCGATGTTACTTAATTGACAAAGGCGATTATTTGTCAACTTCTTTAAAAGCAGCCTCAGATAGCGTCCAGTCCTTTGCCATTTCGTTGTCCGAGAAATCTTGCGGCAATTTGATTGGCTGATACCGCTGGCGGTTATTTAAAAACCTGTCATTATCGAGGTTATTGTTATTACTCAAAAATTCTTCTGAAATATCTGTCACGATTCCTGCCAATTCATGCGTTTCCCCCCACTCGTGCATAGCCAACAGAATATTTTTTAACGACAACCCCAGTGGCGATAAGGCATATTCAACCCGAGGCGGGATTTCGCTATAGTCTTTTCGAATAATAAGTCCATGCGCTTCCATTTCCCGCAATTGTTTAGTTAATGTGCGTTGGGATATTCCACGCAGTTCGCGTTGAAGCTGGTTAAAACGTTTAGTGCTTACCAAAAGTTGATGGATGATCAGTACCTTCCAACGTCCTGAAATTAGGTTTAAAGTGATTTCAACCGGACAACTGATTTCTTTTTTTGACATCCTGTGCCGCCTTATTTATGGGTTAATAGCAGTATCCTTTTTGTGCGTACTTGCATTAGTAATTGTATAGTCTTATTGTAATTAAAACGCCAAACAAATCTATGGCAAGCTAAAAATTTTTAATCCAGTTGCGGAGGTTTTCATGGGCAGCAAAAACATTATTTCTATCCAGCGAGGAATGGGTAGCCATTGGGTGGGCGATGGTTTTCCGGTCAATACGATGTTGTCCTACAATACGATGGGGGCAAGCATCAGCCCATTCCTGTTACTGGATTATGCGGGGCCTGCCAACTTTGAGCCGTCGAATCTCCAGCGCGGGGTTGGGATGCATCCGCATCGAGGTTTTGAGACGGTGACCATCGTTTACAGCGGCGAAGTCGAACATCAGGACAATGCCGGTAACGCCGGCAAAATCGGTCCCGGCGATGTGCAGTGGATGACAGCAGCACGCGGAATTTTGCATGAAGAACGGCATAGCAAGGCGTTCAGTCAGCAAGGCGGTAGGTTAGAGATGATCCAACTGTGGGTGAACTTGCCGGCAAAGGACAAAATGTCGCCACCGCACTATCAGGAAATTGTGAATGCCAAGATTCCGGTGGTCGCACTGCCTAATCATGTCGGCAGCGCCAGGATTATCGCAGGGCAGTTCGGCGATACTGCCGGTGCTGCGCGTACGTTTACACCGATCAATCTGTGGGATGTACGTTTGAATGCGGGCAGCGAAGTCCAGTTATCTTCACCGGATGGGTTTAATACGGCTCTATTGGTGTTGGAAGGTAGCGTTAACATCAACGGGGCGGAACTCCTGCACGGCAAGGAACTCGCCCTGTTTGGGCCAGCCGGTGACCATGTGAACCTGAAAGCCGATGAAAACTCTATTCTGTTAGTGATGGGCGGCGAACCGATTGACGAACCCATTGCGGGATATGGGCCATTCGTGATGAATACGCAAGCGGAGATCAACACGGCCATGAACGACTTCAATGCTGGACGCTTTTGATAGCTGACTTTTTAACCACGTAGGAGATCGCCATGAGTAACCAAATAGTAAAAGGGCACAGTAATAAATGGATGATTAACCCGGCCGATGCGGTCATGTTATTGATTGACCACCAAAGCGGGTTATTCCAACTGGTGCGGGATATTGATCAGCCCTCGCTACGCGCTCACGCCTGTTGTCTGGCAAAGGTGGCGTATCTTGGAAAAATCCCGACATTTACCACTGCATCGGTGCCGGATGGCCCCAATGGCCCATTGATTCCTGAAATCCACCGCTTGAATCCCAATGCGGTCTACATTCCGCGTACCGGACAGATCAATGCCTGGGATAACCCGGCCTGGGTCGAGGCGATTGAAAAAACTGGGCGGAAAACGTTGATTGTGGCAGGTACGTTGACCAGTGTATGCATGGCGTTTCCGTCGCTATGCGCTGTGGAAGACGGCTACAAAGTGTTTTGTGTGATCGACGCTTCGGGCAACTGGTCGAAAATGGCGACCGATATTACCATTGCCCGCGTGACTCAAGCGGGGGCAATGCCTATTGATACTTACGCTGTACTAGCGGAGATCATGAGTACCTGGAATCGCCCTGATGCGATGGAATTTGCGGGAGCCATGGTCGATTACATCGTACCGCCATACCAGGCACTGATGGAAAGTTATGATAAGGCGCAGGATGTCCAGAAAGTTGGGCATGAAACCAAGCTGGGTGTTTGGAGCGACGAGGGGGCGAAGAAATAAGTCATCTTGGTATGCCTGTGGTGTTATCGAGATCGTTTTGTTAAAGAAAAGCTACCCTTTGATAAATTTACCGAAGATTGCTTGGCTCATTAACCGCATTTCTTTACCTGGCAATCAGATAATCATTTTCGGATCGCCGGTTGTTTGTGCAGTCGTTTTCCGATACAAGTGCAGAAAAGCGCCGCCTAAGCATGGGATACAAAAGTTAAATAAACTATTAAAGTAACGAAATTTTAGAGTGAAGACGATGAACAAAGGACGATTAGAAGCATTCAGTGACGGTGTTTTGGCGATCATCATTACCATTATGGTGCTGGAAATGGAAGTGCCGCATGGGGATGGTTTTGAGGCGATACGTCCACTGATCCCGGTATTTTTCAGTTACGTGCTGAGTTTCCTCTATATAGGCATCTACTGGAATAACCACCATCACATGCTACATACGGTAAAGCACGTGAGCGGAACAATACTCTGGGCTAACCTGCATTTACTTTTCTGGTTATCGCTGCTGCCATTTGTTACCGGCTGGATGGGCGAAAACCATTTTTCGTCCGGTCCCTCTGCTTTGTACGGTTTTGTTCTGTTGATGGCGGCTATTGCGTATTGGTTGCTGGCAAAAACCATCATTGCCGCGCACGGGCCGGATGCCTTACTTGCCCAGGCTATCGGTAAAGACCTTAAAGGGACAGGGTCTATCGTCCTTTATGCTTTTGCCATTCTTATAGCATTTATCAACCATTGGATTTCGTTGGGAATTTATATTTTAGTGGCTTTATTATGGTTGATACCGGATAAAAGGGTTGAGAAAGTGCTTATTGAACATTAAAACTGTTACGGTTACTGTTCATCTTAAACAAGGCGGTCAAAAAACCGAAACCATACAAACGTCCAATAAAAAATTGAAGCCACAGTGGGATGTCCAATCAGGCCGGAAGCGGAAAAATCTTCTAGGATCAATTAAGCGGTACCAAAACGGGTCGGCCAGGATTACAGGAAGCTATAAAATACGCCAGTCCTGGTGATAATCTCATCATGTGGCGGCTTAACCGGTTGAGCCGGTCAGTGAAAGTCTTAATCGAAACGGTAACCATGCGGGCGTCTAAAAGCAAATAGCGAAACCGTAAGTTTTTGTTCAAATGCTACCGCCAGGTCATATAATTATTCCAGTGATGTTCATTTTTTATCAAAGAAGGTCTGATGTTCATCGCTAACTAGACGAACAAACAACTATTTCATACGACGGCTTTGGGTCGAGATGTATGGGCTGTTAAACAGCATAGAGTCTCAGTATTGAGACTCTCAAGGCCGCCAGTTATCCTTGGGGCGTACCGTTTCAAACCTAACGTGCGAGCAATAATTTCCAAATCAACCACAAGATAGCAACAGCTGTTTCCCAGCCGAGTTCTCCGCTAAAGTTTTCCCAACTGTTACGCGGAGCAGTTTTGGCGGGGCCGGGTAAGGCGGTTGGGGCGTTTGATTTTTTTGAAGCAGCGGATTGACGATGTTGCAACAACTGTCCGCCCGCTTTTTTCCATTCTTGCAGATGCTTAAGGTCGCCGTTATCCAGCCAGACGCCATGCATTGAACATTGATCGACTACCACGCCGCTCCGGTAACCGAAACTTACCCTGTTCATTAAAATTCCGCATTGCGGGCATTTGCGGTATTGAAAGCCTCCGGGCTTACGGTAGCGGTCCTTATTGATATTATCGATGTGTTCTAAATTGATTTCATTGGTGTGAGATACCGATTCATTCAAAAAAATTTCGATTTCACCCCGGTCGAAAAACAGGCCGAAGCAGTGTTGGCAACGCTCGATATAAAGCGATGCGTCATCCAGCAGCCGGATCGTTGTTAAAGCAATTCGGCAGCCGGGGCAGGTTCGTTTGGAGATCGATTGTTCGGTCTTGTAAGGTAAATGGGCGTGTAAATCGACATCGTTCCGTGCGCCGCAATAGTTACACCGGTTGGTATTAGCCGCTAAAGGCGCTCCGCACTGTTTGCAACTTGCCATGATTCTTGCCCGGCGATCTCGGGTTTTAAATGATTAGAGTGTAATAAGTTAGCTCAAAACAATCGATTGGGTAAGCATCAGTGATGAAATTAGGCGCTGTAGCCGAGAAAATGAGAGCGATTTAACTAAAAATCTTCAATTTATGGGGTTTTAACCTAAAATTCTTCTAATTGCTATCAACCTAAATTTTTATATGGAATTTAAAGACTATTTGAAACAACTTGTCCAGAACGATGGTTCCGATTTGTATTTAACGGTCGATGCGCCGCCGGCGGCTAAATTTCAAGGGTCGCTAAGACCTTTGGAGCCGGTCAAACTGACTCGTGAACGGCTTAAGGAAATCGCTTACGGACTGATGGATGCCGACCAGCAAAAGACGTTTGAGCACCACCCGGAATTGAATCTCGCTATTCAAGAGCCGGGCATTGGCCGGTTCCGGGTGAATATATTTAAGCAGCGTAATTGTTTTTCCTTGGTTATCCGCAATATCAAAGTCGATATTCCCAATGCCGATAAGTTGGGATTGCCGGAGATATTGAAAAAAGTCATTATGGAAAAGCGCGGGCTGATTTTGTTTGTGGGCGGCACCGGCTCCGGCAAATCGACTTCGTTGGCGGCGTTGATCGACCACCGTAACGCCAATAGCTCCGGGCATATCATTACCATCGAAGACCCGATTGAATATGTTCATCCTCATAAGCGCTGTTTGGTTAATCAACGCGAAGTCGGGGTTGATACCGATTCATGGGAGGCGGCCCTAAAAAATACCTTGCGACAGGCACCAGACGTTATTTTAATCGGTGAAATACGTGATCGTGAAACAATGGAACATGCGATCGCATTTGCAGAAACAGGCCATCTATGCATGGGCACCTTACATGCCAACAGTGCAAATCAGGCATTAGATCGTATTATCAATTTTTTCCCGGAAGAGCGACGCATGCAGCTACTTATGGATTTATCTTTGAATCTTAAAGCACTTGTCGCGCAACGATTGATTCCCGCAAAAAGTGGCAATGGCCGTGTAGCAGCGATTGAAGTATTACTTAATTCACCGTTGATTGCTGATCTAATTTTTAAAGGTGATGTGCACGAAATCAAAGAAATTATGAAAAAATCTCGCGAGCTTGGAATGCAAACGTTTGATACAGCTCTTTTTGAGTTGTATGAGGCAGGGAAAATTGGTTATGAAGATGCCATGAGAAATGCAGATTCTATGAATGAGCTTCGCTTACAAATCAAACTAAGTGGTAGCGAAGTTAAAGAAAAAGATTTCTCGGCAGGAATAGAGCATCTGACGATAACTTAACGGGTACTAATTCAGATCGTACAGTAAACGAGTTGTAATCGAGGTTTTCGCAAAAATCCATTTTCAAGAACTATATCAACCAATAAATATCCAGCAATAGTCGTAGCCATTGAGGGTGTCCTGGATTTTGTGTAAATGGTGAAATAATGCCGATTGCCCTTCTCAAAAAATTTTCTGACGCATTCGTTTTAGTTTTTTCTATCTTAGGGAGATTGTAGTTTGAGTGGTAGTCGCCAATAAGGGTAGAAATAAGACAGTTTTTTGGCGACTTTGGCATAGACAAGTAATTCTGTATTGGTATATTTACATTGCAGATTTATTGGCTGGCTCTAAGCGGCTATCAGCTTTTTTCTCAATGGTGCTACCTTCTTTAGCCATTTGCTCTGTGGCTAATTTTCTATGAAAATGCGCTAATTCCATGTTTTCTTTTACTTCTTTTTCATATTCTCGTATATTGGCGGTAGCGTGGGATTGGAACTCTTGTCCACCCCTTCCGTATAGATAGGGTTTGGCTTCGTATGTTTTCAATGCTTGTTTATGTTTTGCTAATTTTTGCTTAGCCTCTATAGCAGAATTTTCATAGTACTTGACTAACGCAGCATGATCTTTTTTATTGACTTCCGATTCGCTAACAATCGTTGGATTCATTTGTGCGCATGCAACTAGAGAAGTCAGTGAGATAGTGGAAATAATCAGTTTAAGTGTTTTCATAATTTATGCTCCTCGAAAAATTAACGATTGCATAGTACTTTTACTCTCGATATGTGCACATTGGGGAAACTATGGTTTTTATCTAAGGGAAACTATGAAATCTTTACAATGATCGAAATCTTTTACCAATTTTTATTGGATAAAACGTAAAAATGCAGTGCGTTGGGTGAGTTTATTTGGCAGAATTGACTTATTTGAACTAACTGAAAATAAGTGGCCTTTTACCGACTGGGGGAATAAATGAGATACAAATCTGTGCAAGAGTTCAGTAACTATGTTGCTGGGCGCAATCCAAATCAGCCAGAATATATGCAAGCGGTTACTGAAGTCATTGAAAGTTTGTGGCCTTTTATCTCTGAACACAAACGCTATGCTGAACATGGCTTATTAGATCGACTCGTCGAACCGGAGCGTGTCATCATGTTTCGAGTATCATGGATTGATGATTGCGGCGAAGTGCACGTGAATCGTGGCTATCGGATACAACATAGTTCATCCATTGGACCTTACAAGGGAGGTGTTCGCTTTCATCCTTCAGTCAATTTGTCAATTCTTAAATTCCTGGCGTTCGAGCAAACCTTCAAAAATGCCTTGACTACTTTACCGATGGGCGGTGGCAAAGGCGGATCTGATTTTGACCCTAAAGGTAGAAGCCCTAATGAAGTGATGCGTTTTTGCCAAGCGTTCATTAGTGAATTGTTTCGTCATATTGGTTCCGATACTGATGTACCTGCGGGTGATATTGGTGTAGGGGGTCGGGAAGTCGGGTTTATGACAGGGATGATGAAAAAATTATCCAATCGTGCCGACTGTGTGTTTACCGGCAAGGGGTTGAGTTTCGGCGGTTCATTGATGCGACCTGAAGCGACAGGTTATGGCACAGTATACTTTGCAGAAGAAGTGCTGAAACATGCTGGATTTTCTCTCCAAGGTGCGCGTGTTTCTGTTTCCGGTTCAGGCAACGTGGCGCAATTTGCCGTTGAAAAAGCCATGGCCAAAGGCGCTAAAGTTGTTACCGTATCAGACTCTAGCGGAACCATTGTCGATGATCAAGGTTTTACGACTGAAAAGCTGGCCGTTTTATCGGAAGTCAAAAATCATCTGTACGGCCGTTTAGATGAATATGCTAAGCGAGTGAATGTCCCTTTTCTGCCAGGTATTAAGCCTTGGCACGTTCCAGTAGATGTTGCATTACCTTGTGCTACTCAAAATGAAA
Source organism: Methylococcaceae bacterium UBA7658 (assembly GCA_002483425.1). Classification (GTDB taxonomy): domain Bacteria; phylum Pseudomonadota; class Gammaproteobacteria; order Methylococcales; family Methylomonadaceae; genus Methyloglobulus. The sequence continues at coordinate 39,870 of DLHW01000025.1, forward strand.
TTACTGGGGAAGATGCGAAAGTCTTGGTCAAAAATGGTGTAATCTGCGTCGCAGAAGGTGCCAATATGCCATCAACCGCTGATGCGGTAGAGTGTTTTCAGCATAACAAAGTACTTTATGCGCCGGGTAAAGCAAGTAATGCGGGTGGTGTAGCAACCTCAGGTTTAGAAATGAGCCAGAACGCGATGCGTTTATCTTGGACAAATGAAGAAGTCGATTCGCGCTTGCAGGAGATTATGCGGGCCATTCATAAATCGTGTTTGAAATATGGCACACAAGCAGACAAAAGTATTAACTATGTGAATGGTGCAAACATAGCCGGTTTTGTGAAAGTAGCAGATGCTATGTTGGGGCAAGGCGTTGTCTGATTGGCTGGTGAATGAATACTCTGATACCTATGCTTTAGTAGTCTATGTGATACCGCATTATTTTTATCGCAACCATTCGTGATGAAGTGCTTTCTTTTTGCGTTAATGATGTTGCTTTTTGCCGCAGCTTCGTTGGCAAATCAAGACAATGATTTTCTATCTGCACGAGAAGCTTTTCAGAAAGGGGATCGTCAGCGTCTGAATCATTATGCTATGGCACTGCAGAAGTATGAGCTGTGGCCTTATGTGGATTATTTTCAGCTCCGCAATGTCATCAACACTACTGATTCGACAACTATTCAAAATTTTCTATCGCGCCATGAAGGCAGCTTAGTCGCAGATCGCTTGCGCAGTGACTGGGTAAAAATATTAGGCAAAGGTCGCCAATGGCAGTTTTTTGACAAGGAATACCCAAGGGTAGTCAACAAAGACACCGAATTGCAGTGTTACTACTACCAGCGTTATTGGGATATCAAAAATGTTGCTATCACCGCTGAAGTACGCACCCTGTGGTTCTCGTCAATCAATATACTGGATAGCTGCTCACCGGTGTTTCAAGCATTGATTGATAACGGGCAGATCTCTCTGGACGAAATCTGGAAAAGAATCCGCTTGGCTTTATCAGACGGTAAAACAACTGCGGCAATTCGTATCGGCAGGTATTTATCGAATGTTAATGAGGCGCTTAATGCTAAAGAGCTTGATCGTGCTGCCAGGAATCCGAAAAAATATCTTGATACCATCCATAGCCCAATAAATTCGCGCAGCAACCGAGAAATTGCCTTGTTTGCGCTGTTACAGTTGTTGCGTAACGATACGGATCAAGCGCTTGCACAATGGCATAAAGTAAAAAACCGTTTACCAGCATCAGATCGATCTTATTTTCTGGTGAAACTTGGTTATCGAGCCGCGATGCGGCATGATGCCCGTGCTTTGGGCTGGTTTAAAGAAGCGCAAAATGGCCCTCAACCTTATCCAGCTTCTGATAAAGCGTTAGGGTGGCATGTCCGTGCAGCATTGCGTGCCAGAAACTGGGACGAGGTGCTTGCTGCGATCAAACGAATGTCATCAGCTGAGCAGCAATTTGATAGTTGGCGATACTGGAAAGCCCGTGCGCTCTCAGAAAAAAAACAAACTTCCGATGCCCGGCAGATTTTGGCATCACTCAGTGAAGAACATAGCTTTTATGGTCAATTAGCCAAAGAAGAGCTTGGCAAGGAGCTTTATTTTATTGATAAAGCTTATCAAGTGAATGACCGCGAAGTTTCGGCAATGTCGCAAAGGCCTGGAATACGAAGGGCATTGGCTTTTGCACGTATGCAATTGCGTACCGAGGCCTATCATGAGTGGAGTTGGACAGTACGCGATTTTACCGATGCTGAATTGCTGACAGCAGCCGAAGTGGCGCGACGACACGGACTGTATGATCGAGCCATAAATACGGCGAATCGTACGGAGTTGCAACATGATTTTAAAATGCGTTTTCTCTCCCCACATCGTGAAATCATGAAAGATATCGTTCGAATGTATGGTCTTGATGAAGCGCTGGTGTATGGATTAATTCGACAAGAAAGCCGTTTTATTGCGGATATTAAATCTCATGCAGGTGCCGCGGGTTTAATGCAACTCATGCCTGCAACAGCCAATTGGGTCGCCAAAAAATTAGGTATGACCGATTTTCATCAATATAAGCTTGCGGATGTCAGCACTAATTTACAACTAGGAACGTATTATCTGCATCATGTGCTGATCAGTTTGGATAATCAACCTTTGCTTGCATTGGCTGCATATAATGCTGGGCCCGGTCGGGCTAGGCGTTGGCGGGATGATAGCAAAACCCTGGAAGGTGCTATTTATGCAGAGACTATTCCATTCAATGAAACGCGCGATTACGTTAAAAAAGTCATGGAAAATGCCATGTACTATGCAAAAATACTTAATCCTGAACAAAACGCACCCACACTAAAGCAACGTCTGGGTGTTATTTCACCTAAATAATCAGTTAGTAAGAAACGCTTCGTATTCCTTTTCTTAAAGGTGGAAAGATGAAAGATGTGGTTATCTTAAGTGCTGTCCGTACTGCGATCGGTGAATACGGTGGTTCTCTGAAATCGAATGCACCGGCCGATTTGGCGGCAAAAGTAGTCCATGAGGCGCTATTACGTGCGCAGATTGATCCCAATGAAGTCGATCACCTGGTTTTTGGCAATGTTATTCACGGCGAAGCGCGCGATATGTACTTGGCGCGAGTTGCCTGTATCAATGGTGGATTACCGCAACATACGGCTGCGTTGACGGTCAATCGATTGTGCGGAAGCGGCTTGCAGGCAATAATTTCAGCGAGTCAGAGTATTCTGTTGAACGATACGCTGGCAGCCGTCGCCGGCGGTGCGGAATCGATGAGCCGAGCAGGTTATCTATTACCGGCATTGCGTTGGGGACAACGGATGAATGGTGGTGTGACCATCGATATGATGGTAGGTGCTTTGACGGACCCTTTCGATCATGTGCACATGGGGATTACTGCAGAAAATATCGCCGAGAAATGGTGTATCGACCGGGAGCAGCAAGACCGATTTTCAGCGGAAAGTCATCGCCGTGCGTTACATGCAATTAAAAAAGGTTATTTTAACAGTCAGATTCTACCGATTGAGATCATCGTCAATAAAGAAAAAGTGCTTTTTGATACCGATGAGCATCCCCGTGCAAATACCGATAGCCAACGTTTAGCAAAGCTAGCCCCGGTTTTTAAGAAAGATGGGACAGTCACAGCAGGTAACGCATCGGGTATTAACGATGGTGCTGCAGCGTTAGTTTTGATGGAAAGTAAAGCAGCGGAGAAGCGTAACTTAAAGCCGCTGGCACGATTGGTTTCGTATGGGCACGCGGGAGTTGATCCAAAGTTTATGGGGATTGGGCCAGTACCGGCCGTTCGGCAAGCATTGAAACGTGCAAAGCTTAAACTATCCGATATCGATGTAATCGAATCTAATGAAGCCTTTGCCGCGCAAGCGTGTGCAGTGATGCAAGAATTAGATTTTGATCCCAAAAAGACCAATCCGAATGGCGGTGCGGTAGCGTTGGGCCATCCGATTGGTGCGACTGGAAGTATACTGACGATCAAAGCGATTTACGAATTGCATCGCTGCCGTAAGCGCTACGCGTTAGTCACGATGTGTATTGGTGGCGGACAAGGCATTGCTGCCATTTTCGAACGACTCTATTAAGCATGTGCTGCGTCGACAACACCTTTGTAATTCATGTAAACGGGTAGAAAAATCGATGATTATTTTGCATAAAAATTTATCTAAGACCATGCGTTATTTATTTTTTCTTATTTTTTGGCTGGCTACAACGCTAACGCTGGCTGAACCTAGTGACAACCGAGTACTCACACCCGATGAAGCCAGGAATGTAGAAATTCTTCAACTAGAAAAAACCATGGCACGCCTTTCTCAAGAATCCCAGGCTGCATACCAGCAATTTTTGATGACACAAGAAATGCGCCGCAATGAAATGGCGCAACCGGTCGACCCTGTTCCATTTAATCCTACGGGTAAAAGCATTCCAGTGCCCAATTACGAGGATATGATTCAACGCAGAAAAGAGAAGGATGACCGTTTGGCAAAATATACCGAAGATCTGGATCGGCTTTATTCCCGTTACCAGTCTTTAGAAATGGAAAGAGAGGGAATCTTTCAAAGAATTAGGTCACTCGAACAAAAAAAAGCTGAAGAATAATGCCATGATCTTGATTGAAGGTGGCGTTTCTTAAACAGGTTTTGCTTAGGTTTGCGTTTTTGTTGGAAGGATGCTGGTTGGCGAGGTATTGTCAGTTGGAGTAAACCACGCCAGTTTCTCACGGAGTTGTACCACGCTGCCCACAATAATTAATGTGGGTGCTTTAAGTTTAGCTTCCTCTGCAGTTTCAGGTAATGTCTGTAACGTACCGGTGATGATTTTTTGCCGTGGTGTTGTCCCTTGCTGGATGATTGCTGCAGGTGTATCGGCAGCTAAGCCATGATGAATGAGTTGTTGACATAGGATGGGTAAGCCTAACAGTCCCATGTAGATCACAATGGTTTGATTCGGTCGTGCGAGGGTTGGCCAATCTAAGTCAATCGTATCGTTTTTCAAATGGCCGGTGACAAAAGTGCAAGACTGCGCATAATCGCGGTGTGTCAATGGAATACCCGCATATGCAGCAACACCCGATGCAGCAGTGATGCCTGGCACTACTTGGAAAGGTATTCGATGCGATGCCAGTGTTTCAATTTCTTCACCGCCACGACCAAAAATAAATGGGTCGCCTCCTTTTAGCCGCAGCACACGTTTCCCTTCTTGCGCCAACCGCACCAGCAATTGGTTAATGGATTCTTGTTCCATGGTGTGATGACTGCGTTCTTTGCCCGCATAGATGCGCGTTGCATCGCGCCTTACCAGATCGAGGATATCTGCAGAGACTAAGCGGTCGTAAATCACCACATCGGCTTGTTGCATCAAACGCATGGCACGAAACGTCAATAGATCGGGATTGCCAGGGCCTGCACCGACTAAATATACTTCACCGCGCGGTGGCTCATTTTTTTCGTGCTGCAATGATTGCAATAAATAATCTTCTGCAGCTTGCTCTTTACCTGCCAAAATTCTTTCTGTAAAAGGCCCTTGCAGCATTTTTTCCCAGAAAATGCGCCTGTTCTCCGCATGTTTGAAATGTGCCTTGACCTGGTGGCGAAATTTCCCGGCGATTTGCGCTAATCGCCCATAAGCCGCAGGTATCCACGTTTCCAATTGTGCTCGCAATAACCGTGCAAGTACGGGCGACTGTCCGCTACTCGAAATGGCAATCAGCAATGGTGATCGGTCAATAATCGAAGGCATGATGAAAGTACATAATGCCGGATGATCAACCACATTGACGGGAATATTGCACGTTTGTGCTGCACTGGAAACGAGCTGATTGGTGGAAAAATCATCGGTAGCAGCGATGACCAACGCGGCATTATCCAATAATCTAGGGTGAAAGGATTCAGCGATGTGCTGAATCTCTGCTCGAGCCTGCGCATCTTTGAGCGTTTCAATTAATTCGGTTGCCACGACAGTAACATGCGCACCGGCGCGAAGTAGCGCTGAAACTTTACGTGCAGCAACTTCTCCACCGCCGATCACCAGGCATGTTTTGTTTCTGATATCGAGAAAAACAGGTAAGAAGTCCATTGTGGAGAACTGTACCTGAGCGGCCAAAATAAAGGAAGCACCTTAAAATAACTAAGCTTTTTAAGGTGCCTCCTGTTACAACACAAAGAATTGTAGGTTATAGGCTCGATTCCATTTTTAGAATATCTTCGAGTTTGATGTTGACACCAGAACCTTTAAATACTGTACCGACTTTGCGCTTTTGCAAATGCTCTAGGTTTAATTGATAGACTTCTTTGGAAAGCGGGAAATATTTCACTTCATCGACAAGAGTTGCTGCATTAGCCATATAGAATTTAACAAATTCATCAACTTCAGGTTTATCTGCTGACTTTGCATTGATGTAAATAAATATGGGTCGGGAAAGCGGTTTATAGCTGTTGTTTTCGACCGTTGCGGCTGAAGGTAATACACCACCATTACCGCTATCGACCGCCGCAGCGGTAACGCGTTTGCTATTTTCGATGTAATACGCGAAGCCAAAAAAGCCAAGTGCATAAATATCACTTGCAACGCCTTGGACTAAAACATTGTCATCTTCCGAAGCAGTGAAATCACCACGGCTTGATTTGGCTTTGCCGACAATCGCTTCAGTGAAATATTCAAAGGTACCGGAATCTGCACCGGCGCCATATAATTTGATTTTTTTATCGGGCCAAGCAGGATTGATTTGATTCCATTGGGTAATTTTTCCTTGCGCTTCAGGTTCCCAAATTTTCTTCAATTCTTCGACCGTAATGGTTTGACTCCAGTTGTTTTTGGGATTAATGACCACGGTCAATGCATCGTAAGCAATCGGCATTTCGATAAACTGTATGCCTTGTTGCTTGCAAGCTTCTATTTCCGTCGCGGTGATCGGGCGAGAAGCATTGACGACATCGATTTCATTGCGGCAAAACTTCTTGAAACCGCCGCCAGTACCCGAAATTCCAACGGTAACCCGGATCGCCCCCTTTTTAGAGGCTTGGAAATCCTCTGCCACTGCCTCGGTGATAGGAAACACCGTACTCGATCCATCAACTTTAACAAGTGGGCTTGCGTTGACGGAAGTGGCCAACACAAATGCGGCAAGAACGGTACCGGCTGCCAGTATTTTTGCATGAACTATAGAAAACATACTTCTCTCTCCAATAAACAAAAAGATTAAACGAGCAAATTGCGTAGTGACGATGTTATTGCAATATTATTACAGGATTGTGACAAGGATGTTTAAGTTTGCTGTTGTAGCAAGATTGACAGGTTTGATTGAAGCACTTCGCAAAAAATACACTACTATCAAGAAATGGCAAGGCAAAGAAGGAGGGTGAATGTTATGATCAGCTCAAACTTCGGACTAAACATCTAGGGTCAGGAATATTATTGGTTATCTTTCTTGAGAATAGTGTGAACCCACAGTAATTCTATAACTACTTGCTTAATACTAGATTCATTCAAATGGAAGGGTAAATGTCATGAGAAAATATGGGGTTGTGATTATACAAAATTTTTGCTGCTGTATCTTACTGTTGACAGGGTTGTTGCTAGCTGCAAATCCTGTTCAGGCAGAAGTTAAGGCGGGCGATATTTTGGTTACCGATTATGCGAGTGGAACGGATGGGCGCGGTGCATTGGTTGCGGTAGATCCAGCAACGGGTCAGCGTAGGATTCTCAGTGATTTTGGTAATGCGGTACAAGGCAGCCTCGGATCATCCCCGCTTAGCGTTGCAGTTTTCCGATGCAAATTGGAGGAGCGCACAGAATCGGCGAACAGTAAGGCTGAGAACAGAAATCCTCATGATTGCAGTAACGGAGAAACAGTGCAGATTTTTGTTTCTGATTCAACCGTTCTTCTTAAGGTCGACCCCAACAACGGCTATCGTACCTTCGTCAGCGATTTTGGTCAGGGTGATTTGAATGAAGGGGTTTTTAATTATGGCTTGGCCGTGAATGCCAAAGGCAAGGTAATAGCGAGCCAATATAAGCAGGCACTGCCAAACCTTGAGATTCATCAGGTACTTGTTCGCATAGATCCTGAAACCGATACGCGGACTCTTGTCAGTGATCTTTTTAATCCAGATCAGGGGGCGATTGATTCAGGTACGTTCATTACTGACCTTGTTATAGAACACTCAGGGAAAATTCTGATCGGCACAGCCAATGAAAATGATTATGCGAGTGGAGCAATCTTTCGGGTTAATCCAAGTACGGGCAAGCGAAAGCTGTTGAGCGACTTCACAAATGCTGCGCAAGGACCTGTTGCTAGCTTGTTCTTTAGCACCGGCCTGGCAACTGAGACTTCCAAGAAAATCGTAGCTATTGGCGGGAATTTCCTTTTGCGGATAGATCCGGAGACAGGGCAACGCACTGTTCTTAGCGATTTTGACAATCCAGTGCAAGGTATTACAGGATTTGCTCCCCGTGGCGCAGTAGTGGAAAAATCTGGAAAAATAGTCGTAAGCGCTGTTGTGACTGAATTCTCTAGTTCCCTCTTCCGGATAGATCCAAAAACAGGGCAACGTACTTTGCTGAGTGATTCCGCTAACCCAGAACAAGGCCCACCACTCACTGCATCTATTACTTACATGGCGACTGTACCGAAGGATGGTGACGTTGAGGATTAAGATTAAAAGCAAGTATCTGGTTCAATAAAACCATAAAATCTGTTTATTTGTTAAATTTCTTCGGGTTATATTCCCCGCTGCTTGTGGCGGGGTTCTTTATTGGTTAACTCTTAATATCAACTTTGAACCATGCTGCGTACATCGCAGGTAACGATAATAGGGTTAGCAAAGTTGCAACTGTTAAGCCTCCCATGATCGCCACTGCCATTGGCCCGAAAAAGGTACTTTGAGTAAGTGGAATCATTGCTAACACTGTAGCTGCAGCTGTAAGCACTATAGGCCGAAATCGACGGACGGTAGACTCAATAATGGCATTGGCATCAGATAAACCAGCCTTCTTGTTCTGATCAATCTGATCAATTAGTATCACCGAATTGCGCATAATCATGCCGGACAATGCAATAGTGCCCAGCATGGCAACAAAGCCAAATGGTTGTCCAAACAGCAACAAAAAAAAAGCAACTCCAATCAATCCCAGTGGAGCAGTTAGCACAACTAGTATTACTCGCGAGAAGCTTTGTAATTGAATCATTAGCACGGTTAAAACGCTTAATAAAAGCAATGGCATACCGGCAGCAACAGAATCGTTACCTTTGATAGATTCTTCTATTGCGCCGCCTGTTTCTATCCAATATCCCATTGGAAGACTATTTTTGATTTCCTCGAGCTGCTGCTCAACTTGAATGGATACTGTTGGTGCTTGAATATTATCGTACAAATTTGCACGAACAGTCATTGTTGGTACGCGGTCACGCCGCCAGATTACACCTTCCTCAAAATCATAATTAAAGCTAGCAATTTGCGATAACGACACACTTCGTCCAGTCGCAGTTGGAATCATTAGATTTTCCAGATTTGATAGATGCTTCCTTTCGATTGCTGCACCACGCATCATTACGTCAATACGTTCGATCCCTTCACGGAACTCAGTAATATATAAGCCATGTAACGCACCGTTAATCAGATTTGCCAGATCGTTGGAACTGACGCCAAGTAAGCGCGCTTTAGATTGATCAACTTCAACTTGTATCACTTTTACAGGTTCATCCCAATCCAGTTGTACATTAGAAAGATGCGGATTATTGCGCATTACAGTAGCCACTCGATGGGCAATGCTACGCAACACATCAAATTCTGGACCCGATACTCGGAACTGCACAGGAAAGCCGACCGGTGGCCCATTCTCTAGCCGCAAAACGCTAGCACGTAAACTAAGAAAATCTTCATCAAACAACTTAATTAGTTTGCTACGTAATTGTTCGCGTTGCTCAATATCCTGAGTCAGAATCACTATTTGAGCAAAACTGCGTTGTTGCAATTGCTGATCCAGAGGCAAGTAAAATCGTGGACTGCCGTTTCCGACATAGGCCACATAGTTTTCGATACCTTGTTGCAAATCTAGCCATGCCTCAAGTTTATTAACTTCATATTCAGTTGCTGCATAAGATGCTCCTTCCACCATGCGTAAATCAACGATCAGCTCTGGACGAGTTGAATCTGGGAAAAACTGTTGCTCGATAAATTTAAAGCTGAATAATGATGTGATGAATAACATCGCTGTTAGTACGACTACAATCCAACGATGTGTGATACATACGCTTACTAACTTGCGGAAATTTTGGAAAAATAGAGTATTGTAAATATCGTGATTGGCGTGTATAGGAGTAGGTGTCGCCATTCTCGGCAGATATTTATTCAACCAATGTTTCCATCGTGATGATTTGCTATCGTTACCACCATGATCCGGCAATAAGTGATAACCCAGATAGGGCACAAATACAACTGCTGCTATCCATGACACTAACAAAGCAATCACCACTACTTGGAATATCGAGAAAGTATATTCACCGGTTGCCGAAGCTGCTGTGGCAATTGGCAAAAAGCCAGCTGCAGTTATTAATGTACCGCTCAGCATGGGCATCGCTGTTGATGTATAGGCGAATGCTGCCGCACGCGTACGTTCCCAACCTTGCTCCATTTTCGATGCCATCATTTCCACAGCAATAATGGCATCATCAACTAGTAAGCCTAGCGCCAGAATCAAAGCACCCAAGGAAATTTTCTGTAAACCTACATTAAACAAATACATTAACCAGAAAGTAATCGCCAGCACTACTGGAATACTAATCGCCACAACAATTCCAGTTCGTAAGCCAAGTGACAGTAGACTAACCAGCAATACAATTAGAACCGCTTCGGCTAATGACTTAACAAACTCATTAACAGAATGCTGAACAGCAATATGTTGCGAAGATACCGGAAGCAATTCCAATCCAATTGGCAATTGATCTTGAATCTTACTAACGATTGAATCGAGATCCCGCCCCAACTTAATGATATCGCCCTTGCTCTGCATCACTACACCAATCAACATCGCATTTTGACCTTTGTAGCGCACGCGGTCGTTAGGTGGATCGTCAGTACCACGGGTTACCTTAGCAATATCTCCAAGGCGAAACTCACGGTTGTTTGCATGCAATCGAATATCGCGTATGTGTTCTATCTGATTGTAGCGGCCAGATACAGCAATGCGGATTCGCTCAGATGTCGAATCAAAGTTACCACTGCTAGTTACCAGATTCTGTTTTGTTAGTGTTTCCAGAAGAATCGATGTATCAATGCCCAAGGTTGCTAATTTGGCGTTAGACAAATCAATAAAAATCCGCTGTTTCTGTTCTCCGAAAAAATCAACTTTAGCGACATCGGTTACACGTAACAATTCAGCACGCACGACCTCAGCTTGTCGCTTTAGCTCAGGATAATCGTAATCATCACCTCTCAATGCATAAAGGTTGCCATAAACATCACCAAACTCGTCATTAAAGAATGGCCCCTCGATACCATTTGGTAAGGTATGTTTAATATCACCAATTTTTTTGCGTGTTTGGTACCAAATATTAGCGATTTCTGCAGGTGGAGTAGAGTCCTTGATTATCAGAAAAATGACGGACTCGCTTGGACGTGAATAGCTCCGCAAATAATCTAACCATGGCACTTCCTGTAATTTCTTTTCCAGTTTGTCGGTTACTTGTTGCTCAACTTCACGCGCACTAGCTCCTGGCCAAGTTGTGCGTAATACCATGATCTTGAATGTAAATGGTGGATCTTCCGATTGCCCAAGCTTGCCGTATGACAGCATACCAATTAGAGTGAGCATTAACATGGCATACAACACCAAAGCCGGATGTTGTAACGCCCATGCAGAAAGATTGAATTTACTCATGGAAAATTCTGCACCTGAACAGGACGAACTATTTGACCTGACGTCAAAGTATTCACACCTGCAATTACAACTAACTCGCCATTTTGTAGACCTTCGATGATAGACACACCTTCTTCATGAAATATGCCAATCTGTACTACCCTGGGTTGAGCTTCTCTACTTTGTTGATCAATCACCCACACTACATTTTTACCCTCGCGTTGCGTTACTGCCGGGGTTGGGAGAAAGAAACTGTTGCCATCCAGATTATTAAAGCGCACCTCAGCAGTCATACCCAACTGTACTTTAATATCCGGATTAGTCAGCGTAACACGCACCTGAAAAGTTCGAGTAGTGCTATCTGCAGCTGGAGCTACTTCTCGCACTGTACCTTGATAAATCTTATCTGGATTGATCCATAAGCGTATTTCAGCAGGAATACCGACAGCTATGCCATACATTCTTGATTCTGCAACTGAAATCACAACTTCCTTGTTAGTCGGCACGGCGATCCGAGCAATGACTTCACCAACTTCTACGACTTGCCCTGGTTCTGCGCGAATTTCGGTAATTACACCATCGCGCTCAGCCAGCAGGTTTGTGTAGCGCGATTGATTACCAATTACTTTTGCTTGCGCACGCACCTGATTAACCTGTGCAACTGAAACTTTGAATTGCGCTTCATGGATTTCCAGTGCTTGATCAGAAATGAATTGATGTTCATGAAGTTGCCGCTGGCGGTCTAATTTAGCATTCGACAGCTTTAATTCAGCTTCAGCGGCACGCACTTGTGCCTGCGCAGCTTGGCTTGAAAGTCCAGTATCGATATTATCTAATTTGGCTAGTAGCTGCCCTTTCTTTACCGCAGCGCCAACATCAACAAGACGTTCAATAATCTTGCCATCAACACGAAATCCTTGGGTGCTTTCATAACGAGAACGTACCTCACCTATTAAAATAACAGGTGGTGTTATTATTTTGTTACCTACTGTTACAACTAAAGCCGGACGTGGCGGCGGAGAGGTGGTTATTGGTTGATCACAAGCCATAAGTAATATGGCTCCCAGCAAGCATAATTGTTTCATAACAAGTACTTTATAAAGAGCTTATTGCGCTATAAATACAACATTCATTATCATAATTTAATTCAGGAATTAAAATTTATCCTTATTTCCAATAAGTATGATTTTTTAGAGCCTCTACAGAATAAGTACGGTGATAGTTAAAAGGAGTAATGCCTTATGTTCAATCATGAAAGCAGTAACTTCGTTTTGATTATCTACAGAAAGTTGTGAAAAATTTCTGAACTGTATGATAACTAACATATGAATTACTGCCATTATCATGAATAAACCAAGCTTTATCATTTGCATAGGTGTATAGAGTATGAGATTAAAACCAACAGAATAATGTAAAAGAAATAAGCCGGAGATTCCTGTAATACAAATACCTGGCAGTGCGGTATATCGTAGGAATCCTGATTCAAGATAAAGAAACCGAGGGCGTACAAGAATAGACTCTTTCGGATGCAAAATTAATAAACGCAAAGTCGTAATAAGCCCGCCCATCCACATAACAATCCCAAAGCTATGCAAACCAAGCAGTATTTTCAAGTTGAGAAACCCGGCATTCCAGAAGCTACTTTTTTATTCAAGAAAGCCTTCTTCAGTGCTTCAGCTCGTTGACTGAGGCCGGGGGGAATTTCCTCACTGTCAATGATTACATCAATAACAGTAGGTCGTTCTGAAGTAAGCGCTACTGTTATCGCGTCATTCAATTCTTTCGCTGATTCGACTTTACAGCCTAAAGCGCCAAGTGCCTGGGATAGTTTCGAGAAATCAATTGTAACGTTGAATTTAGATTCACTCACCACACTACCGCGCAACACCATTTCTCCTTGATGCACCATTCCATGGCCTGAATTATTCATCACAATCCAGATAACCGGCAATTGCTGCTCAACTGCGGTGTGGACTTCCATGCCACTCATCGCAAAAGCAGCATCACCTGTCACTACGACTACTCTTCGCTTCTTTGCTGTAACTTGCGCACCTACAGCGGCAGCTACCGCATGCCCCATTGCACCAAACCCAAGGTTAATGAAATAGGTGCCTGGAATCTGCACTTCAAAAAAATGCCCAAACCACATCATACAATTACCGATATCGACGAACAGCAGTGTATCGGCGGGCAACAATGAACGAAGCACTTGAATCATCCATTGTGGTTTAAGTGGTTTTGTTCCTAATTCATGGGAGGCGTGGGGGGGGGGATTCTACGTAACGAGGGATCGATTCTTTTAAAGTAAGAAGTGGATTTGAGTTATGCTTTAATCCTTCTGGAAAGGATTTCTCCAGTTCGATAAACGCTTCATTGAGAATTGATCTTGCATCACCAATAATTCCTATTGTCACCGGAAAGTTCTTCCCAATCTCTTGCGGATCAATATCGATATGAATAATTGGCACCGATAAATTTTCACGCCAGCTATATGTGACGGTTTCTCCAAGACTGCTACCAATTACCAGCAATGCATCTAGTAATGGTGAATTGAAATAAGACTCTGCATGTGCGTGACCAGAAAGTCCTAATACGCCTAATGAAAGGAGATGATTTTCCGGAAATACTCCTTTCGCTTTTGGGGTAGTAGCAACTGGGATTCCGGATCGATTCGCAAATTTCTCAAGAGAATCATATGCATTCGAGGCTAAAACACCACTTCCCGCAATAATGCATGGATTTTTTGCAGCCATTAAAAGTGCAAGTGCATTTTTAATGGCGTGTTGATCGACTGCCTGATTTATTGTGAGATATTCTGTTCTGCTCCTTGGAATAAATTCGGATGGCTGCTTTGCGAAATCTACAGGTAAATTGATATGTACAGGACCGGGTCGACCCGTTTGGGCAATTCGTATCGCGCGCTGTGCAAGATCTTGCATGCGCGATGGTTTTGAGAGCATTGCTGAGAATTTTGTGGCAGGNNTCTATTCCAAGTGGGCTGCCATCTTGCGCTGCACCAGCTCCGAAATTGCTTGTTGCCACCTGCGCTGTAATGATTAGAACGGGCACAGAGTCAGCCGCGGATGCAGCAATTCCAGTAAGGGCATTGGTTCCGCCTGGACCACTTGTTGCGCAACAAACACCAAGCTTTCTACTGGCACGGGCATAACCATTAGCCATGTATGCAGCGCCTCCTTCATGTTTGGCTAAAATGTGGCGAATTTTCTTGCTCTGTGAAAGCGCCTCATAAAAAGGGGTTAGTGGTCCACCAGGTACTCCGAAAATAACTTCAACCCCTTCATTTTCCAAACACTGGATGAGTACCTCAGCTGCTGTAATGGTAATGGCTATTTTAATGCTCTCTATTTTATTAATGTTATTATCTGCGGGGCATTTTCTCACACTGGAGAATTAAGTGGAGTAATTAATCTCTTCCGAGTTTTATTCCTCGCTATTTGTGGCGGGGGGCTTTATTAGGGTCATTTGTAGTTTAATTGACCACAGATATTTATTCATACCCATCTGCCAAAAATCGGCTATCTGGTGAGATAGTTGGATAGAACCGACCGTAGTAGATTCTGAATGCTCTTTTATGTCCCAAAGAAAATTTATTTGCCTTATCATAGGAAAAGGATCTTTTAATTCATGGTGGTATCAACTCAAGAAAATTCGCAATTCGCAATTCGCGTGTCATTGACATTTTCATTCAGTACCTGAAAGCAGAGGGTGTAAAGGTAGTTTTCGGTATTCCAGGTGGGCTTCTCTATCCTTTCTTCGCAGTCATTGAGGCTGATACAGACATCGACTTGATTGTGACAAAACACGAGGAAGGTGCTGCTTTTATGGCTGATGGTTATGCACGAGTCAGTCGGCAACTTTCAGTATGTGCAGGAACTTCAGGCCCTGGCGCAACGAACATGATCACCGGCGTCGCGTGTGCATTTGCAGATGGTGTACCAATGCTTGTGCTTACTGGGCAAGCTGCGACGCATGCTTTAGGAAAAGGTGCTGCGCAGGAAACATCCCGTGAAGACATAGATATTGTTGCAATGTTTAAGCCGGTGACAAAGTATTCGGCGATGGTCACGACACCCCAAAGCATGGGAGGTCATCTACGTCGAGCTTTTCGTTATGCTCTGACAGGTCGCCCTGGTCCCGTTCACCTTAATGTTCCCGTCGATCTATGGGAGAAGCCGCTCATCGAGACTTGGTTAGATCCTAAGACCTATCGCCCTGACGCGAGTACCTTTGATCCCGTTGCAGTGGGGCGCGCTTCTTCACTGCTATTCGGCGCAAAATGCCCAGCGATTCTGGCTGGGGCGGGGGTTTGTAGCGCTGGCGCCCAAGAGCACTTACGTATTCTTGCTGAGTTGTTACCGGCATGCGTCGCAACTACGCCTCGTGGCAAGGGAGTGTTTCCAGAAAGTCATCCACTCTCGTTAGGAGTGATGGGATTCGCTGGACATGCTGCTGCGCGTGATACGTTGCTCAGTAACGATATTGACGTACTTCTAGCCGTTGGTACCTCGCTGAACGAGGTCGCAACACTAAATTGGGCGCCAAAGCTAAGTCACGAGCGAGTATTTCTTCAAGTCGATATAGACCCTGACCGCATTGGGCGGAATTATCCTGTTGACGTTGGCATCGTGGGGGATTCGCAGGCAATACTCAAAGAACTTGTATCCCAGCTTCAAAATACATTGCAAAAAGGGGTGGCACCAGCTTCGATTTGGAAAAAGAAATCCCTGCCACAGCGGGTTTTCAGCGAAACTGAGTTACGCGATTCTGAACATATACCTGTTACACCGCAAAGATGGAGAAAAGACCTGGAAGAGGTGCTCCCGCACAATGCTATCGTATTTTCAGATATCGGCGGACATATGCTTTCGAACATTCACTATCTCACCATGCAAGCCGAGCAGAAGTTTGAGGTATGCTGATTTTCAT
>DLHW01000014.1:0-23904 GCA_002483425.1 Methylococcaceae bacterium UBA7658
GACTTCGCCCATCACCCGACCGCTATAGAAACTACACTGGACGGTTTGCGCAAGCAGGTTGGGCAGGAACGTATCATCGCGATTGTGGAGCCGCGCTCCAACACCATGCGCCTTGGCGTACATACAGAAACCCTGGCGCTGTCCTTACATAATGCCGATAAAGCAATCCTCTTCCAGCCGGATAACCTGGGCTGGGATTTAAGCGGCCTGCTTAAATACGCCGGAAATATTGAAATCTGCCGGACGCTGGATGACATCATCGACAAGCTCAAATTGGAAGCACNNATATGGCGGACATTTTGTATTGATGAGCAACGGTAGTTTTGGGGGGATTTATAAACAATTGCAAAAAGCGTTAAGTTGAAGCCGGTTAAGTAGAAGTCATCTGTGGCTAAATATATGCCGGATTGACAAGCGATCCAACTGTTTGTCAATCCGTGTTTGTCTCCTTCTAGTTTTATATCTAATTCGCATCAGGTACTACAGCGAACATCGCCCGGCCGACCCGCTCATGAACGCGTTGGGTTGGATGGATTTCGTCGAAAAAGACGAAACTATCCATGACGTTTTTACTACAGAGAGTCGAATAATCTTGTAACACGCTACTGTAGCAAGCCGCTTTGGCATTGGAATAAAGGTAAGCCCGTCTGTCTTTAACAATGTTGTTGAACAGGGTGTAGACGTCGAAGAGGACGACATCTACGCCGGTACTGGTTTCAACCGTCTTGACGGTTTCCGCTAAACTTTGGTTATACACTACTGTCGCCAAACTGGCCCGTTGAATCAGTGTTTTATCTTTAACTGCGCCTGCTACGGTTTCCGGTAATTTACCGATGTCGGGCGAGTTGACCACTAAAACGTGTTTTGCGCCTAAAGCGATAAGTTGCGATAGACTGTTTTTAATGTTGGTCATGGCTTTTTTTAGAATGCCGTAAGCGGTTTTGATGCTGGTCTGATCGCGCATATCCCGGATATCGTTACCGCCAATAAACAAAACATATAGCGCGTCTTGCGGTATCTTACCGCTCGTTTGGCTCAATAAAAACGCGTCGATTTGAATATTCAGGTCTATCGAATCGTTACCGCTCGCCCGAGCGCCGGCGACGGCAAAATTGTACCCGTTCAGCAGCCCCAAGAGATAATCCGACGGGGTTAACGGCACATTCAACAATTTAGCCAATTGCACCACGGCGGTCGGCCCGTTGGTAAAACCTTTAGAATAAGGTTCATCATTTAGAAATACAAACTCGGGCGCAATGAACGGGGCGGCGTTCGCTAAATTGCCGTTATCCGATAAACTGTCGCCGAATACGATCATTTTATCGTAGGCGGCTTGTACGCTTAAAGATAATAATAAAGTTAGACAAATTACGATTTTTTTCATCATAGATTGTATCATCGCGGTAGCTCCTAATTTTTGCAAAAATCAACTCATAATCATGCCGTAACTGAATGATTATAAGGCTTGGTCACGATCCCGGTGCAGTGATAGCGTTTGCTTTCAAAGATTCCAGACTTGACATTGGAACACGGTTTTGTACGAACGATTTGATATAAATCAATGATTGCCGATATTAAGGTAACTGGGAGTAACCCTGCCTATGAACGGTTAATCGGATAGCTACAGCGAAAGAAATTGTCGCCGGTTTTCGAGTTTACTTAAGATTCGATGAAAAAGCTTTTAACCGGCATGTTAGGAGTAAAAGCCAAACGAAGACCGGAAGGTTTTACTGCGCGGATTTCCGGATTTTGATTAGCCCGCGCTTAAAATTTGTATGCTCCAAAACACCAGAAATCCGCTAAATAAAACCAATGTAGAAATATTTTTTTCCTCGACTTCATGCGCTTCAATCAATAGCTCTTCGGTTACTAAATAGAGCAGAGCGGCGGCGCTGAACGCCAATACGCCGCCTATTACCTCTTTGGCTGCATGAGCTAATAAATAATTACCCAAGCAAGCAAATGCGAAAACAGTCGCGCCCAGACATCCGGAAACGGCGATGATCCGCCAGCCGCCGATGGTTTCCGAGGTCAATGATAAACCAAGGAATAACAACTCTACTGATAGGCCTAAAGCAAGTATCATGCCTGTGCTGCCGCCTGCGGCAAAACCTGCGCCGATAATAAACCCGTCCATAGCGACATCGATAAAGGTTGCTATTAGTAAACCGATATTCACGCCGGAATTCCCGGTATGCTCTGCACGTTGCTCCAGTTTAATCGTCCACAGCTTTAAACCGTACATAAAGACTGAACCAAAAGCAAATGCGCCGATTAATACATAGCCTTTAGCGTGTTCCCGCTCGATTTCAGGTAGCAGTTCTACTGCTAAAGCAGCCAAAATAATACCGGCGGCAAAATGTTGGATTAAGCTGCGCATTTCGCGGCTAGGCCGCCATAGCGAAGCCATAATGCCGCCGGATAAGGCGACGCCGGCGGGAACCGCCATAATCATAAAGTTTTGGGAATCGATGCCCGGAGGAATAAAGGTAAGTAAAAGTTTTTGGAAAACGTTCAATAAGTCCATTTGCTTTGATTTAGATCAAGTGTAATAGGCTGTAATTCTGGAACTATATTACGCTACGGAAAGGTACCTGGCGATTAAAACCGGTTGCCGTACCGTTAATGGCGAATGCGCGTATCTTGGAGAACGGTTAGGAAATTACTCCTTTGAATACAGGTGTGTTAACTTATACACTGCATTGATAGATCATTGATTAAAAAGACTAGGTAACTCTTATGGATAAGCAAAGAAAATCTCCGGTATTAAAATCTCAATCCGCTGGCAATGTCCGCTCTATCAAACGGCAGACTGGTGAGGGCGATATCGCCCTTGATCTGACTGAAACAGGCATAGAAACGTTTGAAGTAAACGAAGCTATTGAGGCGGCGCAAGTATCGAAAGCGGCTGCTTTACAAGATATCATAGCCAATATCAAAACCGGCGACACCAATACGCTGGCGCAAACATTGAATGTGATTCTTGAAGGCGCATCGCCCGAAGACGCCGCACTATTACGCAACCAGCTCTTGAAAAAGTTGCCGGTCATCTCGAAAAAACAAGCCAATCCGGATGAAGAGTTATCTAAAGATTGGCGGGAGGGCGGTTACCCTTATAGAAACCTGATGTCGCGTAAGAATTATGAGAAGACAAAATACGAATTGCAGGTGGAATTACTGAAATTGCAAGCGTGGGTAAAAGAGCATCAACAACGAGTGATTATCCTTTTTGAAGGCCGCGACGCCGCCGGAAAGGGTGGAACTATTAAACGCTTTATGGAGCATTTGAATCCGCGTGGCGCAAGGGTTGTCGCGCTAGAAAAACCGTCCGATGTGGAAAAAGGACAGTGGTATTTCCAGCGTTATATTCAACATTTTCCGACAGCAGGCGAAATCGTCATGTTCGACCGCTCCTGGTACAACCGCGCCGGAGTGGAACGAGTGATGGGTTTTTGCAATAACGACGAATACAACGAGTTCATGCGGCAAGCGCCTGAATTTGAGAAAAACTTAGTGCGTAGCGGCATTCATTTGATTAAGTTCTGGTTTTCCGTGAGCCGTAAAGAGCAACGGCGCCGGTTTAAAGAACGTGAATCGCACCCCCTCAAGCAATGGAAACTGTCCCCGGTGGATTTAGCGTCGCTCGACAAATGGGACGAATATACAAAAGCCAAAGAAGCGATGTTTTTTTACACCGATACCGCCGACGCGCCATGGACTGTGATTAAGTCCGACTGCAAAAAACGCGCCCGGTTAAACGCAATGCGTTATGTACTTCATAAGCTGCCTTATGCCAATAAAAAAATCGACAATATCGGACCAATGGATCCGCTCCTGGTAGGCCGTGCGCATGTGGTGTACGAGCGCGGCGAGAAAGATCAGGCGATTTTGTAAAGCGTTTGGTGTGGTATCCACCGGATAGAACGAAGGGTAAACGGCTTATCCCGGCGCTAAACTTTAACCTAAACTGCGAAGTTAACCGGAATCAAACTCAAGACGCGCGGGACGTTACAATGCTAGATCATAGTCGATTCGCCTTGCTAATTTTGCCCCGGCTATTTTCTAATACCCGTTTATCTTGGAAGAGGAATGTGCTTTATTAAGTTGTCAATGGCTTATTGCTGAATCGTTACTGGTTCAAAGTTGCGCCAGTTTTAAATTCTTTACCACTCCTAAATTAATGGTGAAAATGATGAAATTTAAAATGAGATTTATTTCACAAATCCATACATTAGCCTTTAAAACCGCTCTTGTTGCTCTAATAACGCAATTGGGGTTACCCGTGCAAGCCGCTAATGCCACAGCCTCTCTGGAGCGAATTGCCGATGTTTACATTTTTGCCGGCCAATCAAACGCTCTGGGTAAAAAACTCACGAAACGCGAATTAAAAAGTGTTTTTAAAACCGATGATTATTTCTCTGATATTCCGTTAAAAGGAATTGCACCTAAAAATTCTTCCAAGAAACCGGATAGTAGTGCTAATGTTGCTTTCGCCTATCACCTTGGGACAGCGTCGCATCTATCACCTAATGGCATTGACAATGAGGTCTCCTCCAGCGCCAGCGATATAAACCTCTCAATTTCCCCTGTACCCTGGAGCCGCAACACATTCAGGTTCGGACCGGAGCTTTCATTTACCAAAAAGTTACGGGATGCGACACCTGCGAATAATGATCGTAAAATAATGATTTTGAAGGTGGCTTTCGGAGCATCCAGTTTACAGATGCATTGGCTGGATCACCGTAAATACCGGTTTTTAGATATCCTGGAATCGGAAATTGATAATCTTTCGAGAAATTTAAAATCAGCGGGCTATAAAGTGAATGTTAAGGCTTTTTTCTGGATACAGGGCGAAGCTGATGTAGGCAGAGCAAATTCGCATTATTTAGAAGACCTGAAAACGGTGATTTCTGAAGTCCGTAATTCCGTCCAAACCGCAACAGGTTCGGCGGCTTTTCCTTTGGTGATTGCCCGAACCGGAATGATTTGGGGGAAAGAAAATAACTCTTGTTTAATAAGGTGTGCCCAGCAGGATTTCGCAACTTTAGATAAGCAGGCAGTTACGGTAGATATTGATGATTTGACTAAGAAAGATTGTTACCATTATTCTTCCGACTCTTATATTACGATGGGAGAAAGACTTTATGAAGCTTACTCTAAAATTAGCAGCCCGCCGAATGACCCGTTTTGCGATTGTAAAAAGGATGTCTACACAGGAACTCCTGTTAGTCAGCCTCCGCAATGCTCTGCTACTAACCATAACGGGAACAAAAATGATAGTGAATAATCCCCCCGTTTATGATACACACTCGAAATTCGATTAAAACATAAAACCCGCGAGTTATCTTTACAGAAATTGTGCGTATACGGAGTCTATTTAGATGATTATTGAGTCTTCCGTCTTTTGGGCAGTCTCTTTTTCACAGCGTTGTAAGCTTATGGCAAAGATTTAAAACTCGATGATCTTTTTACGTTAGTCGAACAGTAGTCATAGGAATTTATATCAACTATACGATAATACCTTTATCTTGGAGCGTTGTTATGAGTAATACCAATCAAAATCAAACGATACCTAGAAAATTGATATTTACTCTGCTTGCCTTTGCAGTTTTACATTTAACACCGGCAATCAGTTTAGGAGAGGGAAGTAATTATCTCATTGGAACCTACTATCAACCTGGGTGGCAAATAGGCTCTCCAATGATTAATACATCGCTGAATAAACCGAAGCATTCAAAAGATGCTTCTTCTTTCTGCGGCAGAATGCCGCTCACTGGCTGGAACGAGTTAGCTCCCGGCGCTTTAGAAAAGCAAATTGAGTGGGCTGGCGGCTATGGCGTCAACTTTTTTATCTTTAATTATTTTCATGTCGGACAGCACGTAAAGCAAAAATTCAGACCCGGCGCTCCAGGCCTTCAACAATCAGAAAATCTCGCCAACGCTTTCGATAGATTTATTGAAGCGATCAGGAGCCAAAAAGGTACAAACGTTCAATTTGCCATCCAGTATACTAACGGAAAACGCGATTATAATGTCGCCAACACATCCAAATCCTTACCCTCCGATCCTTGGGTAGAAGAAATTGATAAATGGACTGACTACTTTAAAGACCCTCATTATTTAAAAGTAGATGGGAAACCTGTATTCTTTGTTGTAGCGCCCGGTAAAATGCGCGACGAATATCAAAAAAACTGTTCCGGTAAAAAATATTGCACCGTCAAGGCGGCATTCGATAAACTTCGGCAGACAGCATCTGTTAAAGGTTTCAAAGATATCATTATCGTCGGTAGACAAAGCACTAACGATTTTGAGGCCCGGCAAAAAGAAGGTTATGACGTCCTTACTTCGTACGGTCCAGGGGATTTGGGTCTGTCGAACTGCCTTAATGGCTCACGCCCGGATAATACGATGGGATACGATGAACTCATCAGAGGCGGCGTGGCAAGATGGGAAAAATATTTTTCGTCCGCAAACCCATTACAAATGATTCCAACGGTAGTTGCCGGGTACGACAATAGACCGTGGCGATCCAATCAAATGAATTCGGATAAGGTTTGTCATGTAAAGGAATTGGAGCAATCACCCGATAACTTTAAGCGTTTTCTTCTGGAGGCTAAAAGTTTCATAGACAAAAACAATAAGGCTGGCAACAAAATACTAGGGGGAGGAATGCTTATCATCTCCGCATGGAATGAGCTTGGCATGGGTAGCTATATCGTCCCAAGTATCGGCGCGATAATCGGTGGCGACACAAACCGTTGCGAAAACCCGGAAAACAAATTATCTTCATTTGCCGGCAACCAGAAATCAGAAGCGTTTGCATATCTGAACCAGATCAAAAATGTCTTTCGGCCATAATTTGTCGGTTTTGTTAAATCAATATGGATTTCCCGTTATTCCAATAGACCATGAACAACTTGACCGAGCATTCAAGCATGTCTTGNNTGGTTTTCCGTTTCAACCTTGCCGAGCTGTGCCGCAACAGGCTATTGTAGCTTTCGCTGTGCATGCAACGAGGCGGGTACGGTATGTTCGAAAGGTTACCCGTACCCAAAAGGCATGAATAATCGGTCATCACCGCTTCGATGCCTGGGTTCAATGGCTACCCAAAGCCACCACCCCGTTTTCGCGTCGAGGGAATCCAAAGTGCAACCGAGGAACCGTTCGCCCATGTCTATCAACAGCCGTCCGCTTGTGTCCTGCGGTTGCCCAGCGGTAGTATTTTTATGTCCGACGTGGCTTTGCAGTTTGTCCATCTCTGCCGTCTGATCGCCGCATCCGCCCCGCGTTCGGTCACCGGTGTGCCGATAACCTCAGTTTTTGCAGCGGTACGCTGTCTACCCTTGACGATTTCGTCTTTGACGCAGCCTTCGCCGTGGCATTTTGGACAACTTTCCATGATTCCCCTCCACCATAGAATGGGAAAGTGTATTAATGAGTATATTAATTTAACGATACAGTTTTTCTTTAAGGTCATTTATAACCTTTAGGTTACATACTAGCTCTTTCTCTCTCAATGTCAGGGTAGCTAACCATGACAAGAATTAAGATACAAATGACAAAAGATGGCTAGACGTCTCCTCTTCGAAGAGAGCGTTTTCCAGTTTAAGATATTCATTGCAGCTTGCTTGTACTTTTGTTTCCAAAAGGTTGCCCTGTTTGCTTAAGTTTTGCGCCAGTCATACATTGTTGCCTCTGCAGCCAAAAGTTTCGGGCCATCTTGGAGAGACCGTCCCGGTCTGCGCGCCGCAATGATTGCTCTTAAAACTGGGCGGTATATTTATTGTGGACAGATCGCTTTGTTTTTTTGTTTTCAATGCCGACCTTGGAAGTTAAGGAAGATTCTATTACCGGGCTGCCCGCTAGAACAGAGCAGGAACAGAGCAGGAACAGAGCAGGAACAAATCGTCAATAAGCTTACGAATCCAGCTAATTACTGATTTCTAAGCTTTTTATTCATGGACTTGGTTTTAAGAAAAAAATCCTTTACTATTACTAGCCTAGTTTCATCGGGGCGTTAGCTCAGTTGGTAGAGCAGTGGACTCTTAATCCATCGGTCGTAGGTTCGAACCCTACACGCCCCACCATAAAATCAATGCCTTACCGTATATCAAAGGCCTTTTTTATTGCCTGCTGTCCACTGATTGTCCAGTGCCACACAAAAACCCACCGCATTCGGCAATAAAACGCCGCGTAAATCTGTTTCAAAATAATTGAGTTAATAGCTGAAAAAACAGGTTGTATTACGCCCTGAAATGTATCGTTTTGCAGTGCAAGTGGACATTGAGTGGACAAATTAATATTTATTTATTCATAACTAATTGAATATATATTAAATATACCAGTTAGAACAATAGATATGTTGTCTATTGTTCCTATTTTTTGTGCTTTATTTTAGACTGAGATTGTCGGGTTAAGGCGGTGCGCCAACACCACACCCAGACCCTGGCCACTTTTTAACTATGTTGGAGTTAAAACAATGGCTGTTCGCAATCTTATCATCCTGGCCACGTGTTCCATAGGGGGCAAACATGGCCGCAATCAATAAGCACGTTTCAGGCGATGGCAAAACCAGTTACCGCGTTAGGGTGCGGTTAAAAGGCTATCCGGTGCAGACGGCCACCTTTAGCCGCTTAACCGATGCTAAACGATGGGCGCAAGATACAGAATCCGCAATCAGGGAAGGCCGCCACTTCAAAACCGCCGAAGCCAAAAAGCATACGTTAGCTGATTTGGTAGACCGTTACATCAAAGACGTACTGCCCACAAAACCCAAACAAGCCCCCGCGCAACGCCCACAACTGGAACGCTGGAAAGCGGAACTCGGCAGTTATGCTTTAGCAGACGTTACCTCGGCTTTAATTGTTGAATGCCGGGATAAACTCAGCACCGAACCTACACCTAGAGGCGAGCTGCGCAGCCCAGCCACCGTGGTTAGGTATATGGCGGCATTAAGCCACGCATTCACCATAGCGGCTAATGAATGGCAATGGCTGGAAGATTCTCCCATGCGGAAAGTAAAAAAGCCGAAAGAGTCACGCGGACGGGTGCGCTTTCTGGATGACGGCGAACGCACAAAGCTTTTAGCCGCTTGTAAAGAATCGTCAAACCCCTGGTTATATCCGTGCGTGATACTGGCCTTATCCACTGTGGGATGCGGCAAGCCGAATTAATGGGCTTGAAGTGGCAGGACGTTAACCTAAAAGACGGTTGTATCATCCTGCATGAAACCAAAAATGGCGACAGGCGGCGCGTACCCTTATCCGGTTTAGCCTTGGCACTGTTACACGAACACGGCAAGGTTAGGCGGCTGGATAGCCTCTTATTATTCCCAAGCCATAGAGACACACAGAAACCGATTGATTTACGAAAACCCTGGACAATCGCACTAAATCAAACGGGTATCGTTGATTTTCATTGGCATGACCTACGGCATTGCACCGCGTCTTACCTTGCCATGAATGGCGCGTCTTTGGCTGAGATAGCCGAAGTGCTAGGCCACAAGACCCTGCAAATGGTGAAGCGGTACGCGCACTTGTCGGATGGGCATGTAAGCAACGTTGTTGCTTCGATGAATGCAAAGATTTTCGGATAATCATGACAAAACCTATAAATTATCAAGCTTGGGCGTTACATGAAAATTTGGATGCCTATACTGCTGCATCTCTTTGGTGTGATAGAAATCCCTTTTACGCCCATCAATGGGAACATTTCGAGTACGTTGAGGTTCGCAATTTAGTTCTTCAAATTATTAAGCACCAACTTGATGCTGAAAATTATCCAATTGATAAACGTAATTTTGTAATTATTGAACTAGGTAGAAGATTTGATATAGGAATCGATGAGTTTTTCAATGAGTGTAAAAAATTTATAGTTTCCAGAAATCAACTAAAGGGAATCGCTAAAAAATGCGGTGTAAGACCAAAATTTCTTTTTGATTACGGTTCTGAAAACGAACCATTATCAAAAAGTTCAGAGATGAGTAATAAAAATGAATTATCAAACAAAGAAATTGATGAAAGTTCAAAAGAGTCTCAACTCCAAGTTAAAGGAAATGATGGCAATTCAACGAAAATAAACATCCATTCAAGGGGTGAATGTATTAATCAAGAGGATTCAGGCTTTAATGATAGAGAGGTGACTTCGTGGTTACGGGAAACATGGAATAATGAAGGCAAAAAAGGCGGTACAGATTTTTTTAGAAGCCTTAAAAATCATGTGAATAAAAGGGGTAGCCCGATAAAACAATTTTATCTTGCTGGAAATGATGCTGGAATTGAATGGGAATCTAGTGCCGGAGCAACCGGCAACATGACAAAAAAAAACAATTTTAAATAAAGTAAGTGACTTCAAGAAATAACAACAAAAAAACTGTGTCAATAGCAAAAAATTAGCTAAATTCCCTTTAGCATTCCCAACTATGTTCCTAATGTTCCCGGTTAGATAATCGGGAAAAATCCGGCATTAAATTACACAACAATCCGTAAACAATCACAGTTCACGGAGATTCATAACGATTGAATTTAAGGTGTAATTTATGACAAAAGAAATACTTGCCGAATTAAGGCAAAACCAACCCTCCACACGACTTATTCCCGTTCCTGATAGGAATCAATATCATTCCTGGCCGCCGCAAGGAGGTTTGCGTCACTTGATTTTCAATATGGAAACCAATGGATTCAAGCCTGCTTTTAAACGGGTTGGTCGGCGTATTCTCGTCGATGAGGCCGCATTTTTTGCCGTTGTTGATGCTCAAAATGGAGGTGTGTAATGGGCGGTCTGTCAAACAAAGAAGCGTGGTCAATACATGAGGTCAGGCAACGCCTTGAAGATGGCGAGGAGCTTTCAACTTTGGAACAAACTTTAAATTCTGGTGGCTGGCGTTTATCGGCTGCAATTTACAAATTAAAACGAGAATTTAACCTGCCAATTGTAAGTTACCGACGCGAAGGTTTTGGCAGATGTGCTTTCTATAGGCTTTTGCGGTGCATGTACCAAACCGGACAATTGGACATTTTCGAGCAGGGTGGCGGCAACCACCCTGAACAGAAATTTAAGAGCGATTCAGGAAAATCAACTCAGTTGAAATTGTAACAGGTTTCCAGCGATGGCTAAGAAAAAACCAAAGTTGGGCTTTGACCAGAGGGGCGGTGTTATGGTCGTCTCTCGGGCAATGCGCGAATCATTGGCTTATGTGTCGATGCCTGCTACAGCAAAAGTGTTGATGGATTTGTTGCAGTTGCAATGGCGTAAGAATAGACCGGTTGCTTACGGTGTCAGGGAAGCGGCACAAAAGATAAGTTGTACAGCGAATACCGCTGCTAAGGCGTTTAAAATCCTGCAAGAGCGTGGCTTTATTGTTTGTGAGGAAAACAATCCTTATTCAATAGTAAAACGGGTTCAAAGGCGCGGGAATGGCGGTTAACTTGGATGCCGTTTGAATACGCTAAGCCGTCACATGATTGGGAAAAGTGGCAACCGGAAATTAAATCTACCGTATCAAAATGACGTACGAAAACGGATTTTGTGTGCTTCATTTTGAGACACTAATTTTACTGGACTTAGTTTGTGTATTAAAAAGTGACACGCAAGATATAAATATCAAAGGCTTATGAACCCCTTGCATTACTCATTTTGATGCACACCTACAATAACCATCCATCAGGGTTTTTCTAGGACGAACTACACGGGTAATTTAGGGGTAGCCGACGATTGTTCAGGCCGTTTTTATTGCAAGATGAGATTTAACTGATAATGACAAAAAAGAAACCACAAACCCAGCCATACGAGCCGACAGCACAAGAGTCTGATATTGTTGCAATGCACATTGATAAGGTGAAAAACCAAAAACCAGCCCCGTCATTAAAGTTTGTGAAAAATGAGAAGGGTAAACTGTCTGTCAATGTTGACCATAAAGACCAAGCAGTGGGTTGGACGCTGTATATGGAATCCTTAGGCAGTGCGGATTCGGATTTTGTCGTTGGCTTTACCAACCAATTGATTAATGAAGGGTCTACGGGGAGTGAGCCGAAAGAAAACGAGACAAACTATCTGTTGTCGATAGTGCGTGGAATTGAACCACGCGACCCGCTGGAAACGATGCTGGCCTTGCAGATGGGGGCTATCCATAATGCCACCATGACTTTTGCCAGATGGCTAGCTACCGTAACCGCAATCCCGCAACAAGATAGCGCGGAACGAGCTTTAAACAAATTAGCCAGAACCTTTACCACCCAAATCGAAGCCCTGAAACGGTACCGTAGCACCGGCGAACAAAAAGTGACGGTACAGCATGTGACCGTTAACGAAGGTGGTCAAGCGGTTATCGGGGACGTGACGGCGGGGGTGGGCAACAAAAATAGTGAGGAATTACCCCATGCAAAGCAAATTGCCTATGCGCCAAGCGAAACGCTGTCACGCCAACTCGAAGCGGTCGGGGAAACCGTGTCAAGCTCCAGCGGTTAACGGTTGGGAGGTATGCCGGATGCACGGGGCAAGGGGCGGCAGGCCGGTAAAGAACGGCCTTTACACTAAGGAAGTGAAGGCTTTGATGAAGCGGACGAATGCGTTGTTGGCGGAGGCCAAAGGGTTGGCGAAATCAGTGTGATGAATTCAAATCTATAATTAAACCAGTAACCGCTAAAACAACTACTGGGGTTCGACCAATTTATGAAAGGTTGGGTGTATGTCATAACCAATAAAGCCATGACTGGGCTTGTAAAAATAGGGTTTTCCATGAAAGACCCGCACTACGGGCAAATGAGCTTAATCACACGGGGACACCTTACCCGTATGTGGTTGAGTACGAAATTCTGATTGAAAATCCGCGTAATATGGAGCAAACCATACATAAGCACTTACACGCAAATAGGGAAGGTAAGGAGTGGTTTCGATGTATGCCGGAAGAAGCTGTAGCTGCAATTAAACAAGTGGCCGGTGAAAAAATAATTAGTGAAACTTATAAACGTGCTGAGCGTGCTAAAGCAGAAGCAATTTTACAGAACCAGCTTGCAAAGCAAGAGAGTAAACGTGTTGAAAAAAAGAAGGAAGAAGATATTGAAAAACAATTAGTAGCTGAAGAAACAAAAATTAATAACATTTACGAACATAAGATTGAGGCACAATTTCCACCTCGCTCTTTCCAATTTTATTGGGGATGCGGGACTGTACTGGTTTTTATTGCATTTGCTCTTTTTTCAAAAGAATCGTGGGTTAATTTCTTTGTCTCGATGTTCTTTGGGTGGATTCCTGGAGTTTTTATACAAAACTACTTCGAAGAAGAACAAAAAAAATCTACACCGTATTTGTCATTAATTCGACATAAGGAAGAAGAGCTAGCTGACGTTAGGGGGCGCAAAACTACTTGCCAAAGTTGTGGTACGAACATTAGGTTTGAAAGAAAAGTAGTGCTACTTGCCAACCCTGATGCGTTATGGAATTGTCCTAATTGTAAGACCCCAATTATTTCTCCTTATTCACTCAATAAAATTAAACCTAATGAAAGTAACTTGCCCAAATCCAGCGAAACGATTCCAAAATTATTAGAGTCTGCGCCACAGCAAGAATCAGAAGGCTCTAGGTACGCTATTTATATTACTGGCGGAATATTTTTTATCTGGCTTATTTCTTCAATTTCGAACAATCCAACCCCCAGTAATCCAACCGTTAGTAATTCGTTGACGGCCACCAGAACGGAGCAAGCCATCCCGGTTGAAAAGCATTCGAATGTCAATCTTCCAATTTCAACCGCTCGTGAAAGGAATCAACAAAAATCGCCGAATATTCCTAAACAGGTGAAAAACCATGCGATGCCCAAAAAGAAAAGCAGTTCAGCAGCAGATTTAAGGCATTGTTTAAGCCTTAATGATAACGATGCCATTGCAAAATGCGCTGGAAGATAATTACCTCGAACGCATAAAGACGGGTATACGCCTATGCCATGTGGATTAGCCCTGCATTCCACCTGAAAGTAATCAGGGCGTATGATGCTACGGCGACTAACCCGGCAGAAACCATAACGAAAATAGTCGATTGCAGTTGTTTGAGATAGCCCACCAGGCCGAGCAAGAGCGCATAGAATTGGCCGGAAAGATGGACAGGCTGGAATCCAGGCTTGAGACCATCGAGTAGCACACACCCAACGGGCGGCAAGGTGCGGCAATCGCCTCAGGCAAACGGCTTTACACGGTGCAACAAGTTACCGAGGCTTATCCGGCCTCCGGTGGGCGGCTTACGGCATTTGATTTTTTAAAGTAAAGGCCACAAGCCCAATGGTTTTACAGCCTGTATGCGGCGTATAGGCCGCCGGGTATTGATTGATGGCGATAGCTTTGAGGCATGGATTGAACAACGGTAATAGCTTGTTGTTATTTGTTGTAGATGTTAGCAAATGCTATAATTCTTCTTACAAATTAACGCATAATTTTGGAAATGATACCAATGAACCCAACAGACTTGATTGTTAAATGCTACGCTGAACAAGAAGGCGGCTGCTGGGTTGCGGTGTGCCTGAATTTTAACTTGGCTGCACAAGATGATTCTTTTGAAGGCTCAAAAGCCAAACTGGAAGGTATGATTGCAGAATATGTTTATGACGCATTAGCGGGGGAAGATAAGCTCTATGCCGCGCAATTGCTTTCAAGACGCGCCCCGCTTTCATCATGGCTGAAATATTATTTTATCGTGGCTAAAATTGTCTTATGCCATAGCAAAGAGCGAACGTTTGATGAAACCATGCCGCTCATTCCTGCATGAGTGGGGAAAATCCACCGCTTACCTGCAAAGACGTAAAACACATTCTCACTCATTTAGGATTTAGTCCACGACCCCAAAAAGGCACTTCACACGAACAATGGGTTAAGGTAGAAAACGGCAGGTTGTACAAGGTAACAGTCGATTGCCCCAAAGCCCCTTTTTCACAGACGCTTATCAAGAGCATGGCGGAACAGGCCGGATTGAAAAAGAAGGATTTTTACCGGATTTACAAGCAATTGTAGCAGTTGTTTTTTGGGTTTTTACAACAAGTTAGAAGTTGTATCCAATTGTTTTAATGTGATTTTATTTACAACGGATTAATCCTATGCCAATCAAGAGCAGTACCTTTGGACGTGTCGAATTGAGCGGCGAAGATGCAGCGCGATTTATCAAGCATATCAACGAGGACAAGGCTAACCCGTTAGCGTTGGCGGCGTTGGCGCGTGGCCGTAAAATCAGCGAGAGAGTCAAGAAAGGTGAAGCGTTTAAGCTAAAACGCGATGCCTGAGACTAATTTTTACATCCGCAAACTAGAAGCATCCGACACCGTTCAAAATTTCAAGGTTGGCTATGAAGCTTTCTTGCCGCTGAAAACCTTCCTGCAAAAACAAGCAAAGCAATTTCAGCAATCCAGTATTGCACAAACGTATGTTGCCGTGACCGATGATAAAAACATCATTGGCTATGTGACGTTGACCTGTAGCGAGATTGATTTACAAAACGGCTATGAACTGCCTGATTGTAGCCATGCCAACAACTACGAGTTTTTACCCGCCGTTAAAATTGCTCGGCTGGCCGTCGATAACCGATACAGAAATTGCGGTATTGGTGCGACACTGATTGATTATGCCATTGCACTGATACAGGACAATATAGCCGCAAATGTCGGTTGTCGTTTTATTGTGACCGATGCCAAAAGCGAAGCAGTTAGCTTTTATGAAAAACAAGGATTTGTTTTGTTGGACTCTGAGGGAAATCAGGCGGCTGAACATCGGTTGATGTTCCTAGATTTGGTGGGATTAAGGTAGGATTTAATTGTCCACTGGTTGTCCACCTGCAAATAAAAAGTGGCAACAATCGGCAAAAAGTAACAATATTAAGAAAATTATAACATTCTGAATTTATTATTGTTGTTAGTTGCTATTGGTCGTAACTTATTGATATAGCTTGACTCTTAATCCATCGGTCGTAGGTTCGAACCCTATACGCCCCACCATAAAAGCAAGCGGTTATAGAGTTATCGCTAAGCTTGTTTTTCATAGTGTGATAATTATATGCAGGTTCAGCATTCCCGGCGTATTCATCCAAATGTTTGCTTTAAAGATGGCTTAGCGCATGACCATCATTAAATCCGATCACCCGTAACTCTTTCAGAGTAATTAATGGGAACGAACTCACTACAGTCCCTGTTGACCGGCATGGATTAGTGGAACGGACAAGAAAACTTATCAATCGCAAGTCGTGTAAGTATTACTACGTATTGTTACACTCATTGAAGCTGGTATAGCATGTCTATCCCTGGTATAGCATGTCTATCCAGTTAATCTACAAAATATCGCTCCGAAACAGTATGCTTAGTTCGAACCTTAACACTAAATATCCAACTCGAGCGAATAAATCAAAGCCATTTCCAAAAAAAGCGGTTTTAATGCTTAAGTCAATTGTGATTTAGATAAGCACATGCGTTCAAAAAGCGTCATCCGGCATCCAGTTCATATTACTGAAAAAATTTACGTGCATAATCATCTTGCTAAAACCAAATCTTGTGAATTATTACCTGTTTTTTGAATTAGATATTTGCTTAACTATGCATCAGTGATTGAAAATAATTATTAACTAATACAGGGGGTGTGTCGTTTAATGAAAAACCGCTACGCAGAAAGCTTATTTGTCAACCATTAAGAACCGATTTTCAAACTTTTGATTTTTTTAACTTTTACAGCGTATTTAAGCCGCGCAGGCTTTATTAAAAGGGGATTATTATGAAAAAATTACATCCGCTAGTTTCTGTAGCGATTATAGGCATTGCCGGTGTGTGCAGCCCAGTATTTGCTGATCCGGATACACAACAAATTGGCGTCACAACGGTTTTAACAGTGCCTAGCCAAAGTGTACAGTCATCAAGCCAAACCATCGATTACGCCAATGCAAAGGCAATGCCTTTGCCAAAACCGGCGGCTTCCGCGCTATCGCCTGAAAATGCTGCTCCGGCGCTTGCCTTTTCAGGCACACCCGGCGTATCGCAGGGTTTTTCAGGATCAGGCCAGCTAACCCCTGTGTCGATACCGAAAGCAACAGCCATCGAATCGCAAAGCGGTATTTCAACTCAAGAATTCGGTTCGTTTAATCACCCGTTTACAACATCGCGCGTCGACGCAAAAAATAATCAAACCTCTAGGCTATTTCCATTCCGGGCGACTGGTAAGCTATATTTCAATATAGGAGCCAATACGTTCGTTTGTTCGGCATCCCTTATTAAAAGAGGGATTTTAGTCACCGCTGCTCATTGTGTGGCCGATTACGGTACGGGAACATTTTTTAGTAACTGGGAATACATACCTGCGCAGGATGATAACTTCCTCAATAATGCGCCTTATGGGGTTTGGACTACAAATCAAGCCGTGGTATTAACCTCCTATTTAACCGGTTCATCAGGTTGTAGCGTGGTTTGTCCCGACGATGTTGCGGTGTTAAGAATTGAACCTCAAGCAGGTGCGTATCCCGGCACTACAACCGGCTGGTTAAGTTATGGCTGGGACGGTTTCGGCTTTACCACATTCGCAGGTTTAAGCGCGACCCAAATCACCCAGTTAGGCTATCCAGTGGGCTTGGATTTTGGCGGCGTCATGCAACGTTCGGACTCTATCGGTTACAACTTAGGGGCCGGCTCATTTAACAATACCCAAATCGGATCACGCCAAACGGGCGGTTCAAGCGGCGGTCCATGGATAATAAACTTAGGGATTGACCCTGTTGCGACCTCCGACACCCCTGGCACCGCAGCCAAAAAGAATGTTGTTGTCGGTGTGACAAGCTGGGGATATATTAGTCCGCTCCCGAAAGTACAAGGAGCGAGTCCTTTTACGAGCAGCAATATCGTGCCTCTTGTAAGTGCAGTATGCCCAGGTCCAGGTTGCTAGCAATTACCGATCTTAAGGACGCTCTGATCAAATCCTTCGGCAAGCTCAAGAGAACGGCAAGCAGTTAATGCTATTCGTAACGTGTACCTACCTTAAGGGTATATAAATCATGAGCTTGTCGAACGCTTCTTCTCTGAGCGAAATCTAAGGCCATGAATGAAGTCAATTCATTCAAATGTCTCTTCAGAAAGCCGCGGCGAATTTGGAAACTGCCTTAACGACATTTTTCCTCAGTAAGTGCTCCACGTTTTAAAATAGTTCATTGTGAAAGCGAGTTGAGAGCGTTCAGCTCGCTTTCAATTTCAGTTTTTATGCAGCATCTTTTCTACCTGTTGATTCCCCTTTAAGCTATAGGTTTTGCATAGTCTAAAATGTGCTATGGTTTACTGTCGTGAAAAGTTTTTCAAAACAGAGTCAATCTTAATATGCGCTTTTACTTGCAAGCATTATTTTTAACAATCCTAGGTGCGCCACTCAATAACCAAGCCGGTGTCACCCGAACTTACTACATTGCTGCCGAAGAAATACTTTGGGATTACGCCCCGTCTTACCCTATCAATCCAATGCATCAAACTCCGTTTTCCGATAGCGAAAAAGTGTTTGTCGCGAGCGACAGCAAACAGCGGATCGGTCATCTTTATTATAAAGCTCGTTTTATCGAATATACGGACAGTTCATTTAAAATTATCAAACCCAGATCCGAGACATGGAAGCATCTCGGCATCTTAGGGCCTGTCATCCGGGCGAATGTCGGCGATAAAATAAACGTTGTTTTCCGCAATAATTTAACCGGCATGTCTGCATCGTTGCATCCGCACGGGGTGTTTTATCTTAAAGACAGCGAAGGCACCCATTATCAGGACGGGACATCGGAGAAAGAAAAACTAGACGATTTGCTTGCGCCGGGGACTACCTATACCTACACTTGGGATGTTCCGGAACGATCCGGCCCTGGACCCAACGATCCCAATTCAATTATTTGGCTCTATCACTCCCATGCCGATGAAACGATGGACACTAATACCGGTTTAGCAGGCCCGATCATTATTTCACGGAAAGGCGCTTTACAACCTAACGGGAAATTAAAGGGCGTAGACCGGGAGTTTATCGTATTGTTTTCGGTATTCGATGAAAACAAAAGTTTTTTTTTGGATAAGAACATCAAGTCTTTCGCTCCTGAAGCCAAAGATAAAAAAGAGGACGAGGCGTTTATCGAAAGCAATCTTATGCACAGTATGAACGGATTTGTTTACGATAATTTACCGGGTTTAACTATGAAAACCGGTGAACATGTTCGCTGGTATCAAATCGCCTTAGGGACGGAAGCCGATATGCATACCCCTCATTGGCATGGTAATACGTTACTGTCGGCAGGTCAGCGTATCGATGTTGTTAATCTATTGCCGGCGACCCATGTTACGCTTGATATGACCCCGGATAATCCTGGGCAGTGGATGTACCATTGCCATGTCAACGATCATATCGAAGCAGGCATGATGGGGCATTATACCGTCGAGGAAAATCTTAACAATAAATCCCGGAACAGGCAGGAGTAACCTGTGCGCCTACCCCGGCATCGTTTTCTTTAAGGGAAAGCAGGACAAACCAATACTGTATATCCCGTGTTTAACAGACATCGAAATAGAACCATTGAAAATATCGGCGGGATTGCACTGAAACTGACGCTCAATTGACAGCGTTGGTACTAACTCTTAAAACCAAAAATGAATCCCGGCGACGAACCGGGTTTCTTCCGGTTTATTGCCTTGCGACCTAATCACATCGGCCGCCGCGCCGAAGGTGCTAGCCCATTCTATGCCGATATAAGGGGCAAATTCGCGTTTGAATTCATAGCGCAAGCGCAAACCTGTTTCGATATTGGATAAACCGCTGCTGACTAAACGAGAGAGGTCTCGCTGACTGTAAAAATTCATTTCGATACGAGGCTGCAGTATGAGTTTTTGGGTGAAAAGCACGTCGTATTCGGTTTCAAGACGGAAGGCCGTGCGCCCTTCCTCCCCCACATAGCCGGTGGCCTCGATATAAATCCAATACGGCGCAAAACCTTGTACGCCGAAAGCACTCCATACCCGGTCGACCCCCAAGCCGCTGTCGATACGGACGCCGAGTTGGGTGTCCCAATAAGCGCTTAGAGCGTGTCCCCAAAGCGCTTCGTTACGCGCGCTCTTAAATGCGCCTTGGTTGATTTCACCCTCCGCCCGGACAACCAGTTTGTCGTAATCCTGACCGTACCACGCCTGCCAGTCGTAAGTCATGGAAAAATCGTCCCGTGCGCCGACAGCTTCCAAACGGTCGGCAATGAAGGCCCCCAACCATTCTTCATCCCCCATCTTGGGTCTTGTTAAGCCGCTGAAATCGAGGTTGGTATAGGCATCGGGGTCGCGGTTTCCGGTCAGCTCTTGGTTTACCGGGCGGCTGTGCTCTTCGTATCCCCCGGGATGGGGTTCATCCATGGCTTTATGGGACATCGTTCCGGCATGGTTCATCTTACTGCGGTCATGGCCGGACGGCATATCATTATGCTCGTGAATTAATTCCCCTGCCCAAGCGCTAATCGTCACTATTAACAAGCCTAGTAAAGCCGCCGCTTTCGTGCAGCGGCTTAATGGGGTATTTTTGTCAGTTGCGAGACTGGTCTGGAGTTGCAGGGCGCGAAACCCCAGCCAAGCAGGAGTTTCACAAAGAATAGTCAAGAAACTATCACTTCCCGGAACATCCCGGCATGCATGTGGTAGAACAAATGACAGTGCCAAGGCCAACGGCCCAGCGCGTCCGCCGTTACGCGAAAGGTTACTCTTTGTGCGGGTTGCACGGCAATGGTATGTTTCCGCACTTGGAAGTTGCCTTCTGCGTCTTCCAAATCGCTCCACATGCCGTGCAGATGGATG
This sequence comes from Methylococcaceae bacterium UBA7658, assembly GCA_002483425.1. GTDB lineage: Bacteria > Pseudomonadota > Gammaproteobacteria > Methylococcales > Methylomonadaceae > Methyloglobulus. Next base: position 20,804 of record DLHW01000014.1, read on the forward strand.
GGATGGGTCATCATCGTGTCGTTGACTAGGATGATGCGCAAACGTTCGCCATACCGGAAGTGAACCGGCTTGGCACGGCTGTATTCGAGTCCGTCGAACGACCAGGTATAACGTTGCATATTGCCGGTCAGGTGCAGTTCGATTTCCCGCGACGGCTCCCTTTCGTCTATTGATCCGCTTGCGCTGCGTAAATCGGCATAGGACAAAACCCGTCGCCCGTTATTTCTTAATCCAACGCCCGGGTCGTCCAAATTTGTGCGCGGCGTATCGACCCGCATATCCACGCTGGCGCCGGATTCGGTTTTGGCATGGTGTACCGCCGGTGTCTTTATCGCCGCCATGGTGACCGTGGAATGATTGTGCATCGAATACTCGCCGCCGTGATTCATGTGGCTTTGACCCATATCGGAATGCCCCATGTTTGCCATATCGTGCTGCATGGCTCCCATCATGTCTTGCATGGTTAGCGGCGCCGGTTTGTCCCTCTCGGGAACAGCCGCCGGCAACCCGGCTTGGGTTGCCAAAGTGGCGCGGACAAAACCGGTTCGATCCATCGATTGTGCAAAAATCGTATATGCATTTTCCTCAGGTGAGACGAGCACGTCATAAGTTTCCGCCAAGCCGATGCGGAACTCATCGACCGCTACCGGTTCGACAACTTGTCCGTCCGCCGCCACTACCGTCATTTTCAAACCGGGAATCCGCACGTCGAAAAACGATTGCGCCGAGGAATTAATAAAACGAAGCCGTACTTTTTCGCCCTGCTTAAACAGGCCCAGCCAGTTTTTTTCACTGCTGTGTCCGTTCACTAAATAGGTGTACGTGGCTGCCGAAATATCGGATAGGTCGGTGCGGTTCATTCGCATCATGTTCCACATGTGCCGTTCTGCAACAGCGGACTGGAAACCTTTCTCCGCTATATCCCGGAACAAGCCGGCGATTGTGGGCTGGTTGTAATTATAATAAGCGCTTTCCTTTTTAAGCTTGGCATAGACCGTCATGGGATCTTCGTCGGTCCAATCGGACAACATCACGACATAATCCCGGTCTGCTTTGACAGTGTCCGGCGTCGCTGGAACGATGACGATGGCGCCGTACAGCCCCGTCTGCTCCTGCATTTCGGAATGAGAGTGGTACCAATAAGTGCCTGATTGCCGGACTTTAAATTGATAAGTGAAGGTTTCTCCCGGCGCAATACCGTTGAAACTGATCTGGGGCGCGCCGTCCATTTGGTAAGGCAGGATAATGCCATGCCAATGCAAGGACGTTTCTTCGGGTAGCAGATTTTTGACGCGGATCGTAACCGTATCGCCTTCCCGCCAGCATAAAACCGGTCCCGGCACGGAGCCGTTGATGGTTGTCGCCATTCGTTCGGAACCCGTGATATTGACTGGCGTATGGGCAATGGTCAGGTCGAATTCAGTTCCGGTCAGCATCGGAAGTACAGGCGCATTGACATCTGCTCCGACCCATTCGAGATAGGGTATCGACACCAAGAGCAGGCAGCCTTCAAGCGCTTGTTTTAAAAAACAGCGCCGGGAACGTTTGGCAAAGGAGCTACGGTTACGGTGTTTGTGGGGCATTCGTCAATTACCTTGCGATCTTTCAACCAATTGTTGTATATATAAAAAGTGAAAATGCTAATGAATTTTACGTAAACTTGAACACGCTTAGACCGCTATTGATTCGCCCTGGATAAATGGATTCATTATACGAAAAAAACCTTAGGATAGAATTTTTCTGGCTGAGTTTCTTGATCTGCGACAAAACAAGCAAAAAAATTGGTTTTGCCATCTTGATTTTTTAATGAGAATTGTTATTATTAACATAACATTTAGCTTTTTAGGAAATTTTGATGTACGTCTGCGTTTGTAAGGCCGTGACCGAAAATCAGATTAAGCGCGCCATTTGCGAAGGTGCCGATTCGCGCCGCGAATTGTTCAAATGCACGGGCGTGGGCGGCGATTGCGGCAAATGCAAAGCCCAAGTGAAAGAATTGTTAAACAGCCATAAACACAACTGCAACCAATACAGGATGCAAAAAGCGCCGAATCACACTATACTCGCAGCTTAACCAGCTTGCGGAGATAGCATTATGAAAGGCGACACTAAAGTCATTGAATTTCTTAACAAAGCGCTCAGCAACGAACTGACCGCCATCAACCAGTATTTCCTGCACGCCAGGATGTTTAAAAACTGGGGTTTTCACAAACTCAACGAAAAGGAATATCACGAATCCATCGACGAGATGAAACACGCCGACCAGTTGATCGAGCGTATTTTGTTTTTGGAAGGCTTGCCTAACCTGCAAAGCCTGGGCAAATTGATGATCGGCGAAAATCCGGAAGAAATGCTCCACTGCGATTTGAAGCTGGAACTGGACGCCATTCCCCTTCTGAGAGAGGCTATCGCTTATTGCGAAGAAGTCAAAGACTATATATCCAGGGAAATTTTCGAACATATCCTTGAAAACGAAGAAGAACATGTCGATTGGCTGGAGACACAGTTCGAGTTAATTGATAAAATCGGCATCCAAAATTATTTGCAATCGCAAATCTGAACGGGTTGGCTCGTTCGTTTTTTTTACTTTTTTCTAACCGTTTTTTTCAAGATTTACCCGATATGTCCCAAATTATAGTCTGCGCCCTTTATAAATTCGTCACGTTGTCCGATTACCAGCAATTACGGCAACCCTTGTTCGATGTCATGGCTAGCAACCAAGTTAAAGGTACCTTGTTGCTCGCCCAGGAAGGCATCAACGGCACGGTTGCCGGTTCGCGCGCCGGAATCGATGCGGTGCTGGCTTGGTTAAAATCAGATGCGCGTCTGAGCGATCTCGACTTCAAAGAATGCTATACCGGTATTCAGCCGTTTAACCGCACCAAGGTTAAACTGAAAAAAGAAATCGTCACAATGGGCGTCGAAGGCATCGACCCCAACCGTGTAGTCGGGACTTACATCAGCCCGAAAGAGTGGAACAAACTCATTTCCGACCCGGAAGTGATTTTGATCGACACCCGAAACGACTACGAATATCAGGTCGGCACGTTCAAGAACGCCATCAATCCGAAAACGGACAGCTTCCGGGAGTTTCCGCAATA
>DLHW01000014.1:23927-68193 GCA_002483425.1 Methylococcaceae bacterium UBA7658
ATCCGCTGCGAAAAATCGACGGCTTATCTCAAAGAACAGGGTTTCGACGAAGTTTATCATCTAAAAGGCGGCATCCTTAAATATCTGGAAGAAGTCCCGGCGGATGAAACGCTTTGGGAAGGCGAATGCTTTGTCTTCGACGAGCGCGTGACCGTCAACCATCATCTTGAAAAAGGCCGGTACGACCAATGTCATGCCTGTCGCATGCCGATCACCGAAGCCGACAAAGCCAGCCCGTTGTATGAAGTGGGGGTGAGTTGTCCGCATTGCCACGGCAAAATAACGCTGGAACAGAAACAGCGCTTTGCCGAACGCGAGAAACAAATCGAATTGTCTAAATTGCGCGGCGAACAGCATATCGGTTCGGAAGCCGCCAAAGCCTTGATCGCTAAACGCGAAGCCAAATTGCAACGCCGTTTGCAGCAACGGGAACAAATGCAATTGGTGCAAACGGTCAAAAATGCCGCGCAGGTTAGTAATAGCTCTCTGCAAGCGCCTTGATTAAGGCGAAAATCGGCGAACAAGCCCCTTTATTTTCAGTATCGGAATGGGTTCAAGGCGGACCCACCAATTTCGACCAGCTCGTCGGCAAGGTGGTGCTGGTCGAAGTCTTTCAAGTCAATTGCCCTGGTTGTTTTTTATACGCTCTGCCGCAAGCAATCGATTTGCATCAACGTTACGCGAGCCGAGGGCTAACTGTTCTCGGTATCGCCACAGCGTTTGAAGATTTCGATAAAAATACCATTGAAAATCTGCGCAAACTCGTCGAACAGGGAGAGGTCGTTGGCGAAACCCTCGGCGCGCTAAACCAGCATAACATCTTGGAATCCGGACGGCTGCCTTACCGAATTCCTTTTCCGCTAGCGATGGATAAACTCATCAAGCGTGAAACTCAGGTTAACCGCAAGGAAGTCCTTGCTTTTATCGGCGAGCATTTACCCGGTTTCGACCGGCAGCCAGAACATTACCGAGAGAAAGTCATCGCCCAAGTGCAAGCTTACCTGCAAAGATTAGAATACCATGCCCAGACCTTTGAAACTTACAACCTAAAAGGTACGCCGTCACACATTTTAGTCGATAAAAATGGTATTTTGAGGGAATCCGTTTTCGGTATGCATCCGGAATTGGAACGGCAAGTCACTGCCTTATTACAAGCATAGCACTCAATCAACCTTTTCACTTCATAGCCGTTAATTAACAAAAGCTTAATTTTTGTTGACTAACGTGTTTCTAGGCGGCAGAAATGTAGCCAGACATCATCTATTAAACTAAAGCTAGCACAATCTTATAATCATAACTAATTGTATTTATTATTTTTTCAAATTGACGTTTCCAAAAGAAAACCTAAAGTGCTCTGACAAAAATAACAATTTTGCCCTCAAGTTCCCAATTTAAAAACAAGGAATTTTAAGGCCACGATACCGTAAAAGGCGGTACAGGTAAGGATGTAATCCAAGGCGGAACCGGAAACGATTATTTGCTAACCAGCGACGACGATTCGGAGCCAGATTTCGTCGATGGCGGCGCACATATAGCAGCGACACCTGTGACAGCGACTCTCAAGATAGTGTTAGCCTTTGCGAACTCTGAAATTTGAAAGCTGTATCCCTCAACCTGCTCGGATAGCATGAGCATCCGGGCATTTTCTAACAAAATCACACAGCATTAAAAAATTTGAGACTGTTTACGCACAGATAGTTGACTTGAAAATAAGACATATAAAATCAATTGCTTACATTGTTTTTCAGAAAACAATAATATCTCTTTGTACCGAATTGAATTGAAATAAATTAACTTTTCCTAGGTTTGTCTATCTTTTTGTAAACACTCTCAAAAATTTTTTATTGAGATACTTGTATTAATTTAGGAATTGCTATACATTCGATTTAAACGATTGTTTAATACATTTGTTACAGATTACTTAATGTCATCCAAAGCTTTAAACGAACCCACATTTGACCGCTTGTTGCACACCGCTATCGAAGTCTTCGCCGAACGCGGTTTCAAGGCGGCTACGGTGCGTGAGATTTGCTCCAGAGCCAACGTCAATGTGGCTTCGGTCAATTACTATTTTCGTAGCAAAGAAGTGCTTTATAGCAAAGCATTGGCTTTGGCGATTCAGGAAGCCAACCGGCTTTATCCGATGGCTGCTGCAGAGGATAAAAATTTGCCTCCCGAACAAAGACTTGCCCTATTCATTGATAACTTCCTGCATAAATTGCTGGATGACAGCCACTTGGGTTATCACAGCAAACTGATTACGCGTGAAATTGCCGAGCCGACCAAAGCGTTGGATGAAATTATCGCCACTGCGATCATCCCGCAATTCGACTTGTTGGAAGAAATTGTACGGCAACTGCTAGGGTCCGATATTGACCGGTCCGCTGTTAAAAGATGCCTTTTAAGCATCCTGGGTCAATGTTTGTTGTTTAAGCACTCCAGGTCGATTGTCGAACGTTTGCATCCTGAACTGATTGCCGATGAAAACGCCATCAAAGCAACCGCCGCGCATATCGCCAGCTTTTCGTTGCTGGCGCTGACGCAATACCGCCAAGCTGCCGAGAGAACCAGTCCATGAACCATATTGCCTTAAAGATGCTGATGGGCGACCGGGGCAAATATTTCGGTATCGTAATGGGTTTGACATTTGCTTCGTTAATTATGACACAGCAACCCGCCATTTTTTTAGGGCTGATGAATCGTTCTTTCAGTTTTATTACCGATGTCGGCTTACCTGACATCTGGGTTATGGATTCAAAAGTCCAATTCGTCGACGACATCAAACCGTTGCAAGATACCGAGTTGTACCGGGTGCGCGGCATCTCCGGTGTGGAATGGGCGATGCCGATGTACAAAGGCATGCAGAAAGCCAGGCTTGCCGACGGTACCTATCAAAACTGTATCTTGGTAGGTTTGGATGACGCCACCTTGATAGGTGGTCCCCCGGCTATGGTGGATGGCAAAATAGAAGATTTAAGGCGAAGCGATGGCGTTATCGTCGATATCGACGGCGCGAAAGACAAACTGGCGAAACCGTCCCCCACTCCGGGTGGAAAATCTATCCCGATTAAGGTAGGCGATAGTCTGGAATTAAACGACCGCCGCGCCATCGTGGTCGGGCTTGCCAAAGTCACGCGTACGTTTCAGGCCCAGCCCGTGGTTTACACGACTTACTCCAGAGCGAAAAACTATGCGCCGAGGGAGCGCAAGCTATTGTCTTTCGTGCTGGTTAAAGCGAAAAAAGGCCAGAATTTAACCGAGTTGACCCGCCGGATCCGGGAGAACACCGGCTTAGCAGCTTATACCCGGCAAGAATTCATGGATCTCACTTATAAGTATTTTTTGAAAAACACCGGTATACCAATCAATTTCGGGATTTCGGTGACTTTGGGATTCATCGTCGGCTCCGCTATCGCAGGCCAGACTTTTTACAATTTTACGCTGGAGAACCTACGCCAATTCGGCGTATTGAAAGCGATGGGCACCAGCAATTGGGTATTGTTGCGGATGATTTTATTGCAAGCCGTATTGGTGGGGAGTATCGGTTACGGTATCGGTGTAGGTTTGACGGCTTTGTTCGGCTACTCCATGCGGAATACGATCCTGGCCTTTAAATTCCCCTGGCAACTGCTGATTTTCAGCGGTGCGGGTGTCAGCTTGATCTGTGTTCTTGCGGCTGTCATCAGTATCTTGAAAGTGATTCGCTTGGAACCTGCCGTCGTATTTAAAGGCTGAGCTGATTTATGGAAACTAATGAACTTGCGGTACATTGCCGGAAAGTCGTCAAAGTTTACGATACCGGTGGACAAAAAGTGACGGCGCTCAAAGGGGTCGACCTGGAAATCAAAATGGGCGAATTGATGATGTTGGTCGGGCCGTCCGGTTGCGGCAAAACCACTTTAATTTCCGTCATTGCCGGCATTCTCGACCAAGACGAAGGCACTTGCGAGGTTTTCGGCGAAAATTTGTTGGAATTGCATAATCATCAAAAATTGCATTTCAGGGCTAAGAACATCGGCTTCGTGTTTCAGGCTTATAACTTGTTGCCATCGCTGACGGCGGCGGAAAACGTATCCGTGCCGCTGATCATCAACGGCGTGAAAAGGAATGAAGCCGAACGCAGGGCTGCGCATGTGCTTGATCAAGTCGGCCTCGGCGGTCGCACAGAATCTTTGCCGGCACAGCTTTCCGGCGGACAACAACAACGTGTCGCTATCGCAAGGGCATTGGTGCACGATCCGCGTTTGATTGTTTGCGACGAACCGACCAGCGCATTGGATCACGAAACCGGGCACACTGTCATGGAACTACTCAAAGAAGTTGCCATGCACAAGGAAAGGGCGCTGGTCATAGTCACCCACGATGCACGGATTTTCAGCTTTGCCGACCGGATCGCCGAGATGGATGACGGTCATATCGTTAAGGTTGCAAACGCTGCAGCCGCCATTTCATAAACATTTTCAAAGGAAGCAGGATGAAACTAAGCTTATTACTTCCGATTTTGGCAGTCGCCGGGTTTCTGTTTGCATCTTACACCGTCTTTAGCGGTAATAAACCGACGCCTGTTGCTCCTGCTACCGTGGAACCGGCTTCCGCGCCGTTTAAAGCATTTATAGCCGGCGCTGGAATTGTCGAAGCAAAAAGCCAGAATATCGCCATCGGTACGCCGTTACCCGGCATTGTAAAGTCGATGTCCGTAAAAGTTGGCGATCAGGTTAAATCAGGTGAGCCGTTGTTTTATTTAGACGACCGTGAACATCGCGCCGAATTGGGTGTAAAACAAGCCGACTTAGCGAAAGCAATAACAGAAGTGAAGGTTGCCGAAGCCACGCTCGCCGACACGAAATCGCTGCTTCATCTAGCCGAAGCCGTCACCGACCGTCGCGCCATCAGCACCGAGGAATTGCTCAAGCGGCGCAATGCCTTATTGATCGCCAAGGCCAAGCTGGACAGTGCCGGTGCGCTCGTCCAGCAAACCAAGGCTGTGATTGCCGAAACCCAATCCACGCTGGATCGGCTCGTCGTCCGCGCCCCGGTCGATAGTGAGGTGTTGCAGGTCAATATCCGTCCGGGCGAATTCGCCCAGGCGGGAACAGTAACTACCCCATTAATGGTGCTGGGCAACCTCGACCAATTTCATGTCCGGGTCGATATCGACGAAAACGATGCCTGGCGTTTCGACAAAAATAGCAAGGCCGTGGCTTACCTGCGCGGTAATAAAAGATTCAAAGCCGAATTAACGCTGGCTTATGTCGAGCCTTACGTCATCCCCAAAAAGTCGCTGACCGGTGATAGTACCGAGCGCGTCGATACAAGGGTATTACAAGCCTTATACAGTTTCGACCATGACCACATCCCGGTCTATGTCGGGCAGCAGATGGATGTTTTCATCGAAGCGCAAGAGTTTTCAAACGGCAAAGAAAGCGAAATTCAACAAAATGCCGGAGGATCGCCTTCATGATCCGTCAATTGACTTTACTTGCAGTCGTTGCCTTTATTCCGGCTTGCGCTGTCGGGCCGGATTATCAAAGTCCGACGGTCGGAGTTCCCAAACAATGGCATGAATCGGCAACCGGCGTAAAACCGGCGCAACTCGACCGATGGTGGCAGGGCTTTAACGATACAACGCTCAACCGGTTGATAACCGAGGCTATCGCCGCAAACCTGGACTTCAAAACTGCTTTGGAAAGAGTCAAGGATGCCCGAACGCAGCGGACTATCGTCATTGCATCCGGTTTGCCCAGCCTATCGGCGCGGAGCGCAGCCAGCAAAAGGTACAACAACTCAGCCAATACTTCGCAATCGGGCGGTTCGACTTCCGGCGGCGGATTCGGCATCGGCAACCAAGTCATCAACATCTTTCAAATGGGCTTCGACGCCCAATGGGAACTGGATTTTTTCGGCGGTGTGCGTCGTGCGCTGGAGGCCGCCGATGCCACCGTCGATAGCGAAGTCGAAAACAGCCGCGCCGTGCTGGTCACTTTGTTGGGCGATGTCGCCCGGAATTATATCGAACTAAGGGTCAATCAGCACTTGCTGGAAATCACCCGGAAGAACTTGGCAGCGCAACGGGAAACCCAAACCTTAACCCAAATCCGCCAACAATCCGGGCTTGCGAGCCAGTTGGAAGTTGCCCAAGCGCAAGCCCAAGCCGACACCACGGAAGCTCAATTACCTAATTACGAAGCCTTGGTTAGTCAGTCTATTCATGCCTTAAGTAGTTTGCTCGGTAGGGAGCCCGGTGCTTTAGCGCCGCAACTTGCTTACCTTAGTCCGATTCCAACCGTTACAACCCAGGTTATTCCCGATTTGCCTTCGGAATTGCTCAAACGCAGGCCGGACATCCGTCGCGCCGAACGGCAACTGGCGGCGGCCAACGCCGAAATCGGCGTTGCTACCTCCGAGCTGTATCCCAAAGTCAATTTGGCGGCGTTCTTAGGCCTTCAAAATATGAGCATCAAGGATTTTACGCCCATCGGGAAATCCTGGTCCGCAGCCTCTACCTTGACTGTGCCGATCTTTAACTGGGGTAAATTACAGGCGAATATCAAAAGCAAAAAATCGGAATACCAACAAGCTTTTTTGGGCTATCAAGCGACCGTATTAACCGCTTTCAAAGAAGTCGAAGACGCCCTTATCGCTTACCGGAAAGAGCAGGAGCGCGAACAATCGTTATCCCAAGCCGTTGAAGCTAATCAACTCGCCGTGCAACTGGCGAACGANNCTGACCGGCTTTATTGACGTGCTGCAAAGCCAGCAAGCGCTGTACCAAAGCGAAAGTAACTTGACCGGCAGCCGCGCTAAAATTTCGAATAGTCTGGTTACGCTATATAAAGCGTTGGGCGGTGGCTGGCAATCTGAGACTCGAGTCAGCAACGCTAACTAAAAATCTTTGCAAAGGAAGTGACCAAAGAATAAACGAGCAAATCTAATTTTATTTACACAATAAGGCTAAACAGCTTTATTCATCTAAGAATTTATCCCTTTATTTGCCTTAAGTAAAATCAGTACCGCTTAAATCTTTCCGGGTAATTTCGTAAATTTTTGAATTCAGCGCCGGAGTTGGCTCCGCCTTTAAAAACACTTGTAGAATTTAAAATGCTGATACGATTTTATAAAAGCTTGTTCTTCGTTCTTCTGTGTTACTTTTTATCCGGATTCGCCAGTATTTTTCAAGGTTCTCATCAGAATCTTAGATTAGAGGTTATCAACGTCAGTCCCTCGGCAAAAAACGCGCTGTAATATTAAAAATGAGGAAGGAGAATGGATGACCGTACAGAATTCCAGTGTTAATATCCAGAGGTATGGCATAACATGGAGATACAGCGCGAAAATGATGTTCAGGTTGGCGAAAACTACGTTGAAACTGCATTTAGAAGAGCCTATTTGGGCATGGATTTTCTGCTTGATCTGTTTATTATTTTCTACATCGTTGATGGAATAAGTAATGCTTTCTATCATTACCCATCGTTTGTCACGGTTCCGATGAAACAGAAATAAACAACGCTAACAAATTTTTATCAATCCAGCAGTTAAGAATTGTTGTTTGTTACCCTTAAAAGCTTAATAAGTTACTAAATCCAAATAGATTTTATTCATGACCTTGTTAAACTGCGGGACAATTGATTAAAGACCATAAGCGAATACTCGATTTAAGATCGGCTTAGCGCTTTAATATGGGCTGTAACGCTGCTGGCCAGCGCATCTAATGCATAACCGCCTTCCAGTAGAGAAACTATCCGGCCCTTGGCATAGCGGGTAGAAATGGTCATAAGCATTTCGGTTATCCAAATGTAATCGGCTTCGACTAACGCTAATCCGCCCATGTCGTCTTCACGATGCGCGTCGAATCCCGCCGAAATAAAAATAAACTCCGGCTTAAAATGCTCTAATGCCGGCAGCCAATATTCGTTCACTGCCGCGCGAAATTCTGTACCGGAACTGCCGACAACCAATGGCACGTTAATAATATGGTCATTGCCAGTATCCGCGCCGCAATAAGGATAGTAAGGATGGCGAAAAGTCGAGCACAACAGTACACGTGGGTCGTCATGAAAAATCTCTTCGGTGCCATTGCCGTGATGGACATCGAAATCCGCAATAGCGGCAGAATGTAAGCCGTAATTTTCAAGCGCATGGGCGGCAGCTATCGCCACATTGTTAAAAATGCAGAATCCGGATGCGCTTGCTCTACCGGCATGATGTCCTGGGGGACGGATATTGCAAAACGCATTATCGGCTTCGCCAGACATGACTAAATCGACTGCCTTAACCGCCGCACCGGCGGCATGCAAAGCCGCAACCAAACTATGCGGATTCATCGCGGTGTCGCCATCGAGATAGATAAGCCCGGTATTCGGGGTATGGCTAAAAACCCAGTCGACATATTCTTTGCTATGCACACGGGTTAATTGTTCTACTGAAGCCTCAGGCGCTTCATAATAATTAAGCAAACTTAACAGGCCGGACACTTTAAGCCGGTCTTCAATCGCGCTTATCCTAGCGGGACATTCCGGGTGTTGAAAGCCCATGTCGTGTTTGAGGCAATCCGGATGCGTCAGGTAAGCGGTTGACATAGCGGCTTCTCTTTCCTATTCCAGGGAAAGAATAAAATCCCATTGCATCTTATTAACAGGCATGACCGATAACCGATTACCGCGCCGCACCAAAGCAAAATCGGCTAATTCCGGTTTTTGTTTGAGTTCGGCCAAAGAAATAATACGGGACAACGTTCTAACATACTTGACATCCACCATCATCCAGGACGGCTTGGCCGGTTCGCTTTTAGGGTCGAAATGTTTATCGTCAGGATCGAATGCGGTATGGTCCGGGTATGCCTCTTTAACTATTTCCATGATGCCCGCAATTCCCGGCGTTTCGCAGTTGGAGTGGTAAAAAAATGCCAGGTCGCCAGTCTTCATCCCGTCCCGCATCATATTCCGCGCTTGATAATTCCGGACGCCGTCCCAATGTTCAATTTGATCCGGTCTATTTTTCAAATCGTTGATACCGAAAGTTTCAGGTTCGGACTTCATTAGCCAGTAATTCACAGCAGGGTCCATGGCATTATGTTTTGGGTGGTGGATTCGTTTTATCCTCTATTATCCGTCTAGTATGCAAGTTGAACAATAAAGCAGACTAAATAAAACAATAAGACTGAGCCAGTTGAAGGCAAATGCTCCTGAGTTATGAAGTTAACGCCAGGTATGGCTTTACTCAATTTTGAATTTTATTTATCTATTGCCGCCGCAAAGTTGCTTTCTGGAAGCGGGGCTTAATGGGGTGCTATGACATCGCTAATCGTTGCAACGTTTCGATTACCCATGAAAGCTGGCGGACTAATTACCCAGGGACTTTATAGCCATAGCTTAACAATTAAACAACATGGCTATATACATATCACAGGTTAATTTAACCAAGTTGTTTATATTCAGAAGCTCTGATTAAGTCCTTCGACAAGCCTCCTTCGAATCTCAGGACGATCAGTAAGTGTTTGATTCCGCGGTACCCACAGGGCGCATTAATGGTGAGCTTGCCGAACCACTTGTGACCTTCAGGTTATGAATGGAATCAACTTGCACAGAGAGTTTCATTAAATTTAAAACTGTTAACCCTGCGATTTGTATATAGCCATGTTAAACAATTAAATAGCCATTAAGGGCTCATGGGTATGCGACAGCAAGCGATGATTTTGCCTTTTGTACCCTTCTCTTACCCACACATTCCTGACGCCAACGGGGCTAATCTTGAGATACCCTGGGACAGGTGTCAATTCTGATGCGGTATTCTTGGCGCTGACGGCGATCGCCTTTTGTCAGAACTCAGGGTAAACCTGTTGTAAATAGCCGTTGTTTAATAGCTCGGCGAGGTGCTGCAAATACATATCATAGTCTTTTTCTTTGGCGAGCGATTGAACCTACCTTTTCAGGTAATCAGGTGTTTTATTGGCAGGCATGCTAAACGTTTTTCAGCTGTTTTCCAGTGCTTGGAAAACTCGATAGGCCAATTAGACCTGCCGGTTAAACAATTCGACCAGATGTTTCAAATAGTCCGAGCGTTGCGGCGTCACTTGATTCCAATGAAATCGCCAAGTCCAATTGCCTGTTATCGTTCCCGGCGTATTCATCCGGTGTTCGGAACTTAACTCCAAAATATCCTGCATTGGAATGACGGCGAGATTGGCGACCGAACCGAGGGCGGCATGGATGAGTGCATTAAGAATAGTCGTTTGCGGATTGCCTAAGTAATCGTAAATTTTACGTTTTTCATCGTCGTTGAGCTTTTCGGACCAGCCCAATGTAGTATCGTTGTCGTGGGTGCCGGTGTAGGCTACGCAATTGTTGACATAATTTGCCGGTAAATACGGATTATGGGAATCGTCGCCGAAAGCAAATTGCAATATTTTCATACCCGGCAAATTAAATTCATCTCTCAGTTCTTCAACTTCCGGGGTAATAATGCCTAGATCTTCCGCGACTAGCGATATTTCGCCGAAAGCCGCTTTGATTGCGGTCAATAAGGCTTTTCCAGGCGCTTTTACCCATTGCCCGTTAATGGCGGTCGATTCATTGACGGGGATTTCCCAAGCCGCTTCCAAACCCCGAAAATGATCGATCCGTAAGATATCGAACAATTCGAGTTGAGTTTGCAGACGGTCAATCCACCAGAAAAAGTTATTTTTTTTGAGGTAATTCCAATTAAAATGCGGATTACCCCAGCGTTGCCCGGTTTCTGAAAAATAATCTGGCGGCACTCCTGCCACTACTGTCATTTCGCCGTTATCGTCGAGTTTGAACACGTCCCGGTTAGCCCAAACATCAGCGCTGTCGTAGGATACGAATATCGGAATATCGCCGAACATTAAAACCCCGTGTTCCGCTGCGTACGCTTTTAACTCCAGCCATTGCTTAAAAAAGACATATTGCTGAAACTTAATGGCGTTAATGTCGTTTTTTAAGCGTTTTTTAGCCTCATTCAAGACTTTTGGGTCCCGGTCTTTAAAGTGTTCGGGCCATTGATGCCAAGATTGCTGTTCAAAGGCATTCCTTAAAACAATAAACAGTGCAAAATCGTCCAGCCAGAACGCTTTATCCCGGCAAAATTGTTCGAAATCTTGTTTATCGCTTTTATTTGCCCGGTCTAAAAAACCTTCAAACGCTTTTTTAAGGTAATGATTTTTATCTTTTACGCTTTCTGTCCCGGTTTCCGCGCCTTCGCCGTCCGGATCAAGCCACCCTTTATTATAGAACCAATCGACACTAATAAGGCTGGTGTTGCCCGCGTGAGCCGATAAGCCTTGATAAGGCGATAGATCGGAATGGGTAGTGCCCAAAGGCAATGTTTGCCAGACCGAAATTCCGGTAGCGTACAGAAACCGGATAAAGTGGTAGGCTTCTTGTCCTAAGTCGCCTACAGAACCCGGTCCGGGCAGCGAAGTAATATGCAGTAAAAGACCTGCACGTCTTTTATTTAAGGTCGATGACACGTGTTAAATCCTGAATTAGGCTTGTACGCCCGGCCGCATCGCGCCGCCCATTGCGGGAGCGCCGAAGCCTTGCGTGAATGAGAGCGCTAAATAACTCGGAGGTTCTTGTCCTAGTATGCGATATAAGTTTGCTAAATTCATGCGGTATTGTTTTTCAAAGTTACTGACGGCTTCCCCCGGATTGTAATCGCCAAACCACCAAAACCAGTCCGAACCCTCACAGATAGCCAATTGCAGTTCGGCGTCTTTGATTTGCTTTTCAGTTAACCGTTTGGCTGAGACGGCTTTATCGAAAGCCCATTTGGCATCGCCCAACATATCCCAGCCCCGGTTTTTATCAGCGTCTCCGATCCAGGTTGAGAAAGTTCCGTAAACCCAGCTGCCGGCAACCAATTTATTCAGTGGTTTACTATCGACATTCGATTTTAGGCAATCCGAAAAGGTCGTCAATTCGATATGAGGGTGCGCGGTTAGTTTGTTATATAAGGCGCTCAGGAAATGATAACCGTTATCGGGGAAATACTCCCAGGCGTTTTCGCCGTCCATGATGATAGACACCACCGAACCGGCCGGTTCGGAATCGGCTATTGTTTCTAAATGTTTAATTAAATCGCCGACTGCGTCGTCCGCGTGCCATTTCGAATATTCAAAACCGATTAGATCGGATAAACCGTCATCCCTAAAAAAACAAGCGATATCGGTGTTGGTCAGCTTAAAAGGATAATGAATGCCCTGGGGAGTATCGTTTTCCGGTGAGTTCAAACTGTTATGAAGAACCGATCCGCCGCTGGCTGTCCAGTTAAAGCCGAAATCGCTTAACATTTTTAGGGTCTGTGCGCTGATGCTTCCCTCCGAAGGCCAGCATCCTTGCGGCTTGAAACCGAAAAATCGTTGAAAAGTTTTTACGCCTTTTTCAAGATGCCAAATAACACGTTGTTCGCCGCCGGGATAGCTTTTCAAATCCGGCATCGGCGCATGCGGCATGGCTTCATAGGTAGAGTTCAGATCCAGCAACAAAGGTATGATGGGATGCGCGTAAGGTGTAACCGAAAGTTCGATTTGACCTCGCTTCGCCAAGTCTTTGTACCGGCACACAACGTTCGAAAGTTGTTCGCCGATTATTTCAAGAATTTCTATACGATCATGCAAAGTATAACCACTGCTTTTTTCGATCAGATGTTTAACCCGGTTATCGGTTAGTTTTATCGATTCACCCATCCAAGCTAAATGATACCAAGCCAAAATATCGTAAACGAACTGCGAATTAATATAATCTAATGCTTCGAAGTTTTGCTCAAGCCAACCGGCAATAACCGCCAGCCGTTTAAAACCGGGATAGCGATTAATCTGCCGTTCGCGGTTGGCGCGCAAGCATTCTTTCACCAATTTCATCCGGTCTTCCGGATCGGACGGTACGCTTGGGCTGACGAGCGCCGCGAGCAGAGGATCCGAAATCGAAATCCGGTCATTCAAATAAGCGCCGACCTGTTTGGCGTATTCTTCGGTCTGTTCGAGCAATATCGGCGCAAAGTTGACTACCGCTTTGGCATGGGGTACCGCTTCTAAATGCGCAACCATATCCACATAGTCTTTAATAACATGGAGATACGTCCATGGCAGTTTAAAAGCGCCCGTCTGCAGATCCCTGTATTCCGGCTGATGCATGTGCCAACACAGCACCAGCTTCAATGTAGGTTTTTCCATCAGGCTTATCTTACGTACCGCAATTTTTGGCCGAGCATATCGGACGTAACCAAGACGACACCGCCCGCGCTGACATGATATTTTTTCTCATCTTCGGCCCGGTTTTCTCCAATAACGGTGCCTTCAGGGACTTCGCAGCCTTTTTCAATAATCGCTTTGGTAATCCGGCAATGGCGTCCTATTGTGGAGTCAGGCAATACGATTGTATCTTGTAAAGTGGTATAAGAGTTTACCCGGACATTAGAAAACAATAAAGAATGCCGCACCTTTGCGCCGGAAATCACGCATCCACCCGAAACCATTGAATCGACTGCCTGCCCGCGCCGGTCGTCGTCGTCGAAAACGAATTTTGCGGGTGGCGTTTGCTCTTGATAAGTCCATATCGGCCAGGTTTTATCGTACAGATTAAGCTCCGGATTCACGCCTATTAATTCCATGTTGGCGGACCAATAGGCATCGATTGTTCCCACATCCCGCCAGTAACTTTGTCCGCCGGTTTGCAGATCCAGAAAGGGGTATGCAAAAACCTGATATTTGTCGATGACGGATGGAATAATATCTTTGCCGAAGTCGTGGCTGGAGCTTTTAGTATCGGCGTCTTTAATGAGTTGCTCGAACAGAAAACCGGCATTGAAAATATAAATACCCATCGAAGCTAAAGCAGTGTCTGTCCGGCCCGGCATCACGGGGGGATTGGCCGGTTTTTCCACAAACGCCCGCACTCGACGCTTACTATCCACATCCATCACGCCAAATGCGGTGGCTTCTTTCAAAGAAACCTCGATGCAGCCTATCGTTAAATCGGCATTGTTTTTGACGTGATCGGCCAGCATGGCGCCGTAATCCATCTTATAAATATGGTCGCCCGCCAGTACCAGGATATGTTCCGGATGCCGCGTTCTCAGGATGTCGATGTTTTGGAAAACGGCATCGGCAGTGCCTTTGTACCAGGAGTCCTCGTCAATCCGCTGCTGGGCCGGAAACAACTCGACATATTCGCCGAATTCGCCCCGCAAGAACCCCCAGCCCTGCTGGACATGAAGAATCAGCGAATGGGCCTTATATTGAGTCAGAATGCCGATCTTGCGAATCCCTGAATTAATACAATTCGATAACGGAAAATCGATAATCCGGAACTTTCCGCCGAACGGTACTGCCGGCTTAGCGCGCCAATCAGTCATGTTTATTAATCGGGAGCCACGCCCGCCGGCCAGGATCAGGGCGATAGTATTTCTTGTTAACTGGCTGACGTAACGTTCTGACATTTTTGTTCTCCCGGTTGAATAAGCGCAAAGCGGCTTTTTTTTTGGTAATATGAGTCTAAACAAATTTTACTACACTGAGGAATATATAAGGTGAAAAAAACATCGACAAACAGATTGGATGCCGAATCTATTAAACTTTCGGAAGCTCGGCATCACGATCCTCACTCAATCCTCGGCCGTCATAAAAAAGATAGTCGTACCGTTATCAAGTTGTATCTGCCTTACGCGGAATCCGTAAGTCTTTTTCAAACAAACCAAGCATTTGAACGTATTCCCGGCACCGATTTTTTTGAGTTGGAAATCGAAGCAGAACCCCAACCCAAACATTATCAGTTGAATTGGACCGATAAAAGCGGCGACAGCCATACCGGTTACGATCCCTACGATTTTCCGGTGCAATTACCGGAATTCGACCAGCATCTATTCGGCGAAGGCAAGCATTGGCATATCTATCAAAAGCTGGGCGGTCATCTCCACAATGCGGATGGGGTCGATGGCGTTTTATTTACCGTGTGGGCGCCCAATGCCGGAAGAGTCAGCGTGGTCGGCGATTTCAACCGCTGGGACGGACGTTGCCATCCAATGCGATCTTTAGGCGGCGGTGGTATCTGGGAGCTATTTATCCCAGGGTTATGCGAGGGATGTCTTTACAAATTTGAAATCTTAAACCGGTTTTCCAGCGAAATCTTATTAAAAACGGATCCTTACGGGCAGCAATTCGAATTTCGCCCGAATACGGCAGCCATAGTGGTAAATGAAAACGCCTACATCTGGTCGGACGCACTGTGGCTTGAGGAGCGGTCTAAGAGTAATTGGCTGCACGAACCCATGTCGATCTACGAAGTGCATTTGGGTTCCTGGCATCGGGATAAGCTCGGCAATTTTTTGAATTACCGTCAGGCCGCGCAGCAACTGGTTGAATACGTTAAGCATATGGGTTTCACTCATATCGAACTGTTACCGGTTACCGAACATCCCTTCGATGGCTCATGGGGCTATCAAACCACCGGCTATTTTGCACCCACCAGCCGTTACGGTACGCCGGACGATTTCCGGTATTTTATCGATTTATTTCACCAAAACGGTATCGGCGTCATTCTGGATTGGGTGCCCGCCCATTTTCCGAAAGATGCGTTCGCCCTCGCCAGGTTCGACGGTAGCGCCTTATACGAGCACGAAGATCCGCGGAAAGGCGAGCACCGCGATTGGGGAACCTTGATTTACAATTACGGCCGCAATGAAATTAAAAACTTCTTGCTCGCCAGCGCAATATTTTGGCTGGAGGAATACCACATCGACGGGCTGCGAGTGGATGCAGTTGCTTCTATGCTCTATTTGGATTATTCGCGGGAAGCAGGCGACTGGATCCCTAACCGGTACGGCGGCAATGAAAATTTAGAAGCCATCGACTTTCTGCGCGAATTGAATGCAGTCACCCACGATCAGCATCCCGGCACAGTCATCATGGCGGAGGAATCCACCTCTTGGCCGCAAGTCACCCGTCCGACCTGGACCGGTGGTTTGGGTTTCTCCATGAAATGGAATATGGGCTGGATGCACGATATTCTATCGTATATGAGCCAAGAACCGATTCACCGTAAGTACCATCACGACCAGCTAACCTTCGGAATGCTCTATGCCTTTACCGAAAATTTTGCCTTGCCGTTCTCCCATGATGAGGTGGTGCACGGCAAAGGCTCCTTATTGAGCAAGATGCCCGGCGATGAGTGGCAACGGTTTGCGAACCTTAGACTCTTATACGCCTTCATGTTTACCTATCCCGGTAAAAAGTTGTTATTCATGGGGTGCGAAATCGGCCAAGGCACGGAGTGGAATTGCAATAAGGCTTTGGACTGGTACGTGCTTGAGTATGCCCATCATCTTGGGTTGCAATCGTTAGTTAAAGATTTAAATCATTTATACCGGACACACCCGGCCTTGTATAAGCATGATTTCGATTATCAAGGCTTCGAATGGATCGATTGCCACGATGTACAACAATCGATTATCAGCTACCGGCGCAAGAGCGATGAGGAAGATTTGTGTATCGTGTTGAATTTCACGCCCGTTCCCCGCGAGCGCTATCGTATCGGAGTGCCTAAAGCTGGTGTCTACACCGAAATATTTAATTCCGATTCGCAATATTACGGTGGTAGCAATATCGGGAACGGTACTGTACTCTCCGAACCAGTGCCTTGGATGCATCAAGATAATTCGGTTTGTCTGACCTTACCGCCCTTGGGCGCTGTTATTTTGAAACTTTAGTGGCCGGCGAAGAACGGCCTTAATAAGGCTGTTCTTTTTTCTTTGCTGATTAAGTGATCGTCAAGAATCATATGAAAAAAATACTATTTGTTACCAGTGAAGCGCATCCTTTGATCAAAACAGGCGGGCTTGCCGATGTTTCGGGTAGTTTGCCGAAAGCCTTGGCGGAATTGGGCCAAGATGTCCGCATCATCCTGCCCAATTATCAAGCGCTTAAGACCCAAAACGAAGTGCGTTATGTGTGTACGCTTCGAATCGATAATCGGGAGGTTAATATTCTCGAAACGTTGATGCCGGATAGTCAAGTGCCGGTTTGGCTGGTCGATTTTGCTGAATTCTTCATTCGTCCGGGTAATCCCTATGTCGATGCGCTCGGTAATTCCTGGCCCGATAACGCCGACCGTTTTGCCTTGTTTTGCCGGATAGCCGTTGAAGTGGCGATGGGGCGGGCGTATTTGAATTGGCAACCCGATGTTGTACATTGCAACGATTGGCAAAGCGGTTTAGTTCCTGCATTGTTGTCCCTGGAGCCGGACCGGCCGGGCACGATATTTACTATCCATAACTTAGCTTATCAGGGCTTATTCACCGCCGACAGTATCCGCGGACTTAATTTGCCCGGCCAGCTTTGGAATCCCGAAGGCTTAGAGTTCTTCCATATGCTGTCTTTCATCAAAGGTGGATTAGTTTATTCCGATCGCATTACCACCGTCAGCCCGACTTATGCCCTGGAAATCCAGACGGCGGCTTACGGCTGCGGTCTGGAGGGTTTGCTGGGCTATAGGAAAGATCAGTTGACCGGTATTTTGAACGGTATCGATCTTGCCGATTGGGATCCGGAAACCGATGGACATATTGCTCGGCACTACGGTTTAAAATCGCTGGCTAACAAATTGGAGAATAAAACCGCCTTACAACAACGTTTCGGTTTACCAATCGATAACCAAATTCCTTTATTCGGTTTAATCGGGCGATTAGTGGAACAAAAAGGGATTGATTTGATTATCGGCTGTCTACCTGAAATACTCTCGATGAATGTCCAGTTTGTCTTGCTTGGATCCGGCGATAAAGATTTTGAACAAAGGCTCCAAAATTTAGGGCATGTTTACCCCGATAAAATGGCTGTGGCGCAAGGTTACGACGAGCCTCTGGCGCATTTAATCGAAGCGGGAGCGGACGTTTTTCTCATGCCGTCCCGGTTCGAACCGTGCGGATTAAATCAAATGTACAGCCAGCGCTACGGCACCTTGCCCATTGTTAGAAAAACCGGTGGTTTAGCGGATACTGTCGTCGACGCCTTGCCGGATACAATCGCCAGTCAAACGGCTAGCGGTTTTGTTTTTAACGAAGCCAGTTCGAGTTCGTTGCTGGAAGCGGTAAAACGAGCGGTAACGTTATACAGCGACAAAAAAGCGTGGAAATCCATTCAGGCAAACGCCATGCGTAAAGATTTTTCCTGGCGGCAGAGCGCGGAGCAGTATTTGTCGTTGTACGAGAGTCTATAACATATTCTCTGCCGGCCGGTTGCGCAATAGCGGGAGGTGTTGTTTGAGAACAGTAAGGTTCGTTATATGTATCCTACTGGCTTTGGTTTACGTAACGGTTTTAGCCGAAGCCGTTGTCGAAGTTGTGACCGTTTATCATCGCCCAGCCTCCGAAATCGAACCGTTATTAATACCTTTGCTGGAAGACACTGATCGAATTGTCGCCAACGGTGATTCGATTATCGTTAAAACCACAGCCGGGCGGTTACCGGAAATTACTCGAATAATCGGTCAATTAGATAACCCGATTAACAACTTACTGATTACGGTTATCCAAAGCCGCGAATTGACTGCGGAGCAGCTTAATGCAGGCATGGGCTTCTCAATCCATACGCCGTTACACGATCCAGCAAGAACGGGAGGTTATATCGGCGGCTATTACAACCAAAATCAAGGCCGTAGCGGGGAACGGCAAATCCAAAGCATAAGAACGATGGACGGAGTACCCGCATATATTAAAGCCGGCAAAGTTGTTCCGGTTACTAACCGTCAAGTTTACCGCGATAGCTACGGATATCCTTACGAAAACCGTTCGACTCAGCTTATTGAAGCAACCTCGGGGTTCGAGGTGATTCCTAGGCTTGCCGGTCAGCAGGTTATGCTGGACGTATCGCCTTGGTCGGACCGGCTTGGAAACCAGGGACAAATTCAAACACAACAAGCCACTACAGCCCTTAGAGTTAATCTCGGCGAATGGGTCGACATTGGCGGCGTTGAGCTCAGCGGATACCGCGCCGACAACTCGCCATTAGACTATAACCGTCAACAGAATCAAAACCAATTACGTATTTTGGTCAAGGTCGATATTGTGAAGTAACTTTTAATAACATCAAATCGAGTGCGGTGATTTTAAACGTTTTCGTCGCGAATTTTTTCAAAAAGGCGGGCCGCTTAATGATTTATAATAAATTCTAAACGGAGGCGGCCGATGAAACCATTACATAGAAAAGATTTATTTTGCTGGTCGGAATTTAATCCCGAGCGCAACCTGGATTTTCATAGCATCCTATGGGTCCGGTCATCGGGCAATGTTTTAATCGACCCTTTACCTTTGACGGCTCACGATCAAAATCATTTGCGGTTGCTGGGCGGCGCCAAAACTATCGTAGTTACAAACAGCGATCATGTCCGCGATACTTAT
The DNA here is from genome assembly GCA_002483425.1 of Methylococcaceae bacterium UBA7658. GTDB lineage: Bacteria > Pseudomonadota > Gammaproteobacteria > Methylococcales > Methylomonadaceae > Methyloglobulus. The sequence goes on from DLHW01000014.1 coordinate 43,332, forward strand.
CATATTGCAAAAGTAACGGGCGCTTCCATCTTCGGACCGGCAGAAGAAAAAACGCATTTTCCGATTACGTGCGATCACTGGGTACATGACAACCAAGAAATCGTACCTGGGTTAATAGCCTATCAACTGCGCGGCTCAAAAACACCCGGCGAACTGGCCTTGGTCTTAGAGCACGATACTTTAATCACCGGCGATTTAATACGTTGTCAGACCGGCGGATCGTTATGCCTGCTTCCGGAAGAGAAGCTAACCGATACCGCTCTAGCACGAGACTCTGTACAGCGGTTAGCTAAGTTGCCCGATATAAAAACCGTTTTGGTCGGCGACGGCTGGCCCTTATTCAATCATGGCGGTGCGGCCCTGCAAGCATTGCTAAATTCGTTTAAGTAGAAGGGCACTTTAACAAGCGCTTAATGTCCAATGGACTAAAATTTAATGGACTAAAATTTGAAGAAGAGCTACTTGTTAAATCGAATCTTTGAAGAGGTAATAAAGTATGAATGTTACAGATTTACGTAAGTCATTAAGGCGTTCAGGGCTGAACGTCAATTCGGCGGCACAGCAGCTTAACGATCGGCGTAAAGGCGAGCGCCGCTCGCTGATGGCGCAACCTCGTCCGAACGCCGATAAGTCGCAACGGATATGGTTAACACCGGGCGAAAAAGCGTTGATCGAAGATCTTTATCTGCTAGAAGATTAAGTTTGACGATTTATAAGGTTATTCCGCTTTCATTCCGGCAAACTCAAAGAGCAGCTCAAGCTCCTGAGCATTTAACTCGTAGAAGGAATGCGCTTTTAAGCGCTCCGGTAGCACTACCGGTCCATACCGCACTCTAATCAACCGGCTGACGACGATATTTTGCGACTCCCATAACCGCCTGACCAACCGGTTACGGCCTTCGGTAACGGTAACGTAATACCATTTATTAGCGCCTTCGCCCGCATAAAACCGGATTTCGTCGAACTTAGCCTTGCCGTCTTCGAGTTCGACGCCTTGTTTTAACTTTTCGATAATACCGGTAGGCACTTCGCCTAAAATGCGTACCGCATACTCGCGTTCGACTTGGGTGGAAGGATGCATCAAACGGTTTGCGAGTTCGCCGTTATTGGTGACTAATAACAATCCCGACGTATTAATATCAAGACGGCCGACCGCGATCCATCTGGACGCTGTCAGTCCCGGCAACTGCGTGAAGATAACGGGACGGCCTTCCGGGTCGCGCCGGGTAACAACCTCGCCCGTGGGCTTGTGATAGAGTAAAACCCGTGTGGGTTGTTTGGTAAACTTTTCCCAGTTAACAACCCGATCGTTTAACTGCAAAAAATCGCCCGTTTTAATGCGCGTTCCTAAGGTTACAACAGCACCGTTGAGTTTTAAGCGGCCTTCTTCAATCCAGCGTTCTATTTCCCGCCTGGAACCGATGCCGCCACGCGCCAGCACTTTTTGTATACGTTCGCCCGCCGCTGGCTCTGCCGGAACCGGCTTTGCTTTTTTTGCCAAACTAGGATCAGACGGCTGTGTTTTCCGCATGTTCTGTGCGAGCGGCGGCGAAGGTTTGGTTGAAGTTGGTTTGCTGGCCGGTTTCTTGCTGTTCACTCTCTTCCTGTTTAGTATTTTGCGAATTGTCTATCGCCAAATCAAATTCTTGTATTTCTTGTAAAGTTGGCAAATCGTTTAAGGCGGCGATATTAAAATAATCTAAAAACTGTTTCGTAGTGCCGTAAAGCGAAGGCCGTCCCGGCGCTTCTTTCTGACCGATGACTTTAACCCATTCGCGTTCCAGCAAGGTTTGAATGATACTGGTGCTGACTCCGACGCCCCTGATATCTTCGATCTCGCCCCGCGTCACCGGCTGGCGGTAGGCGATAATGGCCAAGGTCTCGAGCAAGGCGCGAGAATAACGCGGGGGCTTTTCTTCAAAAAGGCGCGACACCCAACGCGACAACTCTTGTTTGACTTGAAAGCGGTAGCCGCTAGCGACCCTTTTCAGCTCGATGGGGCGTTCCCGGTAGTCCTCTATAATGGCGTCTATGGCGTCTTGAACTTCTATCGTATCCGGCCGCTCGATTTCGGGAAATACCTCGATAATTTGTTTAACCGTCATCGGACGGTTAGCGGCAAATATAATGGCTTCGACGATCCGTTTTATTTCCATATTAACGTCGAGAAGTTCAATAGCCGGTTCCGGTAGCCGCAACGGTTGCGCCTGCGGTTCTGACGCGGACTTCGGCGAAGGGTTCTGTTTGGAAGATGTCGATAAGCCGTTCTTTGCTGAGCTCGAGAATGGCCAGAAACGAGACAACGACACCCTGTCGTCCTTCTTTTCTGAGGAATAGTTGCGAAAAAAGGAGACTATCCGTTCCTTTAAGGTTTTCCAAAATGGCTGACATTCGTTCACGGACGGATAATGGCTCTTTGGTAATGTGATGGTGGCTGAGTTGGTCGACCCGTTTCAAAACATCCTTGAACGCCAATAACATTTCTTGCAATTGGATGCCGGGTAACGGTTTTTCGATATTCAATTTAGAAACATCGACAATAGCGGTAAAAATGTCGCGTTCCAGTCTCGGCATAAGGTCGATTTCTTCGGCAACGTTTTTTATACACTCGTATTCTTGCAATCGCCGTATCAAGGTGGCTCTAGGATCTTCTTCCTCATCCTCGGTTTCCGGCGGCCTAGGCAGCAGCATCCGGGATTTAATCTCGGCCAGCAAGGCCGCCATCACCAAATATTCGGCGGCTAACTCCATCTTTAGATTGTCCATAACCTGAATATAAGCGATGTACTGATGGGTAATCTGGGCAATCGGAATGTTGATAATATCGAGATTCTGCCGCCTGATCAAATACAGCAGCAAATCCAGGGGGCCTTCGAACAATTCGAGGAATACTTCCAGAGCGTCTGGCGGAATATAGAGATCGTCCGGCAATTGCAGGAAAGGAGCGCCGTTTACGATAGCAAACGCTTGCGGTTCGCCAGGCGCTTCAACTGCCGGTTCAAAAAGATTCATCGATTTGTTTTAACAAAACGTTAATGCCCGGAAAAACTCTAATCGGGATTTAAGTCATGCCCGCAATAGACAGAAATAGGTTTTGCGCGAAGTGTAGGGGATAAGCCAGTAAAACATTGAGGATTTTAGTGTATAACAAAACCAGCAAAATGATAAAGCCGTACCGTTCAAGCTGGTTATATTGCCACGCCAGCCGATGCGGCAATAGGGCGGTTAGAATGCGGCTGCCGTCCAACGGAGGTATCGGCAGTAAATTGATTAACGCCAACACTAAATTAATTGAAATACCGGCAATCCCGGAATAAATTAACGGCAATGAAATGAATTCCGCGCTCGCGCCGATAGCCATCCCGAGACGCGCGAGCATAGCCCAACTCAACGCCATCAACACATTGGAAAGCGGACCGGCTAAGGCGACCATCGCCATATCGTGCAGCGGTTTCTTAAAATTACGCGCATCGACAGGAACCGGTTTGGCCCAGCCGAAAATGAATCCGGTGCCGGTCAGCAACAGCAAACCGGGTAAGATGACCGTACCCAGCCAGTCAATATGCTTGATGGGATTTACCGTTAACCGGCCTTGTATATCGGCGGTATTGTCGCCGTATTTTTTTGCCACCCAGCCGTGCGCGGCTTCATGTACCGTGATCGCGAAAATCACCGGCAAAATCCAAACGGCAATCCGCTGGATGATCGTCAAATCGTTCATCATATCAATTATCCTATCTTAAACGAGCATCGGCGCGAAGCCTTTACCTTGCCGGACGATTTCCGGGGTGTTACCGGAAAACGCAATGATTGTAGTCTCTTCACACGGGATGATGCCGGCATCTATAATTAAATCCAGTTCGTGCTCCAAGCGCTCACGGATTTCATACGGATCGGAGAAACCTTCATCCAGGCCGGGGAGTTCCATCGTCGAGCTAATCAAGGGTTCTTGCAGTTCTGTAACTAGAAGTTGAGCGATGGGATGACCGGGAATACGGATGCCGATGGTTTTTTTCTTCGGGTGCTGCAAGCGTCTAGGCACTTCGCGGGTGGCGTCCAGGATAAACGTAAACGGCCCTGGCGTTAGCGCTTTAATTAACCGGTGTGCGTTATTGCCCATTTTGGTGAAGTTGGAAACCTGGGTCAAATCCTTACACACCAGAGTAAAATCGTGCTTGTCGTCCAATTGTCTGATCCGGCGTATCTTATCGACTGCTTGTTTATCGCCGATATGGCAACCCAGCGCGTACGACGAATCGGTGGGGTAAGCAATAACCCCGCCGTCTCGGATGATTTCCACGGCGCGATGAATTAAACGTAATTGCGGATTTTCAGGATGGATTGCGAAGAATTGAGCCATTCACACGGGTCGATGTTTTAAGTTTGGCTATTATAACTCAGACTCATTAATTTGAAGGATGGTTATTGGGCCAGTTACAGATGTTTTGAGAGTGTTTACAAAAAGATAGATAGCTATAGGAAAAAGTCAATTTATTTCAATGCCTTGAAAGAAATAACATTGTTTTCCGAAAATAAAGTTAAGCTATTGATTTCGTATCATTTATTGTCCAAGCATCTAGCTATGCCTAAGTACTCACGATGTTTCTCTGCGGTGATGGTTTTGAACCACATTAAAAGCTTTCGAAGAGGGTAATCTGTCTCGTTAGAATTAAGTGGATTTACGATTGTAACGATGCAGCACAGAAGTAATTGCCACACAGGCTTTCCGCCAATGCGCCTTGATTGTTTTATGGTGTTACGGTTGTTGAGATATTGAGATAGTTATTAGCTGGAACTGGGTCGGCTGGGCCGTTGCTACTTAAACTCAAATTTTGCGTCAACGGGTTACGCAAAGCCTTTAAAACTACAGTCAGTTTTGTATTTCCGCCAGCAGCGAGACTGCCCAAATCGCACAGACTGATAGACGTATAGCGTCTGCAACTTCCCTTCGCGGGCGTTAAGGCGATTATCTGTCCATTTGCGAATAAATGTTGAATTCGCACGGATGTAACAGTGGCTGGCCCATTGTTATTGATAGTGTAACCAAATGTGCCTTGGCTGTTTTTTGTTAGAGAAACAGGCTTTTGCGTCATACTGATTTTAAGGTCGGCTTTGATGCTTCTATTCTCTAGCCGGTCACGGACGAAGATATCGTTATTTCCATTAGTATCTACTGAGACCAAGTTGGACGCCGCAGAAAAAAACGTTAGGAAACGGCCATCGGCGCTTAAGGTCGGATTATAGCTCCAATTATTTGCTTGGCTGCTGCTGGAACTGACACTTGCGCGGGTTGTTTGGCCGCTTAGACGGTCGTGTACAAATGCATCTTGATCTGTATTAGTGTCACTAGACACTAAGTTGGTAGCGGTAGAATGAAATGCGATAAATCGCCCGTCAGCACTGATTTTTGGATACATGCTCAAATCATTTCCTTCGCTACCGCTAGAACTGATACTAACGCGTTTAGTTTGTCCTGTCTGGCGGTCATGAACAAAAATGTCTCTTAAATTATTAGTATCGTTGGATACCAAATTGGAAGCGAACGATTCAAAAGCCACAAAACGACCGTCTGCGCTGATGCTTGGGGTACCGCTTGAACTGTTTGCTTGACTACCATCAGTTGCGACGCTGACCCTGCTGGTTTGTCCGGTTAAGCGGTCCCGGACAAAAATATCTGCAGCTATATTTGTATCACCGTTAACCAAGTTTGAAGCAGATGAGCCAAAAGCCACAAAACGTCCATCTGCGTTCAAACTTGAAGAGTCACTTGAATTATTGGCTTGATCGCCGCCTGTTGCCACACTGACTCGACTGGTATGCCCCGTCAGATGGTCATGGACAAAGATGTCATAGTTCACATTGGTATCGTCAGGCACCAAATTTGAAGAAAGAGAGGTAAATGAAATAAACCGGCCATCAGCGTTTATACTTGGATTGTCGCTTCCGCGAAGCCCTTGTACGCCGCTTGAATCAACACTGGCCCTGATGGTTTTGTGGTTTAGACGGTCATGCACGAAAATATCAGACTGACTATTTGTATCTCCAGCTACTAAATTGGAAGCTGATGACCAAAAGGTTACAAAACGGCCATCTGCACTTACGCTTGGCCTGTAGCTTCTGCTATTAGCTTGAATTCCACTCGAATCAACACTAACTCGAGCAGTTTGTCCGCTTAAACGATCATGAACAAAGATATCTTCAAAACCATTAGTATCTCCGGCAACCAGGTTTGAAGCAAAGGACCAAAATGCTACAAAACGGCCATTTGCGCTGATACTTGGGAAGTAGCTGGAATTATTTCCTTGAATATTGCCTGAAGTTACGCTGACCCGTGATGTTTCGGCTGCATAAAGACTAGTTTGAATCAAACAGAAAGTGAGTAATAGAGACAATATACTAAATGTTTTTGAAGTCTTATAGGCGTTAGTTAAAAACGTTGCCGTAGTGTTATTTGAGTTCGGGAAAGTCATGATAATTAGCCTTACTTTTCGGTTAAATTATGCTCGGCTTTAACAAAGCGACGCAACTACCCGTTTGATTGTTAGAATAAAAACGGACAACAAAAAGCCGAACCCCAATTAACGGCCTTGACGCAGGCCATTCGGCAGTTCGGCTTTCCGATTGGATCCGTGACTTTCCGCCCCTGCCTTCCGGCAGGTTTAGCTTTAATTTCCCCCAATTCTTAAGCGAATTAGTATATGTAACGCTAAACAATTTTGTGTGGGAAGTCAACTTTTATAAGATGCTCAAAACGCACAAATTGATGCGCTTAGATTATCTATTTTACCTTTACACCTGTTTTGATCTATGGTGGCTCTTTAACGGTAGATACAATTTAACTTAATACCAACGCAGGCGCGAGAGCCGTTCGCGATTAGCTATCCCTTAACGTATGATTCATTTGTTTTGATAAGGCCATTGCTTACCGAAAGCCTTAGAAACCATGTCTTACCCGGATTTATTATTTGGTTATGACACTCTTCACAAAAAACCGGATCGCCCGCTCCCAGCTTTGGTCGTTGTCGCCGCGAAAATCCAAGGCTTTTTTGAGGACGGTCTTACCCGATTCGGCGTCCAGGACGACAAAATGCATGGTCAAAACCAGTTGGCTTAGACGGTAAACCCAGGGTACGACGATTTGTTTGGCGTTCAGTTTTTTCGCCAGAGCCACTTCGCAGCGGTCGCACGCGTTATTGCTCAGCGCGGTAGTGACTTGGTTGCTGAACTCCAAGGATGCCGGAACATCGACCAAATCGTAGCGCTGGGTCTGCTGCAAACCAGTACGCAATGTTTTGTCGGCTAAATAGAGTCTTTTTTGATGTTCGCTGTCAATTTTGTTACCGGCAAGGTCGCCTTGTAACTTATAGGGCATGACGATAATCCGGATGGCGGCCGCATCGCCTGCAAACACCGGTGAAAACAGAAAGGTTAAGAATAGAAAAACAAAGGCTTGAAATAGAATTGGCATACGATTTACCTCTCGTTGTGTGGGTTATACCGGTAAAATTTACCGGCTATCATTCCGAGCGATGCTCAGTCCGAAGGTGAAAACACCCGGCGTAGCCCGTTGGATACCCCTGCATGAGCATGAGCCGCAATGCTTTCGTGATGCGCCTATCAATTTGCAAGCCCTGCAAGAAGCTTAAAATTATTTACAGTACAACTTGCCCCGTCCCGGCGGCGAAACTCATTTATCGAAAACCGTGGTCATTTTCGGTTTTAATGGCGTAATTGTTAGAGGTTTGATGTCTTCTTGTTTTACCGTATTTCCAGCTGCTACTCCTAGGGAGAATTGATGTTTGGCGGGAGGAGAATGCTCAAAAATCGTTTTTTCCCCTGCTTGCTGTTCAGCGGCCTGGAAAAAGCCATCTCTAGTTGCTTTTTCTTGCTGTTTTAATTCGGAATTAAAATCGGGTTTAAGGTCCAGTATAATTTGCTTTTTTTCTAAGCCGCTTTCTTGAGCGTTTATTATCAAAGAGAGCTGCAATAATACGATAAAGGCTAGAAATTTCATATTGACACTCATACTGTCTAAGTTAGCTTGCGTGTTATTGCTATCAAGATCCCGTGTTCAACGCAAAAAACGTCCGCCGCTGATATCGATCAGCGCCCCGTTAATGTGCGACGACATATCGCTGACCAAAAACAGGACGGAACTGGCGACTTCCTCCGCCATAGTATTACGTCCCAGAGGGGTTTGTTTGCGGTAGTTTTCCATCATTTCAGGCGTGGAATGGATTTCATGGTGCTGGGTTTCCACGGTGCCGGGCATGACCGAGTTGGTGCGGATTTCGGGCGCCAATTCTTTCGCCAGCGTGTGGGTAAATACCATCAACCCGCCTTTAGGCGCGGCGTACGCGCCTGCGCCGTTAGCACCGCCGGTTTGCACCGACAAAGACAGCAAATTTACAATCCGTCCGCTGCCGGTGGCGCGAAGATGCGGAATAGCGCGTTTGGTCACTAAAAAGGCGCTGGTCAGGTTAATATCGAGCGATTTGCGCCAATTTTCCAAGCTGGTTTCTTCGATCTTAGCGCGTTTGACCAGTCCGCCGCTGTTATTGACCAAAATATCCAACCGTCCGGTTCGGGCGACCAACTTATCAACGGCGGCGTCGGCTTGCGCTTCGTCGGTTAAATCGGCGGGTAACAATAGACTTTTGATGTTGTTGGTGGCAAGTTCTGTATACAAACTTTCGGCGGCGTCTTGACTGCTGTAATAGTTGATGCCGATAAACGCGCCCGCTTTCCCCAAGGCTAAAGCGCACGCCCGGCCGATGCCGACGGCCGCGCCGCTGATTAAGGCAACCTTGCCGGTTAAATCCAATGTCTGTTCCGGTATCATTTAATACTCCTCTTATTTTAGTTAAGACAAAGTTTCGCCCGCGAAATTAAATTCCAGTTTGATGCCCACAGGATCGAGCAAAAAAATTTGAGTCATTTCCCTGTCGGCTAAAGACCGTTGTTCTAGGCTATATTCGATTTTGAGTTTATCCAAGCGGTGTTTGAATTCAGCAACCTGGGTACAAGCGAATGCAACATGGTTAAAATGAAATTTATCGGATTCGTTCATCCGGTCCCCGGTAACCGAAAGATGGATAATGGGCGTCTCGCCCGCATACAACCATGCGCCGTCACGCTTCGACTTCGCCCGGAAACCGGGTTTTAAACCCAAAATATCTTCATAAAACGCTTTTACTCTGGGCAGTTGTTCTGCGCTAACTTCAATGTTGATGTGGTTAATTCCTGTGACTGCCATAGTTTTTTGATTTCCGGGTTTGTTACATTAACTGCTTTAATTTCGTATTCGATGAAGTAAAAACACCCTCATAACGATTATTAAGATCAGGATTGGAATTGTCTGACTTTTTCGAGCACTGCTTGCGCATGGCCTTCGTGATTTACACCGTAAGCAACATCCGCTAAGTTGCCTTATTTGTCGATAATGAAAGTGGATCGTAAAACCGCCATACTTTTCACGCCGTTCTTTTCGCGTTCCCGCCAGACATCATATAATTCGCAAACTTCGCCGGAGGTATCCGCTAACAAATCCACTTTCAGGCCGTATTTGTCTATGAAGGCGCAATGACTATCGCAGGAGTCTTTACTGACGCCGATCACCACAGTATCCAGGGCGGCGAACTCGCCGGCCAAGGCGGTAAAATCGTTGGCTTCGATAGTGCAGCCGGGGGTATCGTCTTTCGGGTAGAAATAGAGCACAACATTTTTATCGCCGGCATAGTCGGCTAAACTGACAATTTGGTTATGTTGATTGAACGATCTGAAAAGCGGCGCGGGTTGTTGATTCTGTAACATAAAATCTCCTCAAGTAAAACTTGTTGACTGATTTGGATAGCATTATGCACACGCAGTGTGTCTTTGCATCATAGTAAGCTCGCCGCTTAAAGTCCAGTTAAAAACACTTAGTCAGGTACTAGAATTCGATGCCAAAATCCGTAATTTCGTACTACACTTCGTCAGCATCGTCTTTGGTTAAACCGTTTTTATTCCGGAAGCAATGCGTAGCGTAAAAATGTTAGAATGCCTACCAAAATTTTACCCGGCGTCTTATCGTCTGAAACCGCGTTATGGTTAAAAAGCGGCGATAAATTTTCAAATAACCCTTCAGTTGAAAAATAAAAATCAAGGATTTTCGTTTTTCCGGCGTAATACATTTTTAACATTCACTATGGAAGACAATTCATGAAGAAAAAAGTTACCAAGGTCGTTTTTCCCGTTGCCGGTTTGGGCACCCGTTTTTTACCCGCTACCAAGGCGGTCCCCAAAGAAATGCTGCCCATCGTGGACAAGCCGCTCATGCAGTATGCGGTTGAAGAAGCGCTCGCAGCCGGAATCGATACGCTGATTTTTATCACCGGGCGCAGCAAAAATTCCATTATGGAACATTACGACAAAGCGTATGAAATGGAGAAGGAACTGGAAGCCAGAAACAAAACCGAAATCCTAAACCAACTACGCGGCATTATTCCTGCCGATGTGAAATGCGTTTTCATCCGGCAGCCGGAAGCTTTGGGCTTGGGGCACGCGGTTTATTGTGCGCTACCGGTCGTCGGCGATGAACCGTTTGCCGTGATTTTACCGGACGATTTGATTTACGACGGCGAACGCGGCTGCATGAAACAAATGGTGGATCTGTATGAACAAACTCAGTCGTCGATCTTGGGCGTAGAACGGGTCGACCCGTCCGAGACCGATAAATACGGCATCGTAAGAACGGGCGAGAGTAATGGCGCTTATGCGCCGGTCGAACACATTGTCGAAAAACCTAAACCCGATGTTGCGCCTTCGAATTTGGCCGTAGTAGGCCGTTATATTTTAAATCCCGTCATTTTCGGCAAAATCAAAAATACCGGACGTGGCGCAGGCGGTGAAATTCAGTTGACCGATGCGATTGCTGATTTAATGAAAGACGAACAAGTGTTAGCCTATGAGTTTGAAGGCAAACGTTACGACTGCGGTGCTAAATTGGGATTTTTAGTGGCTAATGTCGAATACGGCTTGTTGCATAAAGAGCTGAAAAAAGATTTTTTAGCTTATCTTAAGGATCTTAGCGGCAAGCTTTAAACCCGGAAAAGGTCTAATCCGAAGGGGGTCCTCGAAAGATCAACGTTAGCAATGAGTTCGAAAACTTAATCAAAATTACAGAGGGACAAGGGTTATTCGTCCCTTTGTAACATTTTTCCACCCGTTTTAACCGGTTTTTGGCTGGCGATCGTCCGGCCAGGTTATCGTTCTGCCGAAATGTGCTTACGCATCTATCATTTCTTAGGCTTTTTAAAAAACTTAGACCGCCTTTAAGTTTTCGTTTTCGTATAAACGGGCTTTTTTCCAGCCTGAAAAAACTTCTTCATTAAACGGAATATCGTTATCGATCGCATATTCGTAGCAACTTCTAAATAAACGCGCCGTCCGGAATGCATGCAATTCGTCATCGGCGGTAACATTATCGATATTGCCGACCTGAAAAGTTTTGTTTTTAGATTTTCCGTCGCATACCCAGAAGACCGTGTAACAAAGATAACTTTTGTTTTTGCGGTGATCGAATTTTATCGTTCTCGAAACGCCCGTTACACCCGTGGTGGTTTTGTTTTTCGGCGGTTTTAAAAAGCGGGTTTTGCTGCCTTTAAGCGCGACAAGCATTTGATCTCGCCATGTGATAGCCGCTTTTAACGATTTGACCTTACTACCCCATAGTTTATGGGAAAAATAACGGCTGCTTTCTTTGCCGCGCCTGACGATACGGACCTGATAACCGAACACATCCGGCTCAGTGATGTGCTTATTTTTTATCATACAGAGTTCTCGAAATAAATTAAAACAAGTAACAGCAAGCCTATGTTGCTATATCCGCGTTTTCAAAAATCGCTAGACTTAGCGTGAGTTTTAAATGTAAGCTTTCGATTACAAATTATGTCTTAAGTTTTAAGAAATGCAAGCGAATTATGAAGGTTAAAAGAAATAGTTATCATTTCTAGTGTAAAATGACCGGCATACCTCATAGGCATTAGAAGCTGAGTGTGGTTGTTATTCGTCTCACTTTACTTAATTTCATGACATAGGAGATTTTAATGAGCGTTTTAGTTGGTAAACAAGCACCGGACTTCACTGTGCCGGCAGTACTGGGCGACGGTTCGATCGTCGATGCTTTCAATTTTTCTTCGGCAACCAGCGGTAAATATGCGGTTGTCTTTTTTTATCCTTTAGACTTTACGTTTGTTTGTCCGAGCGAATTGATTGCCTTGGATCATCGTATGGACGAATTTAAAAGCCGTAATGTCGAGGTGATCGCTGTTTCGATCGATTCGCATTTCACTCATAACGCTTGGCGCAATACGCCGGTCAATAAAGGCGGTATCGGTTCGGTCCGTTATACAATGGCCGCCGATATGGCGCATACGATTTGCAAGGATTACGATGTCGAGGCTGCGGCGCCAGCCGTGGCTTATCGCGGCACGTTCTTGATCGATAAAAACGGCGTTGTGCGTCATCAAGTGGTTAACGATTTGCCGTTGGGACGTAATATGGATGAATTGCTCCGCATGATCGACGCTTTGCAATTCTTCGAAGAACACGGTGAGGTTTGTCCTGCCGGCTGGAATAAAGGCGACGCCGGAATGAATGCTAGCCCGTCGGGCGTTGCGGATTACTTGGACAAACACGCCGATAAGCTCTAAGCTACCGCAATCGTTATAAACTTGGGGAGTCTCAGTTTAGCGGGAGATTAAATCTCCTGCTAAACCTTCGCTTAGTTTAAGGAATTTTTTAAACGCAGGCTTGATAACTCTCAGCTATTTGATCATATTGGCGAGTAACTTTTTCCGGGTTAAAAACGCGGCAATCAAACCGGCCAGTGTCGGTATTTGCCCGAGAATAAAAGTTCCCGCCGAACGTTTCGCGAGCGCTGCGGCAAAGGTTTTATCGATGATTAAATCCGCCATGAACCAGCCGATCAAATAACCGATGAGTCCGATCACGGCCCATTTTACCGGCGGCTGGTTATTTTTATCCGCTGTCATGTAGCACCAAATAACGACCCCAAGGGCAGCCAGTTTTGCTAAAAGCAACATAATTCCTCCTCTCAATATTTATTTTGTTTTTTAACTCGTTCCGGTTGTAGTCTATAGCATTTTACAACTATTGGCCGATTATACACTCCGTTGTTATCTTATTCTCGCGTCGACAGAGCTACGAGCGCAATAAAATCGATTGTCGTCCGATTCGCGGCGGTGAGTCGAACGTAGAGAAACGGCATACTGCGGCAAAGTCTGCTAAGGATAAAGATAAGCAATCGTATGTGGCGAATAACGGGTGTTTGGTTACTTAGGGCAGTAGCTATTTTATTTTTTTTGCTGATAACGATAGTCCTTGTTATCCGGCAAATAGACCTCAATACTTATAAAAGCAGTTTAGTTGCGTCGATAAAATCCAAAACGGGACTTGAAGCCAGTTTTGAGGGTGATATTCAATGGTCATTTTTGCCTGGAATCGGTATTCAAACCGGAAAAGTAGTTTTAATAAGTAACCGGAATTTAACAGAGCAACCGCTTATCGAAATTGCTCAAAGCGAAATTCGAATAGAATTATTACCCTTGCTTCAACATAAGCTCGAGGTATCCGCGTTAACATTGGAAGGATTAACACTCGATCTTATAAATGACGCGCATGGCCGGGGTAATTGGCCGGATTCATTTAGCTCCTTGCGGTCAACAATACCTTATGCGGCAACTGTCCCGGCGCGTGATAACATTATGTTACCGGCGTTCGCAATACATTCGGTTACCGTTAACAACGCTCGTGTTACTTGGGACAATCGCCAACGCGGAAAGCGTCTGGAATTCAACAATATCAATGCGCGTTTAAAGGGCTATCCAATCGGTAAACCGGCGCAAATTACGCTCTCAACGGCGATAAACGGCAATACATTCGAATTTCCCGGGAGCTTAACGCTAAACACGGGCTTACTGCTTGACGAGAACTTGAATCGGATTGCGCTAACCCAAACCGAGGCGTCATGGAACGGGTTTAATCGCCACGCTAACAGTCAGCCGCTAACTTGTAAGCTGACAATTCCCGCCGGGCAATACGAAATAAATCGGCAAGCACTCCGTTTAACTGGACTGCGCTTTGAAACGAATGGGTTTCGCCTAAAGGCAGCTATTAATGGTCGCGTCGCAACAACCCGGCCGGACATCCAAGCCGACGTTGATATAGCGCCCTTTAACCCGGCGTTAACAATGCAACAATGGCATTTAAACCTGCCCGTTGTGCGCAATAATAAAGCTTTTACTAAACTCGCCATGAAATTTCGACTGCAAGCAACCCCTGATTCGATCAGTGTTACCGATCTGGATATGACGTTAGACGATAGCCGGATTAACGGCGCGGCAACCGTAGAAGGCTTTAAGCATCCAAAGCTTAATTTTGATTTAGTCGTGGACGCAATCAATCTTGACCTTTACCGGGAGCCGCGGAAAAAATTAATTCCGTCGCAAAGAAACAATGGCGAGGTTATTAACGTCAATTCTGTCACTCAGATTTTAGAGCGGCTAAAAAGATTAAACACAAACGGCATCATTCTGTTCCGCCGGTTAGTCTTTGACCGGATAACGATGCAAAACCTCCGCTGGTCGTTCGTGTCTAAGCAAGACTTGGTCAAAACCGTTCACCCATACGATTTAAATAAACCATGAAAGACCGCGCTGTAGTGGAAAATAAATACTTTTCAAATCTTGCGGCTAAAGTTCTGGCCCTAGTCCAGCCGGTTAGCACTATATAAAGAATGACTCCGGCCGGATTTCAACAAAAACTATTACTTTGGTTCGATCGATACGGGCGAAGAGAGTTGCCTTGGCAGCAAGACACGACACCTTACCGCGTTTGGATTTCCGAAATCATGCTGCAACAAACGCAAGTGGTTACGGTAATCCCTTATTTTTTAGCATTTACTGCAAAATTCCCTGATGTACATAAGCTAGCCCAGGCATCTATCGATGAAGTGCTACCGCTATGGTCTGGGCTGGGTTATTATGCCCGCGCCCGGAATTTGCATAAGACGGCGCAAATAATCCATGCACAAAACAAATTCCCCGATACCGTCGATGAGCTAACAGCATTGCCCGGCATAGGACTATCGACAGCAGGAGCCATTTTGAGTATTGCATTCAATAAAAGTCATCCCATCCTAGACGGCAATGTAAAACGTATTTTGGCTCGCTTTAAAGCCATTTCCGGCTGGCCGGGAAACAGTCAAGTCAACAAACAACTTTGGGATGCAAGCGCATTGTTCACGCCTCAAGCGCGTGTTGCCGACTACACACAAGCGATCATGGACTTAGGCGCGATGATTTGCACCCGCCATAATCCGGCTTGCGGTCTTTGTCCGCTGACCGATGGGTGTGTGTCTTATATAAACAAAAGCGTGGATAATTATCCCACGCCTAAACCCCGGAAGACCCTGCCGGTCAAACGGAGTATATTTTTAGTGCTCCGTAATAATAACGGGCAAGTGCTGCTGGAAAAAAGGCCGCCGGCCGGCATCTGGGGCGGACTATGGTGCCTGCCCGAATATTCCAGCGAACACGAATTAACGGCTTGGTGCCATCAGCGTTCCATTAAGATTACAAGCAGCCGCTACGGCAACACCCGGCGGCATACTTTTTCCCATTTTCATCTCGACTACACGCCGCTTGAGCTTGAAACCGATAACCAAAATCATACTATCATGACCGGCGGCCGGTTTGTTTGGCATGATTTACAGAAAACCGTCGAACTCGGTTTAGCCGCACCCATTAAGTTATTACTGCAACATTACTTTACAGGAGAATCAAAATGCCCCGACTCATTCATTGTGTGAAATTAGGACAAGAAGCCGAAGGTTTAGAGACACCGCCATTTCCGGGCGCCAAAGGTCAGGAGATTTTCGAAAAAATTTCCAAGCAAGCTTGGCAAGATTGGCTAGGCAGACAAACCATGCTGATCAATGAGTATAAATTAGCCAGTTACGACCCAAAAGCGCGAGCTTATCTCTCCGAGGAAAGAGATAAGTTTTTATTTGAAGGCAATGACGAAATGCCGCAAGGTTACGTGCCGCCAAAAGCTTAGCCCATTATCGTTACACACTAACCGTCGAACGCATTGACTGTAATTTTTTCGCGTAAACCCCTAATTGTCTCACCTGAGGAGCTACCCGGTTTATAGATTTCAATCAGAAAAATAATAGGCAAGCCGCACAATAACCAAACTTAACAAGCCTCCGGCAACAAAACGATTGCTGATAAAAAAATTTTAAGTTCGTTTGAACCTTTATGCAAGTAAACGCAATTAACAGGCGTACTGAATATAGAGAACAATATTCATCACAACAAAACGATTTTTTAATTTTAGTTAACAACAGTGGAGAGAAAACATGAACTTTAAAAAGTTAGCTGGCTTAACCGTAACTTCATTAGCACTCGGCTTGGTTATACTGGGCGATGCGAACGCTGCTGGAATCAGAGTACGTTGCGAAGTCGGCGCAAGCCGTTCGAAAGCCTCCGTAGACGGTTCAGCCGTAACTGGAGTTTTTTACGCAACGGTGAAATCAGGCGGAAAAACCGTTAAATCAAAAAACCTTAGAGCCGACCCCATTAACCGCGAAGTAGAATTTGATTTCGACAGCAATCCTAGAGACATTGCCGCCGGCGCTACGGCCATACCTTCAAATTTTATTAAAAACACAAGGGTCGTCGGCAGTATTTACAGAGCTTCAACCGGTGCATTAATCGCTTCTGCCGGCGCAGACTGTAGAGCAAGGTAAGCTCGGTAGCCACTGCAAACCTCTAAGTTGTGCCGAAGCCGCCAGCGTGAGGAAAACAGATACCGGAAGATTACGATTACAAGGATGTAACAGTTCAGGATGTTTTAGCAAAAGGACGCATGACCCGTCTCCGGAAAAGAGACGGGTCATCCCCACCTCAATTTCAAGCATATGTCACTTTAATAATTCCGACGGCGTAATTTCAGGTTCCTCCGGTTTCACAGGAGCCGCCTTATGGGTATTTTTTGAAAACGGCTTTATCTTTGAGAGAGACTTTGGTTTAGCCGATCTNNGATCGTGAGAGACTTTGGTTTAGCCAACTTTTTTTTAACCGGTTTTTTTTTGTGCTTTTTTTTGAGCTTTGAGTAAGATTTATCCACCGAATCAAAGACAATAGCGACGCCACGGGCGTTGATAAAGCTTGAACTAAAAAAATCTTGCGCCGGGTTTTCTTGAAATTCGAGATCAATAATCGCATCCACGTTAGTTCCGTAGCGGGAGACCGCTTCCCGTTTTAAAGCCTCGGTTGCCTGGTTTTGCAGATCGGTTTGAGTGGAAAATAAAGAGAAGCCGGATTCTAACGTATATTCAACCGGTCCCAATATTCGATAAGGATTATCGAAGCTACCTTCGGTGACATAGATTTCTTTTGCGGGATAAGGCGTGGATTGGTCGCCCGCGGACAATGGAAAAATAGGCTGGTTGCCACAACCACTGAGAAATGCGAACGCAATCAGTATGAAAAAAAATCTTACGCCAGAATGTTTCATACTTTTTCTTTAAAGCCTCACAGAACGTTAGATTTTGCAGCGGAAAGGCTAGACTTCAAAAGCCGGTGATAATAAAAGCTAACCGGTTAGTGATCGCTCCAATTAACCCAGTCCATTTGCGCCGAACCAATAACAAACAATCCAAAAGCAATACGATACCACGCAAACGCTGTAAAATCATGATTGCTGATAAAGCGGATCAGCCCTCGTACAGCCAGAAATGCGCTAACGAACGAAACCGCGCTACCGCCGGCAAATAACGGCAGATCGCTAAGGCTAAATAATGCTCTATGTTTATAAACATCATAAGCTGTCGCTGCAAACATGGTCGGTACGGCCAGAAAAAAAGAAAATTCTGCGGCGGCCAGACGCGATAACCCGAAAAAAAGACCGCCGATAATCGTTGCCCCTGACCGCGAAGTGCCTGGAATCATAGCCAACGCTTGGGCGCAGCCGACTTTTAACGCATCTTGCCACGTGATATCGTCAATGGTTTGCGCTTTAACGGTATGTTCGCGGCGTTCCGCCCAAATGATAAGCAATCCACCTATAATAAAGGCCGAAGCCACGACTGTAGGATTAAACAAATACGCTTTAATTTGTTTTAAAAAGAAAAAACCGAGCGTTGCGGAAGGTAAAAAGGCGACGATTAAATTGATCGCCAGCCGTTTGGAAGCGGTTTCTTTAGCTAAACTGGCGGCTACATGGAAAAGACGTACCCGGTATTCCCACACCACGGCAAGAATAGCCGCAAACTGGATCACAATTTCAAAGACCTTGCCTTTATCATCGTTAAAGTCCAGTAATTGTCCGGCTAATATAAGGTGACCGGTGGATGACACGGGCAAAAATTCGGTCAAGCCTTCCACAATACCTAAAATTAAACCGGGCAAAAGCAAATAAAGATCGGACATAAACTCGGAAAAAATGAAGTAATCGTAAAATTATCGTTTCATGGAGTCGAAGAATTCCGAGTTGGTTTTAAAATCTTTAAGCTTGCCCAGCAGAAATTCGGAGGCTGCGGTTTCATCCATCGGCTGGAGAATTTTGCGAAGAATCCAGGTTTTTTGCAACGCTTCCGGTTCAACCAGATATTCTTCGCGGCGCGTACCGGAGCGGTTGATGTTGATGGCTGGGTAAATTCGTTTTTCAGCGATTTTACGATCGAGATGAAGCTCCATATTACCGGTACCTTTGAATTCTTCGTAGATGACTTCGTCCATTTTCGAACCGGTATCGATTAAGGCGGTTGCAATGATTGTTAAACTACCGCCTTCTTCGATATTCCTGGCCGCGCCGAAAAAGCGTTTAGGTTTTTCTAAAGCATTGGCATCGACACCGCCAGTCAAAATTTTACCGGAAGAAGGAACGACCGTGTTGTAGGCTCTGGCTAAGCGGGTAATCGAGTCTAACAAAATAACTACATCGTGTTTGTGTTCGACCAAACGCCGCGCTTTTTCGATAACCATTTCGGCAACTTGCACATGCCGCGTGGCCGGTTCATCGAAGGTGCTCGAAATCACTTCGCCGCGGACGCAGCGCTCCATCTCGGTTACTTCTTCGGGGCGTTCGTCGATTAATAATACGATGAGGTAGCATTCGGGATTTTTCTCTGCGATGGCTTGCGCCATATTTTGCAGAATCATGGTTTTACCGGCTTTCGGCGGCGACACAATCAAGCCGCGTTGACCTTTTCCGATGGGTGCGATGAGATCGATAATGCGGCCTGTCAAATCTTCGCTGGTGCCGTTGCCGCGCTCCAGAACAAAACGTTCCTTAGCGAATAAGGGGGTAAGGTTGGAGAAATTGATCTTATTTTTAGTATTTTCCGGCGGTTCAAAATTGATTTCATCGACTTTGAGCATAGCAAAATAACGCTCATTATCTTTTGGGGGCCTAATTTTTCCGCTGATGGTGTCGCCGGTTTTAAGATTAAAGCGCCGGATTTGGCTAGGTGAAACGTAGATATCGTCCGGTCCGGCAAGATAAGAAGCGCCTGGAGTCCGTAAAAAGCCAAATCCGTCCTGTAAAATTTCGAGTACGCCATCGCCTGAAATATCGTCGCCCGCTTTGGCCTGTTTTTTCAAAATGGCGAAAATAAGGTCTTGTTTACGTGATCTGGCGACGTTTTCGAGTCCTAAAGACTCAGCTATTTCAATGACTTCGCTTATTTGTTTTTGTTTTAACTCGGTTAGATTCATAGGGAAAAGAAAAATCGAAAAGAAATCGCTTACGCGCGGATATGACGTAAAACGGGTAAGTGGTTAGAGGTGCGGATATCGGACGAAACGTACGGATTGATGCGAATTATGCAGCGTTAAAATTATAGCGTATCTCTATTATACAGTCCAACTTTTTGGTTCTATACACTTTGCAATCTATTCGGCGTTTGTTTAAACCTACCATCAATATCTGAGCCGTCTTTCGTTATAGCTCATCCTATCGACGGTAGGGCTGGAAAGATTCTGTTTTTTTAAAGCAGGAAAAATTGCTTAAAATCGTTGAATGATTAAAGCAGTGCGGCTTACAGATAGTTATCGATAAAACCGGCGAGTTGCGATTTAGTGAGCGCGCCTACTTTGGTGCCTTCCACTTCGCCATCAACAAACAGCATAAGCGTGGGGATGCCGCGCACCCCATAATGTTGTGGTGTTGCAGGATTGTCGTCAATGTTAAGTTTTGCAACGGTCAACTTGCCTTGATAGTCCTTTGCAATATCGTCCAAAATAGGGGCGATCATTTTGCAAGGGCCGCACCACTCCGCCCAGTAATCGACCAACACAGGACCTTCGGCTTTAAGAACCTTCTCATTAAAATCGCTATCGTTGACATGAAGGACTAAGTCGCTCACATTGTTTCTCCAAATTTAAAAGTTTTACTATAGGAGGGTTAAACAGTGTAGTCAATCAATTTTCGGCTAATCCGGCTTTTTTACGGTATGCTATAGAGTATGAATAATAATCATTTAACCCAAACTCGATTTAGCAATCTTGAGTTATCGGATGCGATCTTGCGTAGTTTGAAAGAAGCAGAATTCCATCACTGTACGCCTATACAAGATAAAACCCTACCTCTAGCGCTACGCGGCAAGGATGTGGCCGGACAAGCGCAGACCGGTACCGGTAAAACTGCCGCTTTTTTATTGGCGGCTTTCCAATATCTGTTGAATGATACGGATGATTTCGATGACGATGACGATGACGCTGTAGAAGAAGAGGAGGCGATTGATTACGAAACCGATGCGAATCCCCCGCAAAAAACAGCTATCGCATCCGGTTCCGGCAAGACGATTAATTATCCAAGAGCGTTAATACTGGCGCCGACCAGAGAATTGGCGATTCAAATCCACAAAGACGCGCTTGCATTAAGTAAACGCCTCAATCTGAGCTTCGCTTTAGTTTACGGTGGTACGGATTATCAAAAACAACTGGCTAAAGTGAAATCGAATGTCGATATTATTATCGGTACGCCAGGCCGTATTATCGATTTTTACAAACAGAGCGCCTTCACGCTCGCGCACATCAAAGTAATGGTGCTGGACGAGGCCGACCGGATGTTCGATTTAGGGTTTATAAAAGACATCCGCTATTTACTGCGCCGGATGCCGCCGCCGGACTGTCGCTTGAATCTTTTATTTTCAGCCACGTTATCTTATAAAGTCACTGAGCTGGCGTACGAGCATATGTACAATCCGGTGCTGGTTAAAATTGAAACGGAAGACGTTACGTCCAAAGCCATTAATCAAAGCGCTTATTGCCCGGCTAACGACCAAAAACTGCCTTTACTGATCGGAATATTGAAGCATTACCAGCCGCAGCGCAGCATTATCTTCGTTAATACCAAGCGCTGCGCAGAAGAATTGGAAGCAACGCTTATCGCTAACGGATATACCACGGCAGCTTTGAGCGGCGATGTTCCGCAAGAAAAACGGCAGAAACTGCTTAACAGTTTTCAGGAAAACAAAATCGCCTTATTAATTGCGACCGATGTCGCGGCGAGAGGATTGCATATTCCCGATGTATCGCACGTCATCAATTACGACCTTCCGCAAGACGTGGAGGATTATGTGCATCGAATCGGACGCACCGCCAGATTCGGCGCCAGCGGCGAAGCGATCAGTTTTATCTGTGAGGAATATGCGTATTCCATGCCTGATATTGAAGAGTATATCGGACAAAAAGTACCTATAAATCCGGTGACCAAGGAGTTACTGGCGGAAATTATAACACCGGAAAAAACGCCGCGGCACAAGCCTGAGTACAAGGATAAACGGCCAAGGTCGCCCAGGCCGCGCNNGCGAGAGAAAATCTAAATCTCTGGCATCAGTTCCCGGAAATCCTCAATAGCAAGAAACTCTGTTATGTCTTTTTTAGGCATTGCCGAATCTGGACGGCTGATAGCCACCAAGTAAGCAATCCCGTATCTTTTTGCCGACCGAAGCACCGGAATGCTATCGTCAATCATGACTGTTTTGGCTTTATCGAAAGCGTAATGGTACTGTAAATGACTCCAAAACAAGTTNNTTTTCTTTGGGAAAGCCGAAATCGTGCGAGCTAACTATCGCGTCAAAATAAGACGCCAAACCGGTTTTAGCCATTTTTAACGATAAACTGCTCCGGTGCGCGTTCGTTACCAGCAAAACATGGCGTTGGCTATCCCGCAATTTCTGCAAAAACCCGGTGACATGGGGTAATACGCTAATTAACTCAGCCCCTTCTACTTTTAAAGCGGCAATATCTAATTGCAGAGTTTCCGTCCAGTAATCCACACAATACCATTGCAATGTCCCTTCCCGGCTTTTAAAACGCGGCGTTAAGTGGTCTTTCGCGGTTTCAATCGTCAAACCGTGCTTCTCGGCGAATTTGCACGGTATCATTTCCCTCCAGAAATGATTGTCGAACCGTAAATCCAGCAAAGTGCCATCCATATCCAAGAGCACAGTGTTAATGTCTTTCCAGTCAATCATATAGTTGAATTAAGGATAAAGCTACCGGCTGATGTACGCCATGAAGCTTTTTTCGACCGGCTAAGATCGATTGTAAGCGAACCCGCATAAACGAAAACAATTANNAACCGGTGATGAATTGTGTAATTGTCTCTAATTACCGGGATATTTTGTAATTTAATTGCAGAATTTAGCAATGACTGGTTTAATTCCGGTAACTTAATCCCTGAAGAGGAGTTTGCCCCATGAAAATACTTTCGACATTGATCCCGGCAGTAACTTTAATTGTATCAGGATGCGCTTCGACCGCTCCGCAAAATAATACGCTTTCTGATGTTGCTGGCAGAACTGCAATAAATTCACTCAACAGGCAAACTTCCGCTCTCGGAACCGCCGCCAATATAGCGGGCGGACTCAACGGCTTAGGGAGCGTCGTGAATCAAAACCCGGCTCTGGCAGGCGCCTTAGTTCAACAACTGGGAATTACCCCTACTCAGGCAATGGGCGGCGCCGGTTCCATTTTTTCGGCCGCTAAAAGCATGATGAGTCCGGCTAATTTCGGCTTGGTCAGTAAAGCGGTGCCGGGAATGCCGCAGCTCTTAGCGGCTACACCCAGACTGAACGGCGGAGCATACAGTTCAGGCGGACTGTTAGGGAATGCGCTAGGCGGCAGCAATTTGGGCCAAATGGCAATGTTAGCGAATTCGTTCCAAAGTTTAGGTTTGAGAAGCGACATGATTAACCAATTCATCCCGATCATTCTGAATTATGTTCAGACTCAAGGCGGCCCGTCTACTATGAGTTTGTTGCAAGGCGCCCTGTTGCCGTAATGCGGGTTTTAACTAGTGTAAACAAATTTTTTTAGAATAATTCGCTTCATAATGTAATTACAATTTAATTGACCGTTACTTTAAAACCTGCGCTTACCAAAGCTTCGGCGAAGGAAGCCTCGTGCCACTATTACCGCCCGTGATTATGACCCGTATCTGTCACGGGCGTGTGTTAATTTGCCCGCTCACACTATTTCCTTTTTCAGACTTGCGGCTTTTTTGCTAATCATATGCTATGAACATGAATCTCAGTCTTTACGAAACGCGGGTAATAGGTTGTTTGATTGAAAAAGCCATCACCACGCCTGAACAATATCCTCTATCAATTAATGCGCTGACCAACGCCTGCAATCAGAAAAGCAATCGGGATCCGGTCTTGGAATTGAGCGAGCACACGGTGCAAGAGACGGTGGACGGGCTTATTAAAAAATTTCTGATTAGCCGTGTGCAAGGCGGTCGCGTGACTAAATACCAGCACCGTTTTTGTAATAGCGAATTCGGTTCGTTGCAGTTGTCCGAAAAAGCAACAGGCATTATTTGCGAGCTATTTCTGCGCGGCCCGCAAACGCCTGGCGAATTGCGTACGCATACTGAAAGGCTATGCAAATTGGACGATGTCAAAGACGTGGAAGATGAGCTTAAACGTTTAATGGCTCGCGATGAACCGTTAGTTGTTAGGCTGGCCAGAGAACCGGGAAAAAGGGAGTCGCGTTATGCGCATTTATTCAGCGGCGAGCCGCAATTCTCCGGATTGCCGGCAACGGAGGTAGACCATCAAGAAGACGTTACTTTAAGACATCGAATCGAAACGCTGGAAAAGCAAGTAGCCGGACTTCAACTCAACCTTGATGAGTTGCACCGGAAACTCGACCATTTCTCGTAATTAAACCTTAAGTAGACAGGCCCAATTTTTTTAAATAAATAACAATCAATGTGGTTTCAAAAAGAAATACGATTAAACGCCCGCAATAGAGGTTTCCACCTAGTAACAGATGAAATATTGAATCAAGTTCCCGAATTACGGAAAATTTCAATCGGCATAATGAATGTCTTTATCAAGCATACTTCTGCATCATTAACCATAAACGAAAACGCAGACCCAACCGTCAGGCAAGACTTTGAAAGTTACTTTAACCGGGCCGTGCCGGAAAATGAGCATTACTATCAGCATATTTTTGAGGGTAGTGACGATGGGCCTAGCCATCTGAAGAGCAGCATTCTAGGTTGCAGTTTGAATATTCCTATAACGAACGGCAAATTGAATCTCGGCATTTGGCAAGGCATATACCTTTGCGAACATCGAAATTCTGCAAGCAACCGCACGGTAGTCGTGACTCTCAATGGGCAATTATCATCCTGATCGTGGCGGCCGTTTTTAAGACCTACCCGTAACGCTAGTTTCCCTGGTAATTAAAGCAGCGCCTGTTTTATCGAAAACAACCTTTCCGGTGCAAACACACCGGCTTCGATTGCCAAGACTGGGTTAATGAGGTACGGGGAATTT
>DLHW01000014.1:68216-139538 GCA_002483425.1 Methylococcaceae bacterium UBA7658
AAAACTCAAATAGTCCGCAAGTTAAAACATCGAGAAAATCGCCGGAAACTATCTTCTCCAAGCCATTCACCGGCCAATTATAGCTATAAACCCACGGGATAATCTAATGCGACAAAGCTTTCTCTGGAAAACCGCGGAGTCTACAAACTCGGCATTCCCGGCTAAATAATCGCGCATCGCGTTGTTAACGTTTTTACGAAATGTGTCGTAAACAAACAGATAAGATTGCATCATGGGCGTTTTTCTGTAAATCTCAACACAAAGGAATGCGGTTGCAATTGTTAAATCTCTTTCAACAAGCGATTCCGTTCCGACGCCTCCATCAGTTTCTTAAAATCCTTCACCGTATCGAGAAAAAACGGCTCTTGACTAACCTCGGGTAAATAGTTTTGGCCGCACTGCTCCAATGCATTGATAACAAAAGCTATCGTCAACAAATTCGTATCGACGGCGGGTTGATAAACTTCGTCACTGTCGTCCTGCTCCTTGAATTCGACAATGATATGGCTTGCCGTCAACTTCAATAATACGGGCCGGATGATGGCGACGGGCATTACCAATTGTTTTGCGATTTCATCCGCTGTTAAGGGTTCGAGCATAGTGCTGAAATTTTTAACGATAAGATGACTTATCTGCAGTGCGATAATTTTCTGCAGCGAAAAACTGATGTTGGAAAACCGGTTGTTATTGCGGTAGTTGTCATAATATTGCAGGAAAAAAGCAACCTCGCAGCCGAACAATACCACCATCCAGCCGGTTTGCAGCCAAACAACGAAGAGCGGTATCGCGGCGAAACTGCCGTAAATGGCGTTATAGCTCGATGCGCCGATTTGTAAGCTGATGTAAATCCATTGCACTAGATCGTACAAAATCCCGGTCACAATTCCGGCGGTTAATCCGGCCCGGAAATGCACCTTATGGTTCGGCATAAAAATGTAAGTAAAAGCAAACAGGCCGATCATCAAAATTAAAGGCAGCAACCCCAGAGCGTTTATTACTAAACCGGTGCCGAATTGGGGCAAACCGATAACGCCGATTAACCAGGTAATTTTGGTATTTAACAATACGGAAATACTGCTGGATGCGATAAGAATAATCGGTGCAAGCAACATCAGCGATAGATAATCGCTATATCTTCGGCTGATCGAACGCCCTTTCCCAACCTTCCAAATGTGGTTGAAAGATTCCTCGATATTGCTGATTAAACTGATCACCGTCCAAAATAAAACCACGATGCCGATCCCGGCAACAACGCCGCCTTTAGTGCTGTCCAGTAGGTTTTGGGCAAAGTTGATTAGCTTCAAAACCAGCTCATCTTGCTGCGGCGCTTGTTCGATCAGCCGTTCGGTCAGCATTTTTTCAAAGCCAAAACCTTTGGCGATGCCGAACAGCATGGCGATCACCGGCACGATCGACAGTACGCTGTATAACGTTAAGGCAGACGCCCTAAGCGGACACATATCGCGGGAAAAACCTTGCAGCGCCAGCAACGTAATTTTCAACGCTTTAACCGCAACCGCTTTGAACGGCGGCAACTTTTGTTCATGCAA
Organism: Methylococcaceae bacterium UBA7658; assembly: GCA_002483425.1. Classification (GTDB taxonomy): domain Bacteria; phylum Pseudomonadota; class Gammaproteobacteria; order Methylococcales; family Methylomonadaceae; genus Methyloglobulus. The sequence goes on from DLHW01000014.1 coordinate 69,767, forward strand.
CAGCCAAATATCGTCTCTAAGAAACCGGATCAGGTTTTGTTTCATGGGCTTAATCAGATGTCATTCTAAACACTGTAACGCAAGATGGTTTTTTACTGGCCATTTTTTTACCACGGCCAGTTCAAAGTCCGGCTTGATGGAACATTAGCCAGTCGTGTAGCTGCAACGCCACCCACTCGCCGTCGTCGGTGGTTAAATCATGGCCAGCCCACGAATGAGTTTTAAGTTCCAAGCGCCATTTCTCCCGGATGGTTTCGGAACAAGACGGGTCAACCATCCTGTCCGCCATCGAATTGAGCAAAAGCACAGGTTTGTCAGGTTTGTCTGGGCCGGGACAATAAATTGCGGCCGCCACAAGCTGCCGGAACAGGTTTGCCGGGCTGACCGGGCGTTCTTTTTGAATAGTTACCCATGCTGAAATTAACTTCTCGTCAAGCGCGCGGTTATTGTTGAGTAATTGCAGTATCGCCCATTCGCGTTTCCGGAGATCGCGTTCTTTGACGAGGGCGAAAAACTTGCCGTAGCAACGCCAGCTTAAGCGTTCGTAAAACGGATTAAATCCGCCGAAGCTGGTACTGAGCAAGGCCGCAGCGCTGACATCGGCTGGATATTTTTGCAGCCATTCCCAAACGGCCATACCGCCCAACGACAAGCCCAGCAAGGTTACAGGTTGTTCCAGTAACCCCTGTTCGCGGGCATTTTTGCGGACAATCTCGACAATTGCCGGAATGGAAAACGGACTTAAATCGCGGAAGTAGCGCCCGGTACCCGGTAAATCCAGCGCAGTAATGCGGGCTTCGGGAAATCGCGCTCGAAGTACGGGCGCAAAATCGCCCCAATGCGCTGATTCGCGCGCCAAGCCCCTGAGCAAAATCCAATTTTTTCCCAATGCGTTATTCATACCATAATCCTATTGCTTTTTTTTCATAGTATCGTTTTTGCGCCATGTCCAATGTAGCCCATTGACCGGGATACAAAAGCGAACGGTGCAAAAAATCGAACAACATGAAATGTCTTCTAAAAACACGTTGTAAACGATGAGGGAGGAGCGGGTGGAACAAACCGTGGCGGGTAAATAAATGTCTCGGATTTTTACGCAGCCAAAGCCAAGACCCCATCTCTAAAGTAACCGGTAAAAACAACCGTCCCGCCTCGTCAAACCGTTGAACAAAACCGTCGAGAAGATAATCCCATAAGTCTCCGTTAATGATGTACTCCTGACTCATCGGTTCTATTTTGTAGATATGATGACGGTAGCAGCGATCGAATAACTCTTTTAAAGCCAGGGTTTGGGCGATAAACGGGTAAGGCGTCCTTTTTGAGGCGTAGGGAAACCACAAGCGGTCTTTTAAGCCGAAGCCCGAATGCAAATCCAGCGCTATCGACAACTGTGAATTGAATACCTGTTCATTCACGACGCGGCAAAGCGCTTGCGCTTCTTTTTCCATGTTATATTCATCGCCCCGGTACCAAGGTAAAAGCGATGATATGCGATGACCGCTGTGGAGTCCTTTGGCGCCGAAGCCTTCCACAGGCGCATTGCGCATTAGATCGACGCCGTTGCCGTTGGCGCGGGTACCCAAATACACTCCGACAGGATTCACAATCGGCATGAACACTAATCTGGATTTTTCAAGCCGCGCTAAAAATTCCCCGTCCCAATCTAAAAGCTGGCAAATCGTTTGCAGAAAGGACAAGATGACTTCAGAGCCGATCTTCTCTAACCCATGTACGCCGCCGAAGAACGCCAAAACCGGTACATCGGGACCAGCAGCGCCAAGAGTGATGCAATGGATAGGAAATTCCAAGTCGCGGAACTGGATTCGCTCCACCACTTCGGTTTTAGCGCGTTCGCCTAGCCGTTCGGCAAGTTGCTCAAGAAGTTGGAGCTCCGGGAAGGTATAATGGTGCATTATCGGCTATCGAAAGCGGAGCGCGGGAAAACGGGTTTTCATTTTATAGCTTAGCCATGAAGCATGAATAACAGTCCGAAAAACCAAATTTAAGGTGCCGGCGGAGTCCGGTTAAATTTCAGCCAAGATTTAACACCAATATGCTCAAAGACACCAATAATATTACTGATACCAGGGAAATACTCTTAGCCGTTCCTTCCAACAGCGGAACATTGGCGGGAATTAGCCTGGCGCTGGTCGGAATCATGAACCTAAAACCAAACAATTCGAAACTGGGCACGATTCCGGCGATTTATACATTTTCTCCGCGCTTGGCTTTGTAATCGTCTGCTATTTAGTCTTTTTCGCCATGCGGCTATTGCATACAAACCGGATTACTTTTCTAACCCGATTGATCGATGCGTTGTTTTTAGGATCGCTAACTATGCTGGTCGTAGCCGGTTTTCTAACGGTTTACACCTTCGTATAAATCCAGTCCTGCCGGGTTTTAAGTTATTTAAGGAAACTTTGAGCAAGTTAATTTCATTCATAACCTGAAGGTCACAAGTGGTTCGACAAACTTTTATAACCTAAAGGGTACAAGTGCCTTTGGGTACACCACGAACGGAATCAACCTTTTACCGTTCGTCCTGAGATTCGAAAGACCTAATCAGAGTTTTCTTAATTCTTTCCAATCGACACTCAGGGATAATCGATTTTCTCATGCGCGATATTGCTATCGAGAAAGCCGGCAATTTCTTCCATGGCGGTAAAATTACCGTAACTCAGCATCAATTTGGCATAGACGGCTTCAATCGACATATTCCAAATCATATTAGCGCCATGATCGATAAGTTCGCGTGTGCTTTGGTAAGCATTATCGGATTTAAAAGCAGGCGCAAGGTAAACGGGCAAATCATGGTCCCGGCAGCTTTGCAAAAACTCGATAAGCGAATGCTGTTTGCCCCATTGCTCCGTGGCGCACGCCGTTCCGGAGTGATAGAGGTCGTGCAGTACCGCTTCGACACCGTTCAGCTTGAACTGGCTGTAGTCGAGTCCCGGATAGGGCTTAATCATTAGTATGCGATTGGAAAACTGAGGTTTAAGCGCAAACTTTGAAACTGCTTGAGTTAAATCGCGGCTATTTTCAGCAGGCATAAAGCGATTTCCCTCAACCGTCATGAAATTTTTATTCCGCACACTATAAAAATCGCCGGTTAACTGCAAGGAACAAGTCAGACGCGAACCCCGGTGAATGTGCATTGTTTTTCCGGCGTTGCGATAAGGTGCAAAGACGCCGTTTGAAATGTCTTGCCGGATAAATTCGACTGCGCAAATAAAATTCGCCAGGCCGTTACTTTGCGGATTCTCTAACGGGTAATCGCTGGACACCAGCAATACTGGTTTTGCCAGCGCGTGAAAATAAAAGCTCAATGCTGCCGCGCTGTAAGCCAAAGTATCCGTGCCGTGGGTAACGATAATCCCGTCATAGCGATCTGGAACCGCCGATTCGATGGCTTCGATCATGATTTTCCATGCTGCGGGGGCGAGATTCTCGCTCAAAATCTGTAACGGCTGCAGGGTCTCGAAATGGATGTGTGCATGATCCGGGTAATGCCGTTCGAACAATTGCAATAACTTGAACGGGGCGTTGCTGGACGTATCGATAGCGCCGTTCAGTGCAACGGAACCGATGGTGCCGCCAGTGAACACAACCAGAATCTTTTTCATAGTATGATGTAGGGCAAATAATAATGACCGCCAAGCATAGCAAAGCCGCCACCCCATTCAAATGAAAATATCACTGATCGCCGCCATGGCCGCCAACCGCGCCATCGGTCTCAATAACCAGATGCCTTGGCATTTATCCGCCGACCTCAAACGCTTCAAGCAGATCACGATGGGGCATCCGGTCATCATGGGCCGGAAGACCTTCGACGCCATCGGTAGACCGTTACCGGGACGGACGAATATCGTTGTCAGCCGGAATCCGGCTTATCATCAAGAGGACTGTCTTGTTGCCGTTAGCTTGGAAACCGCCCTATGCAAGGGTTGCGAGCTTGCCGGGGAGATTTTCGTTATCGGCGGCGCTACGTTGTATGAGGCGGCGCTGCCGGCGGCGGACATGTTGTATATCACCCAAATTAACCGGGATTTTGAAGGCGATACTTTTTTTCCGGAGTTTGACGCAGATAATTGGACTGAATTGGAACGTGAGGATGTGGTAAACGATGCGGCGGCCGGTTTTACATACAGCTTTTTGAAGTTGCAAAGACTTCGGCCATGCATTTCCTAACGGCCATGTGTTATTAATTACAAATGGCTTTATCTCATCCGGTTGACGGATTGGTTAAAGCCTTGAAACGAGCAAGCCGGTTGATACTGGGTAAGGAAAACGGCTCAGTAAAACCGCTATATGACTATAAAATCAGCATTAGTCAGCGCCAAACCGGCGCCCACGACAGCAATTTGAACAGCACCCGCACTACCATTGCCATCGCTGTCATAGGTGATTACGCCGTTAGCGTTATTATAGAGAATATAATCGTTGGCATCGGCGGCGGTCCCTATTTTGAAATTACCGGCGGACAAAACGCCAGTTGCTCCCAACTGCGTAAAGACGCTATTTTCAAGTTGGATGGTATCGTCGGTGACATTAAAATCAGTGATTTTATCTTTCGATAGCGTTGTCAAACGAAAACCGTCCTTGCCCATCCCCCCGGTCAGAGTATCGTTTCCGTCCAAGCCGCTGAGAATATTATTACCGCTGTTGCCGGTAATAACATTGCCTAAGGCATTACCGATGCCGTTGACCGCATTACTACCGGTCAATTGCAGGTTTTCGAAATTATTTTTTAAAACATAACTGATGCTGCTCTGTACGCGGTCGATTTCGGCAGCTGATGTTGATGTTTCAATCACTGTATCGCCGGTATCGTCGACGACATAGATATCGTTGCCTAGTCCGCCTATCATCGTATCGGCTCCGGCTTTGCCGTTAAGAATATTAGCTGCGCTATTTCCTGAAATCAGGTTGTTTAGCGTATTGCCGGCGCCGTTAATGGAAGCTGCACCCGTCAGCGTCAAATTTTCCACATTTACACCCAAGGTGTAGCTGATCGAGCTTTCCACCCGGTCAATCTCGATTACTAAGGCGGAAGACTCAATGACAGTATCGCCAGTGTTATCAACGACATAACTGTCATTGCCCAAGCCTCCGCGCATGGTGTCCGCGCCGGCCAATCCGTCAATCGTATCGTTGCCAGCTAAGGCGTTGAACTTGTCGTTGCCGGTTGTGCCCGTCAGGGTATTTTTACCGTTGGATTCAGTGACGCCGTCTTGGGTTATGTTTAGATTTAGAACCTTGGTATCGAACGAGACGCCATCACTAACGACGACGGTAAACGCGACCCCGGCATTGGAGAGTAAGGCTTCGATGGCGCCATCTTTAGCGGTAAAGCTATAAGCCCCGGTGGCTTTATTGACCGTCAAAGTGCCGTAAGCATTGGTTAAATTGCTTGTGCCGTCAGGTTTATCGACGCCGCCCGCAATGCTATATGCCAGTATGTTATCGTCACTATCGCTTGCTGATAACGATCCTGAAACGGGGGCAAATGTATCGTCGAAACGGGTATCGCTATACGTTATGTCGTCCGGTTTAAGCAAAACGGGCTTAGCGTTATTTTCGAAATATAAGATATTGCCGTCTAAATTGCCTACCATAGCGTCGAGATCGCCATCACCATCGACATCGGCAAAATTCGGACTTGCAAAAAAACCGGCATCGACTAAACCGAGATTATCGGCTTCTTGCACGAAATTAGGGTCGGAGGCGTTGCCGGTATTACGGAAAAACAGACTATTGCCGTCGCTACGTCCCACGTAAACATCCAAATCCCCGTCCAGGTCGATATCGACAAAAGCCGGTTTGGCGAAATCGCCCGCATCGCCCAAGCCGAAATTATTGGTTTCGTTAACGAAATTAGGCGAGGCGGCGGTACCGGTATTGCGAAAAAATAGGATACCGCCAAAGCGCTCGCCGACGAAAGCATCCAAATCGCCGTCATTATCGATATCGGTAAAACTGGGCGCTGCATTGGCGCCGGCATCGCTTATCCCGAAGGTGCTGGCCTCGTTTGTAAAACTGGGCGCTGTCGAACTGCCTGTGTTACGGAAAAAAACTAAATTTCCGTCTTTGTTGCCGATGAAGGCGTCAAGGTCGCCATCGTCGTCAATATCCGCAAAGGAAGGATCGGCGGAAAAACCGACATCGGTTAACCCGAAATTACCGGCTTGCAACGCATAATTGGGTGCGGTTACGCTGCCCGTATTGCGGAAAAATAGCGTTTCTCCAGCGCTGTTGCCTATAAACGCATCGAGATCGCTATCGCCGTCGATATCCACNNTTGCCGAAAAGCCAACAGCACTCAAACCGAACGGATTGGTAATCGGGTCAGTGAATACAGGATCTGCCATTGTCAATCTCCAATGTAAAACTTCATTAACACTCGTTGCCGTAAATGCGTGTTTACAGTGTGCTGTATCTACGGCGGTAAAAATGGATACGCAGCACAAAACGGAATACGGAAAANNGACTTCAATTTAATGTTTCAATTCTTCTAGTACGTGAAGAATCCAGCACCAAGCAGCCTTTAAAACTATCAAGCCGCTTTGGTATGCGCGTCGTTTAACCGTATCCCATCGATTGGACGATAAATTAACAGTTAGAGAAATTAATGAATATACGTAAGAATACGTACTCAAGGCACTAGAGCCAGCAGTTGAGACGAATGCATTATTGTGCGATAAATCGGAATATAATCGGTTAAATCAAGTAACTAAAATAGATTTGGCACCCTTCAAAGCTTAATAAGATAATTGATTCAGAGAGATTTAATCGATGCTATTGCTAAACTACTGGACAGTCATGTGTCCGTCAACCGACGATTATTGATGATTAGGTTCATTAATTTTAAGAACAAATGAAAATAGGTTTTGTAACCAACCAACTAACGCTGCTTGCCCAAACCTTTGGCCGATTTCAAGGCGCGGTGCTGTGTGCGTTTTTATTAACGATTTATGCCCTCTTTACGCCATCCTTCTTTATCAACCTTGCTTCTGGTGGTTTTGTGGGTCCTTACTGGGATTTCAGTTTGGGCAGTCCGGAACAACAAAAAATATGGCAGATCGCAGTCGGCGGTTTTTTTTGGTTTACGGTACTGGCAATCGTTGCCGAATCGCACCGCTGGCAACTTTATAAACACGCTGGGATTGCATTGCCCATTTATGGCGGTTTCTGTCTTTGGCTTTGGCTAAATGGCGACTCGGTCAAAATTTCGGGCAATTTGCTGCTGCTAGCCTGTGCACTGTCAATGAATTTTGCGCCGTGGTTGTTGCGTAAAGGCGATAATCATGCCTTCTGGCAATTTAGCCACCGGCTATTGTTTAACTTTTTTATACGGTTTAGCTTGGTTTTGGCTGTCATTATACTGGTTACAATTCTCAGTTTCGGAAATCTAATTTCTTTGCCCCATCAATTTAACCTTAGTTATTGGATTATCCGCAGTTCGCTGATATTTTTTCTTTGCTTTTATCTTCCCGTCTCTTTTTTGGCAGCCATACCGGCTAAGTACAACTACCCTGTCAGCAATACTGAAACCTTGGAATGCCCGCAAAGTTTTTGGGGAAATCAACAAAAATTATTGCAGCTACTTAGAATCTTCCTAGCCTTGGTTGCGCTTTTAGGATTTGTCTACGCGCTCGTATCCATTTTTGAAACCTTTATCAGTGTACTGATAATCGGTATGTTTGTTCATCTAGCAGTCTATCCTTATCGCAACACAAGCCGGTTTTACGATGGTTTTTATGGTTTTATCTTGATCGCGCTGGGTTTTCTGATCAATGCGCTCAATACTGAAATCGCCAAACACGGGCTTACCGAAAACAGCTATTTGAAATGTTTGATTGCGCTTTGGCTTGGCATCGTCGCCGTTTTGTTTTATGTGCGGAACAAAGATTTTAAATTGCAATACGTTCCGCAAACATTGGCCCTATTGCTGATATTGGCTGTTGCAGGACCTTGGGGAATAACCCAAGCGCCTGCCGAATCCCAATTTAACCGTTTGGCCGCCATGCTGCAAACGAAGGGCTTGTTGAAAGACGGTAAATATTATCCGCCTGAGGGTATAGAGGAGAGTGAATATGAGCGTGAATTCCGACCAATAATCACCCAAATTTACCGATCAATGGAATATGATATAAACCTAAAGGATAAAATAAGGCCGTGGTTTTTCGACCCAAAAGCATTGGATAGCGCCTATTACTGCACATATCCCGAGCCTTGCGAGAAACACCACATTCACTTAGATTTAGTTATTAATATGGATTTACTCAGCAAGACAGAAAAAAATTATTTGACCGGTCACAGCGACACCAGTGCTGTCACCCCCCAGCCAGCCCATGAAACTCATTATTATGTTTCTTATGGCGAAACCGGAGTAGAAATTCCACCGGAATTTATCGGCAAGTATCATGTTGTCTTAAATTTTGATTCCTATGCGTTAACGAATGATATCGATCACTTTGTCAACGTGCCGGGCGATAACAAAACCCAACCCTTGCAACGGATACACTTGAAAAACACCACACCAGGGCAAATTCAGATTGCATTTGGCGCTACCCAAACACTCACAGGCGAGGAAGTAGTAAAATTCGACGATCTCTTGTATGTGCAGAGTTATGTGACCCAAGACGTGTTAATGGCAAAACCCCGGTCTTTGGAAATCGACTTTAACAATATCCTCGCCAAACTTGAAACGCAGTATCCGCAATCGTTCGCCCAGCCTAAACCCAATAAATTTGATGATCCTTATTTCAAGAACGTCATCATCCCTATTGTGGAAAAAAGTATAAAGCCGATGATTTTTTGTGTGAAAGGCCAAAATGTATCGGGCCGGTTCATCGTTGGCAGCATAGAATACAAATTAGACGCCCAGACACAGAAAAAAATAATCACCGGATTTAGTGGCTACTTATATTTAAATTTAACGCCTTAATTAATTTGTTTTTTGAATTAATGGCATCAATGAAGCAAAATCATCCATGTTAGACACGCTACTGCCCCGCAGTTAACAGGAATATCGATTAAATCTATTTGACCCATTGATTTATTGAGCTTTTCAGGGAAAATTCTAATGCAATCTCTGATTAAGTCCTTCGACATGCTCTCGGCAACTACTCCTTGCTTTGCGCTACCTTCATAACGCCTCCAGTGTATACATCCATACAGTGAGACGAACGGTAAGTAGTTGACTCCGTTCGTGGTGTACCCAAGGGCACTTGTACCCTTTAGGTTATAAAAGCTTGTCGAACCACTTGAGACCTTCATGTTATGAACGGAATCAACCTATTCAGAGTTTTCTTAATTAATTGATTTACTGAAATATATTACGATTACCGGGATAGTAGTAAAAAGGACTCATTCGATGGCTTCGATGCTATAAATTACATTTTTTAATTCATTTTTAAATCTCGATTGTTATAACCGGTACTTTGACGGCTTTGCCCTATGTTATAGGTTCTCGATTTCTGCGATAGGGTTTCGATTTCACGGGTAATCAATGAATAAAGCTCTGGAGTCCATACTGGGGCGTCCTCGGAATTCGGCAACAAAGGGTAACGCCTAGGGTCGTGCGGTGCAATCACGACTTTCACATTTTGGATGCCCGTTTGGGCGGTGAGGACGAATAGCTCCCTGATAGCTGCGTCGCCGACGGCCAGACAACCGATCGAAGCGTCTTTGCCGTGGATGAAAATATCCGATCCTACATGGGTGCGGCCTTCTTGTTCGGCATGCAAAAGATCGTACTCATTAGGGTAATTAATTTTCATGGACAAATAGTAATGACTGTTCGGATTCAGTTGCGTGATACGGTAAATTCCTTCCGGCACTTGCCGGTCGCCTTGGCGCAATTTAGGGCCGGCGTCGCCGCTTGCCGCCAAAATAAAATAGTCTCGAATAAAGCGAAATTCGCCGCTGTCTCTAGCCCATAATTCCAGTTTCTTTTCCTGCTTCAACGCAATCAAGGCGATTTCTCTGGGCGGATAAGCTACGTTGGCTTTGGCAAAATAATGGTCGAGCCGGCCCATCACGTTTTTACCGTAAGTAGTTAGTACATCTTGAACAGTCCATTGGCCTGGAGGCGGCAGATAAAATACCGGCCGTTCAACCCGCTTTGCAGTTTTGGGTTTAGCGGTGAGGGAACTATCGGTTGCTACGGGCTTATGACCGGAACAGGCGCCGATTAATACGGACAATGATAAAACAATAATAACGTTCACGCTTGATTTCATAGTTTGCGCATGATTGAGAACTGAAGTTTTAATAGTTTAAGCAAAACCGTAAAATTACGGCAAGTTAAATGATTAGTTTCGTTATTTGGCGTACAAGTCCGGGTTCGCATACCTTACTGTAGAATACTTCAAGCCGTATACCCATTGCTTATGAGTAGCTAACGGTAATATTGCGCTTGCTGTAACAGTCCGGAACGTTCTAATAACATCGCTATAGCCACAATAGCGAGCGTACCGGCTATAACCGCAAAAGCGATTTTCCAAACACTATAGGGCCGTTCGCCTTGTACCTTACCCGTCTTGCCGTTGATGATGAAGCGGTACGTTTTCTGCTTGAAACGGAACGCCGCCGACCAAACCGGCAGCAAGCAATGTTTAAACGTGGTATTGCTGTGGCGGGTGTGGAATTGGTCGATGCGTTGCTGGTCGCCGCCGATGTCGAACGCGATATCGCGGTAGATTACGCTGTCCATTTTTTGCTTCGCCTCATCGAAACCGCGCCCCAAATCGACTTGGTAATACTCGCTGGTGAATCCGCTTAAATAACTTTCATCGTAAGGGATTAGATTAGTTAAATCCCAGGGTTCGAGTTGATCGAGAATTCGGCGCGGTAAGGATTTACTGGCGCCAACCAAAACGTCGTCAAAGAAACGCGTTACTTTGCCCGAAACCGGAGTCCAGTTAATATGCGCTACTTGTCTGACTTCCGTTACCATGCGCCCGTCTCTGATCGTTTGCACTTCTTCGCTAACATAGTAAACATCGCCACGCGTGCCGGTATACGTGGTTTCGGTATCGCTATCGAACGTCCAATACGGGATATAAACGCCAGTCAATTTAGCATCGTCGTCGGTATATTTTTTAACCTTGGCCGGTGCAAACCACAGGCTATTCAGCCATTGGCGGAATTGGCGTTTGGCCTGATTCTGGTCGATAGCGAACGGCAGTAAGGATTTCGGCGTGATCGGTCTTGCTGTCTCAGTGCTGCTGACAATCGCCGCGCCGCAAAACGGGCACTCTCCGGCATGGACGCTCTGGGCGAATTTAAACCCCGCGCCGCACGCGTCGCAATGGATTTGGGCGATTTCCGCAGTCGGTTTGGCTTGCGCCAGTTCGGTCAACGCTTGATGAAAATCGTATTCCTTAATGTCGTCATTACGTTGCGGAATGGCGTTTTCCGTACCGCAATACTGGCAGCTCAGCTGTTGCGTTCCCGGCGAATACACCAGCAACGCCCCGCATTGGCTGCACGGAAAGCGGTCAATTTGGGGGTTGGTTGATGGTTTTTTGATGGATTTAATCATGAAGTCAAGTAGTCAGGCAGGTTGGGTTAGACGCGCATGGCAAAACAACCACATATCGTTGGGCGCGTCGTAATCCAACGTTCGGCGTTAAATTGCCGCCCAATGTTGGGTTATACCCTCTGGGGCACAAGCGGCGCACGGGTAACTTCGAGTAATCTTAGCGTGATTTGTTTTGCGCGCCTAACTCAACCTACACAACTACGTCTACGTCGACCACATCAATACGCCACGGGTCATCACCCGCGCCAGCGACAACAAGATGGTCTGGCGCTGGGACCATGCCGACCCGTTCGGCGCCGCCCAGCCCGACCAAGACCCCTCCGGCTTAGACATATTCAGGTACAACCCCCGCTTCCCCGGCCAACTCTATGACGCGGAGACGGGGTTGTATTACAATGTCCACCGGCATTACAGCCCAGGCACGGGGACATACACCCAGTCCGACCCGATTGGGTTGGCCGGGGGGATTAATACTTACTCGTATGTCGGCGGGAATCTGGTTAACTTCACTGACCCGTTGGGGCTTGCTGTTTCACTTTGTTGCGCCCCTCTCGATTTAAGTTACCTTCCTGACTGGTTAGCTAAATTTCTACCAAAGCATTGTTGGCTAAAAACGGATTTGTATGAATCAGGAATGGGGGCGAATTGCCCTGTACCAGGTCAACAATGTTCAGACAAGCCAGGTACAGATACATCAACAGTAGATCATAGCGGGCAATCAAACAACCGATATGGTGCTGAATGTACAGTGCTTAACAATATAAACGAACAGTGCGTGAATGATTTAATTATTCCAGGGCATCCGACAGGGGAATGGCATCCTTATAATCAGTGTCAAAGTTTTGCAGGTGGGGTAATGAGGCATTGCAAGTATGGGCCTAATTTTATTCCTTAACAATATATGGTCATTAAACTAAGTTGTATATGTCTAAAATATTTTTGGGCTGTTAATCCTAATTGGTGGATTGCTAATCGGTATCGAAGCTTTTTATTTAGCATGGGCTTCAGGTACTCCAGGATTTCCAATTCTTAAATATCATGAATATCAATTCTATTCAAAAATATTGGCAATATTTTCAGTTATAACCCTCCTCATTGGAGGGTACACAATTGTCAAGGCAATAAAAAAAATGAATCAAAACTACCATAACGAAAAAAACACAAGGGCATAAGTCGGGTAGACCGCGTACGTTGGGTTAATTTGTAGGTTGGGGTAAGCTTGCGAACCCCAACATTAAGGTTTCGGCCTTGCGTTGGGGTTCGTTCCTCACCCCAACCTACCGTGCTATGGGACAAATACCTTATATTCCACCGGAATGGAACTACCCTTTCATTGGGGACAGGGCTGTAGATACCGTCTTAAAAGCCATTAAGCAAGCGAAAAGTTAGGGTCGAATGGTTTACCGGATTTTAAGATGGCGCAAGCCAGCTGAATCAGCTTACGCATAGCGGTACAGGTGATGAGTTTGCCATTTTTGCCGTNNAAAAGCCATTAAGCAAGCGAAAAAGGCCATAAGATGGGCATAGGATGCTGCCGAACGGAGGGAGGCGCATCGTTCGCGGTATCCGGGCAACCGCGCCAAGTTAAATAATGCCCGGGATTATGTGAAAAATCAAAGGGGACAGCAGCGAGTCCGGCCCCGTTGATCAGAGTTTTGGCTTTTTGGATGCTTACTTTTAGGCAAAAAAGAAATCGCTGCCGATTAAGTTGATGCCGACGTCGTTAGCTGAAAGCCCTGTCGTATTTTCCAGCGTGACCAATAATTGTCCGCTGCCGAAATTTGCATTTCCGGTTATACCGTCGCTGAGATGGAAATAGGTGTTTGAACCGATGGTTACCACATCGATATCAGCAATTTGATTAAATACGATGCTGTCTCCGCCGAGTCCGCCAACAAAATCCAGTACGCTGTCCAGGCCGTCGCCTGCTGTATATTGAACGGTATCGGTTACGCCATCGGTGAACCCCAAGCGCAGTAAATCTTTGCCCGCACCGCCGATTAATAGGCTCTGAGCGTCGCCGCTGATGAGCGTATCGTTATTGTTGCCGCCGTCAAGCGTGTTGGTCGCTGTTGCACCGGTGAGAATATCATCCCCGTTGCCGCCCCGGAGAATATCGTTGCCCGCGGAGGAACCGATGAACAGGGTATCGTCACCGTTTCCGCCGTCTAGTACGTTATTGCCGCTAGCAAATCCGCCGGCGGTCAATTGGTCATCGCCGGCCCCTCCCAGCAAGGTGCTGCTAGCGCCGTTATCGCCGAAGCTGAGCGCGGTGATCGTATCGTTACCCGAGCCGCCGCTGAAGAAATCGTTTCCTCCTAAGCCGTAACCGTCTAGGATGTCATCTCCTTTGCCGCCGAGTAATACATCGTCAAACGAGGTGCCGTAGAGCGTGAATTGCTCAATGCTTTTAAAAAAGACGGCATCGTCTCCCGCACGGATGACCCCATCTTTTTCATTGCTGTCTAAGACCATGACAATTCCACTGGTCGCTGTAGTACCTTCGGAGCCCCCAAAGAATAAGACTTGAAGATGGTCAAAACCGGTACCCCCAGTGACCGTATCATCGTCGCCGACGGCATTGGTTTGTCCGAGTCCGACGATAATCGAATCGTTACCGCTGCCGCCGTTTAAAATATTACGGCTGGAAGCGGCTGATCCGTGAGCATCTAAAATATCATTCCCCGCTCCTCCCATCAGGGTATTCGATCCTTCGCTGAATTCAGCTTGCAGCGCATCGTTCCCTAAACCGCCATCAAGATAATTATTCCCTGTCGATGCGTTAACAGTGATGGCATCATCACCCTCTCCCCCTCTTAATGTGTTATTTCCGGTCGACAGTTCCGCCGTTAAGTAGTCATTGCCAGCCAAACCCAATAAGTTGTTACTGCCGCTGGAGCCGTACGCCGTAAGCGCATCATCGCCAAATCCGCCGGTTAAGCTACTGTTTCCGGACGACCAATAAACATACAACACATCATCGCCGTCCCCGCCTTCAAGCCGGTCGTTTCCGGAAATACCGCCGAAAAGAGTATCGCTGTTCTGTCCGCCGAACAGAACATCATTAAAATCTGTACCGGTAATAGAAAATTGCTCAACGCCAGTAAAAGTCACTTGATCGCTGCCCGCTGTTATCTGGCCGTCAACACCTGTCGTGCTAAACGACATTTGCAGACCGGCGGACGCACCGGTATAGTCGGCTTCCAATAAATCCAGTCCTGCACCACCGATGACGGTATTAACGCCAAGAATTACATTGAAGTAGTCGTTCCCCTCGCCGCCGTCTAAAATATTGTTACCGCTCAATCCGTATAATATGTCGTCGCCTGCGAATCCTTGAATATGATCGTTCAAGTCTGTGGAATCAATGTCGCCATATAAATAATCATTGTCCGATGTTCCATTAATTATTGTTGTCATAAATAACTAGCTCCTTAAAATATAATAAATAAAAATACCTGTGTACACGACACAATTAAGAGGAAATTGATGTAGTTCGTTGAAATGAAATTAAATGCTGTATTTTGTTTTGCGAACATGAAGATATGCCTTTTGTGTACAGCTTCTCGAAGGACTTAACCAGAGCTTCCATCAATCGTTTTGGTTGCTGAATTAGGTTTCTTCCGGTTTACTTGGTTTCCGGCGCGGACTTACCTGCCAGAAAAATAATCCGATCTCCCGCCAATCTTTATATCTACTGATAGTCGTCTTTTTACCACAGTCTTACTTAGCAATATTTGATTTTAATCAAATGCTTTAACAATTCTCAGAAATAATTTATAACTTCGGAATCATGCCGATATATTGCGTAGCTTTATCGAAAAGTTCAATTCGGATAAATTTTAATTCGTAACGCATAAAACTGATCACTAAAGAAGTTCTGAACAAGTTGATTTGGTTCATGGTTCGACAAACTCACTGCGAACTAAATCAATCATTTACCCCTCGTCCTAAGCCATGTGGATACAAGGTCGGGCATGATGTTTATAACCTAAAGGTCACAAGTGCCTGGCCTATATTGCTCGTTGCTATCCCGAAAATTAATGAGACCATTAATTAAATCCATTTAGTTTCAATAAGTTTTTGCACACCAAAGAAAAACAGGCATTAATTCGGTTTTTTAAGTGAGGGTAGAGAATCAATTAATCCGTTCGGCGCAAATTAGCATTGTTTAAAGTGTATTCCACGGTAACGCGGAAGCAACTCGACACCGGGAGAGACTAGATAACATCAATAAAAAGGAGTGAAAAATGAAAAAGCTTTTAGCATTAATGGCGTTTCTGGTTAGTACGAATTCTGTTGCGCTCACCGCAACAGATATGGCACATTGCAAAGCAAATGTTCAAAATTCGTTTATTTAAAGTGTGTGCCTAGCCACGCGCAATGATCCATGGGAGGTTGGGTCTTTCTACGGCCCCCAACTGCTCTTTAGGCGACGGATTTGCGGCCATAGCCAACTGTGATGCCGGAAAATAGGTTGTTTATCAAACAGCCGAAATGAGACCGGATGGAACGGTAAAAATGCATCACAAGCTGCATCCAAACAGATTGAGCAGTCCAGACGTCATTTCACATATCTAGCAATTGTCTGCGACACCGTTTGCAGCGCAGTTGATCGATTGTTACGCCCCCAAATCGCCGTTAGATTATAACGGGCATAATTTAGTCAATGGAATGAATCCATTTACGCATACCGCGTATGGTTATTGGGATTATTTACAAGAATCGCCATTATGTAATGGAACGAATATTACAAATTGGAAATACGATGTTGCAGAATCGATATCTGGAGGAACTCGGATAGTTCACGTTGTATTGCTAAAGCATTCTATAGGCCATACCTACCCAGCGGGAACAGCGGACGTTGTCTCCGGCTATATTTGCCGGGGAGACGGACCAACAGGAACCGGTTCGAAAATATATGGCGACTATTTATGGCCTTCTAGTGCTTGTCCAGGTTCCCACGTTGCGGTGCCAAATAATGCTGGACTGGGGGCTATACGCATGAAGGTGATGCGGTAAGGCAAGCCCGCGAGCGGCAGATTTCACGCTAGAAATCCGCCATAAACGAGGCCTTTTCGCATGGTTACGCTCAAGCTCTTCCCGCCTCATGTCAGGGTAGCTAGCCATGACAGTAATTAAGATACAAGGGTACGCATAACGTACCTTTTGGACGCTACACATTCATTCGCCTTGGTATAGGGTATGCGGTGCATACCCTACTTGATTAATTTGGGCGTATCAATGAGGTTAAGTCCATGCCATTATCCTACGTGCTGATTTTTTTAGCGTTAAGGTTTTTGTATAAGCCTTATTCAACCTTGGTTTTTTTGCGCCATAACCGGTCTTTCGAGAAACAAGTCCAGCCCCATTTCAACCAGTTCAGGAGCGATGCCGCCAGCCAGAACGACCACAATAACATAAGCAGCCTATAAGCCATTAACGGCACTGAAATTACAGTGGGTTGCGGCAACAACGCAGGGCTTCGATCTTGATACCAGCGTAAATCGAATGCGGTCGATTGATTGCCGGTAATTTGCATATTAGGCGTACCGCCTAATAAGCCTTGTTCGACCGTGCTTATGAGTGTTGTTATTGATAAAAGCGTTAG
Source organism: Methylococcaceae bacterium UBA7658 (assembly GCA_002483425.1). Classification (GTDB taxonomy): domain Bacteria; phylum Pseudomonadota; class Gammaproteobacteria; order Methylococcales; family Methylomonadaceae; genus Methyloglobulus. Next base: position 86,926 of record DLHW01000014.1, read on the forward strand.
GAAACCGATGGCTACCTGGGTTGCATTGAAGTATCGATCGCTGATCGCGGATTGTTGTCCGCGCCAGCCGAGTACCAAAAGCCAAGCAATTACAATGCTTGCTGATTCGATGGGCACTTGGCTTAAGCCAAGTAGTAACAAAAACCACTGCCAGCTTTTTAAAGGCGTCAGTGTTATCTTGCCTAAGCCGGTAGCTAAGATCAAAATGACGGTCAGTACGCCCCAAAATAAAACCGCAGGACCCAGTTTCGGTCCCCATACGAACAGCGTCCAGCGGTCTTGCCCCAGAACTATATTAATATTGGCGTTGACGTTTTTTTGACCTAGGTCGATTTCGGGCATTTTTTTGAATACCGTTATCGGCAACGGTTCTTGCCAATTTAAAACGGCTTCTTGTTTGCCTGGGTTCACCGGTAGCGTAAGTTTTCTGCCTTCTTGCCGCAACGGTAGCGTTTGCCCGTTGATGGTTACGGTTTGCAATACTGCATGTTCCGGTAAAGTTATCGTATGTTGCGTACCTTGGGAGCTTCTAATGCTTAATTTAAGATCGGCGTCCGTTGAGCGTTTACCCGGCTTTATGGTAAGCAGACTGCGGTCTATGGTTAAGGTCTGACCTTCGAGCGTTTTCGGCCGGGTTATTTGCAGCGTCAATGTTTCGCCCGGCCACGGATGCCACTCAGGTAGCCATTGCCCGTCATTGTTAAGATGGATCATGGTAATGCCGCTGGTTTCTACATGCCAAATGGGGCTGATGCTGGCTTTCCAGACTTCACTCCATTGATCGGTATTAGCGGCGGCTAAACTGATTTTTCCAGATTTATCCAGGGTTGATTCCCATTGCGCTATCGTTTGCTGGGGCGGCATATTGATTTCGATGTTGCCATTTTTGACATGGCTGCCGGGTGTTGTGACCAACTCGCCGGCCAGCAAAGGGATTTCCAGCGCGATAGCCGAATCAGGGGGCGATAATCTGATAACTTGCGTCGTTACACGCCAATCCAAACCGAGTTGCAAGGTCCGTTCGACTTTGGCAAATGCAGGCAATACCCCGGGGGCCAGTTTGGCGTTTTGCGTATGTTCCACCGTTTTGCTGATACGATTGAATTGCAATTGGTTATCGGCCTGTCCGCTCTCTTGAAGACCGCTGGTTTCCCAGTTGACCGCCGTTACTGAAACATGATTCGGTCTTAACGGTAACGGTAAGGTAAACGTCGCCAGCAATGGCGGTACGCCGCGAAGCACAACGTCGTGTTTGCCCGCTGGAATATTCAACCACAGACCGTTGTCGCTGCGGTAAAGACCGGATGCGGTGTTGCCGTCCACTGTGACTTGATTCGGGAACCATTGATCGTAAGCGGCGGGCAAGGGCACGTTTACTGCGTACTGAGAGTGGATTTGCAAGCCGACCGTCAAAGATTTATCGTCTATCGTTACCTGCATGCCGGGTATCTGGGCGCAGTTGGGTAGGCAGTCCGGAGCTTCGAGCAGGCGGTTTTTCAATTCGTCCAACACTTCTTTACTAGGAAAATCCGCGTAAGCTTTTTGGGGCGGAATTGCCAGTACCGGGAAAAGCAAAAGCCCTAATAGTGCCGGGGCCGCTGATTTGAATTTAAAAGACAGTTTGCCCGCCAGTCCGAACATCAATAAAACCAGAACGCTTACCAGAATAACGCGCAGAAAATTCAGCAACATAACAATAGCCGGCGAAAGGTACCATAAGCGCAATTGCTGCGCAGCGTCCACCGAACCGTTCCAGGACAAGTATACCTTATGCCACCGCCATTGCGGCAAGCCCGGGCCGGTTTGAACTTTGGCGTCGGGATCGTAACGGGCGTATTCCGGACTCAAATCATAGGAGGAACCGGCGTTGTCCGCCTCATACTTTCTCTTTCTTTCCGGCATGACGGACTTCACCATTTCGCGCGCATCCATCGTTTCAGGCTCGGCGCCAGCCACTGCCTGCGCTTCTTCGCTTACCACCGCGCTGGCAGGCGCTGCCGGTAGAGGCGGTTCTTCCGGTGTTACGGCATTGAGCCAAGGGTATTCCAATTGCGGATAAAGCCCTGTCCGGACTTGATCGACCATAAACGGAATGGCGATAAAAGCCAACACCAGCCAGAACGCATTGCGATACCAGATCATCGAGGTTAAAAATTTTCCCGGCGGCAACACTTTAATAAGCGCTGTGGCCGCCAAAATGTTGAGCCAAACATAGTGAGGCGCGCCCGGTTCGTGCCACGTTAATACCAGCGTCAGCAGGGCAAAAAGCCCCCATTTGCGGCTGAATAAACGGCTGGTTGCGAGTGCGGCAATCATTACCAGAAATAAGTCCAGCAAGGTCCAGCGCGCAATCCAGCTATCCGGCGCATTGTCGACGCCGCTGGCGGCGAGTAAGCGCCAGCCCGGCGGCAGATTTAATTCTGCGTTGACTTGATTGAAGCTCTGCTCCCAGCCCACGGCGCTGATCGAATGAATCCCGGCTTCATTTCGGCTGTCGGCATCGATGGCGATCACCCCCTTTCTTACTTCCACGCCCTGTTTTTCCGCGCCTGAGAGCGTAATCAGTTGACTGTTACCGTCCAGAGCGACTTTGCCCAGCTTTGTTTCCGGTAAGGCGTCCAAGCGCCAGCCTTTGGTTATTTTGCCGCTGATAGTGTCGTTGACTGTATAGCCTGCGCCGTCGAAATCCAGCCATAATTTGCGTTTGATGGTTAATTGGTTCGGCTCAGGCTCCGGGTCGCCACGGCGGATGACTTTTAATACCATGTTGCCGCCTTGGTTGACTTTATAAGACGGTAAATGCCGCCATTCCTCGGGCGAATTGGTTTGACTGGCGTCGATTGCTTCCAGGTTATTCACTTCGGTTACGCGCAAATCAGGGCGAGCGTCGAACGCCCAGATCTCCGAAGCAGGCCAGCCGGCGCCGATGGTTTCTAAGGGAATACTGTTGGTCTCTTTTACGCTTCTCGCTTCAATATCCACATGCCAGCGGCCGGGACGAAGCTGGATCAACAACTGCCCGTCCGGTTCGATCCGGGCGGGCAACGGACTTTGTAAGCTTAAGGGGATAAAGTCGTTCAGGATGGGCTTAGCTAATTTGATTTCGCGTTGTTCGCCCGAGACTTCCAGCGCCAACCGGGTCGTCACCTGCATGGGCACACCGTCGCCGATTTTACGGAAAACTTGAATGTCCAAGCTGTTTTGGACGTTCTCCGGTTTTTTCTGTCCGATGTCGTTTTCCGTCAACCAAAGCTGGCCGTCCTGAATATTAGGTAAGGAAATAACCGCGCCGTTAATGCGCAGATCTGTTAAACCGGTGTCCGGCGGGATATTCAGGCTTTCGGGAATGGCGTCCCAAAAAAATAAACCTTTGATTTGATAGTTGCCGGGGGCAAGCTTAACCGCGGGAAGTCCGTTTTTGTCCAGCACCGCAAGCGCTTTGCCGTTGGCGGTTACTTGTTGCGGCCAATGCCGCGGGTCGCCCGGAAGCGCAATCCAACTTTCCTTGTACACCGACCAAGTTATCGTAAATCCGCCCTTTTTTTCCGCGAAATCCAGCGACAATCGGCTAGGCCAGCTGCAACGTTTTTGTTCGTAACTGTTATAAACGAAGGGGCAACCCCATTCGGGTTGATCTTGCAATACCCAGTCGACCCAGGGTTTTAGAGGGCCGGGTGCGGTGTCCGGAGTCAGGGGAGCGGCATGGGTAATGACGGTAAAACAGCCGGTGAGGAAAAATAAAATTGCACGGGCCATAATTGCCTCCAGTCGAGTGAAGCCTGGATTTTAGGCGCTGTTACGGCAACCTGCAAACTTTGCTTGATTTGCTAATGTTGAGTTTTTTACTCTGTTTATGCGGTGTTCATTGCCAATAACGGAATCGATCGTTTTGGATTTCAAATCCGGTGCATTTTAAATTCGATCCGATGGCTATTGTAGACTTGTTTAGCAATTATGCACTATAATGGTGCGTTGCTTTCTATAATTTCCGGTTATTTTTCAATATGCCTTATGTCCGGACAGTTTCGAGATCATACTTTTGCCTAATTTAGCTCGCGACTTACGGTCTTCCCAAGCTTAATTCATTAATTTCAGTATTAGTGGTCTAAAAATTGCTTTTATTTATTGAATACCATTGCTATGCACCATTTCGATACTCAAATCATGATTACACGCATATTGGAACATCTCAATACTGCTATATTATTGTTTAATAGGGATTTAAGCCTTGCATATATCAATAGCGCCGGCGAGGTGTTGCTTGCCGACAGCGCCCGGCATCTTATCGGTCTCAATGCCTCGGAATTGTTCAAATTTTCCGATCCGGCACTATTGATCAATTTACAGCAATGTCTAAGCTTAGCCGAACCCTTGGTTGACCGGGAGCTGGTTGTTGAGCGGTTAGGACACAGTTTTACCGTTAATTTGAGCGCGACACCGCTTTTAACCGGCGATCAAGCGACCGAAGTATTAGTAGAAATGCAGCGCGTCGATAACCATCTGCGTATCTCAAAAGAAGAGCAGCTTTTAAGCCAGCAAAATACGGCGAGGTTGCTCGTTAGAGGGCTTGCGCACGAAATTAAAAATCCGCTGGGCGGTTTGCGGGGCGCGGCGCAATTACTCAACCTCGAAGTAGAAGGCGCCGAATTAAAAGAGTATACCCAAATTATCATTGCCGAATCCGACCGGTTGCAAGGCTTGATGGATAAGTTGCTCGGACCTAACAAGCCGCCCGAATTTAAAACTATTAATGTGCATGAAGTCTTAGAGCGGGTAAGGCAGTTGGTAGAAGCGGAGTTGTCCGGCGGTCTGCGAATGATTTGCGACTACGATCCCAGTATTCCCGATATACACGCCGACCGCGATTTACTTATTCAAGCGGTACTGAATATCGTAAAAAATGCAGTTCAAGCAATTGACGGTAACGGCGCTATTACGCTTAAAACCAGAATTCAGAGAAATCAGCCCATTGGCAGGCAACACCATAAATTGACCGTCAAGGTTGATATTATCGACAACGGACCTGGCATCGATCCGGATATCATGGAGAGAATTTTCTATCCGATGATTACCGGCAGAGCGGACGGCACCGGTTTGGGGTTATCCATTGCGCAATCGCTGATCAATCAGCATAACGGTTTAATCGAATGCCACAGTGAACCCGGTCACACCGTTTTTTCGATTATTTTACCCATTTAGTGTAGAAGGAGCCGCCAATGAACAAGCCTGAAACCGTTTGGATCGTTGATGACGATAAATCAATCCGTTGGGTTGTTGAAAAAGCCTTGCAAAAAGCCGACATTAACACCCGGAAATTTGCCGCGGCGAAAGAATTATTGGACGCTTTGGAAGGCGACTCCCCCGATGCTTTAATTACCGATATCAGAATGCCCGGTATGGATGGATTGCAACTTTTGGATAGGATTCAACATACCCACCCCGAATTGCCGGTGATTATCATGACGGCGCATTCCGATCTGGAAAGCGCGGTATCGGCTTTTCACGGCGGAGCGTTTGAATATTTGCCCAAACCCTTCGATATAAAAGAAGTCGTCGATTTGGCGCATCGCGCCTGCCAGCATGGCCGCCGGCACAGGCTGGACGATCAAGCAGAACCCGCAACGCTGGCGGCTACGCCTGAGATCATCGGCGCGGCGCCCGCCATGCAAGAAGTGTTTCGCGCTATCGGGCGGCTGGCGAAATCTCATATTACCGTCCTTATTAACGGCGAATCGGGTACTGGCAAAGAACTGGTCGCTAAAGCGCTGCACCGGCATAGCCCAAGGGTGCAAAAGCCGTTCATCGCATTGAATATGGCCGCTATTCCGAAGGACCTCATGGAATCGGAATTGTTCGGGCATGAAAAAGGCTCTTTTACCGGTGCTCAGGCCCGGCGGACGGGTCGTTTCGAACAGGCGAACGGTGGGACGCTCTTTCTGGATGAAATCGGCGATATGCCGGCGGAACTGCAAACTCGTTTATTAAGGGTGTTGGCCGACGGCCAATTTTATCCCGTCGGCGGGCATACGCCGGTGAAAGTCGATGTCCGCATTATCGCCGCGACGCACCAAAATCTTGAAACGCTGGTCGAGCAGGGCCGGTTCCGTGAGGATTTATTTCACCGGCTGAATGTTATTCGTATCCATATCCCGCCGCTCAGGGAAAGAAAGCAAGATATTCCATTATTACTACGGCATTTTTTGACCCAGGCTGCGCAAGAGTTGAATGCGGAGGTGAAATTATTGACGCCCGAAGCGGAAAATTTTTTAAGTTCGCTGGAATGGCCGGGGAATGTCCGGCAATTGGAGAATAGTTGCCGTTGGCTGACCGTTATGGCTTCCGGCAGAGAAATACAATTAGACGATTTGCCGCCGGAATTATTACACAACTCGCCCGATACTCAATCGGCAGCAACGGACTGGGAGGTTTCCCTGCGGAACTGGATCGATCAGCAAATTATTATTCGCGCACAATCCGGCTCCCCCAGTCACAGCGATGTTGCTAAACATACTATACCGATTGTGGAAAGTATTCTTATCAAAGCGGCGTTGGATTTTACCCGGGGCAGGCGGCATGAAGCGGCGATATTGTTAGGTTATGGCAGGAATACCTTAACCCGGAAGATCAAAGAATTAGGGCTTGATGAATAAGCCTCCGGTAAATTCGGGTCAAAAATACCGGTAATGGCCTGTTATCCGCCAGTCGAACAGGCGATCCTCCAGTTGTGCGCCCTGACCGATATTGTGGATGATCAAATAACGCTGAGAGGCGGCCGACCAAGTATTCGATACTAAACCGATATGCGGCAAGCCGTAGCCGTTAATATCCCAAGTGACAATGTCGCCGGGCCGGTAATCGTCGCGATGATAAGTAAGCCGGAGAGCTTTGCCCTTGCGGGTGAAATAGGTTTGCAGATTCGGCACCCGGCGATGGTCGATGTTGGTATCCGTTTTATGCAAGCCCCATTTATTCGGATAAGCGTCAAAGTGGGCAGCCATATCTTCGTGAACTTCTTTTTGTAAATCGATGCCCGCCGTCCGGAAGGCACGGATCACTACATCGCTACAGACGCCTTTAGCTAAAGGCACGTCGCCGTTGGGGTAGGGTATAGGGATATAAGCCGGATCGTAGAATTTGGTAATGTTGATTTGGGTTTTGGCGGAGTTAATTAGAATAGCCGTACTTTTGGGTAGATGAAGTAATGGCGGATTTTCAATTTGACGGGCTTGTGAAAACTGATTCCGAACGATCTTTTGGGAAAAAATAGATCCGCTTTGGGTCAGATATACATACGACAAAATGACTAAAAATAAAAAGCCGATTTTTTTAATTGCCGGGTATTTCATACACTACCGCTAAGAGTATTGATACAAATTTTTAAAATTGCTGAATACTTGAAAACAAACGAATGCCAATGAAAAAGCCCAAACAATATTCAGTGTTGAGTAAAAGTTTTTAATTAAATCAATGTTATCTATGGTCATTAAACCGGCGGCGGAAGCCATGATAGTTATGGCGGCTATCAGATAAGGCGCAAGTACCACGACTAAGTAGGGGGCTTTTGTAGTGGTGGCAAAATAAGTTAATCGCGTAATTGCGTAAAGATAGGAAGCCACGCCGCTGAATAAAAACAATGCGCCGGTTAAAATTACAAAGATGATTTTAAACTCAACTACTGGCTCATCCCTGACGATGGTCTGATGCCAGGTGCCGTCCTGCTCAAAGCGGTCGTAGAAGAAATAAATTGCCGCAGGAAATAAATACAAGCTCAGGAAAACCGCATGGAAAATCGAGCGCCGCCGTTGTTGTGGCGTTGTTGAAAGAGCCAGATTTTTATCTCTCGTTCCCCATAACCCAAGCCATATCGCCAAACCTGCAATCACACAAATAGTCATAATAGCGAGATAAAAGCCGCCAGCCGTCATATGCTTTCATTTTCAAGCAAAGTTAAGACAACTTCCTCAGCCGTTTGCCGGTTAATTTTAAACCCCCGCATTTCCAGCACACCCTTGGTGTCGAGCGAGATAATTAAATACAGCGCATCGGGGTAGGCGGCTTCGTTGATGTCGTGCCATGAGGGTTCGGCCGGTGCTTTAGGGTGAGAGTGATAAATGGCGAACAAGTCTTCGCCATGTTTACGCATAGCCGCCAGTGCGGAGATTTGCTGTCCGGCATCTAGCAGAAAACGCTGCTTTGGGTGTTCGGCAACATTGTCGACTGGATAACAACGGACCGGCATACCGTTTTTACCGCCGACCAGTCCGCAAATTTCGGCATTTGGCGAGAGTTGCGCCAAGTGCAGCAATTGGTTGGTTAATTTGCGGGGAATAGCGTACTCAAGACGGGTTTCCAAGATTGCGGTCATGGCGGTTTCCTTTGATTGAAAGCGGCTTTTAGAAAAGGGAATGAGTTATTTTTCAAGTACTCATAAGGCTAACGTTAGTATTGTCCGTAAGTGACTCTGGGTAAATTCGATAAGTCGGACCGGGTGGTTACATTGCGAAACCCGCAGTCACGGAACATCGATTGTATCTCAAGCTTTTGATTATAACCGTGTTCTAAAACGAGATACGCATTCTTTTTCAGCCGGACAAGGGTGTTTCTAACAATGTGCGCGATGTCTTTTAAGCCGTTTTCGCCTGAGCTGAGAGCGGTAACCGGTTCATAACGTAAATCCCCCGCGCTTAAATGGGGATCGTTACCGGCAATGTAAGGCGGATTGCTAACGATAAGGTCGAATTGGTTTGATGGAATGTTTTCAAACCAATCGCTTTGGATAAAACAGACATTGCTAACGTGATGCCGTTCGGCGTTTTCTTTGGCGATGCTCAATGCGGCTTGGCTAAGGTCGGTGGCAACGACATTGGCCTGTGGGCGTTCGGCGGCTAGCGTGACCGCGATAATGCCGGAGCCTGTGCCTAAGTCTAAGATTTGGCAAGGCCGATCTTCCGGTAATAGATCAAGGCTTAACTCAACCAGTAATTCGGTTTCAGGGCGCGGAATTAAAACATCTTGTGTTACTTTAAATTCGCGCGACCAGAATTCGCGAATGCCGGTTAAATAAGCGACCGGCCTGCCTTGTTGGCGCTGGATAATTAACTCGCGAAAATGACGGCTTTGCGCATGCGTTAACTCCCGTTCCGGCCAAGCCCGCAGATAACTGCGGTTTTTTTCGAGCGTTTTGCACAGCAGAACTTCCGCGTCCAGTAACGATGAAGCGGTACAGCTCTGTAGCCGGTCGACGGCTTCCGCTAATGCCGATTTAATGGTTAGCATTGAGGTGTCATTTACTCATCGCCCAATTGAGTTAACAATTCCGCTTGATGTTCGCTGATTAACGGTTGCACGACCTGTTCCAGATCGCCTTCCATTATAGTATCCAGTTTGTACAAGGTCAGGTTAATCCGGTGATCGGTTAACCGGCCCTGCGGGTAATTGTAGGTGCGGATACGTTCGGAACGGTCGCCGCTGCCGACTTGCAGTTTACGGTTAAGCGATTGTTCGGCATGATGTTTTTCTTGTTCGGCGGCAAGCAGGCGCGACGCCAGCACCGACATGGCGCGGGCGCGGTTTTTGTGTTGCGAACGTTCGTCCTGGCATTCCACCACGACCCCCGACGGAATGTGGGTGATGCGGATGGCGGACTCCGTCCGGTTAACGTGCTGCCCGCCCGCACCGGAGGCGCGGTAAGTATCGACCTTCAAATCCGCCGGATTGATGTCGATGGCGTCGGTTTCTTCGACTTCGGGCATGATAGCGACGGTGCAGGCCGAGGTGTGGATGCGGCCTTGCGATTCGGTTTCCGGCACGCGCTGCACCCGGTGGGTGCCGGATTCGAATTTCAATTGCGAATACACATCGCGGCCGGACACGCGCAGGATGATTTCCTTGTAACCGCCGTGCTCGCCAAAACTTTCGTTGATGATCTCGGTCTGCCAGCCTTTGCGTTCGGCATAGCGCTGGTACATGCGGGCTAAATCGCCGGAGAAAATCGCCGCCTCGTCGCCGCCGGTACCGGCGCGCACTTCCAAGAAAATGTTGCGGGTGTCGTTGGGGTCTTTCGGCAGCAGCAGAATTTGCAGTTCGTTTTCAAGGTCTTCGATTAATTGTTCTGCTTCGGCAACTTCTTCTTTGGCCAGTTCGCGCAGTTCCGGATCGGCGTCGTTCGCCATTTCCATAGCCGATGTTTTTTGTCCAATCGCTTCGGCGCGTTTTTTGTAGCACTCAACCACGGGCGTAATTTGGGCGTATTCCTGGCTCAATGCGCGGAATTTGTTCTGATTGTTCTGGGTTTCCGGTTCGGAAAGCAGCGCCGCGATTTCGTCGTAGCGTTCGCATAGGGATTCCAGTTTGTGTTCGATGGAAGACTTCATTGTGGGATTAGTTAAATAACGCGGGGTAATTAATCAAAAAGATAAAAGGTAAAAAGACTTTAGTTCTCACGTGGAGGGTGGGGAGCTATAAAAATTGCAATAACAATTAGGCTCCTGCAGGGCGTGTGCAACACAACATCAGTAGTATAATAGCTAAAGCTGCATCAACAATTACAGCAAATGGCAAAGTGAAATACCATACGGGTTTAGGTTCGGTTAACCATTTCAATTCATCTACAGTAAATATTTCACTATACGAGAGATTAATGTGGTTCTGATCTTTCATTGTTGGGTTGGAAATCAATAGAAAACAGCCATTATAAGGAAAATTACATAAGGAATCAGACCTAACCAACAAGTTATGACTATCATTAAAAAAAATCAAAAACGGTAATTGTTTTGAAATCATTTGTTTGATGGTATCGCCTCGGTATAGATGGGCATCGTCTATATTGATATCTCGAGGGGCCTTGATAAGTGTAATTTTCCTCCAATGTATTTCCGGTTTTTTACATCTATAATCTGTAGTAATGGTCAAGCCATATACTTTGACATCTGTTCGTTTACGTAAAATACCACGACTCCACCAATGCAGTTCATTTTCTGGAACTTTCTCAAAAATCTCGCGGTTTTCATATTCGATAAGATCTTTTGCGGGGTGAGAAGTAAGTTCCTTAGGTATTCTGAGCATATATTCATCCCCGGTTTTATTAGGAAATTTACCGCTGTCCTGAAGGCAAGCTATAAATTCTTTCGATTGGGGATCAAGCCAAATATCTTTTATATCGGCTGTTCCAGATATATTGCTTCGCTCAATACCTTTAGCCATTTCGAGCACTTGCATGGTGCAGCCCTGTAAATAAAAAATTGCTACTAAAAATGCAGTGAGTTTCATAAAAAGATGTGCTTATGGATTTGCTCCTTTTAACCGGTAAGAGTACCAAATTTGATATAAATATTCTTGCAAGTATTCCTAATTCAACGCCTGTATCAATTAATATTGAAGTTATCGGTAATTAGTAAGACAATTTTCTAAAGGTCACATAACCGTTAACACGGTAATGTGACCTACATTTTGTTATGCCTAAGAACAGTGCGGGGATGTTAAAATTTTCGTCTCTCGCCCTGAGCCTTATTTATTCAACTTAAAAATCTCATGCGCTGCCGCAATCAAATCATGCCGTTCATTGGCGGCTGCATCGCGGATTTGGGTGCTGGGCGTATGGATTATTTTATTGGTTAACGTGTGCGCAAGACGGGTTAACACGTCTTCGGGATTGCCGCCGTTCTTCATTTGCGCCAAGGCTTTCTGCAAGGTTTCATCGCGAAAGTGTTCGGCTTGCTGCCGGTAGTCGCGAATAGTGTGATGAGCGCTTTCGGTGCGTAGCCAAGCTAAAAAATGATCCACTTGGGTATCGATGATTTCTTCGGCTTGTTCGGCGGCCCGGCGGCGCGAATCCATATTTTGGTCGATTGTGTTTTGCAGATCGTCGACGGTATATAGATAAACGTCGCGTAACTGCTCGACTTCGGCTTCAATATCGCGCGGTACCGCCAAATCGACCATGAACATCGGCTTATAGCGGCGTTTTTTCAGGGCGCTTTCCACACTCCCTTTGCCTAAGATGGGTAACTGGCTGGCGGTGGACGAAATGACGATATCGGCTTCCGCTAAATGCTGCGGCAGTTCGGATAGCGTGATAGCTAATCCGTTGAATTGATCCGCGAGTGTTTGCGCTTTGGCATGGGTGCGGTTGGCGATGATCATCCGGCCGATGCCTTGCTGTTTTAAATGCCGGGCGGTCAGCTCGATGGTTTCCCCAGCGCCGATCAGCACGGCGCATTGGTCTTTCATGTGGTCGAAAATTTGTTGCGCCAGCTGCACGGCGGCAAAGGCGACGGACACCGGGCTGGAGCCGATGGCGGTATCGGTCCGGACTTTTTTGGCAGCGGAAAACGTTTGTTGAAATAGTTTTCCTAAATGTTTGCCTAACGTGCCGGCTTCGCAAGCGGTTTGATAAGCGGATTTCATTTGTCCGAGAATTTGCGGTTCGCCCAATATCATCGAGTCCAGGCCGCAAGCAACTCGAAACATGTGCCGGATCAGATTTTGATCGGCGTGCGTGTAAAGATAAGGCTTTAAGTTGTCAACTTCTATTTGTTTAGTGTGAGCGACCCAATCGATCAAGAATTGTTCGTCTCTGGCCGAACTCGTACAGTATAACTCTGTCCGGTTACAGGTTGAGAGTATGGCCGCTTCGTTAATTTCACGCACCTTGCGCATTTCTTTTAGCGATGAATATAAGGTTTCGGCAGGAAATGACAAACGTTCCCGGATCGCAAGCGGCGCGGTATTGTAGTTGATTCCGACGGCTAAAAGTGTCATGGGTTTGAAAAATTTAAGAATAGTTAAATTGTATCAGATTTAGGTATGATCGGTTCGCTCGCTATAAGCGGTATGGGTATGCCTGTAACAGGCACTCGTTTATATAAAATAACCTATTGATTACTCAGTTTAAATCTTATTTTAATCGCGAATATTCGGAACACTCGGCGAGTTTGGTGAAAAGCGCGGTAGTTAATGTTATCAACGTCGCGAATTTGTAGTTTACTGGCGAAAACAGCCGTATTTTTCGATCTTCAGCGTAATTTCCAGCGCTTACATGCTCGATATTATAAATTAACAATCTGAACCAAATGCATTTTCTGATAATCTATGTGGAATATTATTTGAGTTGTGGATAGGAATATCTGTGTCAAGCTTGAGATTGTTTGCTGTTTCTTTTCTTTTCTTTGTCTATGGTTGCGCCACTGTACCGGAACAGCCTTCCAATTCTAAGCCGTTAAATAACGCTGCAATTTTAACAAAGCCTTTTGCAAAAAATTTCGCTAAAGGGGGGCAAGATTCCTTGAGTCCGGATGTTCTCTTTATGCTGCTGACCGCGGAACTTGCCGGGCAACGCGGTCAGTACGACATCGCGATGGAAGGGTACTTAGAAGCGGCAAAGCGTGTTAAAGATCCAAGACTCACCGAAAGAGCTGCAATGATTGCTATGTACATGAAAGATAGCAATAAAACGAATGAAGCGGTGGCGTTGTGGTTGAAGCAGGATCCGGCAAATTTAACGGCTAGAAAACTTTCGGCGCTTTCAGCGTTAAAAGCTAGAGATAAGACGAAATCTGTCGAACAGTTGAGCTTGTTGTTAAATAACGATCCGGCCGGTTTCGAGAAAACATTGTTCGAGATTGTGAGTGCCTTGGAAAAAGAGGGCGATGCGGCGTTTATTTACGAAGTAACGGAAGAGTTAGCGATAAGGCGTCCTCAGCAAGCGTCGGTTTATTTTATCCAGTCATTATTGGCTGCCGATATGAGAAACCAAAGTTTGGCGGAAAGTAAAATAGCGCAAGCACTAAGGTTGCAGCCGGATTGGGATAAGGCTTTGATTTTACAAGCGCAGATGGTGATGTTCTCGGGTGATCACAAGCGCGCCGAGACATTGTTAAGAAACGCTTCGATTAAATATCCCGATAATGAAAAATATAAAAAATTGCTGGCCCAAGTTTTGATCAAAGAGTCGAAATACGATGAAGCTGTCGAGGTTTACGAGGCTCTGGCCGCAAGCAATCCGAACGATGCAGAAAGCCGTTTTTCTCTTGGGTTAGTGCAATTGCAGTTGGATCATGACGGAAAAGCGGAAGATATTTTTAAAGAACTGCTCGAAGATCCCGAGTGGCGCAATCAATCGAATTTCTATTTGGGCAAGATCGAAGAAAAACGCAGCAATACAGAAAAAGCCGTGGGTTGGTTTGATCGAGTCACAGATGGTCCGCTTGAGTTCGAAGCGGCGATTACTTCGATATCGCTGCTCGCTAAAGACAAAGAGTTTGCGCAAGCCAGAGCGCGCGCCGATCTGCTGCCGGAAAAGTTTCCTAAACAAAAATCGCGTATCGTGTTAATTGAGGCTGAGTTATATAGCCAGCAAAAACAATATGATAAGGCTTTCGATCTGCTAACCAAGGAATTGTTGAATAGCCCGGATCAGGAAGATCTGCTTTATTCGCGCGCATTAATGGCGGACCGGATGGGCAGGCTGGATGTTATGGAAGATGATTTAAAGAAGATCCTGACGAAATCGCCAGACAATGTGGAAGCTTTAAACGCGTTAGGGTATGGCTTGGCCGATAAGACGAGCCGTTATGCGGACTCGGAAAGCTATCTGATTCGGGCATTGCGTCTGAAACCCGATGAGGCCGTTATTTTAGACAGTTATGGCTGGCTGAAATACAAAATGGGCAATTTTACGGTTGCCGAAAGTTATCTAAGGCGCGCATTTGAAAAACAGCCAGAGAATGAGATTGCAGCTCATTTAGCGGAAGTTCTTTGGGCGCAGGGAAAGAAAGAAGAAGCAAAGAAAATTTACGATAAAGCCGTCGAAGAATCTCCGGACGATACTTATCTCATTAACTTTAAAGTTAAGTTTCTTCAATTAGAAACCGGCCGCTAATATGTTTCGCTGTGGTGTCAAACAATTGGGCGTTGCCGCAGTTGCGCTTATTTTATCGGCTTGCGCTAACGTATCTTCGATTTCCCCGAGTTACGATAACAAAGTTGAGGATGGCCGACTTTACGGACTCGAAAAATGGTTGTTAAAAGGGAGGCTGGCAATCAGCGCTCCCGGTGATTCGTGGACGGCTAATATCGAGTGGGGCCATTTGCCGGAAGCGGAAAAGATCAAATTATCGGGTCCTTTAGGTCAAGGCGCTGTTGTAATCGAATTGGCTGAACAGAGCGTTAAGATAGACCGGGGCGGCGGAAATATTCAAACGTCTACCCGGCCGGAAGAATTCATTAATCAGCAGCTTGGGATTCCGGTGCCGATAGGATCTCTTAGGTATTGGGCGGTAGGTTTGCCGGAGCCGGGTAGTCGCTCGCAAAAAACTGTGGACGGTTTCGTGCAAAACGGCTGGTTAATTGCTTACAAAGAAATGCAGCAATCGGGACTAGGGTTGATGCCCCACAAGATGGCCGTCTCGAACGCCCGGATAAAATTGAAATTGATAGTAGATCGATGGGATTCGAATGATGGAAAATTTAACTAACCCGAAGGCATGGGCGGAACGCTGGCCGGCGCCGGCGAAACTAAATTTAATGTTACGCATAGTCGGCCAACGGGACGACGGGTATCACCTTCTTCAAACCGTATTTCAATTTGTGGATTTATGCGATTGGCTGATATTTCATCCGGCGGATGACGGCAATGTGCGTTTAGTCAGAACTATTTCTGGGGTGCCGGAAGAGGACGATTTAACTGTAAAAGCGGCAAATTTACTGAAAGCCGAGACTGGATGCGAGTTAGGCGTACGGATTGAAGTCGACAAAAAACTGCCTATGGGTGGCGGGCTTGGCGGGGGCAGTTCCGATGCGGCGACCACGCTGATGGTGCTTAATGAGCTTTGGGGGCTTGGTCTTACAAAAGAGAAGCTGTTAAGAATGGGATTGAGCTTAGGGGCGGATGTTCCTGTTTTTATTTTCGGGCACTCTTCGTGGGGAGAGGGCGTTGGTGAAAAATTGAGCAAAATTGATATTCCAGAACAATGGGTTGTTATCATAAAGCCGGATTGTCATGTTAATACTGGAGAAATATTTTGCGCTAAAAATTTGACACGAAATAGTAAATCCATCAAAATGCTTGATTTTATAGAGGGCGATCACCAAAACGACTGCCTGGCTGTCGTAAGTGCGAGCTATCCTTTGGTTCGGAAAGCATTGGATGCGCTCTCCGAGTATTCGGAAGCAAGATTGACGGGTACAGGAGCGTGTGTGTTTGCGCAGTTTGATTCTTATGATGTTGCGATTGACGCTTATTCCAGGCTTAAAGGCAACTGGGTTGTCTATTTGGCGAAAGGTTTGAATCAGTCACCTCTTTACGCAAAGCTTAAGTTATAGTTTTAATGTCACGAATTAATGGGTCGTCGCCAAGCGGTAAGGCACGGGGTTTTGATCTCCGCATACCTAGGTTCGAATCCTAGCGACCCAGCCACTAACTCAGCTAAACCTCGGCAAAAAGTATTTGGAGTGTTCGGATGAATGACGCCTCAATGATGGTGTTTTCAGGAAATGCAAACCTGGCGCTGTCCGAGGGTATAGTCAAAAAGCTCAACATGCGTTTAGGCATGGCTACCGTGGGTCGATTTAGTGACGGTGAAATTGCTGTAGAAATAGAGGAAAATGTTCGCGGGAAAGATGTTTTTATAATCCAGCCGACTTGTTCGCCAACTAACGAAAATTTAATGGAGTTGCTGGTGATAATGGATGCCCTAAAGCGGGCGTCAGCTGCCCGGATTACGGCGGTTATGCCTTATTACGGTTATGCGAGACAAGACCGCAGGTCGAGATCGGCGCGGGTGCCGATTACTGCGAAACTTGTAGCACAGATGATAGAGCAAGCCGGGGCTGATCGCGTGTTGACGGTCGATTTGCATGCCGATCAAATTCAGGGTTTTTTTGATATTCCGGTTGATAATGTTTATGCATCGCCCTTATTGCTGGGCGATGTTTGGCGGCAGCAATACAAGGATTTGATTGTGGTGTCGCCCGATGTGGGGGGTGTTGTCCGGGCGAGGGCGCTGGCCAAACGGCTGGATGACGCTGATCTTGCTATTATCGACAAGCGGCGTCCGAAAGCAAATGTGTCGGAAATTATGCATATTATTGGCGATGTCGAGGGTCGTACATGTGTCTTGATCGATGATTTGGTGGATACTGCCGGGACCTTGTGTCATGCTTCTACGGCGTTGAAGGCGCATGGCGCGGTTAAGGTTGTTGCCTATTGCACACATGCTGTTCTATCAGGGGCGGCGTTGAAAAATATCAATGGCTCTCAGCTCGATGAGTTGGTGGTAACCGATACGATACCGTTGAGTGAAGAAGCAATGAGGTCGGATAAAATAAGGCAGTTGACTGTTGCCGAAATGCTGGCTGAAACCATAAGGCGGATAGCTGCGGGAGAGTCTGTGAGTTCTCTTTACGTTGATTGAATTTAAATTGTTAGAGATTATAAGAAGCGCTTAAGGGCGCGAGGTTGAGTTGAGATGTCAAATGTATTTGAATTTGTCGCTGAATGCCGGGATCGGTCAGGTACTACCGCCGCCAGAGGCGTACGGCGTGAGGGAAAGGTTCCGGCCATTATTTATGGCGGTCATACGGCGCCGCAAAAACTTGTTTTAAGTCATAATGAAGTGGTCAAGCATCTTGAGCATGAGGCGGTTTATTCGCATGTTTTAGATGTAACAATCGATGGCAAGACAGAAAAGGCTATTTTAAAAGGTGTGCAGCGAAATCCAGCGAGATTCCAGATTTTACATTTGGATTTTCTTCGGGTCAGCATGTCGGAGGCAATCAAGGTGCATGTGCCTTTGCATTTCATCAACGAAAACACTTCGGTTGGCGGTAAAAAGGGCGGGGTCGCAACGCATTCAATGGTTGATGTTGAAGTAACCTGTTTGCCGTCGGTGTTGCCGGAGTTTATTGAGGTCGATTTGGCGAAGTTAGATGTTGGCGAGTCGATACATTTGTCTGATTTGAAAATGCCTGCCGGAGTTGAAGTTGTTGCTCTACATCAAGGTCCAGAGCATGATTTGCCTGTGGTTTCCATGATGTCTTCGAAGGTAACTAAAGACGAAAGCGCCGAGTCGAGCGGTGCAAGCGAGTAAGCTTAGTTTGAATTATTATGATTAGACTTATCGTTGGCTTGGGGAATCCAGGTCAGCAGTATGAAAAAACCCGGCATAATGCCGGGTTTTTGTTTTTGGATGGGTTGGCGGCGGAGCGCTCATTAATTTGGTCTTATAAGTCTGAATTTGAGGGTATGCACAGCACTATGACGACGTTAGCAGGTGAAAAAGTCCTTTTATTAAAGCCGCAGACCTTTATGAACAAAAGCGGACAAGCCGTCGGGAAATTGGCTCGCTATCATAAGATTGCCCCGGAAGAGGTGCTGGTCGTTCATGATGAGCTGGATTTTAATGCGGGTGTAATTAGGCTTAAGCATAACGGAGGGCATGCGGGTCATAACGGGCTGAAAGATATAATAGCCTGTTTGGGTTCGGCAAATTTTTTCCGTTTAAGGCTCGGTATTGGGCGGCCTGTCGATGCGTCCAGTGTTGTTAACTATGTGTTATCAACGCCAGCTAAAAGCGAGTGGCTCGATCTGATGGCGGCAATTAATCTGGGTAAAGAGTGCGTTGACCGGATAATTGCCGGCGATGTTCAGGCGGTAATGGGTCAATTGAATGGCTAATTGTCTCATTCACGTTTCTGGAGATCTTCGGTCTAATTCAAGACCGGCTTAAGATTGAATTATAAGGTTGACACAGAGTATTCAATAAAAGATAATTGTTTGTTTATGCGGTATCGGAGAGGTTCCCGAGCGGTCAAAGGGATCAGACTGTAAATCTGCCGGCTTCGCCTTCGGAGGTTCGAATCCTCCCCTCTCCACCATCTTTAATTTGAGAAACAAATCTGCGGGTGTAGTTCAATGGTAGAACTCCAGCCTTCCAAGCTGATCACGTGGGTTCGATTCCCATCACCCGCTCCAATCAAATGATTGCCCATATAGCTCAGGAGGTAGAGCACTTCCTTGGTAAGGAAGAGGTCACCGGTTCAAATCCGGTTATGGGCTCCAGTATTTACGTATCTGGGCTAATTTTTGTTTGACAATAATAAAGATATTTTGATTAATTTTTTGTTTTGATATATTATTATTTGTTCTTTAGTTTTCCTGAAACAGGTCAGTAGTTCAATTGGTAGAATGGCGGTCTCCAAAACCGTTGGTTGGGGGTTCGAGACCCTCCTGGCCTGCCACTCAGGGATCGATAAATATAATAACTATACTTTATTTCTAGTTAACAATACATGAATTCACAAGCGGAAGCGCAAACGCCGGTTTTTGATATCGTCAAGCAAGTTTTCTCTGTTCTTCTTATCGTTGCCGCTATAGCTGCATTCTATATTTTTTCCGACATATCTTTGCTTTACCGGGTGGTGGGGTTGGTGTTTGTCGTTTTGATTGTGCTGGCCTTGCTGTTTACTACCGATTTAGGCCGGAATGTCTGGAATTTTTTTCTTGAATCTAAGCAAGAGGTCAGGAAGGTTGTGTGGCCAAACCGCGACGAAACCACGCGAACTACGTTATTAGTTATTGCTATGGTGTTTACGGTGGGGTTTATTTTGTGGTTATTGGATATGCTTCTCTTTTGGGTTGTTACTAGCTTGACTGGGCAGGGCGGATAGCGATATGTCGTTGCGTTGGTATGTTGTTCATGCGTACTCAAATTTTGAGGGTAAAGTTAAACAGTCGCTCGAAGAAAGGATTCGGCGAGATGGTCTAGATCAGTATTTTGGGAAAATACTGATACCTACGGAAGAAGTTGTCGAAATGCGCATGGGGCAGCAAAGGAAAAGCGAACGAAAGTTTTTTCCGGGTTATGTGTTGGTTCAGATGGAATTGACTGACGAGACTTGGCATTTGGTAAAAGATACGCCGAAAGTTTTGGGTTTTATCGGGGGCACATCGGATCGCCCTGCGCCTATTTCAGATAAAGAGGCGATGGCTATTCTTAATCGGGTGGAAGAGGGTGTCAATAAGCCGAGACCGAAAATATTATTTGAAGCGGGCGAAGTGATCAGGGTTGTTGACGGTCCCTTTAAGGATTTCAACGGCGTGGTCGAAGAAGTCAATTACGAAAAAAATAAATTAAAAATATCGGTGCTTATTTTTGGCCGTTCGACATCGGTCGAGCTTGCCTTTGGTCAAGTTGAAAAAATCTAAACGTTCTGTTGCATATCGTTCGATTAAGTTAAAAGCGATCCCTCCCTGTTTTAAGGGCGGGATTTTTGTGTCTAAGGGGAGCTGAAAAGCGTTACTACCCGTATTCGGAGAAAAAAATGGCAAAAAAAATAGCTGCTTATATTAAGTTGCAAGTTAAAGCAGGCGAGGCAAATCCAAGCCCTCCCATTGGTCCGGCTTTGGGTCAGCGCGGCGTGAACATTATGGAGTTTTGTAAAGCATTTAACGCCAAAACTCAAGATGTCGAAAAGGGTTTGCCTTTACCGGTTGTTATCACTGTTTATAGTGATAAAAGTTTTACTTTTATTACAAAAACGCCACCGGCAACTGTTCTTTTGAAAAAAGCGGTTGGGTTAAAGAGCGGAAGCAGTAACCCTAATACTAAAAAAGTCGGCACAGTCTCAGTTGCGCAATTGGAAGAAATCGCCAAAACCAAAATGGAAGATCTAAATGCTGCAAGCTTAGAAGCGGCCGTTAAAACCATTGCGGGCAGCGCGCGCAGTATGGGTCTTAACGTGGAGGGGTTATAAATGGCTAAATTAACCAAGAAAGCAAAGCTGGTTAGGTCGAAAGTTGATAAAACGAAGCAGTATTCGGTTGTCGAAGCGGTTCAGCTTTTAAAAGAATTGAGCGGTTCTAAATTTGTCGAATCGATTGACGTTAGTGTTAATTTGGGTGTTGACCCCCGCAAATCTGACCAAAACGTCCGAGGTGCAACCGTATTGCCTAACGGCACCGGTAAAACGGTTAGGGTTGCTGTGTTCACGCAAGGACCTAATGCCGAGGCGGCAAAAGCCGCTGGCGCCGATATTGTTGGTATGGATGATTTGGGCGATTTAGTCAAAAAAGGCGAAATGAACTTTGATGTCGTCATTGCTTCGCCGGATGCGATGCGTGTGGTTGGGCAATTGGGCCAAATCCTAGGGCCGAGAGGTTTGATGCCAAACCCTAAAGTAGGTACCGTCACTGCCGATGTTGCAACTGCGGTAAAAAATGCGAAGTCGGGTCAGGTTCGCTATCGGACGGATAAAGCGGGTATTATTCATTGCACACTTGGAAAAGTTAGTTTTGATGCGACCGCAATTCAAGGGAATCTCGAGGCTTTGCTGGGCGATTTAAGAAAAGCTAAGCCTACGGCGGCAAAAGGCACATACATTAAAAAAATTACGCTTTCTTCCACAATGGGGCCTGGGATTTGGTTGGATCCGAGCGCCTTGACCGGTTAAGAAACAAAAAACTTTGGGTTGCCGCCTTAAGCACGGCAACCGTCAAAGACCGCAGGCGCCAAAGGCTTAATATACCTGCGTAGACGGAGGCCTAAGCCTATTAAGGTTAAGGACCGTGGTGTACCCCATTTGGGGTATGTGTTATGACATCTGAGTGTTCAGATACCGAAGGAGGTCACTTGTGGCATTAAATTTAGAGGCTAAAAAGGCGGTTGTTGAGGAAGTATCCAAGTATGCCGCCCAAGCCCATTCTGCTGTCGCTGCCGAGTATCGCGGACTGACGGTTTCGGAGTTTACGCAACTTCGTAAAACTGCTCGGGAAACCGGCGTATACCTGCGCGTCATAAAAAATACATTGGCTAAAAGAGCTGTAGCCGGTACTGAGTTCGAATGTATGCGAGAAGGTCTGGTCGGGCCTTTGCTTATGGCTTTTTCGATGGAGGACCCGGGTGCGGCGGCGCGTTTGATTAATGATTTTGCAAAAACGCACGACAAGCTTATCGCTAAGGTGGTTGCTATTGGAGGCCAGTCCTACGGTGCGTCCGAACTGGCTCGTTTGGCCCGGCTGCCTACTCGCGATCAAGGCATTAGCATGTTGATGTCGGTCATGAAAGCTCCGGTCGAAAAACTGGCCCGCACTCTCGCGGCTATCAGAGACGAAAAACAAGCAGCCTAAGCATTCAGCGGCTTTATTAGTTAAACATTCAAGAATTTAGAGGAAAAACAATGGCAATTGGAAAAGAAGATATCCTGGAAGCGGTAGCAAACATGACCGTGATGGAAATTGTGGATTTGATCTCCGCGATGGAGGAGAAATTCGGCGTATCGGCTGCTGCAGCGGTTGCAGTCGCTGCGCCGGCTGCAGCAGCAGCTGAAGTTGAAGAGCAAACGGAATTTAATGTCATTATGACTAGTTTCGGTGAGAACAAAGTTGCTGTTATTAAGGCCGTGCGCACTATAACCGGTTTGGGATTGAAAGAAGCGAAAGATGCTGTCGAAGGTGTCCCTACCACCTTAAAAGAAGGCGTGTCTAAAGCCGAAGCAGAAGATATTAAGAAACAACTTCTAGAAGCCGGCGCGACAGTAGACGTTAAGTAAAAGCTTAATGATAATCAAGGCAGTACCCTGAAATACAAGCGGTCGGTGACGTTAACGTCACCGGCCTTTTTCTGTCTGCAGTAAGCGGACAGTAAAATCATTCATAGCGAAAAAGGTCTGGAAGCAATATGTCCTACTCTTTTACTGAAAAAAAGCGTATCCGAAATAACTTTGGGAAAAGCACTGAGGTGCTGGAAGTCCCATATCTCCTGGCGACTCAAATCAATTCATATGCGGAGTTTTTACAAGCGGGCGTATCGCCGTTAAAGCGGGCCGATAAAGGCTTGCACGCTGCATTTACTAGTGTTTTTCCAATAGAAAGCCACTCCGGATATGCCGTTCTAGAGTATATCAGTTACCGGTTGGGAGAACCCACTTTTGATGTAAGAGAATGTCAGCAAAGGGGTGCTACCTATGCGGCACCGTTGCGGGTTTTAGTACGTTTGGTGATTTACGATAAAGATTCTCCCATCAATGCCAAAGTTGTTAAGGATATCCGCGAACAAGAAGTTTTCATGGGCGAATTACCGTTGATGACCGATAACGGCACCTTTGTGATAAACGGCACCGAGCGTGTCGTCGTTTCTCAATTGCACCGTTCACCCGGCGTTTTCTTCGATCACGACAAAGGTAAAACTCACTCGTCCGGTAAGTTACTGTTCAACGCCCGCGTAATTCCATATCGCGGCTCTTGGCTTGATTTCGAATTTGATCACAAAGACTGCGTGTATGTTCGCATCGACCGCCGTAGAAAAATTCCGGCGACGATTTTATTAAGAGCGTTAGGTTATGATAACGAAGGGATGATAAAAATCTTTTTCGAAATAAACCGGTTTACGCTCAGTCCGGACAAATGCCTTTTTCATATTATTCCTGAGCGGATGCGCGGAGAGATAGCGGCATTCGATATCAAGATTGACGACCAAATTTTGGTGGAAGAAGGGCGCCGGATTACCGCAAAACATATCAGGGAAATGATAAAAGCCGGGTTGACTCAAGTTGAAGTGCCAAGAGAATACCTGGTTGGAAAAATTGTTGGTCACAATCTAATCGATTCCAGTACCGGGGAACTGGTCGCCAAAGTAAATGACGAACTCACCGGTACGACATTGGATAAATGCTCCGAAGCCGGTATCGCCGATATCAATACTTTATTCGTTAACGATCTGGATAACGGTCCCTATATTTCTAACGCTATGCGTTTGGATGTAACGACTAATCAGCTTGAAGCTTTAGTTGAAATTTACCGGATGATGCGGCCGGGCGAGCCGCCTACAAAGGAGTCCGCCGAAAATCTTTTCCAAAATTTATTCTTTACCGATGAAAGATACGATTTATCGACGGTGGGAAGAATGAAATTTAACCGGCGCTTAGGGCGCCAAGAAATAACTGGACCTGGAACGTTGACCCATGCGGACATCATCGATGTGCTGAAAGAGTTGATCAACATCCGAAATGGTAACGGTAATGTCGACGATATCGATCATTTAGGCAACCGCCGAGTTCGTTCGGTGGGTGAAATGATTGAAAATCAATTCCGCGTCGGTCTAGTCCGGGTTGAAAGAGCCGTCAAAGAGCGTTTGACACTGGCGGATTCCGAGGGGTTGGTGCCGCAAGAAATCATCAATGCTAAACCGGTTTCTGCGGCGGTTAAGGAGTTTTTTGGCTCCAGCCAGTTGTCGCAATTTATGGACCAAAACAATCCATTATCGCAAGTTACGCACAAACGCCGCGTTTCAGCGTTGGGTCCTGGAGGTTTGGCGAGAGAGCGGGCGGGTTTCGAAGTACGTGACGTTCACGCTACGCATTACGGTCGCGTTTGTCCGATCGAAACACCTGAAGGTCCGAATATCGGCTTAATCAATTCTATGTCGGTGTATGCAAGAACCAATGATTACGGTTTTTTGGAAACGCCGTATAGAAAAGTAGTCGACGGTAAAGTGACCAATCAAGTCGATTATTTATCGGCAATTGAAGAAGGCGAATTCGTCATCGCGCAGGCCAGTGTACCGGTCGATAAAGACGGTAAATTAAAGGAAGGACTCGTATCCTGCCGTCATAAAGACGAGTTTACTTTGGCAATGTCCGATACCGTGCAATATATGGATGTATCATCCAAACAAATTGTCTCGGTCGCGGCATCTATCATTCCGTTTCTTGAGCATGATGATGCTAACCGGGCTTTAATGGGGTCCAATATGCAACGGCAAGCGGTTCCTACTCTAAAGGCTGAGAAGCCGCTGGTGGGTACCGGTATGGAACGGACTGTAGCTAAGGACTCAGGCGTGACAGTAGTTGCGGCGCGGGGCGGAAGGATTGAGGCCGTCGATGCGGCAAGAATTGTTGTTCGAGTGAATGACACAGAAACCGAAACCGGAACGCCAGGCGTCGATATTTATAATCTAACAAAATATACCCGGTCTAATCAAAATACCTGTATTAATCAGAAGCCTTTGGTCAAGAAAGGCGATTTTGTCAATGCCGGCGACATATTGGCCGATGGGCCGTCAACCGATATGGGCGAGTTAGCGCTCGGGCAAAATATGCTGGTCGCCTTTATGCCTTGGAACGGTTATAACTTTGAAGACTCTATTTTGGTTTCCGAACGGGTCGTTAAAGAAGATCGGTTTACTACGATCCATATCGAAGAAAAAACGTGCGTTGCACGCGATACCAAACACAGTCCTGAAGAAATAACGGCCGATATTCCCAATGTAAGCGAAGAAGCGCTCGCCAAGCTGGATGAGTCCGGAATTGTCTATGTCGGCGCGGAAGTTAAAGGCGGAGATATTCTGGTCGGAAAAGTTACTCCAAAAGGCGAAACTCAACTGACGCCGGAAGAAAAGCTCCTTCGAGCTATTTTCGGTGAAAAAGCGGCCGATGTAAAAGATACCTCGCTTCGGGTGCCCAGCAGTATTGAAGGTACTGTTATCGACGTGCAAGTGTTTACCCGTGACGGTGTGAAAAAGGATAAACGCGCGCTCGATATCGAAGAGCAGGAAGTCAAACGCTACCGTAAAGACTTGGACGATCAATTAAAAATTCTCGAAGGCGATATTTTTGATCGTGTGGCGACAATGTTGCTCGGAAAAGAGGCTAAGTCCGGGCCGGGACAAATGCGTGCCGGGAATCCGGTCACGCAAGACTATCTGGATAGTCTGAAGCACTCGGAATGGCTGAAAATTAGGATGAAAGACGAGGACTTAAACGTCCAACTCGAAACCGTAGCGGTTCAAGTCGAGCAGCAACGGAAAGCGTTCGACGAAAAATTCGAATTCAAACGGAAAAAAATCACTATGGGCGATGATTTGCCGCCTGGTGTATTGAAAATGGTTAAAGTCTATTTGGCTGTCAAAAGACGAATTCAGCCAGGCGATAAAATGGCCGGACGCCACGGTAACAAAGGCGTTATTTCTATGATTCGTCCGATTGAAGATATGCCTTATACCGCCGACGGCAATCCGGTCGATATTGTATTGAATCCACTCGGGGTGCCGTCACGGATGAACGTCGGCCAGGTTTTGGAGACCCATTTGGGGTGGGCGGCAAAAGGCTTAGGCATAAAAATCGGCAAGATGCTCGAGGCTAAAGCCAAGATCAATGAGGTTAAAGGGTTCTTGAATGACATCTATAACAGTAGCGGACGGAAAGAAGATCTCGATTCATTAACGGATAGCGAAATCATCGAGATGGCGAACAATCTGGTCGATGGCGTACCAATGGCGACGCCAGTATTCGACGGGGCGAGCGAAGACGAAATCAGAACCATGCTAAGACTAGCCGATTTGCCGGAAACCGGACAGATCACTCTATTCGACGGTTTAACTGGAGAGCCGTTCGAACGGCCGGTAACCGTTGGTTACATGTACATGCTTAAATTGAACCACTTGGTAGACGATAAAATGCACGCCCGCTCCACCGGACCTTATAGTCTTGTGACCCAGCAACCTTTGGGCGGTAAAGCGCAATTCGGAGGTCAGCGTTTTGGCGAGATGGAAGTGTGGGCCCTTGAAGCTTATGGAGCAGCCTATACCCTTCAAGAAATGCTGACAGTTAAATCGGACGATGTTACCGGCAGAACGAGGATGTATAAAAACATTGTCGATGGCGATCATAAAATGGAGGCGGGAATGCCGGAATCGTTTAATGTTTTAATCAAAGAGATACGTTCTCTGGCCGTTAATATAGAACTCGAACGAGAATAAGTTTCGGTAGTTAGCTGTTTGAAAACGGTTTGATCTGAAACATGCCAGAAAATACTTAAAGAGGGTAGGTTCTTGAAAGATTTAATGAATTTTTTAAAACGCCAAGGGCGTTCCGATGATTTTGACGCAATTCGTATCGGACTGGCTTCGCCAGACATGATACGGTCATGGTCGTATGGCGAGGTGAAAAAACCGGAGACTATAAACTACCGGACTTTTAAGCCTGAACGGGACGGCCTTTTCTGCGCAAAAATATTCGGCCCGGTTAGCGATTACGAATGTCTATGCGGTAAATACAAGCGTTTGAAACACCGCGGCGTTATTTGTGAGAAATGCGGAGTTGAAGTCACCTTATCTAAAGTGCGCCGGGAGCGGATGGGGCACATCGATCTGGCAAGTCCGGTTGCGCATATTTGGTTTTTAAAATCTTTACCTTCGCGTATTGCCTTACTGCTCGATATGACACTCCGCGAGATTGAGCGCGTTCTGTATTTTGAATCGTTCGTTATTTTAGATCCGGGGACAACGTCTCTTAGCAAGGGGCAATTATTGACGGATGACGAGTACTTGGATGCTGTCGAGCAATACGGCGATGATTTTACTGCAAAAATGGGAGCGGAAGCGATCTATGAGCTTTTAAAGGCGATTGATTTAAAAGAAGAAATCAACACCCTCAGAGAAGAAATCGGATCGACTAATTCAGAAACTAAAATTAAGAAAATCTCCAAGCGTTTGAAAGTTATAGACGCTTTGTTGAGTTCAAAAAATCGTCCCGAATGGATGATCTTAAAAGTATTGCCTGTTTTACCGCCGGAATTACGACCCTTAGTACCGTTGGACGGAGGCCGTTTTGCAACCTCAGACTTGAACGATCTTTACCGCAGAGTCATCAATAGAAACAACCGGTTAAACCGCTTGTTGGATTTGAATGCGCCCGATATTATCGTCCGGAACGAAAAACGGATGTTGCAAGAGTCGGTTGATGCGCTCCTTGATAACGGGCGTCGCGGCCGGGCTATAACCGGCACAAACCGCCGTCCGTTAAAATCCCTTGCAGATATGATCAAAGGCAAGCAAGGCCGTTTTAGACAGAATTTATTGGGTAAACGGGTCGATTATTCAGGCCGCTCTGTGATTGTTGTGGGTCCTACATTGCGTTTACATCAATGCGGTTTGCCCAAAAAAATGGCGTTAGAATTATTTAAGCCATTTATATTCAGTAAGTTGCAGTTTAGGGGGCTTGCGACTACAATCAAAGCCGCTAAGAAAATGGTCGAGCGGGAAGGGCATGAGGTTTGGGATATTCTTGAAGAGGTTATCCGTGAACATCCGGTGCTGCTCAACCGTGCGCCGACTTTACACCGGTTAGGAATTCAGGCTTTCGAGCCGACCTTAATAGAAGGTAAAGCTATTCAGTTACACCCTTTGGTTTGCAGCGCATTCAACGCCGATTTTGACGGCGACCAAATGGCGGTGCATATCCCGCTTTCAATTGAAGCGCAATTGGAAGCAAGAACCTTGATGATGGCGACGAACAACATTTTATCGCCTGCTAATGGCGAGCCTGTTATCAATCCGTCGCAAGACGTGGTGTTAGGTTTGTATTACATAAGCCGCGAAAAAGTTAATGCAAAGGGTGATGGGAGTATTTTTGTAAGCGTTGGTGAAGTACATAAGGCTTTGCTTGCTAAATCGGTCGAGTTGCAGACAAAAATTCAGCTTCGAATAACCGAAAAAGTAATGGATGAAAACGGTCAGCAAGTCAATAAGACCCATAGGGTCGCAACGACAGTTGGCCGTGCATTAATCTGGGAAGTTGTTCCAGACCGGATGCCGTTTGAGTTAGTCAATTGCGATATGACTAAAAAGAATATTTCCCGCTTAGTCAACTATGCCTATCGCCATTTAGGGAATAAAGATACCGTTGTGCTCGCAGACCAAATCATGTATTTGGGGTTTAGATATGCAACAATTTCAGGCGTGTCATTTGGTATTGACGATATGGCGATTCCGGCCAAAAAAGTCGATATCATCAAAGCGGCTGAAGCCGAAGTCAGCGAAATTCAAAGTCAATATGCTTCTGGACTAGTGACCGACGGTGAGCGCTATAACAAAGTTGTCGATATTTGGTCGCATGCAAACGATCAAGTCGCTAAAGTGATGATGGACGGCTTAGGCGAAGAAGCGGTAATTGACGCCAGCGGTAAAGCAGTTAAACAAAAATCGTTTAACTCCATCTTTATGATGGCCGAATCCGGCGCTCGGGGTTCAGCAGCCCAGATTCGGCAATTGGCTGGTATGCGCGGATTGATGGCAAAGCCGGATGGCTCGATCATTGAAACGCCTATTACCGCCAATTTTAGGGAAGGACTTGATGTATTGCAGTATTTCATATCAACCCATGGCGCACGCAAAGGCTTAGCGGATACTGCCTTAAAAACAGCTAACTCGGGTTATTTAACACGCAGATTGGTGGATGTGGCGCAAGATTTGGTCATTATAGGCAATGACTGCGGCACTTCGAACGGCTTGGTAATGATGCCGATTATCGAAGGCGGCGATGTTGTCGAGCCGCTCTCGGAACGGGTGCTTGGCCGTGTAGCTGCTGTCGACGTTCTCGACGGCGCAGGTGAAAAAATTATCGTACCGAAGGGTACGTTGCTGGACGAGTATTGGGTCAGTGTGCTGGATGAGAATAGCGTTGATCAGGTTTTGGTCCGTTCTATCATTACTTGTGAAAATAGACACGGTGTTTGCGCCGCTTGTTACGGTCGCGATTTAGGCCGCGGACATCTGGTCAATATCGGCGAAGCGGTCGGGGTTATCGCTGCGCAATCGATTGGTGAGCCGGGTACGCAGTTGACGATGCGGACATTCCACATCGGCGGCGCTGCTTCCCGTTCTGCGGCAATCAGTAATGTGCAAGTGAAATCTTCCGGTTCATTACGATTGAACAATCTTAAGTCCGTCGTTAACCGGGAAGGTAACTTAATCGCTGTCTCAAGATCGGGCGAAGTTGGCGTCGTTGACGAATACGGACGTGAACGGGAGCGTTATAAAATCCCATACGGCGCGGTGTTGTCGGTGAAGGAAGGCGATAAAGTTAATGCGGGCGACATTATCGTTACTTGGGATCCGCATACGCATCCGGTTATTACCGAAGTGGATGGCGTTGTCGAAATGATTCATTTTGTCGACGGCGTTACAGTGCAAAAGCAATCGGATGAAGTTACAGGGTTGAGTTCATTAGTGGTTACTGATCCGAAACAAAGGGGTAGTGCCGGTAAAGAATTAAGACCTATGGTTAAATTGCTGGATACGGATGGGAATCCGATCTTTCTACCCGGCACAGAAATTCCAGCTCAATACTTTTTGCCAACGGGCGCTATTGTTGGGATAAAAGACGGTGGGGAAGTTAAAGTGGGGGACGTTTTAGCCAGGATACCGCAAGAATCGAGTAAAACACGAGATATAACCGGCGGTTTGCCGCGTGTGGCCGATTTGTTTGAAGCGCGTAAGACCAAAGACCCGGCAATTTTGGCTGAAACGAGTGGAACAATATCCTTCGGTAAAGAAACAAAAGGAAAACAACGCGTCATTATTACCGACTCTTCAGGCGAGCAAGTAGAAACATTAATTTCAAAATGGCGTCATATCACGGTATTCGAGGGCGAATATGTTGAGAAAGGCGAAACGATTGCTGAGGGTGAATTAACACCGCACGATATTCTAAGATTACGGGGCGTCGAAGAATTAGCCAATTATTTAGTTAAAGAAATACAGGATGTTTACCGGTTACAAGGGGTAAAGATCAACGATAAGCATATCGAAGCGATCATCCGTCAAATGTTAAGAAAAGTTGAAATCACTGCCTCGGGTGACACATTGTTCTTAAAAGGAGATCAAGTTGAGCGCGCATTGTTGAGAGAAGAAAATGACCGGATTGAAGGGGAAGGAAAAATTCCCGCAAGCTTTGAGTCGATTCTGCTTGGTATTACAAAAGCGTCATTGGCTACCGAATCATTTATTTCGGCAGCTTCATTTCAAGAAACAACACGCGTATTAACCGATGCGGCAGTGCGAGGGCTAAACGACAATTTACAGGGGCTTAAGGAAAACGTGATTGTTGGCCGTTTGATACCTGCGGGAACAGGATTGGCTTATCATGAAAGCCGAAAGAATAGGCAGATTCAAACTCAAAGCGTCGAAAATGAACATTTATCAACGATCGACGCGGATGAAGTAGAAGAAGCTCTCAAACAAGCATTAAATACATAAAAAATAAATTTGAATAATTCAGCTTGACCTTAAAGTGCATAGCAAGTATCATGCTCTGCTCACATGGGGTTAAGCGTTCGAGTTGAGCATTATAAATGCTTTTATAAAATTAAAGTTTGCTGACAACCTTAAGTCGAACAGTGAAACGGATTCGGAGTAAATAAATATATGGCAACGATCAACCAATTGGTTCGTAAGCCGCGCACAAAAAAAATTGAAAAAAGTAATGTGCCTGCGCTAGAAGCATGTCCTCAGCGTCGTGGTGTTTGTACTCGTGTTTATACGACAACACCCAAGAAGCCTAATTCTGCTCTTCGTAAGGTTGCAAGAGTCAGGCTGACGAATGGTTCTGAAGTCAGTAGTTACATAGGCGGTGAAGGTCATAACTTGCAAGAGCACTCGGTTGTTTTGATTCGCGGCGGTCGTGTCAAAGATTTGCCAGGTGTGCGCTATCATGTGGTTCGTGGCAGTTTGGATGCTTCCGGTGTTAATAATAGGAAGTGTGGTCGGTCAAAATACGGAACAAAGCGTCCAAAAGGCAAGTAATAAGTTGGTGAAGAATGTCTAGAAGAAGAGTTGCTACTAAAAGAGAGATCATACCGGATCCGCGTTTTGGCAGTGTAATGCTGACCAAGTTTATGAATATGATTATGGAGAGCGGTAAGAAATCTGTTGCGGAAGGAATTGTTTACGGCGCTTTGGATGTGATCGAAAAGAAAGGTCACGGCGAACCGTTAGAGGTTCTGTCGAAGGCGCTTGAGAACGTGCAGCCAAGGGTTGAGGTTAAATCTAGGCGCGTTGGCGGGGCGACTTATCAGGTTCCCGTGGAAGTGCGGCCGTCACGGAGAATGGCGTTAGCGATGCGCTGGTTGATAGATGCTTCCAGAAAACGAAATGAACGCCGCATGTCGTCTAAATTAGCTGGCGAGTTATTGGACGCGTTTGAGAATAGAGGTTCGGCCGCTAAGAAGCGCGAAGATACTCATAGAATGGCTGAGGCCAATAAAGCATTTTCTCACTACCGCTGGTAGACGTTATATAGCTGGTAGACGTTATATAGATTAACCTCTGGGTTTTGCTGGTGGTCAGAAAAACACCCATAGAGCTTTACCGTAATATCGGTATTATGGCTCATATTGATGCGGGTAAAACGACGACCACGGAGCGGGTGTTGTATTACACAGGTGTTTCTCACAAGATTGGCGAGGTTCACGATGGCGCCGCCACGATGGATTGGATGGCTCAGGAGCAGGAGAGGGGTATAACGATTACTTCTGCTGCCACGACTTGCTTTTGGAGTGGTATGGAAAAGCAGTTTTCTCAGCATCGTATCAATATTATCGATACGCCTGGGCATGTTGATTTTACCATTGAGGTGGAACGTTCTTTGCGGGTGCTCGACGGGGCTTGCGCGGTGTTTTGCGCGGTTGGCGGGGTTGAGCCGCAGTCCGAGACTGTTTGGCGGCAAGCAAATAAATACCATGTCCCACGGTTGGCTTTTGTCAATAAAATGGATAGGACTGGTGCCGATTTCCTTAGGGTGGTCAAGCAGATTGAGGTGCGCCTAGGAAGCAAGGCGGTGCCGTTGCAGTTGCCTATCGGTGCGGAAGAATGTTTTGAAGGTGTGGTTGATCTGGTCAAGATGAAAGCCATTTATTGGGATGAGGCCAATATGGGCATGACCTTTGTCGAAAATGAGATTCCGCCAGAAATGCAGTCTATTTGCAAGGAGTGGCGGGAGAATCTTATCGAAGCCGCTGCCGATGCGAATGAAGAATTGACGAACAAATACCTTGAAGAAGGCTGTTTGTCTAATGAAGAAATAAAGCTAGGTATGCGTCAGCTAACCATAGCTAATCGAGCAGTCCCTGCTTTTTGTGGTTCGGCTTTTAGAAATAAAGGTGTTCAGGCAATGCTGGATGCAGTGATTGAGTACTTGCCTTCACCGGTAGATATTAATGCGATTAAAGGGCTGCTTGACGACGGGGTGACTGAAGCCGAAAGGCCAGCATCGGATAATAAGCCCTTTTCGGCGTTAGCGTTCAAGATCGCCACCGATCCTTATGTTGGCACACTTACTTTTTTTAGGGTGTATTCCGGGGTTTTGAATTCAGGGGATATGGTCTATAACCCGGTAAAAAAGAAAAGAGAGCGTGTTGGGCGTATCGTTCAGATGCATGCTAATAGCAGGGAAGAGATAAAAGTGGTGTGCGCTGGAGATATTGCGGCGGCAATAGGATTGAAAGATGTGACGACCGGAGATACGCTGTGCGATCCCGCGAGTATTGTTGTTCTTGAGAGAATGGAGTTTCCCGACCCGGTTATATCGGTTGCTGTTGAGCCGAAAACAATGGCGGACCAGGATAAGATGAGTATTGCGCTAGGTAAATTGGCTCAAGAAGATCCGTCGTTCAAGGTGCAAACGGATGAGGAATCCGGACAAGTCATTATTTCAGGTATGGGGGAGCTCCATCTTGAAATTATTGTTGATCGGATGAAAAGGGAGTTTGGGGTAGATGCGGGTGTAGGCGCGCCACAAGTGGCTTATCGGGAAACCATACGCAAAACGGTCGAACAAGAAGGGAAGTTTGTCAGGCAGACCGGCGGTAAGGGGCAGTACGGTCATGTTTGGTTGCGATTAGAGCCTAAGGATGCTGGCTCTGGTTACGAATTTGTCAACGAAATTGTTGGCGGGGTCGTGCCTAAGGAGTACATACCGGCAGTGGATAAAGGTGTTCAAGAGCAGCTCAAAAGCGGTGTTTTAGCAGGTTATCCAGTTTTAGATGTAAAAGTTTCGTTGTTTGACGGTTCGTATCACGATGTGGATTCGAGCGAGATCGCTTTCAAAATTGCAGGTTCGATGTGTTTTAGGGAGGCTGCAAGAAAAGCGTCGCCAGTGTTGCTCGAACCCATTATGAAAGTTGAAATCATCACGCCCGAAGACTATATGGGCGATGTTGTTGGCGATATTAGCAGGCGTCGCGGGTTGGTGCAGGGTATGGAAGACGCTCCTTCTGGTAAAGCTATTAGTTGCGAAGTGCCATTGGCGGAAATGTTCGGTTATGCAACCGATTTGCGTTCGGCAACCCAGGGTCGAGCAACTTATAGTATGCAGTTTGAAAAATACAATGAAGTCCCTGCATCCATTGCAGAAACAATTATTAAGAAATAATCATAAATTTGAATGTAACACAAAGGTATTGAGTCATGGCTAAAGAAAAATTTACACGTACTAAGCCCCATGTCAATGTTGGTACTATTGGCCACGTTGACCACGGAAAAACAACATTGACAGCTGCATTGACCAAGGTCATGGCGGAGCTGCAAGGCGGGGAAGTTAAAGCGTTCGACCAAATCGACAATGCGCCGGAAGAGCGCGCGCGCGGTATTACCATTGCAACATCGCATGTCGAATACCAATCTGCGGCGCGTCACTATGCGCACGTGGATTGCCCTGGTCACGCCGACTATGTAAAAAACATGATTACAGGTGCGGCTCAAATGGATGGCGCTATTTTGGTTTGTTCGGCTGCCGACGGTCCAATGCCTCAAACGCGTGAGCATATCCTGCTGTCAAGACAGGTTGGTGTTCCTTATATTGTGGTTTTTCTTAATAAAGCCGATATGGTCGACGATCCTGAGTTGATCGAGTTGGTCGAGATGGAAATCAGAGAGTTGCTCGATCTGTATGAGTTCCCAGGTGATGATACGCCAATTATTAAGGGATCTGCTTTAAAGGCTTTGGAAGGCGATACCAGTGAGATTGGTGTGCCTTCGATTATTAAATTAGTTGAAGCGCTCGACAGTTATATTCCATTGCCTGAGCGTGCTGTTGACGGTAGTTTTTTGATGCCGATCGAAGATGTTTTCTCTATTTCTGGTCGCGGAACAGTGGTTACGGGCCGTATTGAGAGAGGTGTCATTAAGGTCGGTCAAGAAGTTGAGATTGTCGGTATTAGGCCGACAGCTACAACAACCGTAACCGGTGTTGAAATGTTCCGCAAATTGTTGGATCAAGGTGAGGCGGGTGATAACGTCGGGTTATTGCTGAGAGGCACCAAGCGTGATGATGTTGAGCGCGGACAGGTTTTGGCTCACAAAGGGACTATTAAACCGCATTCAAAATTCAAGGCTGAAATTTACGTGTTAGGCAAGGACGAAGGTGGTCGTCATACGCCTTTCTTCGATGGTTATCGTCCTCAGTTTTACTTTAGAACAACAGACGTTACTGGCGCGGTTAAATTGCCGGAAGGTACTGAAATGGTAATGCCTGGAGATAATGTGTCCGTTGAGGTGACATTGATTTCCCCCATTGCGATGGAAGATGGTTTGCGGTTTGCAATTCGTGAAGGCGGCCGCACGGTGGGTGCGGGTGTTGTAGCCTCTATCATCGAGTAAATAAATATGACAAACCAAACTATCAGAATCCGATTGAAGTCGTTTGACCACAAACTAATTGATCAGTCGGCTGGCGAGATAGTAGAAACCGCAAGGCGAACCGGTGCTCAAGTAAAAGGCCCCATTCCTTTGCCTACTAAAAAAGAACGTTTTACGATTTTGATTTCTCCTCATGTAAATAAAGATGCGAGAGATCAATATGAATTAAGAACATACAAAAGGTTGATGGATATCGTTGAGCCAACTGATAAAACGGTTGATGCATTAATGAAATTAGATTTAGCTGCCGGTGTGGATGTTCAAATCAAATTGAATTGATAAAGTAGAGGGATTGGCAAATGTCAATAGGTCTTGTGGGTCGAAAATGCGGTATGACCAGGGTGTTTGGTGACGATGGTGTTTCTGTCCCCGTCACTGTGTTGCAGGTAGATTCCAATAGAATTGCCCAAATTAAAAGCCTTGAAGTCGATGGTTATCGTTCAATACAAATAGCAGTAGGCGACAAAAAATCATCGCATGTTAATAAAGCAATGGCTGGACATTATGCTAAAGCTAATATGACGGCCGGCAGAGGTTTATGGGAATTTAGACTGGCGGACGATGAGGGGGCGAATCTCACTGTCGGGTCAGAGTTGTCCGTAAATATCTTTTCTGCCGGACAAATTGTTGACGTCCAGGGTCAAAGTATCGGTAAGGGTTTTGCCGGCGGAATTAAACGGCATCACTTCGGAATGCAGGATGCAACGCATGGAAACTCCGTTTCGCACAGAGTATTGGGTTCGATAGGTATGAACCAGACTCCTGGGCGAGTGTTTAAAGGGAAAAAAATGGCAGGTCATTTAGGTGATGTTAAGCGAACTATCCAGAACCTGACGATCCATTCTGTTGATGGAGATCGGAATTTAATACTGGTAAAAGGCGCTGTGCCGGGTGCAAAAGGTGGTGATGTAGTAATTACACCTGCAGTAAAAAAGCGGAATAAAGGTTAAAAGACATGGGTTTGCAAATACCGGCTTTAAATGGGAACAATGCTAGTGCACTAGAAGTGCCCGAATCTGTCTTCGGACAAACATATAACGAAACATTGGTTCATCAATTAATCGTTAAATTCTTGGCTGGTGCTAGAGCGGGCACCAAAGCGCAGAAAACTCGTTCCGAAGTCAGCGGCGGTGGTGCAAAACCGTGGCGCCAAAAAGGGACAGGCCGTGCTCGCTCTGGTTCTACAAGAAGCCCTATATGGCGTACAGGAGGTATTTCGTTCGCCGCTAAACCAAGAAGTTTCGAACAAAAACTAAATAAAAAAATGTTTAGAGTGGGTATTCGTTCCATTTTATCTGAGTTATTGCGGCAGAATAGGCTTGTTGTCTCGGACTCAATTATCCCTAAAACAGCTAAGACAAAAGAGCTATTTCTAAAGCTAAAAGCTTTTGATGCAAAGCGAATTTTAATTATTGTGGATAAGATTGACGAAAATATAGCTCTGGCTTCGAGGAATATCCCCTGCGTTGAGTTGGTTGAATCGCTAAATTTAAATCCTGTTTTGTTGTTAGCTGCGGATAAGGTGGTTGCAACATCAGCGGCGATTAAACAATTAGAGGAGCGGTTAGCATGAATCCCCAATTAGTGTATGTTTTACAAGCGCCGGTTATCTCCGAAAAAAGCACAGTGGCTGCCGATAAAGAAAATAGGTTTGTGTTCAAAATAACAAAGCAAGCGACTAAGCAAGAAGTAAAAAAAGCGGTCGAAAGCTTATTTGGTGTCGAAGTAGAATCGGTTCATGTGTTAAATGTTAAAGGGAAAAATAAACGGTTCGGGCGGACTTTAGGAAAGCGCTCGGATTGGAAAAAGGCTTATGTAAAATTAAAGCCGGGACATGACATTAATTTCGCGACGCCATAACACATTAATTTGAGAGACAACATAGAACGGTATTAAGACAATGGCTATTGTAAAGTCAAAACCAACATCGCCCGGATCGCGCTTTGTTGTGCGAATAAAAAGCGAAGGACTCCATAAAGGAAAACCTTATGCGCCTTTATTAAGTAAGCTCAGCAAAAGCGGGGGACGTAATAATTTAGGACGTATTACGACGCGACATGTAGGTGGCGGTCATAAACAGCACTATAGAATTATCGATTTTAAGCGTAATAAATTAGATATCCCAGCGATTGTTGAGAGAGTTGAATACGACCCTAACAGGACGGCGAATATCGCATTGATTCTTTTTAAGGACGGCGAAAGGCGATACATCATAGCACCTAAGGGAGTTGCGGCGGGTCAAGAATTGATTTCTTCAGAAACTGCGCCGGTAAAACCTGGAAACTGCATGCCTTTACGTAATGTTCCAATGGGTACCGTTGTTCACTGTATCGAGTTAAAACCTGGTAAAGGCGCTCAGTTAGCAAGAAGTGCGGGCGCTTCGGCACAGTTAGTGGCTAGAGAGGGTGCTCATGCGACGATTAGGTTGCGTTCTGGAGAAATGAGAAAAGTATTGGCCGATTGCCGGGCCGTTATAGGCGAGGTTTCGAATTCGGAACATAACCTTATTTCGTACGGCAAGGCTGGCGCTACGCGCTGGAGAGGCGTGAGACCTACTGTCCGCGGAGTTGTTATGAATCCGGTTGATCATCCGCACGGTGGCGGTGAAGGTAGAACCTCGGGTGGTCGTCATCCGGTTACTCCTTGGGGTATACCAACAAAAGGCTATAAAACGAGAAAAAATAAACGCACTGATAATATGATTATCAGACGTAGAAAATAAGGATAAGTGAGGTATCAACATGCCACGGTCAATAAAAAAAGGTCCATTTATAGACCATCATCTTCAAAAAAAAGTGGAAGATGCTGTCAGTTCCAATAATCGTAAACCGATCAAAACTTGGTCAAGAAGATCGATGATAATTCCTGACATGCTTGGATTGACAATAGCCGTTCACAACGGTCGATTGCATATACCCGTGCTCATTTCTGAAAATATGATCGGTCACAAATTAGGTGAGTTTGCGCCTACTCGTACATACAAAGGCCATGTGGCTGATAAAAAATCTAAATAAGGTTGTTATGTGATGGAAGTTTCAGCGAAATTAAGTAATGCGCCTTTGTCTGCTCAAAAAGCGAGATTAGTGGGTAATATGATTCGAGGAATGCCGGTAGATAAGGCATTGAGCACATTGAAGTTTAGCTCGAAAAAGGGTGCGGCGATTGTAAAAAAAATTCTTGAATCCGCCATCGCTAATGCAGAACATAATGAAAGCGCCGATATTGATGAGTTGCGTGTTTCAACCGTTTTTGTCAACGAAGCGGCAACCATGAAAAGATTTAAGCCAAGAGCTAAAGGGCGTGCAAACCACATCCTTAAAAGAACCTGTCACATTACAGTTAAAGTCTCGGAAAGCGAGTAGGGGCATAAAGTGGGTCAAAAAGTACATCCAATCGGCATTCGTCTTGGAATAGTAAAAGATTGGAATTCAAGATGGTATGCAAATAGCCATGATTATCCGTTATTTCTTAATCAAGACTTGGAAGTTAGGCGGTTTTTAAGAGAAAAATTAGCCCATGCTTCAGTCAGCCGTATCCAGATTAACAGGCCGGCGAATAATGCTCATATTACCGTTCATACCGCAAGACCCGGAATTGTAATTGGTAAAAAAGGGGAAGACATTGATGTATTAAGGCAACAAATCTCAAAGATGATTGGTGTGCCTGTTCAGCTTAATGTTGAAGAAGTTAGAAAGCCCGAACTCGATGCGCAATTGGTGGCGGAAGGCGTGGCGCAACAACTTGAAAAGAGAATAATGTATCGCCGGGCAATGAAACGCGCCGTTACTAATACTATGCGGCTTGGCGCCGAAGGTATAAAGATCACAGTCGGCGGCCGTCTGAATGGTGCTGAAATTGCCCGTACGGAATGGTATAGGGAGGGTCGTGTGCCCTTGCATACCTTAAGGGCTGATATTGACTATGCAACTGCAGAAGCAAACACAACCTATGGAATTATCGGTATTAAAGTATGGATATTCAAAGGTGAAGTATTTGATATGGATTTGCATAATAATCCTGAATCAAAGAAATAAGTTAAGGTCACAGCAATGCTTCAACCTAAAAGAACAAAGTTTCGAAAGCAGCATAAAGGTAGAAATACCGGTGTCGCTGTTCGCGGTTCGTCAGTTAGTTTTGGTGAATATGGCTTGAAAGCCATAACACGAGGGCGATTAACTGCGAGACAAATCGAGTCGGCTCGTAGAACCATAACCAGACATATTAAACGTGGCGGAAAAATCTGGATCAGAATATTTCCCGATAAGCCAATTACTAAAAAACCTTTAGAAGTTCGTATGGGAAAAGGTAAAGGTAGTGTAGAATACTGGGTTGCTCAAATTAGACCTGGAACAATGTTGTACGAATTGCAAGGCGTTTCTGAAGAGTTAGCCCGGGAAGCGTTTGCTTTAGCGGCTGCTAAATTGCCGTTGAAAACACTATTTACTGTGCGGACGATAATGTAATGAAGGCGAAAGATTTGCGTAAAAAAACTAAAGAAGACTTGGCTGTGTTGTTAGGTGATCTGGCAAAGGAAAGGTTTAACCTGAAAATGCAAAAAGGCACCGGGCAATTAAGTAAGCCTGACCAAGTCAAAAAAGTACGGCGTGATATAGCCCGAATTAATACCCTCATCAATGAAATGGCGAGAACGTAATATGGCCGAAAGCGAAGTAAAGTTACGGACGATAACAGGTAAAGTTGTCAGTACTAAGATGGATAAAACAATTACGGTGTTAGTCGAGCGTGTAATAAAGCATCCTGTATACGGAAAATACATTAAGCGTTCATCCAAAATGATGGCTCACGATGAGCAAAACTCCTGTCAAGAGGGTGATTTGGTATCGATAACGTCATGTCGGCCTATATCGAAGCACAAGTCTTTTAAATTGGTCGAAGTTTTGCAAAAGGCAAATGGATAGACTGGGCGTACGCAATTAAATTCTGTTAGTTACAATACAGTTAAATTTAGGAAAGAATTATGATTCAGATGCAAACAAACCTTGATGTTGCCGATAATAGCGGGGCGAAAAGGGTTATGTGTATCAAAGTTTTAGGTGGTTCGCATAGACGTTATGCCGGGATAGGCGATATTATAAAAGTCAGTATAAAAGATGCGATTCCACGCGGGCGGGTAAAGAAGGGCGAAGTTTATAATGCTTTAGTGGTGAGAACCTCAAAAGGCGTTCGTAGAGCCGATGGTTCTGTTATACGATTCGACGGTAATGCCGCCGTCATTCTTAATAATAATTTGCAACCTTTAGGTACTCGTATTTTTGGCCCAGTTACTCGTGAGCTAAGAGGTGAAAAGTTTATGAAAATCATTTCATTAGCGCCCGAAGTTTTATAGTGGATTATTACCATGCAAAAGATAAAAAAAGGTGACGATGTCGTCGTTCGTACAGGAAAAGATAAAGGTAAGAGCGGCAGGGTTACAAAAATTTTAAAAAACAATAAAGTGCTAGTCGAAGGAATTAATCAGGCTAAAAAAAATCAAAAACCGAATCCTAATGCCGGTGTTTCGGGTGGGATTATTGTTAAAGACATGCCTATCGATATTTCCAATATTGGAATTTATAATCCGGCTACTAAAAAACCTGATCGTATTGGGTTCAGATTTCTGGAAGACGGAAAGAAAGTGCGTTATTTCAAATCGACAAATGAAGTTGTCGATTTATAAGGTAGATTAGATCATGGCAAGATTAGAAACAGTTTACAAAGAAACTATTCTTCCGCAACTGGTGAAGCAGTTTTCTTATAAATCCGTTATGCAAGCGCCACGGATTACAAAAATAACGCTCAACATGGGCGTGGGAGAGGCTGTTGC
This sequence comes from Methylococcaceae bacterium UBA7658, assembly GCA_002483425.1. GTDB lineage: Bacteria > Pseudomonadota > Gammaproteobacteria > Methylococcales > Methylomonadaceae > Methyloglobulus. Next base: position 128,215 of record DLHW01000014.1, read on the forward strand.
CGACAAAAAGATTTTACAGTCGGCAATAAGTGACATGGAAAAGATTTCTGGTCAAAAGCCAGTGATAACCTTAGCGCGCAAATCCATTGCGGGTTTTAAAATTCGTGACGATATGCCCATTGGCTGTAAGGTGACTTTGCGAAGCCAGCGGATGTATGAGTTTTTAGATAGACTCATAAGTATCTCCATACCCCGTATCCGTGATTTCAGAGGCTTAAGCCCTAAAAGTTTTGATGGGCGTGGCAATTATTCAATGGGCGTCAAAGAGCAAATCATATTCCCTGAAATCGATTATGACAAAATTGATGCGTTACGAGGAATGGATATCACTATTACAACGACGGCTAAAACGAATGAAGAGGGTTTGGCATTGTTAAAACTCTTTAATTTTCCGTTCAAGAACTGAGAAACAAGTATGGCAAAAAAATCCATGGTTGCCCGCGAAGAAAAACGCAAAAAACTGGCGCAAAAATTTAACGAAAAACGCAAATCTTTGCGAGAAATCATTAGAGATCCCAAGTCGTCATTCGAGCAAAAAGAACTCGCTCAACTTCATTTGCAAAAGCTGCCCAGAGATTCGAGTTCAGCAAGAATTCGTAATCGTTGCGGGCTAACGGGGCGTCCTCATGGGTACTACCGGAAATTTGGTTTAAGCAGGAATAAGTTGCGTGAAGCTACTATGCGCGGAGATGTGCCGGGCGTTGTAAAAGCCAGCTGGTAGTAACATTAGATGTAACGGATAGAGATAAGAGTAATAGATTATGAGTATGTCAGATCCAATAGCAGATATGCTGACTAGAATTAGAAATGGTCAGTCTGCAAGAAAAAAATCGATTCAGTTGCCTTCTTCAAAATTGAAGCTTTCTATAGCTAACGTATTAAAAGAAGAAGGCTTTATTAACGATTTTGCTGCAGAGACCATGGGTAGTCATTCCGTAATGACAATAGTCTTGAAATATTACAAAGGCGTTCCGGTTATCGAAAATATTAAAAGAATTAGTCGTCCGGGCTTGAGAATTTATAAAGCTAAAGACGAGCTTCCAAAAGTTCTAGGTGGATTAGGCATTGCAATTGTGTCGACTTCAAGCGGGGTTATGACTGATAAAGCGGCTAGGGCTAATGGTCATGGCGGCGAAATAATCTGCACAGTCTGTTAATTAAAGGTTTTATATGTCAAGAATTGCTAAAGCACCCATCGCTCTGCCTAAAGGCGTTGAGGTTAAGTTAAATGGAAGTAGTTTGACTGTTAAAGGGGCTAAAGGTCAGCTGTCATTTGATTTTAATCCTGCCGTTAACATAGCTATCGCCGATAACGTTATCCAAATGCAATGGGATAAGGCCGATAAGAATTCGATTGCCCAAGCAGGTACTGCAAGAGCTATTGCTAATAGTATGGTCGTCGGCGTTACTGATGGCTTCGAAAAAAAATTGACTTTAATCGGCGTTGGCTACCGGGCGCAAGCAAAAGGTAATGTATTGAGTTTGTCATTAGGGTATTCACACCCTGTTGATTTCGAAGTTCCGGAAGGTGTTACCGTAGAAACGCCATCGCAAACAGAAATCATAATACGAGGCAGCGATAAACAACAAATTGGCGAGGTCGCTGCAAAAATTAGATCTTATCGTCCGCCTGAGCCGTATAAAGGTAAGGGTGTTAGATATGCGGATGAGAATGTGGCTAAAAAAGAAGCCAAAAAGAAATAGGTAAATTTATGGATAAGAAAGTGACGCGGTTAAAACGAGCAACGAAACTACGTTGCAAGATCAAACAATTGAATGCAAATCGTCTGTCTGTTCATAAGTCTTCGCAACATATTTATGCGCAAGTAATAAGCGGAGATGGGACTAAAACGCTTGCAAGCGCTTCCACGAACCAACAAGAAATTAAAAGCGCATTAAAAAATACCAGTAACATTACCGCCGCGATAGAGGTCGGTAAGATGATTGCACAAAAAGCAATTGCAGCCGGTATTAGCGAAGTAGCGTTTGATCGGTCCGGTTTTAAATACCACGGCCGCATCAAGGCATTAGCTGATGCTGCTCGAGAAGCAGGCTTAAAGTTTTAGGAGAATAGAATGTCTACAGCACCTGCGCAAGGCAGTACTGATGGTTTACAGGAAAAACTCGTCAATGTAAGGCGGGTTGCTAAGGTAGTAAAAGGTGGCCGTGTTTTCGGTTTCGCAGCCCTCACCGTCGTAGGCGATGGAGAAGGACGGGTTGGATATGGAGTTAGTAAAGCAAGAGAAGTTCCTGTCGCAATTCAGAAGTCGCTCGAACAAGCGCGAAAAAATATGCGCAAAGTGTCATTAAAAGGCGATACGTTGCAATATCCCATCATGAGTTCAACCGGAGCGGCAAAAGTGTATATGCAGCCGGCGTCCGAAGGTACAGGAATTATTGCTGGTGGAGCCATGAGGGCCGTTTTTGAAGTGGTTGGGGTTCATAACGTTCTTGCTAAGTGCATAGGCACTAATAACCCTATCAACGTCGTTAGGGCAACTATTGACGGGCTTACCGGAATGCATAATGTTCATCAAATTGCAGCGAAACGCGGCAAAACAGTAGAACAGATTATCGGATAATGCAATGACTGGAATATTATTAGTAACGATGAAAAAGAGTAAGTTTGGAAGATTGCCGCTGCACCAAGCTTGCTTAAAAGGTTTAGGGTTAAAAAAGATCAATCAGACGGTTGAAGTGCTCAATACGCCTGAGAATAAGGGTATGATTAATAAAATATCCTACATGCTAAGTGTCGAGGAAAAATAATGTTTTTGAACACTATTCAGGCTGCCGAAGGAGCCCGTAAAAAAGCTAAGCGAGTTGGGCGAGGGATCGGTTGCACCTTAGGTAAGACCTGCGGAAAAGGTCATAAAGGCCAAAAAGCCCGTAGCGGCGGATTTCATAAAGTTGGTTTCGAAGGTGGTCAGATGCCGCTGCAACGCCGCCTGCCCAAAGTTGGGTTTATTTCGCAATCGGCAAAATTCTCGGCTGAAGTTAGACTGAGCGAACTTGATAAACTTGATGCCGATCACGTCGATATTAATGTTTTGATTCAGCATAACGTCGTTCCAGTTTTTACTAAAAAAGTTAAAGTTATCAAATCCGGTGATTTAAATAGAGCGCTAACATTAAAAGGTATTCAAGTAACTGTTGGAGCAAAACTTGCCATTGAATCGGCAGGCGGCAAAGTCGAGGCATAAGTGAGCGTACCTAAATCCGCATTAAATTATAAGCCAGGTAGCTTTTCCGAACTAAACTCGAGATTGTTGTTTGTCTTGGGTGCTTTTGTCGTTTACCGTATCGGTGCTCATATTCCAGTTCCCGGGATAGATCCTAAAGCGTTGCAAGTTATGTTCGAGCAACAAAGCGGATCTATTTTAGATATGTTTAATATGTTTTCCGGTGGTGCTTTAATGCGATTAAGTCTTTTTGCATTAGGTATCATGCCTTATATTTCGGCATCGATTATCATGCAGTTGATGACGGTCGTGATTCCGGCTATGGAGCAACTCAAAAAAGAAGGTGAATCTGGCCGGAAAAAAATTTCACAATACACTCGTTACGGAACTGTTGTATTGGCGACGTTCCAAGCTATAGGCATATCCTTGGCTTTACAGAACCAAACCGCAGGCGGTTTATCCGTGGTCTTGAGTCCTGGGATTAGCTTTGTTGTGGTCACTACGATAACTCTAGTGACAGGCACCGTTTTTCTAATGTGGCTTGGCGAACAAGTAACAGAGCGCGGTATCGGCAATGGTATATCGTTAATAATTTTTGCAGGTATAGTTTCGGGGCTACCAAAAGCAATTGGCGGCACATTAGAATTAGCCAGGACCGGCGAGAAGAACGCGGGATTCATAATTGTATTATTTATATTGGCCATTCTCGTCACTGCTCTCGTAGTCTTTGTTGAAAGAGGGCAAAGAAGGATACTGATCAATTACCCTAAAAGGCAGCAAGGCCGCAAAATGTATGCCGGTCAAACTAGCTTTTTACCTCTGAAATTAAATATGGCCGGTGTTATACCGCCAATATTTGCCTCAAGTATTATTCTTTTTCCTGCCACGATAGCTGGCTGGTTTGGGAATGCAGATGGTTTTACTTGGCTTCAAGATGTGGCGACTATGCTTTCACCGGGTCAGCCCGTTTATGTATTGTTTTATGCGACGGCTATTATTTTCTTTTGTTTTTTTTACACCGCTTTAGTGTTTAATTCTAAAGAAACAGCCGAAAACTTGAAGAAATCAGGCGCTTTTTTGCCAGGTATAAGGCCCGGTGTTCAAACAAGTGCATACATCGATAAAGTCATGACCCGGTTAACTTTAATTGGTGCGTTTTATATTACTCTTGTGTGTTTACTACCGGAATTTCTTATCGTTTATTGGAATGTGCCTTTTTACTTCGGCGGTACGTCCTTGTTGATTATTGTTGTTGTTGTTATGGATTTTATTTCTCAGATGCAAACCCACTTAATGTCTCAGCAGTATGAAGGGTTAATGAAAAAGGCAAATTTAAAGAAATAAAATGCTAACAATTAATTAGGAGTTAAAAATGAAAGTTAGAGCCTCGGTAAAAAAAATTTGCAGAAATTGCAAAGTGGTTAAAAGAAGCGGTGTGCTTAGAGTTATCTGTGTCGATGGCAGACATAAGCAGCGTCAGGGTTGATCCTGATTGTAGTTAAATTTTAATAATGCTATCATATTAAGTTAGCTTGAAATCCTAGTTAGGAGTATTAAATGGCACGTATTGCCGGGATAAACATACCAGAACATAAACATGCTGAAATAGCTTTGACATCGATTTATGGAATAGGCCGCCAAACTGCAAACGAAATTTGTAAAAAAGTTGGCGTCTTACCTTCTATTAAAATTAAAGAGCTAACAGAAGATCAGTTGGAATCGATTCGTGCCGTCATTTCAAAAATGACTGTTGAAGGCGACCTGCGCCGCGAAGTTTCAATGAGCATAAAAAGATTGATGGATCTAGGTTGTTATCGCGGTATCCGGCATCGGCGAGGACTGCCTTTAAGAGGCCAGAGAACAAGAACAAATGCGCGTACTCGCAAAGGTCCGCGCAAACCAATTAAAAAATAAGATAGCTTTTCAAGGGTCTGATTAATGGCAAGTCCAGCACGTACAAGAAAGCGTATAAAAAAAGAAGTAGCAGACGGTATTGTTCACATACACGCTTCTTTCAATAATACAATCATAACAATTACCGATAGAAAAGGTAACGCCTTATCTTGGGCAACATCCGGCGGTTCCGGCTTTAGGGGCTCTAGAAAGAGCACTCCTTTTGCCGCACAAGTCGCGGCTGAAAAAGCAGGGACTGTTGCTTTAGAATTTGGCATGAAAAATCTTGATGTCTTGATTAAAGGACCCGGTCCAGGCCGAGAATCTGCTGTACGGTCTTTGAACAATTTAGGATTTAAAATTACCAACATTATCGATGTGACGCCCATCCCCCATAATGGCTGCCGCCCGCCAAAAAAGCGTCGCGTCTAGTAGGAGCAATTGAATGGCAAGATATTTAGGACCTACCTGTAAATTAAGTAGAAGAGAAGGAACCGATCTTTTCTTAAAAAGCAGAGGAAAATCATTAGAAGGGAAATGCAAGCTTGATCAAAGACCCGGTCAGCACGGAACTAAAAGAAATAGAAACTCCGATTACGCTCTTCAATTAAGGGCAAAACAGCGTTTACGCAGAATTTATGGGGTTTTAGAAAAACAATTCAGGAATTATTATAAATCTGCCGATATGAAAAAAGGCGCTACAGGCGAAAATCTCCTGAATATGCTCGAGTCAAGATTAGACAACGTGGTATACAGAATGGGGTTTGCTGCTACCAGAGCCGAAGCTCGGCAGTTAGTCAGTCATAAATCGATTTGTGTAAACGGTGCGCTTCTTAATATACCGTCGTACCAACTTTCGATTGGTGATGTGCTTTCCGTAAAAGAAAAAGCGAGAAAACAACAGCGCATCGTTGACGCATTAGGGGTAGCGGAACAGTATGGTTTTCCTTCTTGGGTTGAAGTCGATCCTAAAAAAATGACAGGGACTTTTAATACCCTGCCGGACCGTGCTGATCTCGGAAGTGAAATCAACGAACAGTTGGTTGTAGAGTTATATTCAAAATAATTGCGGTTCTGAGGAAAATACATGCAGAATTTATTTGCTGGCTTGTTAAAGCCTCGGTTAGTTGAAGTAGTCAGTAAAACTCCTAATCATTCTCGAATAGTTATTGAGCCTTTAGAAAGAGGGTTCGGGCACTCGTTGGGTAATGCTTTAAGAAGAGTTTTGTTATCTTCTATTCCCGGTTGCGCTGTAACAGATGTAGAAATAGAAGGCGTTCAGCACGAGTTTACGACGATTGAAGGTGTTCAAGAAGATGTTATAGACATCTTATTAAATTTAAAAAAACTTGCGGTTATTTTACATTCCAAAGATGAAGTTGAATTATCTTTAACTAAAAATGGCGCTGGTCCAGTTACGGCGGCCGATATCATAGTGCCGCATGATGTAGAAATAGTTAATCCTGAATTGATACTCGCTAATTTAACTCAGTCCGGCGTTTTAAATATGAAAATATGGATTCGCCGTGGTAGAGGGTATGAGCCTTTTAGTGTTCGTAAAGAAAACGCTGATTATGTTCCGGCGGTAGGGGCTTTGCATTTAGATGCGGCCTATAGTCCAGTGGTGCGGGTGGCTTATCATGTTGAAAGCACTCGTGTAGAACAAAGGACCAGTTTAGATAAATTGATTATTGAATTGGAAACTAACGGGACAGTTGATCCTGAGCAAACCATAAAATTAGCAGGATCAATATTACACGATCAATTATCGGTATTCGTTGATTTTGTGAAAATTGTTCATCCGCAAGTGATCGACGAGCCAAGTATTGAGCCCGATATTGACCCTGTTTTATTGCGGCCAGTAGATGATTTAGAGTTAACAGTACGTTCAGCTAACTGTTTGAAAGCTGAAAATATATTTTATATTGGCGATTTAATACAACGAACCGAGGTTGAATTGCTGAAAACTCCTAACCTTGGAAAAAAATCGTTGACAGAGATTAAAGACATTCTTGCCTTGAAAGGATTATCTTTGGGTATGCGTTTAGATAACTGGCCGCCTGAAAGTCTTGCTGACCAATCACACTCAATAACGCATTAATTCGGATTTATCAATGAGACATCGTAAAAGTGGTAGAAAATTTAATATAAAGAGTAGTCACAAAAGCGCTATGTTCAGTAACATGGCAAACTCTTTGTTTAAACATGAATTGATCAAAACAACGTTACCTAAAGCAAAAGAATTAAGAGGTTTTGCCGAACCTTTTATTACACTATCGAAAGAAGATAGTGTAGCTAAAAGACGGCTCGCTTTTTCGAAATTAAGAGACCGAGATGTCGTGACTAAATTATTTAATGAACAAGGTCCGCGTTTCAAGAATCGTCCTGGCGGTTATCTTAGAATCATGAAATGCGGTTTTAGAGCTGGGGATGATGCGCCGATGGCTTATGTTGAGTTAGTAGATAGACCGGCTGAAATTTCATCGTCGTCCTAACAAAAAAACCGGCTTTAAGCCGGTTTTTTTATGTCTTGATTATACAGTTGATGGTTTATTTTTCTAATAAGTCAATTTTTTCTGGTTTACCATTCCAATCGTCAGCGTCCGTAAGGGGTTTTTTTACTTCTGTAATGATAGGCCACTTTTTAGAAAGCTCTGCATTCAAGGCAATAAAATTTTGTTGGTCGTCGGGGACTTCGTCTTCTGAAAATATTGCGTTAGCAGGGCATTCTGGTTCACATAAAGTGCAGTCAATGCATTCGTCTGGATCGATTACTAAAAAATTCGGCCCTTCGTGAAAACAGTCGACTGGGCAAACATCGACACAGTCAGTAAATTTACATTTGATACAATTTTCTGTGACTACAAAAGTCATAAATTCCCTACCTGAAAAATTTTATTATAAGACGCTTTTAATGTTTTATTTTAACAGAAACTAATTGTCTGTTGAACAAAATAGGCGAGGATCGGGATTTAGATTTTAAACTTATGTTCGATCTGTTTTAGTGGATGCGGACATCTTATTTTAAACTTGCTGAATTGAAAAGTGCTAAGAATGCACTTTTAATCCCCGTTATTTTTCTGTTTTTGGCGCTTGAAAGCGCCTTTTTGGCTTCAGCTTTGAGTTGGTCGTCAGCGAAACGTTGTTCCTGTCTTGAAGGTAAAGATACGGCTTTTTCAAAATACTTTTGGGCTTTATTAGGCTGATTATTATCTAACAAAAAATCGCCATAAAAATAATTGGCATCGATACTATTTGGGTTAATTGAAAGCGCCTCTTTAAACATTTGTTCTGCGCGTTCGTCGCTGCCAAAAGCAATCGGCCAATCGGGGCTCATGTAATAAAGTGTGGCAAGGGTCACATAAGCAGAGCCGTTTGCTGTTTTAGGATTTAATTCGATAACTTTTTGCAATAAGTCTTTTGAGCTATGGATGGCTTTGAGAGCAGTGAAGCCATCTTGAAGTTCGGCGTTGGTGGCGATAATGACAGCTTTCCAAAATAACGGTTCAGGTTCATTAGGAAATTCGGCCGATAGTTGGTCGGACTTTTTTNNTTTTTTAATAAGCTGTTAAAAGCTGCTTCTTGCTTGCTTTTAGGAAATTGGTAATAAATCGAGGCCCATTCCGATTCGATTGCTTGCAAAGCGCTCGCTAAATCACTAGCAAAGCATTGAGAGGAAAGTAGCAAAAAAGCAACAAAAGTTGTATATTTCATACAATCACTATAGGATAATTGTTAAAATTATTCAATAGTCATATGAAATATTTATTTATTACGCCATTTTTTGTAAGGATTTATTACAAGATTATTGTTGTAATAACGCAAATCGCGCGTCACTTCTTGGCCTAACCATTCCGGTTTAGCAAACACTTCCCCTGCGGTGGATAATTCAATTTCGGCAACGATAAGGCCTTCATTATCGCCTTCGAACTCGTCGATTTCCCAGATGTGCTTACCGTTATTGACAAAATGCCTGATTTTTTCAATCAAAGGCTTATTGCATAATGAAATAATGATTTCTTCGGCGTCATTTACCGGAATTTCGTATTCGAATTCAAGTCTTTCAGTGCCTATAGTAGCGCTTTTTATATTGATCCACGCTTGAGTATCGCTTAATCGTATTCGGATAGAACTTGTTGGCTGCGAGCTTAAATAGCCTTGTTTATATTTAACCGATTTTTTAATGGATTTTCGCCAGTTCTCGTTAGCGAGCAAAAATTTGTGTTCGATCTCTTTTGCCATATCGATAGGGTGTTATTGTTTGCATTGTTTTTGGTCACAATAAGGCGGCGTTGTGGTTTCGGAGCAGCCGCAAAGAAAAATTGTTCCCGAAGATTGAGCAATGAATTTGTGCGACTTCTTAGTCGATTTTTCGCGATGAGAATGGTCGCAAAGCGGCATTGTTTGGCTAAAACCGCAGGTACACCATTTATAACGTTCTCCCGCTTGTACTTCAATGGCTAATGGGTTGTAGGTTTTTGTTGTCATAGATTAAATCAACTCGTGAAATTTTCATTGATTATAAATAACTAATAGGTTTAGAGGTAATATCTATTCAAACGTATTTTATAACGCATGGATAAGCTGTATCGTGATTGAAAAAAGCGCTATGATGCAATTGAACATTTTGCAAGTTATAGGCGATAGCAAGCGAAATAAGACAGGAGAATGTCAATGCCAACAGTTTTAGTTACTGGAGCGAACCGCGGTTTAGGATTGGAGTTTTGCAAGCAATATGCCGGTAAAGGCTGGAAAGTTATTGCTTGTTGCCGTTATCCGGAACACGCCATTGAGTTGAATAGTATAGCCGGTCAATACTCTCTACAGATCGAAGCACTGGATGTTGCTAACTTTGACCAAATCGATACGTTGTCAAAAAAACTTTCTAATTGTGTAATTGACGTGCTTATTAATAATGCAGGTATCTATGGGGACCGCGGAAATGATTTCGGTCATCTGAGTTACACAGAGTGGCTTAATAGTTTAACAATCAACACACTAGCGCCTGTTAAAATTGTGGAAGCATTTTTGCCTCAAATAAAACAAGGCCATAAGAAATTGATCGTCAGTATTAGCAGTTTAATGGGCAGCATTGCCGATAACGGGAGCGGCGGCAGTATCCTTTACAGGTCTAGCAAAGCCGCGTTAAACGCTTCGATGAAAAGTCTCTCGATTGACCTAAAGCGCCATGCTATCGGAGTATTGATACTCCATCCCGGCTGGGTGCAAACCGATATGGGAGGCGTTAATGCGTTAATCGATACGAAAACCAGCGTAGGAGGAATGTGCGCCGTAATCGACGGTTTCAATCTCAACCTAACCGGCTGTTTTATTAACTACGACGGTAAAGCTTTGCCTTGGTAGGTTTATGAGCTTTAGAATTCAATGGTTACGGCTTATATGTTACGTTATTGTCCTTGCATGCTTTTGCAGACAGTGCTGCGCCGGATGCTATTAAGCCGCCTTTTGACAGTAAGCTTGTCTTAGATTTGTACGCCGAGGGCGATCAGATTTATCTATGCGTGCTTGAATCTGGAATTTACCGGTGGCAATGGCAAGCACCGGACGCCAAATTATTTGATAAGTCGGCAAGCTTGCAAGTTAGTTATCATGGCGCTGGGCCGAGCTGGAAATACAAAGACGGAAGCGGAGTGACCGCCGAGGTGATTAAAAAAATCGATGCGCCGGGGTCTGATGCGGCACCGTGGTTATTGTTAAAAGCTGCAAAGCACAACGGCAATGGTTAATTAAGTCGAGTTAACTATATTCAGCGCATCGGTGCCCAGGGCGGAAAACCGCCGGAAGTTGATTGTAATAACAATCATTGTGGGAGTGGAGAGAAGGGTAGTGTATAGCGCGGATTATTAGTTTTTTGTTTCAAAAAACTAATAATTAATTGTTTTGTTCCATTATTTGCTTTAAAAAAGGAATCGTTAATTTGCGCTTGGCCGCTAGTGAAGCCGAATCAATCTTTTCCAGCGTTATCCATAATGACGATAACTTCCGGTCATAATGGGTGAGAAGAAAGCGTGCAGCTTGCGGTGCGATTTCAAAACCTTTTTGTTGAGCCTTATAAGTCAGGGCAGCGATTTTATTCTTGTCATCGAACACTTGGATTTTTAGAGCTAAACCCCAATTGATGCGAGATTGCAGATCGGGCAATTTAAAGTTGAGAGCGTTTGGAGCGCACAGGGCTGAAATAAGTAATTTCCGCTTGAGGTCGCGTTGCCGGTTATAAAAATTAAATAA
>DLHW01000014.1:139595-198052 GCA_002483425.1 Methylococcaceae bacterium UBA7658
GATCGTGTTTCCGTTAAATCAAAATAGAAAGAACTCAGTCCTTTTTGGAATGCATAATGACAACTAGCGTGCAGTAAATGGCTTTTTCCATACCCTGGATTACCCCAAAGAAATATAAACTCCTCTCCTGACCCTCCGGCGAAGTTTTTTAGCTGATCTACAATAGTCTGATTGCTGCCGGGAAAATAATCGTCGAAGGTTTGGTTGGCTTTAAATTCAAACGTTAACGGTAATTGCTCAGCCATGTTGGGTTAGAGTCTGTTTTTTAAACGAATATAGAATGCTGCACCAAAAAAAATCATGAGGCTTAATCCTATTTCGAATAACGCCAATGGTCTTATATAGATATTTGCATACGCTTCGGAGCATCCGTGCACAAAGTAAATCAGACTGATATACGCCAGCCAAGCGCAACTTTTTGGAGAGCCGTTCAAAAAGCCACGCATCGGTAATAATAAGGGCGACACGGTGAGCAATAATATTGGCGCTACAGGTAGTGTTCGGCTGGGTGCAAGCACGGTATTCCATAACATGAGCAATGCGAAAAGACCGAAAAAGCCAGTTAACGCAATCCGGTAAGGAAACCATGGCGCAATTTTCATTGCTCTGATTTTTTTAGATGAAGCGCCGTTTGGGCTAAGCGTTTTCCGAATGCTAAACACAAGGTTTTTTCGTGTTCCGTTATAGCTAAATCTTCGTTCGTAGTACGGCTAGGCCCATAGGGTGTGCCGCCCGACTTGGTGTCATGCAGCGCATTTTCGGAGTAAGGCAGACCAAGCAGCAACATGCCGTGGTGCATAAGGGGAAGCATCATCGATAATAAAGTGCTTTCTTGTCCGCCGTGAAGGCTTCCTGTCGACGTAAAAACTCCCGCTGGTTTTCCCGAAAGCGCTCCGGAAAACCAAAGTTCGGTTGTGTTGTCGAGAAAGTATTTGAGCGGGGCCGCCATATTGCCGAAACGGGTTGGGCTACCCAAGGCTAAGCCGTCGCAGTGTCTTAAATCATCCAAGTCAACGTAAATCGCGCCGTCGGCCGGTATCGTGCTCGCGGTTTTTTCACACACGGGGGAGACATCGGGCACTGTTCTGAGAACAGCTTCGGCGTTTTTTACCGACTCAACGCCGCGAGCAATAATATTCGCCATTTCCGCAGTGGCGCCATCGCGGGAATAATAAAGAATTACTATTTTGACCATAGAAAATAAACAAAGAATTTGGAATTATAAAATTGCAAGAACATTTTCCGGCGGGCGTCCTATGACTGCTTTATCGTTCGCGACCACGATCGGACGTTCGATTAAAATTGGGTTATTAACCATTCCACTGATTAATGATTGCTTATCCAATGCCATATTGTCTAAACCGTTAGCCTTATACTCTGCTTCGTGTTTGCGCATGAGATCGCGTGGTTCCAAGCCTAACATATCGAGAATATTCGATAACTGGTTACTGTCCGGCGGTGTTTTAAGATACTCGATGATTTCAGGTTCAATGCCGCGATCTTTGAGAAGTTGCAAAGTTTGTCTAGACTTCGTGCAGCGTGGATTATGGTATATTTTTACAGTCATAATGTTTACCTTATTCAAAACCGATTTCAGAACAAGCTTCGATACGAGCGATTATAATAACATCCTTACTGAATAACGGTTTTGAAAAATGGCAATAACCATCTCAAGAGAGCGGCTGTTAGATCGCTTAATTCAATACGGTTTATTGGCGAGATTGCATCGTCCTATTGGCATACTTATTTTGCTTTGGCCAACGCTTTGGGCATTATGGATAGCTGGAAACGGCAAGCCAAATCAATTAGTGCTAACCGTTTTTTGTTCCGGCGTCGTGCTCATGCGGTCGGCTGGCTGCGTTATTAATGATTATGCGGACCGTGCTTTCGATCCGCATGTGGAGCGGACTAAGCTCAGGCCGATTGCATCGGGAAGAGTTAAGCCAAAAGAAGCTTTAGCGCTTTTCGTAGTCTTATGTTTCAGCGCTTTCGGTTTAGTCCTTTTGTTGAATAATTACACCATAATACTGTCGTTTGCGGGTGCGTTTTTAGCGGCAAGCTACCCTTTCATGAAGCGCTATACTCAATTGCCGCAAGCCTATTTGGGGATTGCTTTCGGCTGGGCTGTGCCTATGGCGTTTGCCGCGCAGCAGAACACGATTCCTAACGAGGCGTGGATATTGTATCTTGCGGTAGTGTTATGGGCGTTGGTTTACGACACCATGTATGCTATGGTCGATAAGGATGACGATCTTAAAATCGGCGTGAAATCCACTGCTATCCTCTTCGGCCGGTATGACCGTTTTATTATGGGATTATTGCAAATCGTCATAATCGGTTTATTGATTAAAACAGGCCTGTATCTCAAGTTTGGGATTTATTATTACTTAGGGCTTGTTACGGCATCCGGATTTGCCGTCTACGAGCAAGTTTTGATATTTGAACGCGACAAAACCAAATGCTTTAAAGCGTTCTTAAATAACAATTGGTTTGGCGCCTCGGTGTTTGCAGGTATTTTTTTTGAATACCTGCTTACTTGACCGTCTTTATCCGAATTAAAATCCGGGCGATAGATAGAGCTGAAACTGCCGGACTATTTGTCTCATATCGACTAATCAATGGGGCTTTCTCCAGATATGAATTTAGTCTTGCAGATGAACAATCTTCGATATCGCAGGGACGCCGTTTTGATCAAAGATAAACAGCATATAAAATCCAGGCGGAGTATTGTTTCTGTCCGTAGGTCCCGTTACCGTTATCGAGTTGCTGACGCCTTCGGTTAGCGTAAAGGGCAACTCAATAAAACGTTGATCAAAATTGGTCGAATGAGTCGCCGAACCGGTTCGTACCATGGTAACCCTGCTAATAGGGGTCGATGAGGTAAAACCGACCTCGAAGGTTTGATTCCACACTAAGTTTTCAGGTGCGCTATCGATGGCGGGCCGGATTGCCGGAGTGCCTGAGCCGTCATTATTATATAAATAAGGCGGATAGTAGATTTCCGTGTTCATATTTTTCAACGGGCCTGGTGCTCCGCCGCCGCCTGTCAGAACAGTTCCATCCGGCATCAGTAAAGCATTTGAATGATAAAGTCGTGGCGTTACTGCGCTAGCGGTAATTGTCCATTGCTCGGTAGCCGGATCCCAAATCTCGGTATCGTAAGAGACACCGATGAGTTGGTTGCCAACATCAGAACCGCCGCTCAAGAACACTTTGCCGTCGGCAAGTATCGTTGTGTTTGACCATTTGCGTATGGCATTCACATCGGCAACAGGTTTCATGGTAACGGTAGCGCTATTGATATCGACAACAATAGCTTTTTTGTTATTACGAACGGCTAAAATTTTGCCGGGCGCGTACATCACGCTCGGATGACTCCACTCAGCCGTCGGAGCATTAAGGTTGCTATTAGTTACAGACCCGTTTTCCGAAGGATCCAACCAAAATGTTTTACCGTTATGTCCGAGTATAAAAACTTTACCGTTAGGGGCTAAAAATCCCCGCGGATAGCGCCAAGAGCCGAATTTTGCGCCATAAGCTTGTTCGCTGACGGCGTTTGTCAGCGATCTGAAACCCGTGCCGGTTGCAAAAAGTTCAGGCGTAGACGCATAAGTGGGGAGGTCTTTTTCGTCCCTGCCGCCCAGTACGAGCACATCGCCGTTGTTTAATGGGATCAGGCTAGGATACCAGCGTTTGAAAGCCATTGGCGTTCCGGGTGTGAGCAAATTATTCGATGTATCGAAAAAATTAGCATCGGCAACGGAATAATTTCTTTTGCCATTAATGGTGGCGTCTCCGCCGGCGACTAAAGTTTCGCCGGTTGCCGATAGAACAGTTTGACCGGCGCAAAAAGTATCGGTATGGATAGCGTTGGGCGTGACTATATGCGCAGAAGCTTCCGTGCCTAGGGAAGGATCCCAAACGGCATTCACAAAACCGCCTTGCGTTCCTCGAATGGTTGAGCCGAAGCTTAAAACATTGCCGTTTGGTAGTAATGTCACATGTATGGGAATAATCGGCCATGAGAGAACAGGCCCGAATATTCCTTTAGTACCGGCTTCGGGTCCGGATGGGATTTCCGACCATGCATTTGACGTTATAAGGTTTCCGGCCAGGATTAGAGATAAAGCGAAATGACGAATGTTCATAATTTTCTTCTCAATAATGATGGATTATGGTTTTTAAAGTAGGCATAAAACACCTATCAGTCTTGTAAATGGACAAGCTTAGAAATAGAGGGCACACCATTTTGATTAAAAATAAACAACATATAAGTGCCTGGAGGGGCTATGTTTTTATCGGTTGGACCGGAAATGTGCAGTGTTCCGGAAGTTGTTTGAGAAAATGGCAATTCAATAAAGCGCTGGTCTATGTTTAAATCGTGCGTTGCCGAGCCCGCTCTGATGAAAGTGACTCTGGCTATCGGTTCTGACGATGTAAAAGTTGCATCGAATTCTTGATTCCAGACTAAAGAACTCGGTGCCGTATCAAGGATGGGGCGGTCAGCGGGTAGGCCGGAGCCGTCTTGCCGGTATAAGTAGGGCGGATAATAAATTTCAGCATTTAAGTTTTTAAGCGGTCCAGGAGCGCCACCGCCCCCGGTAAGTACAGTGGCGTCCGGTAATAGCAAAGCATTGGAGTGATAAAGCCTGGGAATTGCAGCGCTTGCTGTAATGGTCCACTGTTCGGTTGCCGGGTCCCAAATTTCGCTGTGGTAAGTTACGCCTACAAGCTTATTCGCTTGGTCTGAACCCCCATTTAAAAAGACTTTACCGTTGGCAAGAATGGTTGTGCTTGAATAAATACGTTTGGCGCTAATTCCGGCAACTTGTTTCATCGATACCGAGGAATCGTTTATATCGAACACAAACGCACGTTGAGTACTTCTAATGGATAATATTTTACCCGGCGCGTACATGACGCTGGGTAGACTCGGAAAGCTAACCGGCGCATTGATATCGTCAATGCGCGAAATAGAACCGTTTCCCGCCGGATCTAACCAAAATGTTTTGCCCGACGGCGTTAGGATAAATAATTTGCCGTTTGATGCTAAAAACCCTCTGGGATAAGACCAGGATGCGCCACGTTTACCGTAAGCATCTTCATTGATCGCGCCGGGTAATGTTCTAAAACCGGCTCCGGGAGTATAAATTTCCGGGGTAGAGGCGTATGTGGGTACATCTTTTTCATCCCGCCCGCCGAGAATTAGAATTTCACCGCTCGATAGAGGTACCAACGTTGGATACCACCGTTTAAAAGCCATTTGAGAATCCGCTCGCAACTCGCCGGTTTGGAGATCCATAAAATTGGTATCGGAAACCGAATAGTTATACAGCTTTTCCAGTCGAGCTGTGCCGCCCGCTAGAAAGGTTTCGCCTGTTGAGGAGATAACGGTCTGTCCGGCGCAAAACAAATCCGTATGTACCTGATTAGGAAGAATTTGGTGTGCGGATAAGTCTGTTCCAAGCGCCGGATTCCAAATCGAGTGCCCCAAGACGCTTTCTCTAAATTCATTTTCCATGTGCAGAGCGCGGCCGAAACTGAGTACCCGGCCGTCGGGCAGCAAAGTTAAATGGATGGGTATCACGGGCCAGTCGATAACCGGTCCGAAAGCGCCTTTGGTGCCGGCATCGGCATTGGTGGGGATAGTCGACGCTACACAACTCGCAGAATGAGCCATAAAAACAGCAAAAAGCGTAACATATATTCCTAAGTTATTAAATCTCATAAGTAAATCCCTAATTTCCGCTATTGTGCATAAATTTTTCTCGACCAATTTATTCACATTGTAAGTTGTTTATTAATGGCGAAGACGCCGTGAACACGCTAAAAAGCTCCTGTCTAATTTGCTCCTAGTGTGCGCTGCAACTTACTTGTTTTATATGAAAAAATACGTTAGTAGTGTGTGACTAATTAAACTTTTAAGTAAGTTATCCTCGATGTTAAGGCGACTGTGCTGAGTGAAGAAATCGCCATCCAATTAAAATCCTTTTTAAGGTGCGTTTATTGAAACATCCGGGTTCATCTGCGTATATAGGTAAAACTACCTACTTGACAATGAAAACGGCTGAAAAAATTGATGTAAATGGAATTAACGGAAGGAAGTATTGCTAAGGCCGCTAATAAGGAGCGCTATAAGCTATTGATAAAATTGCCGCCAGGAGGAATATGCTTGTGAACAATTTTGGCGGTTGCAAGCCAGATACCGCAGATACTGGGGCCGGAATAGATTAAGGCTCAAAAAGAAACATCGAATTTTAGGTGCGGAAGTGTGTATCTTCCCAGATAAGCATCGGCGAATTATAAAGTCTGTTATTAAGAGAGGATCCAATTATGGTGAAAGACAGAGGACAGTGTCATATTGTCGCGTAGAAGACTAACGATGACATGACACGTGATTTTCTATTAATGGATTTTTTGATGCGGCTTATAAGGCTCGAATAACCGATCTTTTTCCGGTTGCGGTTGGTTAATTTGTTTTACTTGAACAGTCCGGCTATTAAAACGGCCGCAGTCTTGTTGTCTAATTTAGCTCAATCATTTCAACGGTCCCATCCTCTTGAACCTCCACCATGTGCCCTTTAGGTTCGTCGATGAATTGAACAGCGAGTAATACTGCCAAAGCGACGCCATGCATGACCAGAAAGAAGACGGATGGCGCGACGAACGATAAAATAGTCAAAAATAACACTCCGCCGACATTACCGTAGGCGCCGACCATTCCGGCAATTTGCCCGGTCATGCGGCGTTTGATGAGCGGGACAATGGCGTAAACGGCGCCGCATCCGGCCGAAACGAAGCAGGACGACGCCATGCTCAATAAGACGGCCAGAATAATCGGCCATTCCGGTTTAATCATCGACATAAAAAAATAACCGGCGGCCATGCCGCCCATGCAAAATGATAAGGTAAGCTTGCGTCCGAATTTATCGCTTAACCAGCCGCCCATCGGTCTAGCAACTAAGTTGATAAAAGCAAAACTGCCGCCTAAGAGTCCGGCTTGAACCATTGTCACATTTTGCGACGCATGGAAAGTTTCATAAAAAAATAAAGGCAACATGGAAACAACGGCTAATTCCGAACCGAAAGCGATCATATAAGCCAAATCGAGAATGGCGACTTGTTTGAATTTGTAGCGGTGGATTTCAGGTACCGGTTTTTGCAGATGTTCTTCGTTGACATGAACGATTTTGTAAACGTTATAGAAAAATAAGCACCAAATTCCGGCATGAATGAAAATAGCGGCCTTATTCGATAATAAACTGGTGAAGTTAGCGCCGCCGGATAAAGACAATTTCCACGTCAGCAAGCTTAAGGTGGCGTACAGCGGAATGTTCATAATGATGTAAAAAAACAAGTCCCAAATACTACTGACTTCCATTGCGCCCGCTTTTTTCGGTTTAAAATAAGTGGAGCCTTTGGGCGTGTCGGAAACGCTAAAGTAATAAATCACCGAGTAGACTAAGGCTAAGACGCCCGTGCAGCCTATAGCGTACCGCCAGCCGTCGTCTCCGCCGAAGACCAAGGCCAATGAGGGCAGGGCGAGCGCCGCAACGGATGAACCGAAATTACCCCAACCGCCGTAGATGCCTTCGGCAGTACCAACTTGCCGGGCTGGAAACCATTCGCCGACCATGCGGATGCCGATGACAAAACCGGCCCCGATAAAGCCCATTAAAAATCGAGCCAAGGCAAGTTGCTGGAAACCATTGGCTGTTGCAAACATAAAACAAGGAATGCTGCCAAGGCCTAACAAGACTGAATAGGTTCGTTTGGGACCGAATTTATCCACCAGAATGCCTATGACGATACGGGCGGGAATAGTTAACGCAACATTTAGGATCAGGATGGTTTTAACTTCAGGTTGACTGAGCGCTAACGTTTTGGCGATTGCCAGCATGAGCGGCGCATGGTTAAACCAAACTACAAAGCTTATGAAAAACGCCATCCAAGTCATGTGGAGGATTCTAATATTGCCGGAGAATGACAGAAGATTCAGTTGATTAGTTGCCATGAGGTGTTTTTAATCGGAGGTGGAGTTGTTTTAATATTAAAAGCACGATTTATGCCATATTTTTAGATATGAGCGGAAGCAGGAATGATATTTCCGGATTATTCATAGTTAAGTGCGGACTTATTTAACCTTATATAACTTAAGGGTCACGGCAAATGATTGAGTTGTAAAAATCTTTGCGTGAATAACTTAAAGCAATACGGTATGTGTTGAATTTCGAAAGTTCTTTTTATGTCAGCGCACTATTAACGGGCGATGCGTTCAATTTTTGTGCGTTTTACCGCACTATAAATGTGCTCTGAATAACAGCACAAAATGAATTAAACCCAACCGTTTGCTACGTCATAGGACTGTCTTTATTGGTGTGTATTTAGCCTTATAAGGTTTTCCCAAAGCCTAGTCAGCAACACCGAAGAGTCTTTATTTCGGCAGCGTATGTTTTTCAAAATATTGAAAAATAATAATATATTTTTACTTGATAGTATGGTGTCAGACTGCCGGTTAGCCGGATAAAAACCAAGTGCGGTTAACTAGTTCAGTACAAATTGGTTGTTTATTGATTTAAGGCGGGCTTGCTTTTTTGGTGCATAAAAGCAGCCGATTGCACGGTAGTTGAGCAAGGTCTTGCTAGTTTTTGATGATGGATTGAGCCGGTTTATAACTTTAAAACCAGTGTTTATCGTATAACTTATTGTAAAAAAACAAAAACTATAATTACTTACTAAGATTTATTTTTTTGGCATGAATCGTGCTTAATCTCTGTTAAGGTTCTCCTTTTATTGTAGCATCCCACGATGGACTAGCTGGCAAAGACGTCAGCTAAACAGAAGTATCTGCAAATACTTACGTTTAGGGATGTTTTTTTTGCCGGAAATTAAGTAGCCCAGCATGAGCAAAGCCGGTTTCCGGATTTTTTAAGCGTCGATTAGGTGCAAATAAAGGTCCCGGATAGATAACCAATTTAACAAGACAGCGGCGCTTTAGGGTTGGGGATAAGCGAAACATCAAGAATGTTTTTGAGTAAAAAAGCCGGTAAACGATAAATTATTGGGGTCAATATGACGGTAAAACATTCGTTAGTAGTTATCGGTAATGGTATGGTTGGGCAGCATTTTTTAGCCAACGCCGTCGTGTGTGCTAACAAAGACGATTTTAAGATTACAACTTTCTGCGAAGAGCCCCGTCCCGCCTACGACAGGGTGCATTTATCGGAGTTTTTTTCGGGTAAGACGGCGGCTGATTTGGCGCTGGCGGATGACAATTTCTTTACCGGAAACGGAATAAATATTCATCTTGGCGATAAAGCGGTCAGCATCGACCGGGCTAACAAAACGGTCACTTCGGCTTTAGGCGTTACCGTTGTCTACGATAAGTTGATATTGGCTACCGGTTCTTACCCCTTCGTGCCTCCGGTGCCGGGCCATGAGCGTAAAAATTGCCTTGTCTACCGTACCATTGAAGATCTGGAAGCTATTGCCGCGGCTGCTAAAACCGGTAAGGTCGGCGTGGTGGTCGGCGGCGGTTTATTAGGTCTAGAAGCCGCTAAAGCACTCAAGGACTTAGGTTTGGAAACTCATGTCGTCGAATTCGCCCCGCGCCTGATGGCGGTGCAATTGGACGAAGGCGGCGGCGCTATGCTGCGACATAAGATTGAAGCCTTAGGCGTGAAAGTCCACACGGGTAAGAATACCACTCAGATCATCGACGGCGAGCATTGTGTTAACAAAATGTGCTTCGCCGATGGCGAGGAACTGGAAACCGATATAATTTTGTTTTCCGCCGGTATCCGCCCTCGTGACGACATTGCCCGCGCTTGCGGTCTTGACGTGGGGCCGCGCGGCGGCATCGTAATTAACAATCAATGTCAGACTTCGGATCCAGATATTTACGCCATCGGCGAATGCGCGCTGTGGAACGGCATGATCTTCGGTTTGGTTGCGCCGGGTTATACGATGGCGCGCGCCGTGGTTTCGCATCTGGCAGGCGAGCAAGCCAGCTTTACCGGCGCGGACATGAGCACCAAACTGAAATTGATGGGGGTTGATGTCGCCAGTATCGGCGACGCCCACGCCAAATCGCAGGGTGCGATGGTCTACACCTACCAGAACGGCGCAGCGGAAGTCTACAAGCGGCTGGTTGTTAGTCGGGATAAGAAAAAGCTCTTGGGTGCGGTTTTGGTCGGCGAAGTGTCCGGCTACGGAACTTTGTTGCAATATTGCCTGAACGGTATCGACTTGCCGGCTTATCCCGATTCGCTCATCCTGCCGCACCGTTCCGACGAGTCGGTGGGGCTGGGGCCGGACGCCTTGCCGATGTCGGCACAGATCTGTTCCTGTTACGACATTAGCAAAGGCGCGGTTTGCGCAGCCATTGAAGCAGGCTGCGCCACAATTAATGAATTGAAAGCCGAAACCAAAGCCTGCACCGGCTGCGGCGGGTGCGCCGCCCTGTTGAAATCGGTGCTGGATTGCGAACTGACCAAGCTCGGCGTCGAGGTCAATACCGACATTTGCGAGCACTTTCTATACACACGGCAAGATTTGTACAACCTGATCATGGTCGGACAAATAAAGACCTTCGATGAATTATTGGATAAACACGGTAAAGGCCGCGGCTGCGACATATGCAAACCGGCGGTCGGTTCCATTCTGGCTTCGTACTGGAACGAGTATGTGCTATCCGACGAGCACTTAGGTCTGCAAGACACCAACGACACGTTTCTGGCGAACATGCAAAAAGACGGCACTTATTCCGTCGTACCTCGGATTACCGGCGGCGAAATCAGCCCGGACATGCTGATTGCGCTGGGGCAGGTGGGCAAAAAATACAAGCTGTACACCAAGATTACCGGCGGACAACGCGTGGATTTGTTCGGCGCGCGGGTCGACCAGTTACCGTATATCTGGAAAGAATTGATCGACGCCGGATTCGAATCCGGCCACGCTTACGGCAAATCCTTGCGTACCGTGAAATCCTGCGTCGGCAGCACCTGGTGCCGCTACGGTATCGACGACAGCGTCGGATTGGCGATCGAACTGGAAAACCGTTACAAAGGCTTGCGCTCGCCGCATAAACTCAAATTTGCCGTTTCCGGCTGTACCCGCGAATGCGCGGAAGCCCAGGGCAAAGATGTCGGCGTAATCGCCACCGAAAACGGTTGGAGCCTGTATGTCTGCGGCAATGGCGGCATGAAGCCGCGTCATGCTGATTTATTCGCCACCGGTCTCGATAAAGCAATGCTCATCAAATACATCGACCGCTTTCTGATCTTTTACGTCCGCACAGCGGCTCGTTTGCAACGTACGTCAGTTTGGATGGAAAATATGGAAGGCGGTCTGGATTATCTAAAGGCCGTCGTCATTGACGACAAACTGGGTATTTGTTCACAGCTCGAAGAACAAATGGAGCATATTATCGATACCTATCAATGCGAATGGAAGACGACGATTTACGATGATACCAAACTCAAACGCTTCCGCCATTTCATCAACAGCGACCAACCCGATGATAATGTTGTTTTTGTTGAAGAGCGCGGTCAAATTCGTCCTGCCGATGACGACGAACGCAAACACTTCAAACTGATGGAGGTGGCTTGATGCCGCAGTGGATCAATGTGTGCCGAATGGACGATTTGCAGCCGGATTCGGGCGTGTGCGCCTTGGTGCAAGGGCAACAAATCGCTATCTTCCATATGGTTAAAGACAACGCCGTTTACGCTATCCACAACTACGACCCCATAGGCAAGGCTAACGTGCTGTCGCGTGGCATGATCGGCGACATCAAGGGCGAACCGGTGGTGGCTTCACCCCTGTATAAACAGCATTTCAGCCTGCTGTCGGGGATATGTCTGGAAGATGGGAGTGTTTCCGTAGCGGCCTATCCTGCCCGGGTGGAAAACGGTTTCGTAGCGGTGCAAATTGCTCCAGCTCCGGTATCAACAACTTGCGCCAAGGAAGGAGTTAGTGCGTGAAAATTAATTATTACATCGCCGATGTATTTACTAAACAGCTGTTCAACGGCGCGCAGATTGCGGTTTTCCCCAACGCCGACGGCTTAAGCGACGCAACCATGAAATTGCTGGCGCAGGAGCTAAACTTGTCGGAGACCGTGTTCGTCTTTCATCCGGACGACA
Source organism: Methylococcaceae bacterium UBA7658 (assembly GCA_002483425.1). Taxonomy (GTDB): domain Bacteria; phylum Pseudomonadota; class Gammaproteobacteria; order Methylococcales; family Methylomonadaceae; genus Methyloglobulus. The sequence goes on from DLHW01000014.1 coordinate 151,742, forward strand.
GCGCCAATAGACGTAAGATGCGGGTCTTCACACCTAAAAAAGAATTGGATTTTGCCGGCCACCCCATTATTGCCACGGCTTATGTGCTGGGACAGTGCGGCGACATCGCGTTAACGCAAGCTATCACGCCTCTCGTCTTGGAACAAAACGCCGGGCCGGTCGAGGTTAACGTCACGGCGGCGGACGGCAAGCCTGTTTTTGTACAATTTACTCGCAAGGTATCATCCATTGTCGACCGTTTTGCGCCGACCGATGAAGAAATCGCTAGCTTCTTAAGGCTTAAACAGCCGGAACTCGACCATAAAAAATATTCGCCACGTCTGGTTTCATGCGGGTTTCCTTACCTCGTCGTGCCGGTGTGGAGCTACGAAAGCGTCCGGCAGGCGAAATTCAACAGTGCGGCCTGGAGTCAATCCATCGCGCCGCAGACCGCCGCACAGGAAATTTTATTGTTTGCGCCTAAATCGCCGTTCCCCGACGCCGATTTTAACGCCCGATTGCTGGGGCCGCATATCGGCATTCACGACGACCCTCCCATCGGCAGCGCCATGCCTGCGTTCGCATCGTATCTGTGCTCTTTTGAACACACCTGGAAAGGGACGCATGTTTTTGCTGTGGACCGGGGCGATGTCAGCAGCCGCCGCAGTGTTATCAATCTTGAAATGGACAATAAAGGCCAGGAGCAATTGACCTTAAGGGTCGGCGGGGAGGCAGTATTGTTTGCGCAAGGGACGATTGATTTACCCGATTGAAAACTCAAGCGTTCCCATGTTTTACATGAGAATTATAAACAATCAATTTTGTTAAATACTTATGCTATTTGGACGTAACCAAAAAAATCCCATCACCATTGCCGACAAAGGTGTCGAACAATGGTCGTACTCTACTTGCGGTTATTGTTCGACCGGGTGCGCTATTGAAATCGGTCTGAACAAAGAGGGTAAACCGGTCGCATGCAGGGGTGTGGCGAATGCCGATGTTAATCGCGGCAAGCTTTGTCTTAAAGGCATTTTTGAGCATGAAATCTTCGAATCGTTCGGACGCGGTAAAACGCCTTTGCTACGTGATCATATCCACGAGGAATACCGTGAAGCCGACTGGGATAGCGCCTTGGATAAAATGGCCGCTGAAATCAAGCGGATTCAAGCCACTTACGGCCGCGACGCTTTTGCCGTGGTGTCCACGGGGCAAATCCTGACCGAGGGTTTTTACACTTTAGGCAAGCTCGTTCGCGGTGTGATCGGTACTAACAATTATGACGGCAATACCACGCTTTGCATGGCCTCGGCCGTCTCAGGCTATAAACGTTCATTCGGTTCCGACGGCCCGCCCGGTTGCTATGAAGATTTCGAACATACCGATTGTTTGATAGCCTGGGGTTCCAATTTGCCCGAGCAGCATCCGATTATCTACTGGCGTTTTAAGGAAGCTCAGGAAAAACGTAAATTTCCGCTCATTGTGGTCGATCCCCGCGTGACCATGTTTGCCCAAAATGCGGACATGCATTTGCCCATCACACCGGGCACGGATGTCGTGCTGATGAATGCGTTGATGCACGTCATTTTAAAAGAAGGCTTGGAGGATAAAACCTATATCGAGACCAACACCAACGGTTTCGAAGCGTTAGCGAAAGAAGTCCAGAATTACGATCCGGCGACGGCGGCTAAAATCTGCGGTATCGACGAAGATACTATACGCACTGTCGCGCGGCTGTACGCTAAGGCTGACGCCGGCATGAATATCTGGACGATGGGTATCAACCAAAGTACACACGGTTCCGATGGCGTGGTTGGTATCAATAATCTCAGTCTGCTCACCGGCAACATAGGCAAACCGGGCGGTACCAGTCTGTCTATTACCGGTCAATGCAATGCGATGGGTACGCGCGAGTGGTCATCCTGTTCCGGTTTGCCTGGCTACCGGTTGCTGGAAAACGAAAAAGACCGCGAGGAAATCGGCAAGTTTTGGGGTGTTGATCCGGAGTTTTTCCCCAAGCAACGCGGACTCACCCAAACCGATATTTTTCCCGCCATTGAAACCGGTAAAATTAAGGGACTTTGGCTGGTCGGCACCAACCCGATGACTTCGATGCCGAACACGGCGCGTATTCGTAAAACCTTTGAAAAACTCGAATGCTGCATAGTCCAGGATTCTTTTGTGGATGTCGAAACCACGCAATACGCGCATATTTTTCTACCTGCGGCCATCTGGGCGGAAAAAGAAGGCGTGTTCACTAATACCGAACGCCGTGTCAATATCATCCGGCAAGTCAAAGCGCCTTATGCCGAATCGAAACCCGATCTACATATTTTTAACCAGCTTGCCGACCGTTTCGAGCAAAGCAAAAAGATGCGTTTCCCGGATAACTTTGATGAAGTTTTTGAAGAGATGCGCATACTTTCCAAAGGCCGCTTGTGCGACATCAGCGGGATGACACACGACTTGATCGAGCAAAACCGGGGCATCCAATGGCCATATACCGAAGCACAGGCAACCAAAAACGAACCGCCACCGCAAGGCGGCAAGCGGCTTTATACCGAACCCGCTACTTTCCGTTACCCGGATGGCAAGGCGAAATTAATCCCATTACCGTTTATCAACAATAATGAAATTCCCGATGAGCAGTATCCTTTCTGGCTCAATTCCGGGCGGCTGGTGGAGCATTTCCATTCCCGCACCCGCACCGGCAAGATCGGCAACAACAACAAATTCAGCCCGATTCCCTTTATGGAAATGAACCCGGATGCCGCAGCGGAACTGGGCGTTAAGCACCAAAGCTACGTGCGCGTGGTGTCGCGCCGGGGTGATGCGGTGGTGATGGCGATGCTGACCCAACGTGTACCGAAGAACATGGTGTTCATCCCTTTTCATTTCTTCGATTGCGTCAACCGCCTGACCTTGGGTCTGCTAGACCCCTATTCGCGCCAACCGGCCTTCAAGCAATCGGCGGTGACGATTGAGCCTATTGACCAGGATCTGGCGGCGCAGATCAGCAAGGAATCAAGGGCATTTTAAGCGGATTAATTTATGTACGAAGTACGCGACGACGAACCCAAATACGCCATCCTGAAAGATGCAGGCAATCCATGTGAAAACCGCTACGGCCAAAAAATCGAATTGACCGATGAAAGCAGCGAGTTACGCTGCAAAAGCCTCAACATCAACGGTGATACGGACATCGGTATTAACCCCAACCGCTATAAGCAGCACGGGTTTTATTTCAACGCCGACAACTGCATCGGCTGCCATGCCTGCGAATCGGCTTGCAGCGAAAAGAATGACGTGCCGGCGCACATCGCTTTCCGTTCGGTCGGCTTTGTCGAAGGCGGCACCTATCCGGATTACCAGCGCATCAACATCTCGATGGCCTGCAACCATTGCGATGACCCGGTTTGCTTAACTGGTTGCCCGACCCGCGCCTACACCAAGTTCGCCGAATACGGCGCGGTGCTGCAAGACCCGGATATCTGCTTCGGCTGCGGTTATTGCACCTGGGTATGCCCTTATAACGCGCCGCAACTCGACCCGGTTAAGGGCGAGGTGTCCAAGTGCAACATGTGCGTAGACCGTTTGGAAGTCAACTTGAAACCCGCCTGTGTCGCGGCGTGTTTGGGCAACGCCTTGGATTTCGGCGTGATCGAAAACATCCCGGAAAACCGGATCCAAGCTAAAACGGACATTCCCGGTTTTCCTGACCCTGAAATTACCCACCCCAACATCCGCTTCCAGCAAACCCGCACCACGCACCGGGAGATGACCCGCACCGACGCGATACCCTTGAAATATCACCGCGACGATGCCGAAGGCAAGTTTAAGCCGGTGGTCGATGAAAAACTGGGCAAGGAAAGACACTGGAACTTGAAGAAACTGCTGACCAGCCATGAAAGCGCGCATGTGATCTTTACTGTATGCACCCAAGCTTCCGTTGGCGCGTTTTTCATGCTGGTGCTGGGGGATTGGTTGGGTCTGGATGCGATTGCCACCCTCAAGCAATCCAACGCTTATCTGCCGCTGTTGTTCCTGTTGTCGGCAGTCAGCACCTTGGGTTTGTTTAAGCTCAACATGCACTTGGGCAAACCGCACCGCTTTTACCGGGGCTTCAATAACTTACGATTGTCCCCGGTCAGCCGCGAAATCGCCGGGGTATCCCTGTTTTACACCGGATTGCTGGGCTACGCCGCCTTGACCACTTTCGATAACAGCGTACTAAGTTTGATTGCCAATGGTTTCGCGCTTCTAGGTTTAATAGGCGGTTTGTTTGGACTGTATTATATGTACAAACTGTATCGCATTCCTGCCCGCCCGTTCTGGAATCATTGGCAAACTGGTACGGCATTTTTCGGCACGGTGTTAAGCTTTGGAGCGTTGCTGATCGTTGCTGCTTGCGCTGCTTTCCTGCCGTTGTCATCGATAACATCATCGGCGTTAATTCCGGTTTTAGCCGCGATCATGTTACTTGGGTTAATTGTGGAAGCCGTAGGCCACATTGTTCATGCTCGCGATATGAAAGGGGCTGAACATGAAGGTGCGGCGTCTTATTACGAGCAAGTCACCGAATACGGTAAGTCTTATCTGTTGCGTAATGGTTTATTAGCAGCAAATATCATGCTTGCGGCGACGATGATCTTTACCGGCTTGTCTGGGGTAACCGGTTATGCGATAGGAATACTATTTTTAACTTCAATGTTAACTGCAGCGGTGCTTAGCAGATCGTTATTCTTTGTGCTGGTCATTCCAACGACGATGCCCGGCGCCTTCTTCTGGAAAAATAAAGGTTTCGTCGAACACGCCCGCGCCACCGGTTTGGCCGAAGCGCCGCAGCACGGCGTAGCTTATGAACGGCACCACCCTTTTAAAGTTAACGAATTAATGAAAACAATTAACGAAAATTCCATTAAGGATATGTTTAAACATATCAAATGGATATTCGGGAAATAATGAGGATTGTTTATTAAGAAGAGCGGCTGAATGATTATACGGCGCTGGAGATTCCGTTAAGCGCTATAAAACTTCCGGAATCTTGATAGACTTCGCATCGAAAAGGGTCTTTCATAACGGATTAGCCGCCAAAGCTGATTTCGTGAAATAAGATAACCATAACGTCCGCCGGACGTGTATTGAAGAAATTACGCAGCGATATTTTAAACGGCTACAGAAAAAAGCCGAGGGCAGGTTTGGTTAGGGCTTAGCATAATCTGGTTAACGGAAAAGAGCAGCTAAATGTGCTGCCCTTATGAAGTTCGCTAGCTATGATCAACTGAGCGTCGTGCCGCAGTAAAACGTGTTTCACGATGGCTAAGCCTAATCCGGTTCCGGGAATTTTATCTGGACGCTTTATGTCGATGCGGTAAAAGCGTTCGGTGATTCTTGGAATTTCAATTTCCGCGATACCTTCGCCTTCATCCGTTACATCGAGTATTACGCTCTGGGCGGTTTTTCGCCATCGTATTTTTACGATGGACTGCGCCGGCGAATATTTGAGTGCGTTGCCTAATAAATTGGAAAATGCGCTCCGTAATTCGTTTTCATCGCCGTAAATGCGGGCGTCGGTATCCAAGGTCAACACGGAGCGTCCGGCGTATTGCTGTAGATTACTGCTTTCCCGGCAGATTTTATCCACCAACTCAGGAACATTCACGCACTGGGTTTTTTTAGGCTGGGTTTCGAGGTTTGACAGTAGCAGCAAATCGTCAACCAAATGTTGCATGCGTTCGGTTTGTTCCTGCATTTGCTGAAACGAATGGCTAAGTAACGGCGAGAGCGGTTCTTCCATATCTTGCAGGGTTTCCAAATAACCTTTAAGCACTGTCAAAGGCGTTCTTAACTCATGAGAGACATTGGCGACAAAATCTTTCCGCATTTGCTCCATTTTTCTGAGTTGGGTGACATCTTGAGCGAGAAGTAGACGTAATCCCGCTCCGTAGCTGACAACACGTACTGATAATGTGATGTGGCTATGGACCGGTGAGGGCATTGTTACCGATTCGTTAAATTGCCCGGATTTAAGATAGCGCACAAAAATTGGAAAACGGATCAGGTTAGGTATGCGCTGACCCCGGTCCGAAGTTTGCAAACCGAGCACATTCTTGGCGGCTGAATTCGCCCATTCGATTTCGTCATGTTTACCGAGAACGACAGCCGCATCCGGCAAAGCGTCTGTCGACTTTCTAAATTGATCGATAATTTTGCCGAGTTTCTTTTTGCGTTTTTTCTCGCTTTTTTTGATAAGGTAAACGTGATAGTAAATATCTTCCCAGATACCTTGAGTTTTGGGGTATTTGCCGCGTCCGCCTTGACTGATCCATCTTTCGAAGCGGCTAATTTGAACGATCTGCCAAATGAGCAGGCTAGCCAGCCACAAGAATATTAAAGGAAAGAATAACCCGGTTATAGCGCCTGCTAAAATCGCTACAAAGAGCAGCAATAAAGCTACTCCAAGCTCTTTCTTCCAGATTCCCATCGCCGTTAATTGAGCAATGAAAACCGGTAGCCGAATCCCCGAACTGTCTGAACAAGATCTTCTTTACCGTAGGTGCTCAAAATTTTACGTAATCGCCGGACATGGACATCGACGGTTCGTTCTTCGATATAAACGCTACGTCCCCATACCTGATCGAGTAATTGAGTTCTATTGAAAACTTTATCGGGGTGCGTCATAAAGAACTGCATTAGCCGGAATTCGGTCGGGCTGACATCCAACTGATGTTCGCCGATACTTAGCCGATGTTGTTCGGTGTCCAGGGTCAGGTCGCCCAGCGTTAATTGCGAAGCACCATGCAATTTACCGCTTCTGCGTAAAACCGCGCGGATCCGGGCGACCAATTCTTTGGGTGAGAAAGGTTTGGTAAGGTAGTCGTCGGCGCCGATTTCCAGCCCCCTCACCTTATCTTCTTCCTCGCCTCTGGCCGTCAGTAAAATAATCGGAATATCTTTAAAAGCGGTGTCTTTTTTTAAGCGTCTAGCCCATTCTACGCCGCTGACGCCGGGTAGCATCCAGTCTAATAAAATCAGGTCTGGCAAGTTTTCGGAAACCATTTTTTGGGCGGCATCGACTTCGGCGGCCGTAATCGGAATAAAGCCCGCTTGTTCAAGGACTATCGTCAACATACCCCGAATCGCGGCTTCGTCTTCTACTATTAAGATGTTTATTTTTGACATGGCTAGTGTTGAAATTTGACGCTGTATTTTAGCTGTTTGAATATGACGAATTTATGACAAAACCAAATTCAACCGGGTTAATTCTTAATTAACGTTGTAAGTTATCTAAAAAACTATACTTTTAAATTTATTCATTCGATAATTAACTAAGGCGCTAGGAGAAATTTAACCGGCTCTCCGTAGCGTCTGTTGATTAAGAATATTAGCTTTTATTATGAACAATGAGGGAAATTCATTATGAGTATGTTACAAGAATTCAAAGAGTTTGCCATGAAAGGCAATGTGGTCGACATGGCCGTCGGTGTTATCATCGGCGGAGCATTCGGTAAAATTGTTTCTTCTTTTGTGGCGGATGTCATTATGCCGCCTATCGGTTTGATGGTCGGCGGTGTCGATTTCACTAAACTGGCAATCACTTTAAAAGAAGCCGTAGATGAAAAAACACCTGCGGTAACGTTGAATTATGGCAGTTTTATCCAGACCATTTTCGATTTTACAATTGTAGCTATGGCTATCTTTTTTGCTATAAAAATGATGAATAAGTTGAAAAAAGAAGCTCCTGCCGCGCCGGAAGCGCCGCCTGCTCCTACCAAGGAAGAGTTGTTGCTTACTGAAATTAGGGATATTTTAAAGAGCAAAAATTAGTCTTCGGACTCGTAAAAGCTAGGGATACCGGAAGCTTTGCCTATTCTCCGGAATAAGGGTTTCCGGTTTTTACTTACGGGGCTTTGTAAGGCCTATTAATTTTTATACTGCGCCGTCTTAACGATTTAGGTGTGATAGGTTACCTGCACAACGTTAAAATTCCGCTTTTTGATCTCTGTTCAGTAAGTTTTCCACAGCCATCAATGGCGACAAGTTCTCATATAATACCTTATAAGTTTGTTCGACTATCGGCATTTCGACATCGTAACGTTTAGCNNAACGTTTCTTGGGCGGCGGAAATGCCCTCAACTTCTTGTCCGATTAATTTTAGAATATCGGATTTTGTTTGACCTTGACCTAAGGCTAAACCGAAGCGCCGGTTTCTGGATTGATTATCGGTGCAGGTTAACACTAAGTCGCCTAAGCCGGCCAAGCCTATAAATGTTTCCTGTTTACCGCCAAGCTTAATGCCTAAACGTATTATTTCGCTAAGACCGCGTGTGATTAAGGCGGCGCGGGTATTGGCGCCGAAACCCAAACCGTCGGCAATGCCCGCGGCAATGGCAAGAACATTTTTAACAGCGCCGCCGACTTCCACGCCGATAATATCCGAACTTGTGTAGGTTCTGAACCGGTCGCTATGAAATAATTCCGCCAGTTGATGGGAAAACTTCTCTTGCCCGGACGCAATGGTGATGGCGGTGGGTAGATTTTGAGCAACTTCCCGGGCAAAAGTCGGGCCGGATAGAATCGCGGACGCAGTATCTGGGGAAAAGATGTCGGAAACGACTTGATGTAATAAGCGTCCGTCTTGAGGATTAAATCCCTTGGTAACCCATGCTATTTTTTTTGTGTCCTGGGCTGATACGGCTCTCAGCTTCGATAAGGTTGCGGCAAATGCGTGACTGGGGACTGCAAGTAAGATAATGTCGCTAAAATCGGCGGCGGCGGTAATATATGTCGTTAATCGAACGCTTTCAGGCAAAACAAAGCCAGGTAATAATTGTTTATGTTCCCTGTCTCGATTGAGCGCCGAAATTTCGTTTTCGTCATGCCCCCAAAGCATTACCTCGCAATTGTTTTTACCCAATAGCAAAGCTAACGCCGTGCCCCAAGAGCCGGCGCCAAGCAAGCTGATTCTTCGATTCATTAAAAGTTAAATAAGATCAATTGATGGTTTTAGAACCGGCGGCTTGTTGTTGCATCTGTTGCTGATGCTGGCCGTACAACGCATCGAAGTTGACGGGCGCAAGCAATAGCTGGGGGAAGCCGCCTTTGGTTATCAAGTCTGAGACGACTTCGCGCGCGTAGGGGAACAGAATGTTGGGGCAAAAACTGCCTAGCATGGGGCCGAGTTCTTGTTCGGTAAAATTTTCTAAAGTAAAAACTCCGGCTTGATTGACCTCGACAAGATAAGCGTTTTGGTCTCCGCTTTTGACGGTTATCGTCACAGTCAAGGTAACTTCATATATGGTATTTTCGAGCTTATCGACTTTGGTGCCGAGATTGAAGTCGACAACCGGCTCCCATTTTTCCCGGAAGATTTTCGGCGCGTTCGGAGTTTCAAAAGAAAGGTCTTTAGTATAGACCTTTTGTATCGAAAATTGTTTTTCTTGGGTTAAGTTCTCTTCCGCCATAGATTTATTAATTGTTTAAATGTGATTTCAAAAGGATTAAGTCAAGCTCGCATTGTTGTAAGTTTGAGTTTAAACGCCGGTTTTAAGCTTGCGGTTCACTTTTATGGGTAATTTGTAATCTTCTTGCCAAGCTTGCATTCCGCCCGTTATCACAAAAACGTCTTTAAGTCCCGATTTCGTCGCTAGTTTTCCGGCCGTTGCCGAACGCGCGCCGTCTTGACAGACGATGAGGGCTGGGTTGTTTTTATAAGCATCCAAGCTAGACGCATGCTCTCTTATTTTACTCAAAGGGAAATTGATCGCACCTTCGATATGGCCTTTATTAAACTCATCGCTTTCACGAACATCGATAACCACGGTGCTGCCGTCGTTCATTTTCGTTACCGCCAGTAACGGCGAAATAAATCCGAATTTCTTGAATGCCGCGTCGAATAATTCTTGAATGAGAAGATACGTTACCACCACCAGCGCGAGCGCCAAGATGTAGTGGTTTAAAATAAATTCTATGAGACGGTCCGGTGTAACTGATGCTGATTCTGGCATAACTTAAGGGTAAAGGGATTTTCTCTAATGGATGTTAGAACACTTCTGGAGTTCGTCGCGGTTTTTTTAGAAACCCATGCGGGCTTTAATTTTAGTATAATAGTAAGCGTTTGTGTCTATTGACTCGTTCTACACAATCTGCAAAACCGGATTAGCGCCGAATGATACCTTATTTTCATTAGTTCCGGTAATAGAAAGTGAGGCAACGAAGTTTTAAGTCCTGTTTAAACGAAGACCGTGTGTATAAAAATCTGGAGAAAAAAATAAGATGTCGAATCGGCCAAAGCCTGTTGTATTGCTGATCCTGGATGGGTTCGGTTATTCCACCGGGCAAGAAAATAACGCCATCGCGATGGCTAATACTCCGTGTTGGGACGGGTTGCAAAAAAAATATCCGATGACTTTGCTCGATTGTTCGGGCGCCGTGGTCGGCCTGCCGGATGGGCAAATGGGCAATTCGGAAGTCGGCCATATCCACATTGGCACCGGACGGTACGTGCCGCAAGATTTCTCCAAAGTAAACGACGCAATCAAGGATGGCAGTTTTTTCACTAATCCGGTGCTATGCCAAGCGGTCGACGCCGCCAAGGCAAAAGGCAAAGCCTTGCACATCATGGGTTTGTTATCGCCCGGCGGCGTCCATAGTCATGAAACGCAAATTGCCGCAATGGCCGAACTGGCCGTAAAAAGAGGCTTGGACAAGATCTTTTTGCACGCCTTTTTGGACGGACGGGATGTGCCGCCCAAAAGCGCCGCCGATTCCATCGCCTTAATGGATGCCAAATTCGAGGCGTTAGGTGCAGGCAGGATTGCATCGATTGTCGGCCGGTTTTATGCGATGGATCGTGACAAGCGCTGGGACAGGGTGCAACAAGCTTACAATTTGATCGTCAAAGGCGAGTCAGAACACCGCTTCGATTCGGCTTTGGCGGCGTTGGCGGCGGCTTACGTCCGTGGCGAAACGGACGAATTCGTCCTGCCTTCGGTTATTGCAGGCGGCGTAGGCCAACAAGCCGTAACGCTCGATACGGACGATTCGGTCGTATTTATGAACTTCCGCGCCGACCGTGCGCGGGAAATATCCCAAGCCTTCACCGATACAGATTTCGCCGGTTTCGAGCGTGGTCATGCCCCGCATCAGGGTGTTTACGCAACCTTAACCGAATATCATGAAGCTTTCACCTATCCGGTGGCGTTCCCGTCAGTCGATATTAGGAATAGTTTGGGAGAATATTTGTCCGCAATAGGCATGACCCAATTGCGGCTGGCGGAAACCGAAAAATACGCGCATGTGACTTTTTTTCTCAATGGCGGGGTGGATGCAAGCTTCCCAGGCGAAGACAGGATTTTAGTGCCCTCGCCCAAAGTCAGGACGTACGATTTGCAGCCCGAGATGAGTTTGCCCGAAGTCACCGATCATTTGGTCGAAGCCATCGTTGGCGGCAAATACGATGTGATCGTCTGCAACTACGCAAATGGTGACATGGTCGGCCATACCGGTATTATTCCGGCGGCGATCAAAGCAGTCGAAGCGATCGATGCGTCCCTGCAACGGGTGGTCGACGCCCTTAAGAGTGTAGGCGGTAAAATGCTGGTAACAGCCGACCACGGCAATATCGAACAAATGGTTGATGAAGATGGTCAGATCCAAACCGCGCATAGCACCAACCCGGTGCCGTTGATTTATGTGGGCGGCGAGGGAAAATTGGCTTCCGGGGGTAGTTTAATGGATTTGGCTCCTACGGTGTTGGCGATATTAGGCGTGACTCAACCGGCCGAAATGACGGGCAGATCGCTGCTTGCGCCCGTCTAATTTGGATTATGGGGAAAACGCTGGTCTTCTGTTTTCTGCTAAGCTTATGCGCTAATGCCGTTAATTCAGAGGAGTTAAACGAAGGTCAAACCGGGGAGGAAACCGGTTCGGAATCGGATAATTCCGGTGCCCAACATTTACAGCAGCAAAAAGATCAGTTGTTAGGGTTATTAGCTCAAGTCGATGAGCGCTATGGCGATGTTTCGGCTTCTTTAAAGTCAATCGAGCAGGAAATAGCGAAGGGTAATCAGAGTTTAGATAAGATTCGAAAAGAGATCGGCGCTTACCAGGGGCAAATCGACAAATTAGGGGCCGAATTATCCGGACAAGTAAGGGCCGCCTATGCGATGGGTCAGCAATCAAAATTAAAATTGATGCTTAATCAACAAGATCCAGCATTATCCAGCCGAATAATGGTATATTATGAATATTTAAATAAATCGAGACTGGAAAAGCTTGTAAATCTTCAGCAAACAGTAAGATATTTAGATCAGTTAGACGAACAAAAAAAGACTGAAACTGAAGCTTTGGAAAGAAACCTGGGACAAAAAAGAGCTGAGCAAACCGCGCTTGCGGAAGCCAGAAATGAACGGAATCGTTTGATCGCCCGGTTAACGGGGGATTTTTCGTCCGAGCAAGATCAGTTAAATTTCCTGGAAGAAAGTGAACATAAGCTGATAAAGCTTATCCAAACTTTGGAAAATGAAGAAGATCTTGCCGATCACTCCGGCGAAAATACGGGTTTCGAGGTTGGCGAAACCTCAATTAAGGATGGCTTTCCAAAATTGGGGGGTGATTTCGCTTCATTAAAAGGCAAGTTGCCCTTGCCGGTAAAAGGCAAATTAACCGGGATGACGGCAAATTCAATTTCAGAAAACAATTGGAAAGGAGTTTTGATCGATGCCAAGGAAGGCGCTGAAATAAAGTCTGTGTCAACAGGCACAGTGGTTTATTCAGGAATACTTAAAGGTTACGGTTTGATGGTTATAGTGGAACACGATAACGGGTTTATGACGTTGTATGCATTTAACCAAAGTGTTTATAAGCATAAAGGCGATCATGTTGAGGCGGGAGAAGTGATCGCTTCGGTTGGTCAAAGTGGCGGTCGTATAAAACCGGGATTGTATTTCGAAATACGGAAGAACGGAAAGCCAATTGATCCGTTGCTTTGGTGCCGGAATTAACGGAACATTTTTATGGCTAATGTAAGCAAAGCTGCATTGGCGGCAACTTAATTAATCGTAGTCAAGTTGCATGAAATTCAAGAAAGATATTGTGGTGGTCGGAGTTGAAAGGCGCATGCTAAAAAAGAATACTTTATTTGTTTTATCTTTAGGGATTATGTTGGGTGTTTTTATGGGCATCTGCGGCAGTGTCGTTGCCGAAAAAAACAAAACTGATGCAGCCGTTGATTCCGAGGCGCTACCGTTTGAGGATTTACGAACATTTACGGAAATTTTTGGCCGGATCAAACGGGACTATGTTGAACCCGTGTCCGATAAAAAACTATTGGAAGACGCTATCCGGGGTATGTTAACCGGCCTTGATCCCCATTCCGCCTATTTGGTATCGGAGGAATATCAAGAACTCAAGGAAGGCACGACCGGTCAGTTTGGCGGTTTAGGTATTGAAGTGACGATGGAAAACGGCTTTATCAAGGTTGTTTCCCCCATCGACGATACCCCCGCGCAACGAGCCGGTATTAAAACAGGTGACCTTATTATTAGACTGGACGATCAGCCTGTAAAAGGCATGTCGCTGGCGGATGCGGTTAAAACAATGCGCGGCGAGCCCGGCAGTAAAATAGAACTGACCGTGGTCCGTGAAGGCGCCGATGCGCCGCTCAAGATGACTTTGATCCGGGCCGTTATTAAAGTACAAAGCGTTAAAAACCGGATTTTGGAAAAAAATTACGGTTATGTCAGGATCAGCAGTTTTCAATCCGGTACGGGTGAAAGTCTTAAAGAGGGTTTAGCCAATCTTAAAAAGGAAAACGGCGGGCGGCTAAAAGGTTTGGTGTTGGACTTAAGAAACAATCCCGGCGGTGTGTTAAATGCGGCAGTCGATGTTAGCGATGCGTTCTTAAAATCGGGTTTGATAGTTTACACCGAAGGGCGGATCGAGAATTCGGAAATGCGCTTTAATGCTTCCCCTGATGATTTGATCGATGGCGCGCCGATGGTCGTATTGATTAACGCCGGTTCGGCTTCGGCTTCCGAGATTGTGGCCGGTGCTCTGCAAGACCAGAAGCGGGCGGTCATTATGGGCGAAAAATCGTTCGGGAAAGGTTCGGTGCAAACAATATTGCCTACCAGTAACGGCGCCGCCGTGAAGTTGACAACGGCGCGTTATTACACGCCGTCCGGACGATCCATTCAGGCCGAAGGCATCGAGCCGGATATTGCATTAGCTAATGTTAAGCTGGAGTCGCTCGATAAAATAGATTTCAATCCGGTCAAAGAAGCCGATTTGTCGCATCACTTACAAAACGGCAACGGCGATAAAGCGGCAAAACAGGCAGAGGGAGAAGGCGATAAGACAAAACAGGCCGAAGAGTATAAAGATTATCCGCTTTACCAGGCTTTGACTTTATTAAAGGGTATTAGCATAGTGAATAAATAAGACGTTTCAGTAGGTATGAACATTAAAAAAACCCGGCATTGGCCGGGTTTTTTTATTCCGCTTTTTGAATTCGTGTAGAATTTAAGCGGTCGATAAATGCAGCTTCGCTAGTTTACAGATGGCTGATAGTTAACTGAAAAATCGTTTAATCCTGCCAATGTTGCCGATAAATCCTGTGTGTTTTCTGGATGAAACGAGTTGACGCCCACGCGGGATAAATAAAACACCTGATCGGGTAAAAAGTCTCCCGTTGCCCGGATTTCACCTGGGTAATGATAACGGTTCCTTAATAACCAAGCATGTGAGAACAAGCGTCCGTCGGCAAGCTCCGGAAAATACAGTTCGACAAGCGTTAAATGCGGTAAATAACCGGCAACAGACGCCACCGAGTCATCCGGGAGAATACGGATGCCTAGTTTTCCTTTCCGGTTGAGTAAGGTTTCGCCGCTTTCTTTCAATATCGATAAAGAAACAATAACGTCGCCTTCGCCAATACCGGTGTCGTCCAGGATGTAACGCCAGGTGTCGTTCATAATGAGGTTGTCTTTAATGATTTGCATAAACTTGCTCTTTAAATGGGTCGATTCCAACGCGTTTTACCATGGCTAGGAAAGATTCTTCCTCAAGGCGTTGTTTGACATAGACATCAAGGATGGTTGTGATAGCTTTGGTAACTTCGTTTTTGGCGACGGCAGGGCCAAGCCGTTCGCCGATAGCGGCTTCGTTGTCGGAAGATCCGCCCAGGGTGATTTGATACCATTCCGTGCCTTTTTTATCGACGCCTAGAATTCCAATATGACCGACGCTTTGGTGGGCGCAACCGTTCATACAGCCGGACATGTTGATTTTCAATTCACCGATGTCGTGGATGTAATCCATATCGTCCAGCGCTTGGTTGATTTCGCGGGCAACGCCGATGGAACCCGCGTTTGCCAACGAACAAAAATCCAGTCCCGGGCAGCAAATAATGTCGGTTACCATGCCGACGTTCGGCGTAGCCAGTTTTAATTCGGATAGTTTTTGCCAGAGTGAAAATAAATCGGCGTGTTTAACATCGGCAAACACTAGGTTTTGCCGGTGCGTGACCCGGATTTCCCCGAAATTATAGCTGTCTGCAAGATCGGCTACGGCATCGAGTTCCGCGTCCGTCATATCGCCGGGCGGTACATCGGGGGCTTTCAGCGATAAGAATACGGCGCGATACCCGGAAACTTTATGATCGGCGGTGTTGTATTTGAACCAAGTGGCGAATGCCGGATTATTTTGCAGATGTTGGGTGAAAGATTCGTCGCGGTCTGCGATTTCGTCGTAAGGAGGCGGAGTAAAAAATGCTTTAATTGTGTTAATCCGTTCCTCGGTCAGAATGAGCGACTCTTTCGTTAGCCGCCATTCTTCTTCGACTTGCCGGGTGAATTCCTCCAAGCCGGTTTCTTTGATCAGGATCTTGATGCGGGCCTTATATTTATTGTCCCGGCGGCCATAAAGGTTATAAATCCGCAGGATAGCTTCCAAGTAAGAAAGTAGATATTTCTTTTCCAGAAAAGGGCGGATGACATGCCCGATCATCGGCGTCCGCCCCAAACCACCGCCTGCCAAAATTCTGAAGCCGGTTTCTCCCGCTTCGTTCCTGACGATGTGGACGCCGATGTCGTGCAACTGGGTGGCCGCACGGTCGTTTATGGCGCCGCTGACGGCAATTTTGAATTTGCGCGGCAGGTAATCGAATTCCGGGTGCAGAGTCGTCCATTGCCGGATGATTTCGCAATAGGGGCGGGGATCTTCGATTTCATCCAAACATACACCGGCTAAATGGTCGCTGGTCGTGTTGCGCATACAGTTGCCGCTGGTTTGAATCGCATGCATTTGAACGCTAGCCAATTCGGCAAGAATATCGGGCACTTCTTCCAATTTCGGCCAATTGAATTGGATGTTCTGCCGGGTGGTGAAGTGGCAATAGCCCTTGTCATACTTACGGGCAATATGCGCTAACTTTCTAAATTGCGTTGAATTCAACAAGCCGTAAGGCCCCGCAATCCTTAACATAGGAGCATGGGTTTGAATATAAAGGCCATTTCTAAGGCGCAATGGCCGGAACTGGTCGGCGCTAAGTTCGCCTTTCAAAAACCGCTCGGTTTGCCGCCTGAATTGGGCGACCCGTTCGTCAACAAGTTTTTGGTCTATTTCGTTGTACTGATACATAGTGAAGAATTTATACGGTCATCAGCCCTGCGGCAAATACGTTCAATAATATACTGAGCGTCTTAAAATGACAAAAATTATTGGAAAATGTTACTATAAATAGTTTGAATTTTTAATTATTGTCATTTCATTATAACTAAGAGAAGATAGGGGATTGTGGTGCGATATTTATTCGTGTTTTTAGTGGCGTTGCTGCTGCCTGAGTTGGTGATGGCGGCTGATTATGAAAATCTGGGCTTAACGGGAACCCAGCGGGGAATTTACACTGTGTTGATCTTCATCATTGCTTATGCCTTGGTGATGACCGAAGAGTTCACGCACTTAAGCAAATCAAAGCCGGTAATCCTGGCGGGCGGAATCATTTGGGCGCACGCAGCTATTCTCGCGCAAGAAGCAGGCGTTTCCACCGAAGATCTGCACAAGGCGTTTGAATACAATCTTAAAGAGTATGCCGAACTGATGCTGTTCTTGCTGGTGGCAATGACTTACATCAATGCAATGGCGGAACGCAACGTGTTCGAGGCATTGCGGTCGTATTTGGTAAGAAAGCAGTTCGGTTACCGTAAACTATTTTTGATTACGGGTGTTACTACCTTTTTCCTTTCGTCGGTTGCCGATAATTTGACTTCAGCGTTGTTGATCGGCGCAGTGGTGTCGGCAGTGGGTTCCGATAACGAAAAATTTCTTAGTATGGGTTTTGTTAATCTCGTAGTGGCTGCAAATGCTGGCGGTGCGTTCTGTCCGTTCGGCGACATTACCACCTTGATGGTGTGGCAGGCGGAATATGCGGAATTTTTCGACTTCTTTAAGCTATTCATTCCTTCGGCAGTCAACTACGGCGTACCCGCTGCAATCATGTATTTTGCCCTGCCTGATGAGCAGCCGAAAGTTACGAATGAAGCACCCGTCCAGTTAAAAAAGGGTGCAATTACCATTTGCGTTATGTTCCTAGCTACTATTGCCGCTGCGGTCAGTTTTAAGCAAATGCTGCATTTGCCGCCTTTCATGGGTATGATGGTCGGTTTATCCGTGCTAATGCTGTTCGGGTACTATCTGAAAGTAAATATTACCGTTGAAGGCGAAAAACGTTTTTATTTATTCGACCATGTCCGCAATGCCGAATGGGATACCTTGCTATTTTTCTTTGGTGTGGTGTTTGCGGTCGGCGGTTTAGGTTATATCGGTTATTTGGAATTGATGTCCGCTGCTATGTATGACACGCTCGGCGCAACAACAGCTAATATACTGGTCGGTCTGATCTCCGCCGTTGTCGATAACATTCCAGTCATGTTTGCGGTTTTGAACATGAATTTGGACATGGATTTATATCAATGGCTACTGGTTACGTTAACCGCGGGTGTGGGTGGGTCGTTGTTGTCGGTCGGTTCGGCGGCAGGCGTAGCATTGATGGGGCAGTCGAATCATAAGTATACGTTCTTTAGTCACTTAAAATGGACGCCGGCGATTGCCGCCGGTTACATCGGCAGTATCGTGGTCCATTACATGATTAATGCGTAATAAACTTTAAGTGTGTGCAATAAAACGAGAGTAAATTCAGTTCGCTCTCGTTAAATTTCTGTCGAATCGATCACGCTGTATTTCGGAAAAAGTATACTCAGTGCATGTAGACAGATAAGATCCCTTTTGCGTTTTTCAATCTTAGAGCTGAGATGGCGGAAAGACTAGGTATTAAAGAGGCCTTTTTAAACCGGCGTATGCTAATTTGCATCTTTACGGGCTTTAGTTCGGGATTGCCGCTTTACATATTGATAACCTTGTTGCCGGCATGGTTGCGTAGCGAAGGCGCCGATTTGAAGTCGATCGGTTTGTTTGCACTAATCCAATTGCCGTTTACGTGGAAATTTTTGTGGGCACCGCTTTTTGACCGCTATATTCCGCCTATGGGAAGGCGTCGCGGCTGGTTATTGATTACTCAAATCGCCTTATTGCTGACTATTCCGGTGTTGGGTTATCTTCAGCCGCAATACGACCTGTGGGGAGTTGCGTGGTTAGCGATTACCGTCGCTTTCTTTAGCGCGTCGCAAGATATTGTTTTGGATGCGTACCGGCGCGAATTATTACCCGATCATGAATTGGGGCTCGGCAATGTTGTTCATGTTAATGCGTATAAGATTGCTGGATTAGTGCCAGGGGCATTGTCGTTAGTGCTTGCGGACCGTTTGCCGTGGAATGCGGTGTATTTTATTACCGCATTATTCATGTTGCCCGGTATTATTATGACACTGTTGGTCGCAGAACCTCGGCTTCAAGGCGCGCCTAAAACTTTAAAAGCGGCTGTTGTCGAGCCCTTTGAGGAATTCCGGAGTCGTGGCTTACAGTCTGGATTGCTCATTTTAGCGTTTATTTTTTTCTATAAGCTAGGCGATAGCATGGCAACCGCTTTGGCTACGCCGTTCTATCTGGACCTGGGATTCAGCAAGACCGAGATTGGTTTGGTTGCCAAGAATGCGGGCTTATGGCCTAGCGTGATCGGCGGTTTATTGGGCGGCGTGTGGATGATAAAGCTCGGTATTAATCGCTCATTATGGGTGTTTGGCGTTATTCAAATGGGTGCAATCTTAGGATTTGCCTGGCTAGCTCAAGCCGGACACAGTCTAGTTTGGCTTGCCGTGGTGATCGGTTTTGAGGCGTTGGGCGTCGGTTTAGGTACTGCCGCGTTTGTCGCTTTTATAGCGCGGGCAACCCATCCTCTGTATACCGCAACGCAATTCGCCCTATTTACCAGTCTGGCGGCCGTGCCGCGGACATTTGCTAATGCTGCGACGGGTTTTTTAGCGGAGGCGTTAGGATGGAAAAGCTTCTTTTTGCTTTGTTTTTGCTTGGCCGTTCCAGGTATGATGCTGTTGATAAAAGTTGCGCCTTGGCAGGCGGATGAAGCGTGAATTGAGGGTATTGCCGCTAATATTCATTGTGGTCTTGCGGTTAATGCCCAAAAATCGTATCATAATCTGTTAAATTTTAATGATAGATAAA
Organism: Methylococcaceae bacterium UBA7658; assembly: GCA_002483425.1. Classification (GTDB taxonomy): domain Bacteria; phylum Pseudomonadota; class Gammaproteobacteria; order Methylococcales; family Methylomonadaceae; genus Methyloglobulus. The sequence goes on from DLHW01000014.1 coordinate 171,353, forward strand.
TTTTTTAATACCGGCGATAGCTTATGAAACCAGAGATTCATCCACAATATAAACAAATCAATGTTACTTGCGGTTGCGGTAATTCGTTCACTACAGGTTCAGTTCTTACGAAAGATTTACAGATAGAAGTCTGTTCGGCATGTCATCCTTTCTATACCGGCAAACAACGTGTGGTAGATACTGCGGGCCGGGTCGATAAATTCCTTAAAAAATACGGCAAATAATAATAGGCTTTTAAATAAATCGCCATTTTCCTGCTCAGGAAAGCCTGTTTAGGTCCGCTGTTGCCGTGTTTGTTCGGCAATGCTAAAAAATTACCGAAAGTCCACTAGGGCGCTATTTCAAGCTTAATAATTTAAGTTTTAAAACAGCGCTTCTATGGGTTTCTCTTTTATGGCTTTTTCTTGTTTCAGTTGCTTTGCGGTTTCCGTTGCAGCCTTTTTGTTAGAGGCGGTTTTGGTTGCAGGAATGGGCGCTAATTTCTTTAGCGTGACTCCCTTTTGAATGTATTCGGCTCCCTTTTTATAAACATCGTTGGGCGCTTTAAAGGCGGCGACTGGTGTGTTTTTTAAGGCTGTACGCATATATTTTATCCACATAGGTAAGGCAGCAACGCCGCCTGTCTCGTAATGACCTAGCGGTTTAAAATTATCAAAGCCAACCCAGGCGGAAGCAACTTGGGTTGGTGTAAACCCATTAAACCAAGCGTCGCGCTGGTCGTTAGTTGTTCCGGTTTTGCCTGCGATGTCGCTTCTGCCTAATGCGCGGGCATCGGTAGCAGTGCCCATTTTTATGACATCTCGCATCATGGAGTTCATAATGAAATTAATTCCCGGAGAAATGATTCTCGGTGCTAGGTTTTTTTCGGACTCTTGAGTTTTGCTGCAATTTGAACACGCTATTTTAGGGTTTGTTTGAAAGATAATTTGCCCTTCATGGTTTTCAATGCGTTCGATAAAGTATGGGTCGATAAGGAAGCCGCCGTTCGCAAAAACCGAATACATTCTTGACATCTGTAATGGCGAGGCGTAGCCGCTACCTAAGGCAAGGGAAAGTCCGGGCGGCAATTGTTCTTTATTGAAGCCAAAGCGTACGCCGGTAGCAACTCCTTTGGCAATCCCGACGCCTTTTAATAATTGAATCGCTACAATATTTCTTGAATAAGTGAGGGCTTTTCTAACACTGGTAGGGCCATAAAACTTTTTGGTTGAGTTCTCCGGTTTCCACATGCGGCCCATGCTGGGATCGAATACCGATATTGGCGCGTCGTTTATCATGCTTGCGGCCGTATAACCGTCTTCGAGAGCGGCTGTGTAAATGACGGGTTTAAAGCCCGAGCCGGGTTGTCTTTTTGCTTGGGTCGCCCGGTTAAATTTATTTAATTTAAAATCGAAGCCGCCGGCAAGAGATAAAATTGCCCCGTCAGTGGGATTTAAAGACACAAACGCACCTTCGACCTCAGGAATTTGGGTTAGCAGCCAGTCGCCCTTTTTTGATTGTCTGACGCGTATCGGGCTGTCCGGTTTAATGTATTTTCTTGCCTTGACGCCTCCCCATTTCGCTTTATCCCAAGAAATCTCTATTGGAACGCCGGTATAAAGCTTTGCTTTGATTGCTTTATTATTAAGGCTTTCAACCGTGGCGGCTAGCGTGTCGCCGATTACCGGATAGTTTTTGTCAAACCCGCTCTTGTTGGCGTTTTCTTGAGCCGCAGGCCGAAAGCCGTGACGTTCGTCATAGGTGTGTAAAGCCTCCCAAAGCGCTTGTTCGGCAGCGTTTTGCAAGACAGGATCGACCGTGGTGTATACTTTAAGTCCCGTGGTATAAGCTTCTTCTCCATACTTATCATGTATGTATTGTCTTGCCATTTCAGCGACAAAAGGCGCGGAAATGTCGGAATAATTGTATTGGAGTTTAGCTGTCGAAGGCTGCTGTGCGGCAGTTAGATATTCCTCCTGGCCGATATAGTAGAGTTCGAACATTCTTTGCAGAACATAGTTACGGCGTTCGATAGCTCGGGTTTCATCGGTAATAGGGTTATAGGATGAAGGCGCTTTCGGCAAGCCAGCGATCATCGCCTGTTCGGCTAATGTTAATTCGTCAAGCGCTTTGCCGTAATAAGTCTGGGCTGCAGCTACTACGCCGTAGGCGCTGTGGCCCATGTAAATTTGATTGAGGTAGAGTTCAAGAATTTTTTCTTTGGAATATTCTTGCTCAATTTTTAATGCAAGAATAATTTCTTTCAATTTGCGAGTGAATGTTTTTTCGCTCGACAGCAGAAAGTTCCGGGTAACTTGCATCGTGATGGTGCTGCCGCCTTGTTTTTTCTTGCCGGTCAAGATTAACTGGAAGCCAGCGCGAACTAATCCTTTGAAATCGATGCCGGGATGCTCGAAAAAGCTATCGTCCTCGGAAGCTAAAAAAGCATTAATGAGTCGATCCGGAACGTCTTCGATTTTTACCGGGATGCGTTTATTACCACCGAATTGAGCGATGAGTTGATTGTCTTTGCTAAAAACACTGAGAGGAACTTCGTAACGGACATTGTGTAAGGTTCGAATGTCGGGTAAATCCGAAGCGATCCGATTGTACATGATGTAACTAGCGACAGTTACGCTTATCAATAGCGCAAGAAAGAAAATTGCAAACCATTTCAGAATGCCGCCGTGTTGCGTTGTTATCGACACAAATTATCCTGGTCAAGTATTTACCGGTTCCAAAAAATGAAAACGGTTTGGTAATGTAGTATCGTTCCGATGAACTATTAAATTCAGGATACTGAGTATAGAGTAACGAAATAAACAAATAAATTGAATATTTTTTAGCATTAAAATTTAAAAGACTACTATACTTTTGCGAATGAATATTTCGATTGCTTTGATGATATTATGCTAACAATCTAATGCGGGATATAACATTAATGACAAACAATAAGGGTTTTTCATGATCTGGTTTAATCAGAAACAGAATTCGGTGCTGGGTTTGGATATTAGCACCGCGGCTGTGAAGTTACTGGAGTTAAGCAAGGTGGGGGTCCGTTATCGCGTTGAAAGCTATTCAGTGGCGCCTTTACCGCAAGATGCTTTTGTTGATAAAAACATCGCCAATATAGACACCATTGCGGACGCCATAAAATTAGCGGTTAAGCAGTCTGGAACCAGGCTCCGCCAAGCGTGCGTGGCTGTTTCGGGTTCTGCTGTCATGTCCAAAGTTATTACAATTCCCGCAGCGTTGGCCGAAGAAGAAATTGAAGACCATGTGTTGGATGAAGCTTCTCAATACGTGCCTTATTCATTGGATGAAGTCAATCTTGACTTCGAGGTTCAGAAACAGAACGAAACAAATCCGCAGATGCTGGACGTTCTTTTAGTCGCGTCACGGAAAGAAAATGTTAACGACCGGGTGGAAGCCTTGGCAAAAGCAGGTTTAAAAACAAAAATTGTGGATGTAGAGGCGTTTGCAATCGAAAACGCCTTTGTCTTACTCACCGATCAACTGGAGGGCGCCACAGAAGGAAAAACTTACGCGGTCGCGGACGTGGGCGCTACCATGGCTACTCTCAACATAGTCCACGATGGAAGGACTGTTTATACTCGCGAACAAGGTTTCGGCGGAAAACAATTGACCGAAGAAATCCAGCGCCGGTACGGTTTTTCGTACGAAGAAGCGGGCTTAGCCAAAAAACGGGGCGGGTTGCCGGAAAGTTATAATGTTGATGTGCTAGAACCTTTTAAGAAAGCAATGGTTCAGCAAATATCGAGGTCAATGCAGTTTTTTATTTCGTCCAGCGCTAATAGAAGCGTCGATGGCATTGTTTTGGCAGGCGGTTGCGCTGCCATTCCTGGTATCGATAGTCTGGTTGAGCAAAGCTTAGGTATGACGGCTTATATCGCTAATCCTTTTATTAGTATGGCGCTTTCTAATAAAGTGAAACCTCAAAGCTTGAGCGCCGATGCGCCGGCTTTGATGTTAGCCTGCGGTTTGGCTTTAAGGAGCTTCGATTAATGGCAAGAATTAATCTATTACCTTGGCGTGAAGAACAACGGCAACAAAAGAAGAAAGAATTTTTATCTTTGTTGGGCTTGTCGGCATTATCAACCGTGCTCGCTTTAGGTTTAGTTCATCTTTATATGGCAGGACTTAAAGATTACCAAACCCAAAGAAACAAATTACTGCAAGACGAAATCGCTAGATTAGATGAAAAAATCGTTGAAGTAAAAAGCATCGGAGAGAAGAAAAGTAAGTTGCTGGCTAAAATCGATCTAGTCCAAAAACTTCAGGAAAGCCGTCCCGAGATTGTTCATTTATTTGACGAAATTCCGAGAACAACGCCAGATGGAGTTTTTTTAACTAAGTTTACTCAAGCCGGCGCAAATCTAATTTTTGAAGGTAAGACTCAATCCAATGCGCGCGTTTCAGCCTTTATGCGATCTGTTGAAGCTTCCGAGTGGCTCAAGACGCCTAAACTTGATGTTATTAAATCGCCCGGTAAAACCAATGTCGAGCAAAATAGCGACTTTGTGTTAAGAGCGCAACTCGGTAAAAAAACAACAGAACCTGAAAAAGAGGTGGCAAAACGATGAACTTGTCTGAAATAAATTGGGACATCAATGCCTCGGGGACATGGCCGGTTCCTATTAAAGCGTTAGCCGTTGTTCTGGTTTGCCTAATGGTTGCTGGTGCGGGGGTTTATTGGGACACCCTCGGTCAAATAGACGAATTGAGCGCGCTGGAAAAGAAAGAAATTGACTTAAAAACCGAATTTGAAGGTAAGCAAAAAAAAGTCGCTAATTTACAAGATTATCGCGACCAGTTAGCTCAAATCGAAACCTCGCTTTCGATCATGATTAAACAGATGCCCACCGAGGAGGAGGTGGCCAGTTTGTTAATTGATATTTCTCAAACCGGTTTGGCTAGCGGATTGGAGTTTAGGCTATTCAAGCCGTCGGCTCCAATACCTAAAGAGTTTTATTCGGAACTTCCCATTGCGATACAAGTTACCGGTAAATACGAAGAATTAAGTCTCTTTGTTAGCGGGTTAGCGGCGTTGCCGCGTATCGTAACGGTTCATGATGTAAAAATTGTTCCAATAAGCGCCAAGGGAGACGAGGAAAACGCAATGATCATGGATGCCACGGTCAAAACGTATAATGAAAAAATAGCGGTAACAGCAAAACCTGGCGATAAGCGTGTAAGGGGGAAAAAGTAGTGATGGCTAATTACCAAGACTTTTTTCGGACGTCCCTTCAACGGTTGCTTGTTTTAACGGCCGGATTGTGTCTGTTGCTGCATTTGTCCGGTTGCAGCGAAGAAGGCTTTGCCGATTTACAGAAATATATGTCGGATGTTAAAGCGAGGCCGAGGGGAACTATCGAATCCTTGCCTGAAATTAAACCGGTTGAACCGTTTGTTTTCAAACCGGAAGGACTGCGCGACCCGTTTAAAGCCATCGGAGATTCCGAAGCGGCTGAAGAAGCTTTAGTGTCGATTGGCAATGGAATTAGACCCGATACCTCGAGGCGGAAAGAAGAGTTGGAAGCGTTTCCCCTGGATAGTTTAAGAATGGTAGGCACGGTGACAATGAAATCTAATCTTTGGGGCTTAGTGAAAGCCAGCGATAAAACGATTTACCGCGTACAAGTGGGAAATTACATGGGAAAAAATTACGGAAAAATAATCCGCATACTAACCGATAAGATTGAATTAATGGAAATTGTTCCAGACAAGCCGGGCACTTGGCGCGAACAGCAAACTTCATTAGCGTTAACTGAGTGATTTTGAGGGTAATAAATGAATAATAAACAGGGTAATGGTATGTGGGGCACAATGACGCGATCTAAACTTGCCTATGTTATTTTGGGTATGATTTTTTTCATTCAAATCCAATCACTTAATGCAGCAGGACTCGCTATATCCGGAATTGACGTGGCGTCTTTAGGCGGTGATAAGTTACAGGTTCAGATGGAGCTTAACGGTTCGGCAATTACGCCTAAGATATTTCAAACCGACAATCCCGCCCGCATAGCTTTAGATTTTCCAGGGGTGTCGAACGGTCTTGAGAAAAAAATGTTTCCGATCAATCAAGGTGCTGTAAGCAGCATTTATGTTGCGGAAGCAGCCGACCGGGTGCGAGTGGTCATCAATCTTATCGAACCGACAACGTTCGATACTAAAATCGACGGCAATAAGGTGTTGTTGTCTTTATCCAATTCGCGTTCGGCTGGCGCCATGCCGACGGCAAACACCAATCCAAGAGCGCACAGCGTCCCTGCGGTCTCCGCAATGCCGTTGTCGAATAAACCTTACATCCGCAAATCGACGCCTTCTTCCGTGGCCGCCGGGCTTATACCGGAACAAGGAATTAGAGGGATTGATTTTAAGCGCGGTGAAAACGGCGAGGGCAGAATATTAGTTTCGCTCGCGAATCCCGACACCATCGTCAATACGCGAGAAGAAGGCGGAAACGTTGTCATCAGCTTTATTAACACCCGCTTGCCCGATAGTTTATCGAAACGATTGGATGTTTCCGAATTCGCTACGCCGGTAAAAACCATAGCATCGACTTCGTCGAGCCGGGAAACGACGATTACGGCGGGGATGCAGAACAGTTTATACGATTATTCCTTATTTCAATCCGAAGGTTTGCTGACCGTCGAATTTCGGCCTCTGACGCCAGAAGAAAAAGAAGTGCTTGAAAGCAAACGGGAAAAATATAAAGGTGATCGGTTATCCTTAAATTTTCAGGATATCGATATCCGCAGTGTGATCGCGATTTTAGCTGAATTTACCGGACAGAACGTGGTAGCCGGGGACGAAGTAGCCGGTACCATCACCTTAAAGATGGACGACGTTCCGTGGGATGAAGCCTTGGACTTCATCATGATGACCAAAGGACTTGAGAAATTCGAGTCGGGTAACGTTATTTTGGTGGCGCCGGTCGGTAAGATTAAAGAATACAAAGAAAAACAGCAAGCTACCGAAGCGGTTGTCGAACAGTTGGAGCCGTTGGTAACCGAATATATAAGGATCAATTATTCCCGGGCTGAAAACTTTAGAAATTTGTTAAATGGCAGGGATACCGGAGCTTTCGGCAGTTGCGGTCCTAGTAAGTCATCAGGCTCTAGCTCCGGCGGCTCAGGTTCAAGCGGCGGAGCCGGCGGCAGCGGTTCGGCAGGGGGGGCTAATGCGGGTCAAAGCGGCGGGCAAGGCAGCGGCGTCAATCCGGAAAACGACAAATTCAGAATACTTTCGAGCCGCGGCTCGGCGGTTGTGGATGCCAGAACGAATACATTAATCGTCCGGGAAACCGCTAAGCGGCTAGACGAAGCTAAAAAGCTGATTCGACGATTGGACGTTCCGGTTCGCCAAGTCATGATTGAGGTGAGGATAGCGACCGCGAGTACGCAATTTGCTAAACAATTGGGGGTTCGTTTCGGGGTCGGCAAACAATCCGGTCTCGGTTCCGGTAAATCATTTGCTATAGGCGGAACCGGCACCAGGGGCAATGAAAATGCCGAACCCGATGATGAGGGCAAAATAGGCGAGTTATCCAGCCAGATGGTCGAACTCGGCTTGGCCTCGCCCTACGGCGCTTTGGGTATGACGCTGGTGCGCGCGGCGGATTACGTGTTGAACCTTGAACTGCAAGCCTTGCAGAACAATAATCAGGGTGAATTGCTCTCTAACCCTAGAGTATTGACTTCCGACCGTTGTCAGGCGGTCATTAAACAAGGCACCCAAATTCCTTACCGTGTTCAACAAGGCCAGGGAGCGTTCTCTGTTGAATATAAGGATGCAACGTTAACGCTCGATGTAACCCCGCAAATTACCCCAAGCGGTAGTGTTGTGATGACATTAAAAGTTTCCAAGGATGCGCCTGGATCGGCGTCCGTCGACGGTGTTGCGATCGATACGAGACAGCTTGAAACCAATGTTCATGTCATGGACGGTGAAACCGTCGTTCTGGGCGGTATCTTTGAACAAACCTTTAATGACAACGTCAACAAAGTCCCGTTTTTCGGTGATTTGCCCGGTGTCGGCTTTTTATTCAAAAGAAACGTGAAGCAAGACGATAAAACAGAGTTGCTCATTTTCGTGACGCCGAAAATCGTTAAGGATAATGTCGCATCCAATTGACCGCTTCAACTTGTAGCAAAAAGGGGGCATAATGCCCCCTTTTTTAATTATTATATATATTGCTCTCGACCTGGAAATGACATCGGAGAACATCTATTTGATAGGTCTTATGGGAGCTGGCAAGACAACCATAGGAAGGCAGTTGGCAAAAGCATTGAAGTTGCCTTTTTACGATAGCGATAAAGCTATAGAAGATAATACCGGCGTCGATATTCCAACCATTTTTGAATTCGAAGGCGAAGAAGGCTTTAGAGACCGCGAACAGAAAATGATCGAAAAGCTGACCCAATTAAAAGGCATTGTTCTTGCGACCGGGGGTGGGGCTATCTTACGNNAAAGAAAACGGCTATGTCGTCTATTTACAGTGTTCTGTTGACAGAATACTGGAACGCACCCGAAGAGACACTCAGCGGCCGCTGTTAAGAACCGAGAACCCGAGAGAACGGTTAAAAGAATTGTTTGAACAAAGACAACCCTTGTATTTATCATGCGCCGACTTCAAGATAGACACCGGAATCCACAAAAGTAAATCGGTGGTAAACCGGATCTTAGAAGAATATAAGGCCGTTAATCCGGAAAGCTTTAAATGAAAATAGTCCAAATCGAGCTGGGGCAGCGCAGCTATCCGATCTATATCGGCGCATCGGTCATCAGCGATCCGGCGCTCTATAGAAAACACATAAAAGGCCGGCAAGTATTGGTGGTAACGAACGATACGGTAGCGCCGTTATACCTGGATAAAGTTTTACAACAGCTTGAAGGTTATCAGGCCGTCAGTGTTATTCTTCCCGATGGCGAACAATTTAAAAATCTGGAAGTATTGAATCAAATTTTTGATGCCTGTTTACTCAATAAATTTGGCCGCAATGCGACGTTAATTGCGTTAGGCGGCGGCGTTACCGGCGATATGGGCGGCTTTGCCGCTGCGTGTTATCAGCGCGGCATACCTTTTATTCAGGTGCCCACAACTCTGCTTGCCCAAGTCGATTCGTCCGTAGGTGGAAAAACCGGCGTCAATCATCCTTTGGGAAAAAATATGATTGGGGCGTTTTATCAGCCCCAATGCGTATTGGCCGACACGCTTGTTCTAGGTAGCTTAGATAAAAGACAGCTATCGGCCGGTTTGGCCGAAGTGATCAAATACGGTTTAATACGCGATCTTGAGTTTTTTACTTGGCTGGAAGTTAACATTCAACATGTTCTGGATAAAGATCAGGAAGCCTTGGCGTACGTTATAGAACGTTCGTGCCGGAATAAAGCGGAAGTGGTTGAGGAGGATGAAACAGAAGCAAGTGTGCGCGCGACATTAAATCTCGGGCATACGTTCGGTCATGCTATTGAAACCGGCGCGGGTTATGGCGAAATTTTACATGGCGAGGCGGTCGCTATTGGGCTATGTCTAGCAGCCGATTTGTCAAGACGGATGGGCTGGTTGGCGAATAATGACGTGGACAGAATAATTATGTTATGCAAGCGGGCGAATTTGCCAGTCATACCCCCAAAAAACTTAACTTCGGACCAATTAATTCAACTAATGTCCGTGGATAAAAAAAATATGGATGGCGAAATAAGGTTAATCCTGCTAAAAAATATAGGGTGTGCTACATTGCCTATCGGAGTTGACCCAAAATTACTGCATTCGACTTTAGAAAATTATAACCATTAATTTTTTAGAATACTTGTGAAAAAACCAAATCAAACCCGTAAGGTTGCGATGGATTCAAGTTACCCGTTAATTACACGGGAACGCATGGAAAAACTTGAATTGTTGAACCACCTTATTGCCAATTTGGCTCGCCCGGTTATCGTTTGCGGGCCGGAGGGAGTTGGTAAATCCTATTTGCTCAAGCATTTTCAAGAAAACATTCAGACAACTTGGATTCTGTGTGCAATTCAAGGAAACATGGGTTTAACGCTTGAAAAAATTCAAGAAGCATTGAGTCAATCAATCTCGCGAGCGATGCCGGATTTAGCGTTTAGATCATTATCGAATGCCTTTGATAGATTGGCGGTAAACGACTTCAAGCTTGTGTTAACCATTGATGGCGCCGGTCAATTAGCGCCTGGATTGCTTGAAGAATTGCTGGCTTTCGGTGATGGCAGACCGGCTGTAAGGATGATTTTTGCCTTAAACCAAAATGAATTATCTATAAAGAACGGTTCGGATCCGGCCATTGATAATTGCTATCAAATTGAAGTGCCTCCTTTGACTGAGTTGCAGTGCGGCGACTTTTTAGAGTATCTGTCGTCTTTACCTAATCCTCGTGTGCAGTTCAATACGATCAGCGATAATACAGTATCCGAGTTGTACCGCGAAACTCACGGGATACCCGGTAATATAGTCAATTACTTTCCCGAGCCTAAAAAAAGTGTGGCGGATTATTTTTCTATGAGTTTAGTGGCAGCCGCAGCCGGATTAATACTCCTCGCTCTAGCGGTGCAATGGTGGAGTGCAAAACCGGAAAGCGAACGTACGTTATGGGTATTTAATAAGAATGAGAATAAACAGAGCGATGAGCCTTCGAGTAGCGCTGCTCGGCACGATAACCAATCACCGAAAGAAAATACACAATCTCTGCAGGCGGGGCTACAGCCTGAAAATACGACCCGGACGGAGATCGCCACGGTTAGAAATGATGTAATTGACGATCCCCGTCGTCATAAGATAGCGGACGACAGCGCATTTCCTAAAGAAACCATAGTAATACCGTTAGAATTGAAACAACCGGACAAAGCGCTTGATCAAGCAGCAACCGATAACGTCCAGGAAGAAAATAAAACAAATGACGAATTCAAGCCGGCAGATCAAATCGTGCATTTGCAAGCCTTAGATGACGGCGGCCGCTGGTTAAAAAACCAGCCCGTGACGAACTCAACGTTGCAATTAATGGCCTTGCCTAAACTTGAGTCTATTAATGAAGTCGTACAACGGTATCATCAAGAATTAGGACAACATTTAAAAGTTGTAAAAACGCACTCTAAACGAGGCAGAGATCGGTTTATTTTATTGTTCGGCTCGTTTTCAACTCCCGAAGAAGCGGGCATTGAAGCCCAAAAACTACCTAAAGAATTGCAAAAATTTTGGCGGCGCAACATCGAAGCTGTACAAAAAGAATTGCCCGAATCCGTAGCCATCGGTACGCCCTCGCCTTAAGACGACATGACACAACTTAAAAACGATCTGCTAATAAGGGCCTTACTGCGCCAGCCCGTTGACCGGACTCCGGTTTGGATGATGCGGCAAGCGGGGCGCTACTTGCCGGAGTACAGGGCTGTACGCGAGCAAGCGGGCAGTTTCATGAATTTATGCACTAATCCGGAGTTGGCGTGCGAAGTAACTTTGCAGCCTTTGCGGCGGTTTCGTTTCGATGCGGCAATTTTATTTTCCGACATTTTAACCATTCCCGATGCAATGGGTTTAGGCTTATATTTCACGGAAGGCGAGGGGCCAAAATTCAAGCACCCTATTCAGTCTGTTTCGGATATCAAAAAACTTCCCATACCAGACCCTAACACTGAATTGCGCTATGTTACCGATGCGGTTAAATTAATCCGTCAACATCTTAACGGCAGCGTTCCGCTCATTGGGTTTTCCGGTAGCCCATGGACGTTAGCAACTTATATGATCGAAGGCGGAAGCAGCAAAAATTTTCAAAAAGCAAAAAGCCTCATGTACGAACAACCCAATTATTTGCATAGTTTATTAGACAAATTGGCGCAATCGGTTGCCGCTTATTTGAATGCACAAATTGAAGCGGGCGCGCAGGCGATCATGTTGTTCGATACTTGGGGCGGTATGTTAACTACCGAGGATTATTGCGAGTTCTCATTGCAGTACGCTAAACAAGTGAAAGCTTTATTAGCAAATACCGGCAAGGATGGAAACACCGTCCCCGCCATTTTATTTACCAAAGGCGGGGGACAATGGCTAGAAGCTATGCTGGATGCGGGCTACGATGCGTTAGGACTAGATTGGCAAACCGACATTCATAAAGCGCGTTTGCAGGTAGGCAGCCGGGTTGCGCTTCAAGGCAACATGGATCCGGTCGCATTGTATGCGCAACCTGAATTTATCGTTGAGAAAGTAAAAGCTATTTTAGAAAAATTCGGCAAGGGCTCAGGCCATGTTTTCAATCTAGGCCACGGCATATTGCCCGATATTAATCCCAGACATGTTGAAGCCATGGTTAACGCCGTCCATCAATACAGTCCTGTCTATCATCGATAGTCAAAGGGTATAATTAGCGTGAAAACTTTTTTACTTATATAAGGCGGTTGCATGAACCTGAAATCGTTATTCATAATCATACTAACGTGTTACGCAACTGTTGCTTGGCCGGAAGATTCCCAGAAGGGGCCTTCATCCGTAGAGATCGTTGTGCATAGAAGTCCAACGTGTAGTTGTTGCGGAAAATGGGTCGAACACTTAAAGAAAAACAACTTTAACATTCAAGATATTGTGACTGACGATGTGCAATCCGTTAAAACAAAGTACGGCGTTACGCCTGAGTTAGCTTCCTGTCATACCGCTGTCATTGGAGGTTATGTGGTTGAAGGCCATGTTCCGGGTGAGGATATCAAAACCTTATTAGAAAAGAAACCCGATATAGCAGGTATAACTGTGCCCGGTATGCCGAGCGGTACGCCTGGAATGGAAATGGGCGGTAAAAAGGATGCTTATCAAGTCATCAGTTTTGATAAAAAAAATCAACGGCAAATATTTAATAGCTATAAAAACGAATAATTTAATATGGCTTTATACATTGCACAGGTTAGTTACTATCGGGCGCTTTAATTTCAATTAGTTAATTAAAGCAATACTTCTTTAATCTGCGGCTTGTTAATAGCCATGTAATTTAAATAAAATCTTTCTGAGGCTATACACAAACAATATGGAATGCAAAAAACGGTTCATCGCTATAAATGAAACGATTAAAATATCACGGCTATTAACAAATTGCAGGTTTAACCCGGCTCATTTCAGTGAGGACTTTGGAAATACAATCTAAATCTTACCGGCCTGTGTTAAATAAATACCATGAAATTTTTTATCTTTTTTAAGCATTAAACCGGTTATTGTGATTTCCACAAATTAGCCGATGTAGCTCAGTCGGTAGAGCAACTGATTCGTAATCAGTAGGTCGCGGGTTCGATTCCCGCCATTGGCTCCATACAATCAAAGGCTTAGGGTTAATTGTCTAGGCCTTTTTTGTGCCCCGTAGCTAAATCGTAGCTACTCTGAGAAGTTTCGACCACCCGGAAAGCCGACAATCTATCCACATACTCCGCCAAATGCTCACTGGATAGATGGGCATAACGACGCACCATCTCGACCGACTCCCAACCGCCCAACTCTTGCAGCACTTGCAATGGCGTTCCCGCTTGCACATGCCAACTCGCCCAAGTATGCCGCAGGTCATGCCAACGGAAGTCCACAATCCCCGCCCGTTGTAACGCCTTCTGCCATGCCTTGGTGTTCACCTGGACTACAGGTTTCCCCTGATACGTGAATACATGGGTGACATGTTTGCCCAGTTGTTCCCGAATGATCACAACTGCCGTTTTTGATAATGGCACCGCAATCGCCCGCCGTGCTTTCGCTTGGTCGGGGTGTATCCAGGCACAACGCCGGGTAAGGTCAATCTGTGACCATTGCAAGCCTGTAACATTGGCTCGCCGTAATCCCGTTTCCAGACTAAACTGGACCATTGCTTTTAAATGGTTCGGCAATTCCTGGATCAATCGATCCGCATCTTCCCGAGTTATCCAGCGTATTCGACGACTCGGTTCAGGCAATAGCCGAAATTTTGGCGCATTGTCCAGCCATTCCCAATCCAGAGACGCTTTGCGGAGGATAGAACGAGTCAAGGCCAGCATCCGGTTAACCGTGCTGTTGCTGACTTGGTTAGCCAGCTTGTCTTGAATCAGCCTGTCCAAGGTATCCCTGTTGATCTCAGCCAACTCCACCCCATTCAGGTGTTGGTCCAGCCAGCGCAGATGTCCGAGGTCATCGATCCGAGAGGCTTTGTGCTGGGTTTCATTCAGCCATCGCACCACCGCTTCATTCCACGAATAACCCCGCTTCGCGCCTAGTTTGGTTTGTTCCCAAAGTTGGGTCTTGAGACGGTCGTGAAATTCTTGGGCTTTGCTTATGTCGGGCGTTCCAGTGCTTTTTTGTACAGTTCGTCCGTTAACGGTGATCTTGATCCACCAAACAGACGAGTCTTTTCGTTTATAGAGTGACATAGGCTTTTCTCCTGTTCACCCTGCAATGCTTGCCGTACATAGTGTGAACGGATATGGTCTATCAAGTCAATATCAACAAAGACCCAGCATTTACCAATCTTGGCACCGGGTATCTCCCCTGATTTTGCTTTGACTTGTAGGGTGACAGGATGAATCTGTAACAATTCAGCGGCTTGTTGCAGGTTTAACGTGTTCATCAAGGGCTACGCTATTCCACTATCTTTTCCCGGCGCGCGATACAAACAGCCTATTGATGTTTAATCGTCCGTTTGTTGGAAAGGGTTCCCAAGGAGAGCCGAATAAGTCTTTTAGTTTTAAGATTGTTTGTAAGTTCCCATTCTATATCTGGATATCTCATCTCTATTTACCTCGACTGGCTTTTTCTTCATAAAATTCGGTTACTTTGCTCGCTAACCACCGTTGGGGATTTTTTATGACAGGTTGGGGCACTTCCCCTGCTTTTCGCATCTTCCAAAACTGAGTGCGGGTTACTTACAGCATGTCACTGATTTTCAGGAATTCTTTATTTTGTGGGCTTGTCAATATGTAACTATGCTAATCAGAAATGCACAAACAATTAAACAACCAGTACATGGGCAAATATCATGAAACAAAAAGAAGCTTTTTGGCAAGAATCAACCGTTCTTTGCTTTTGGACGATTGGTTCTTGTCGAATTTTGAACAAGTTAGTGGGAAACTGATGAAGTGGCTGACACTACTTTTTGTGATTTTGGTTGAACACAGTGGATACTCTGTTCAAAGCCAAGCATATTGCATAATTCTCATTACGGGGTTTTGTGGGAAGCGCCCTCCAAAAGACCAATTAATTTTGTATTCGGAATTTACTGTTGGAAATTTAGATTTTTTCAAATCTTCGACATAAAATCGGCAACATTAACTCACAAGATTTAGAGATAATAGCCATTGAAGATAGGCAAATATTGAGGGCATCTGAATAGCTACAGTCGGTCAACAACGATTCTTTGCGACTGCCAAAACTGGGCAGTCAAATTAATAATAACCGTGTGTTTCTTTAGTCGCTCCTCGAGGGGCACTTGGTGAATGTTTTGGTTCCTCTTCTAAGAATTTCAGTAACCTACAACTAAATGAGGGTACTATACTCAGTAACCTTAATTTACAGTAATTTTCGGTAAAAGCTAAAAATTAAGGAACAGCTCCAGACTCATCATTGGACACAGTATCATTCGGTCTATCTGGAATTAGACCCACTATCAATTTCTGGAATCAACAACCAAGCACTAACGCCTCCGCCACTGCGCGATTTAAGCGCCACTTTCCAGCCATGGGTTTCGGCGAGTTGCCGGGTAATGGCCAAGCCCAGCCCACTGCCGCCAGTCGTGCGGTTGCGTGAGGATTCTATTCGATAAAAGGGGCGAAATACGACCTCCGCTAAGTGTGTTGGAATGCCAGGGCCGTGATCGCGCACACCGATGAAAATGATGCCTTTGAATCGCCTTCGTACCACCTGAATTCTGCTATCGCCGCTATAGCGTAAAGCATTATCCAGTAAATTACCGACACAGCGCCGTAAGGAAATAGGTGCGAGTGTGGCCACACAAGAAGTATGGCTGCTGTGCAGTTTTAGTCGCCCTGGAGCCTGGGCTTCAGCTGCTTCTACCATATCGACAAGCAGCGCATCAACATCTGTTTTTTCGGCTATCTCACGTTCCTGGGCACGAGCCAGTTCCAGTTGGGCACCGATCAGTTTGTCCATTTCCGAAATATCGCGTTCTATCCGCTCCAGCAACGGCGAGGAAAACTCCTCGGCGAGCATGCCAATAGCCATTTTCATACGTGCAAGTGGGCTGCGGAGGTCATGTGACACACCTGCCAGTAAGGTGGCTTGGTTCTCACGTCGGGACTGGAGCTGGCGGGACGTTTCGTTGAATACACGTGCTAGGTTGGCTAATTCAGCATCACCGGTTTCAGGCAGTTGGGGTACTTGCCCATCGCCGCCGATTCTCCGGGCAGCCTCTGCCAGTCGAGCTATCGGTTCGGTGACCCTTCGGGCCAGCAACCATGAAAGGCACAATGTTGCCAAAAACCCCAGCACGACAATCCAGGCAAGGGCAATAGTAGGACGTGGGGGAATTCTGGACTTGGAAAATTCGAATCGTAGTAAATGTCGCCCCTGGTTGATTTCAACCTGAAAATGGTCGTGGTTGTCCTCCGAAAGCCGGGGGTGCTGGTCGGGATTGAGGCGAACCAGCAATGCAGAGCGCAGGAATCGAATATAAGGATACGATATCTCGGTTTCAGACAGTGGGGTTGTAGATTCCCATAGGGTGATGCTATGGTTTTTCTTTAAGTCAATCTCGAAAGCCCGGTGCCGATCCGGTGGTAGTTCATCCCATACACGAGCCGACAATACCAGAAAATCGGCAAGATCGTTGGCGGAACGGTTGCCGAGCGGCAAGACTAGGTTAACGAACATCGCAAGACCAGCGGCAAGTTGAAATACCAACAGTCCCGCAGCAACAGTAAACACAGTACGCCGAAATAACGAGGGTTGCTGCTTCACTAAACTTCCTCTCCCCGAGGTGTAAACAAATATCCTTCACCCCAGACAGTCCGCAGAAAAATAGGGGTATCCGGTTTGGGTTCGATCTTACGGCGCAGACGGGTAACCCGTACATCGATACTGCGGTCGAAGGGCGAACGCTCATAACCCTTAAGGAGGCTTATCAAATGGTCGCGGGACAGTATTTGATTAGCGTGTTCCAGCAAAACGCGGAGCAGGTTGAATTCGCCGAAAGTCAAGGGAATTTCTATGCCGCTGCGGTTCAAGACATGGCTGTTAAGATGCAGGGTGAATGGTCCGAAAGCCAAGACCTGGGTCTCTGTGGGTACGTTGGTTTCACTGCTACGACGTAATACTGCACGTACGCGAGCGAGTAGTTCGCGTGGACCGAAGGGTTTAGCCAAGTAATCGTCCGCCCCCATCTCCAAACCTACCACCCTGTCTACCTCATCACCCCGCGCAGAGACAATAATCACCGGCGGCCCATGATGCTCGCGCAACCAGCGTAACAGGCTCAAACCATCTTCCCCGGGCAGCATAAGATCCAGCACCACCAAATCCACAGTGTACTTGCCCAATACGGTACGCATGGCCGTGCCGTCGCCTGCCACTTCTACAAGGTAACCACTGGCGCTAAGGTAATCCACCACCAAATCCCGGAGTGCTATATCGTCGTCAACGATAAGGATACGATGCTTGTCTTCTGATTTATTCATTCAACCTTTCTTATCAATCTGCTTGATCCCAATAGACCTACTCTAATCGGGTGTAACAATTTGAAACATCTTGTTACGTTTATGAAAACAGTGGGAAATATTTTATCGCTATATTAAACCAACGTGAATTATTGGGCCTTAAACAATGAAAAGTACTCTTTTTACAAACTTTTTTACCGGAACCTTAAGAATTAGCCAAAGCAAGCTATGGCTAATTTTTTTAATGGGTTTGATGGCTATGGCTGTCATGGCGGACGAAGCTGATAACCGTCAGGTGCTTAACCTTTCAAATCCGCAACGCAACCATGTCCTGGGGGAAATGCGCTCCTTGTTGGCGGGAACACAAATGATCTTGGCAGCGCTTACCAAGGATGATATGGCAGCGGTAGCCGAACATGCCCAGGCACTGGGGTTTAATATGAAACACAAAGCAGAAAATCCTCTTCATGATGTATTACCTAAAGATTTTATGCAACTGGGTATGTCCATGCATAAAGATTTTGACCTAATCGCGGCTGATGCAACGTCCTTAAAAGACCCTAAACATACGTTACAGCAACTCAGTGCAACGATGGGCAAATGCACCGCCTGTCACGAGACTTACCAGATTCAGGTCTCAAGCCTGAAATCTAAGCAATGATCATAAAAATTTTGACCTGAATGTTCGTTAGTAGGTTTGTTGCAGATGCAAAATTCTGAATATATTTAACAATTCATAAGTCATGTCATATTTAATGGAATTTAATGTGAAACCACCGTTAGGTTCACTAATGTAGATTGATGAGGTACACACATGAATACGATTATTAATTTACATCGCCGTAAGTTATTGAAATACGGAGCAATCGCTATTGCCGGTGCAATCACTTATCCAGCCTGGGTAAAAGCAGGTGAATTTGTCAGGGTCAACAAGCCCTCCGCCGATTTTCATCCTGATGTCGAGATTGAGCTGACCCAGAACGTAACCGATATTGTCATTTTTGAGGGAGAAAAAACTCGTGTTTGGAAAGTTACCGGCAAGCTAGTAAAAGGTTCTTCCGGAACTGTTGATAACAATGAAGGGACTTATCTGGCGCCGACCCTGCGATTAAAAAAAGGTCAAAAAGTTAGGCTCATCCTTAACAATAATTTACCGGCACAATCCATTTTGCACTGGCATGGTCTGCATGTGCCCGCAAATATGGACGGTAACCCCATGTATGCCATCAATGAAGGCGAGTCCTATGTCTATGAGTTTGAGATACGCAATCGAGCAGGTACGTATTGGTATCACGCCCACACGCACAGCGTAACCGCAAAACAAGTCTATTCAGGATTGGCCGGCCTTTTTATCGTCAGTGATGAACAAGAACAGGCGCTGAATTTACCGAGTGGTGACTATGATATGCCCGTGGTCATCCAGGACCGCAGTTTTGACAGTCAGAACCAGCTTGATTATTCAAGCCACATGATGCAACGCATGCAAGGATTTCTGGGTGATCAGATTTTTATTAACGGTCGGCCTAATGTTGTATTGCCGGTAGCAACGCGGCCTTATCGGTTGCGGCTATTGAATGGTTCCAATTCCCGCCTTTATAAGCTTGCCTGGGATGATGGTACGCCCATCACCGTCATAGGCGTTGATGGCGGCTTACTGGAACGCCCCGAACAACATGGCTTTGTCATGCTGGCTCCAGGGGAAAGGCTGGAGGTATGGATGGATTTTAGTGGGCGGGCAATCGATACCGAGCTGACTTTACGCAGTATTCCCTTTGCCGCTTCAATGCATGGCGGTGGCATGGGCATGATGGGTGGAGGTATGATGTCGGTCAGCCCTCTTCCCTCCGGTTCAGACTATCCTGTCTTAAAATTTAGGGTCACCAAAAAAGAGCAAGGCGATAATGCACTGCCTAAAGTGCTGACACCCATCACCGCATTGCGTGTTAAAGATGCCCAAAATGCGGCAAACCCAAAAACCATCACCTTATCCATGCGACACATGTCGGCCTTGCTAAATGGTCGTTCCTATCAAATGAACGACATCCAACCGGATGAGATTATCCCTGTCAACACCTTGCAATTAATCGAATTCGACAACGGTTTTAGTGGAGGTATGGGCATGCATGGCATGATGATGGATATGCCGCATCCGATGCACCTGCATGGGGAGCAGTTTCAGATCGTAAAACGCGAGGTGAATTCTGGGGTATCAGAAAATTATCAAACGGTAGCGGCTGGATATGTTGATAACGGCTGGAAAGATGTTGTTTTAGTCATGCCGGGTGAAAAAGTCACCATCCTCAAGCCGTTTAATGACTTCAAGGGTACATTTATGGTGCATTGCCACAACCTTGAACATGAGGATATGGGCATGATGCGTGATTTATTGGTGCAATAGGTTTTCAAGGGGTAATCATTGTGATTGAACAGGAATATACCATGCCTTTTATCAACGTTGTGCCGTTATCGGGATGCAAAGCGCTAAGCGCATGCACAATTTCATTTAAACATCCCTTATTCTGAGGCCGTAGTGTGAGAAATATACTGTCTATCATTCTTATAAGTCATTCTTTGATGTTGATTGCCACCTTGGTTCAAGCGGCTACGGATTTGCCGCCATCGGCCAAAGTTGAGTTAGGAGCCGTAGAGCCTGTTTGTTCAAACTTCATTTCGCCAGAAGCCCGAAAAGAACAGGTTATCGATGGGGTAAAAATCCAGGAATCACTGTTATGCGACCCTGATGCGCCGGAGGATATTGCCGCTTTTGTCAAAGGCACCAACAATGTATCCATGGAAACCCTCATGGCAACCCAGTTGGCATCCGATGCCATAACAATGTCTGACGACATGGATGGCGACGGCGATCCAGACAAAATTATCATCAAACTGGAAGTGGTCGAAATCAACGGCCATTCCCCTGACGTTAAAGAACCGATAACCACGTTCGACATCGCCCCAGGCATACAGCCAACATTTTGGGTATTCGCGCCGAAAACCCGCGATATGTCCACCCGCAGCCTTTATGAACCCATTGCCAACCCGTTGTTACGGGCACCGTCACCCGTTATCCGCGTTGAACAAAACGATGTTGTCTGGATTGTCCTGGAAAACACGCACTACCTGCCCCACTCCATCCATTTGCACGGTATCGACCATCCTTTCATGGACCATGGCGGTTCAGGTAATGACGGTGTCGGCCAAACCAGCAACATGGATACCATGCCCGGCGAAAGCAAAACTTACGTGATTAAACCCCGTCAGCCTGGGACGATGTATTACCACTGCCACGTGCAGCCGCATACCCATATTCCGATGGGCTTGCAAGGGATATTCGTTGTAGAAGAGAACCGCCCGAACAACTGGGTGCAAACCTTTAATGTCGGTGGCGGGCAAGTGCGCCACCCTTCTGTCGCTATATTAGAAAAATACACCAGGGAATATGACCTGCATTATCAATCGGTGGATAAAGAATTGCATGAAGTAGTTGCAAGATCAGCCAATGACCCGAGACTGATTGCGAAACACATGAACTTGGAGTATGACACTACCGACGCGACGGACGACTACTTTATGCTCAACGGCCGGTCTTTCCCCTATACCCTGCGCGAATCGCTTATCCACATGGATAAAGACGAGAAGGTAAAACTGCGCATCCTCAACGGCCATACCGAATCCTTCGCCATGCATATCCACGGCCATAAGCCAATGATCACCCATTATGATGGCGTTGACAACGGGCCAAGCTCATACCTCAAACGCGATGTCCATGGCATGGTGCCAGCACAACGGATAGACTTGGAACTAAACGGCTCGGACGACGGCTTGAATAGTTTTGGCCAAGGCATATGGATGTTCCACGACCATGTGGAAAAATCTTTCACCACCGATGGCCGGGGCGAAGGCGGTGATATCAGCCTAGTCGTGTATAAGGGTTTCGTGGATGAAAAAGGCATCCCCAAGTCCCATGGCATGAGCCTCGAGCCTTATTTCACCAAGACCCTGTGGAAAGGGCAATACCCTATTTGGCAGGATTACGATGCCTGGCACAGCTTAGGGCTGCCCGACTTGAAAGCCGCTTATGAGCCTGCCAAAGTGGCCGTACAAAAAGCGCCGGTACAACCTGGGGCAAGCAGTGCTGCTTCACCTCAACAACAAGACTCAATAGCAACCCAATTGTTTTATGGGTTCCTGCTTGGCTTAATCTGTTATTTCGCTGTCGTAAAACGCGACACCCTCTTAGCAATTTGCAAACAATTGCTGGAAAAATTAATGGCCTTATTACCTAAAAATGGAGGCTAATGAACATGGTTACC
Source organism: Methylococcaceae bacterium UBA7658 (assembly GCA_002483425.1). Lineage (GTDB taxonomy): Bacteria > Pseudomonadota > Gammaproteobacteria > Methylococcales > Methylomonadaceae > Methyloglobulus. The sequence continues at coordinate 193,285 of DLHW01000014.1, forward strand.
TGACTTAGTTATCAGTTTGATGTTGTTGAATTAACAGTATTTACATTTTTCTAATAACAATAATTTTATCAAGACTGGAAGGAAATATGAAAAGCACACACACTTTAAGAAAAGGTTTCTTAATACTTATAGGATTGTTATTGTCCACAGCATTATGGGCACATGGCGGAGCTAAGGGTACAGACACTGACCAATGTAAGTTTGAGCTAGAAAAAGATCATTGGATCCACTATACCGCTTATCAACCCAATGCTTTTCCGGCGGAAGAGTTTTGCGCCAATATTCCCAGGGATAAAGAAGCATTAATATTGGTATTTGATTATCAAGACCAAAAATATAAAGACAATACCGTTGAGTTTGAAGTCACCAAAGAACCCGAAGGTACGCGTGTGTTTTTTCTTGAAGGTGCGAAACATAAAAAAGGGACTGTTGAGTTGAAACTGCCTAATGGTGTGCCAGAACCAGGTAATTACCTTATTCACATCACTTTGATTCCAGATCAAGGCGAGCGTAAAGATGTTCACATGGGATTTAAAGCGGGTACTGGTAAAGGTGCGTCAAACAGTCAACTATTTATCTATCTATTAGTCGGCTTAACGGGCTTATTTGTGCTGTACTCGTATTACACCCCGTTCAGAAGCCTAGTGGATAAAATTATAGGTAAGGTTAAAGAATAAGTTTCTTTACAGGATTGACCCAAGACTAGCGTTGGTCAGTTATTTCTGTCCGCGCTAGTTGCGACAAACCAAACAGAAGGCAGTAGGAGGTGAAACGATGTTGAAGTTTTTATCGCTTGGGTTGATAACTATTTTCTTTTCAGCTTTGTCATGGGCTGAAGAAATAGAAGACCATACCAAGATGCTCATGGATCACGGCGATGGCCATTTGATGGAAATGTCCGGCGGCATGGTTATGGGGCAGAACACGGATAAGCTGCCGGGAGGCTGCGACAGTATTTCCGAAACCAAGGAAGTGACGGTTCATGCTGGTCACAAATACGCCGAAAAATTTCCCGGCAGGATGTACGCCTTTGATACGCAGGAATTCCATTTCAAGCCTTGCACAAAACTTACGATACACTTCGTCAACGAAGACAAAATCCGCCATCAATGGATGATGCATGGTTTGCCGAAGTATCTGTACCCGAAAGGCATGTTCCATTTGGAAGTTTCCGGGCCTGCAATGATTTCTGGAACTTTGATCCTTCCACCTGGCGACAAAACTTACCTAATCCACTGCGACATAGCCCAACACATGGAAAAGGGCATGAAGGCACAGTTAAAGGTCGGTGATGGCGACGGTGATTTACCCAGTATCCCTGGAGTAACAGCGCCTGTTGTTCCAGACGATTATAACGCTGGACTGGCTGAAGTTTTCGCTGCGGCAAAGTTGACAGAGACGGAAATAGCGGCTGCAAATGAAGCATTGGTGCAAGCAGAAGCTGTAAAAAAGGCAAATAAAGCCGCCGCCACATCTCAAACCGATTCTTTCGTGTCTGGGATGACCGTGATTGGTTTTGTGTTAGGTTTGTTACTTGCTTTATTTTTGGCGAAAAAATTTAAAGGAATGGGCGTATCAGAAGTGGTCGCCTCTATTTTTGAATGGCTGGCAGCAGGAATCAAGTCTATTGTAAAGCTATTGTCTGATTTGGTTACGCGGGTTATTTCCAACAAAAATTAAGGTCTTGCCAAGAAGTTAAATTCAGGTATCAAAAAATTCCTATGCCGTCCTCATCATCAGTTATCGAAGGAGATTGATATGGCACATCTCACCCTTTCCTTCCCTATTAATGGAATGCACTGCGCGGGTTGTGAGGCGGCTATCGAAACCGCTGTGCAGGAACTTCCAGGGATCGACACAGTTAAGGCCGATCACATAGCAAAAAAAGTCCAGGTTAGTTTCGATGATTTCCTCACGTCACCGTCAGCAATCCTTGCTTGCATCGAAAGCAAAGGCTACAGCTATGGATTCCAGGACGAAAAAATTTCATGGAATCCGCGCTTAAAACAGATTGGCATATTTTTAGTATTGTTGGTTTTGGTGGGAGGAGTCGCTTTTTGGGGCAAAAGTCTGATGCCCGGATTGATGAAGCAATTCGATGCCCGCCTCGGCTATGGTGTCATTTTCACCGTGGGCTTTCTCACTGGCTTCCACTGTATCGGTATGTGCGGTGGTTTTGTGATGAATTACACCCAAGGCGTAGAAGGACGCGGACGGCGAGCGGTAATGTTTGCCCATTTGTCTTATGCACTGGGCAAGAATCTCTCCTATGCCCTGCTAGGAGCCGCATTTGGTGCTTTGGGCGCTGTTCTCACCATCACACCCCACATGCGGGGGATTGCTGCACTCTTGGCAGGCATCTTTTTAGTGCTGTTTGGCTTGAACATGCTCAAGCTGTTCCCCAAGTTTCGCCTTCCTTCCCTGCGTTCCAAATCAGGAACTGTTACGCAACGAATCTTTCGCGATCTCAAGCCCAAGCGCAATCCCTTCAGTGTCGGCTTTTTGAGTGGCTTTTTATTAGGATGCGGCCCGCTACAAGCCATGTATATCATGGCGCTCGGTGTCGCCGATCCGCTAAAAGGCGCTCTGTTGTTACTTTGTTTTGGTACCGGTACCCTGATACCATTGTTGACCTTCGGCATGTTCGCCAGCGCATTGAGCGGCAAGACCCAAAATCAATTAATGGTCGTGTCTGCTATTCTGGTTATCCTGATGGGGTTGATGATGACAGACCGGGGGCTTAAGATGACCCAGTCCGGTTATAACTTCGGGGCAATTGTTGAACGCTTTTCCTCACCGCGAGCTACAGACTCCACAATCATGCGGTAATCTCCATCTGTTGATATGGTCACCATCTATTTCACGATAAACTCTCGATAGTGTAATCAGCATAGAGAGGATACTTGCCATTTCATGCACAATACTCAGAGCGGACTTCTTGAAAGTGAATCAGTGATGCCACAAAGTGTTTCCCGTACCTTTATTCTTACGGTATTTTCTACTTAAAACAATTAACCCCATGATTAATATAGGCCACATCAAGAAAAAAAGAATTTTTAAAACAGCTATTGGTTCCATAATTGTTGCTCCAAATTTAACTTTATCCGTTTTTAAGACAGTAAAGGGCTCAGGAAGTTTTATCCAAGCTCAACGCCTAAATTAAAAATATATTAACTTTATCCGATTACAGTAAATGTCCTTGAAGCTCGGTGAAACCTTTCGCAGAACTTAAATCATCGTTCAGCCTGGAGTTGTATGAGATGTTTTAGGTTAAATGAAATTTTTTCTAGAAACAGGGGAAATATTCTCCATCGATCTTTGATTTTCATGACGATGAACAAGTCGCGGATCGAGCAGAATTTAATTCTACTAAGGCTTTGAATATTTTGTAAGGTGGCTTAATTAACCTGTATTTGTATAAGAACTAGGTGAAATTCTCTTAAATTCTTCGATAATCAGCTAGGTTAATATCATATTTTTTCAGTTTGTTATAAACGGCACGTGACGTGATGCCCATATTTTCTGCGACTTTTTTTATATCACCTTGATGCTGCTTTAACGCGGACTCAAGAAATGACTGCTCAACTTTGGCGGCCGTGTTTTCTTTTACGCCCCTCCAGTCATCGACGTTATTGGTGTTGGTCGGAATCTCTAAGTCCAGTTCGGTCATTACGGTTCCGCTAGTAAATAAAAGACTACGTTCAAGAATGTTTTCCAATTCGCGGACATTGCCCGGCCAAGGGTAAGCGCGAATTTTTTTCATGACTTCGCGGCTGACCGATTCGACCGCTTTGTTATGTTTCTTGCTTAAGCGTTGGACGATCAACTGCACCAGATAAGGCAGATCTTCGGGACGTTCGGCTAAGGGTGGGATGTTCAGGCGCACCACATTGATCCGATAATATAAGTCATTCCGGAACAGGCCCTGTTTAACCAGCTGTTCCAGATTACTGTTCGTAGCAGAGATGATCCTAAGGTCAACAGGCAGCGTTTGTTTGCCGCCAACGCGTTCAAGTTCACCCTCCTGGATCACACGAAGTAAACGTGTTTGTGCGGCTGGCGACAACGAATCGACTTCATCCAGAAACAAGGTGCCACCTTCGGCGCGTTCAAAATAGCCTTGATGCACTTCAATGGCACCGGTAAAAGCGCCTTTTTCATGACCGAACAATACGCTTTCGATAAGGCTTTCGGGGATTGCCCCGCAGTTGATGGGAATAAATGGTTTTTGGCAGCGGTCGCTCATTGCATGGATGGCTCGTGCAATCAACTCCTTTCCGACTCCGGTTTGACCCTGAATAAGTACTGTCGCAGTTGTCGGGGCGATCACTTCTATGGATTGCAAAATTTTTTGCATAGCGGGTGACTTGGCGATAATCGCCGGTGGCTGGTGTTTTTTTGCCGATTGCTTTTCTTGTTTGCGCCAAAGCTGATGCATGCTCTCTTCAATGCGGGAATGCAGGTCAAGGATATCTTGCATTTCTTTGACAGGAGTCGTATCGGTGTATTCCATGCCCGGACGGTCTTTGCCTGCTTTCGGATTGGTATATACGCACACTTCGCATTTTCCATCGTGACGGGCAATACTTTTTTTGATTTCAACTTTGGCGTAACCGAAATTCCTGGCTGCAATCCCTCCAAATACACTGGAAGTCATCCGGCATAATTCCGGAAAATTGCTGACTTGTTCGCCAAAAGGGCAGCAAGAATTGGTCACCGTAATGCAGTCCTTATTACTGGAAGCCAGTGAAAATTTACCGCCGATATT
>DLHW01000038.1 GCA_002483425.1 Methylococcaceae bacterium UBA7658
TCAAGCAATGGCGACCCGGCAGGTGGTTCGTTTTCATAAACGTCCAAGGCCGCACCGGCGCATTGGCCGCTTTTAAGTGCATCATAGAGGGCTTTTTCATCAATTAAGCCACCACGCGCGCAGTTGATAATCCTTGCGCCTTTTTTCATTTTGGCGAACTGGGCTGCGCCGATCAGGTTTTTGGTTTTTTCGATTAACGGGCAATGCAAAGTGATGTAATCGGCGCGGCTGACTAAATCATCCAAACTCACCGATTCAACACCGTATTCAGCATAAATTTCGGGGGCGACGAAAGGGTCATACGCGATGACTTCCATGCGCAAACCTAAGCCGCGTGTAGATGCGATCCGGCCTATCGTTCCAAAACCGACAATGCCTAATGTTTTATGCGCTATTTCCGCGCCAACCAATGACCGCTCCCACTTACCGGCGCGCACGGAACGGTCGGCAGCTGGAAGCCGACGGCTCAACGACATCATATGGGCTATCGCCAACTCCGCTGTTGTGGTCGCATTGGCATCGGGGGTATTCATTACGATAACGCCCATTTCGGTCGCCATCGGAATATCCACGTTATCCACACCAATCCCGGCGCGACCAATCAGTTTCAGATTTTTAGCGGCTTCCAGCACTTTTTTGGTGACTTTGGTGTCACTACGTATCAATAAGGCATCGTATTCGCCGATAATGTTACAAAGTTGTTCTTCGTTAAGACCTGTTTCGATATGAATTTGTATGCCAGACTCAGCTTGCTGGTTTAAGTAGTTGATACCGGCTTCTGCTAATTTGTCGGATATAAGGATTTTTTTCATGTATGTTTAAACCAATGGAAATCGCGCTAAAAAAGTCAATAGTCTATCAGCTTTGATATAATCCTGGTATGTTGAAGATGCATTTATGAACATGAAAAGCTTATGGGCGCCGACGATTATTATTGCTTTATCTTTTGCTGTTTTTTTATTTTGGGCAGATGGAAAGATGAAAACGCCTATTGCCGGAAGCCATTCCTTCACCTCGCTGACCGGCGAAAAACTGGTTATGTCGGCATTACGCGGCAAGCCGGTTTTAATCACATTCTGGGCGACAACCTGCAAAAACTGTATTGCCGAAATTCCGCATTTGATCGAACTGTACAACCGTTTTCATACGCACGGTTTAGAGTTGATTGCAGTGGCAATGGCTTATGATCCGCCCAATCGAGTGGTACAAATGGCCCAGATGAAAAACTTGCCTTATAAGGTCTCGCTGGATATCGATAGCAGACATGCGAATACGTTCGGAGGAATTTGGGCAACCCCGGCAACCTTCCTCATTGGCTCCGATGGTAAAATTGCTTGGAAAACTATCGGGATGTTCGAGCCAGCCAATCTCAAATCCCGTATTGAAGAATTATTAAAATTAAAAAAGGATCAAAAATGCTGTGGTTAAAAGCTTTACATCTTATTTTCATGGTGACTTGGTTTGCCGGTCTGTTTTATTTACCACGACTATTCGTTTATCACGCGATGACGACCGATGAAATCAGTATCGAACGGTTTAAGGTGATGGAACGCAAGCTTTACTTTGGAATCATGACGCCGGGCATGATCCTGACCTTTGTATTCGGCGTATGGATGCTGGCGTATTATGCTTGGGATATTTTCGGCATGAGCCGGTGGCTGCACATAAAACTTGCACTACTGGGAATGCTGCTGGTTTACCATGTTATTTGCGGCAAATGGCTGCTGGATTTCAAATACAACCACAACCAGCACAGCCATGTGTATTACCGCTGGATGAATGAAGTACCAGTATTATTTTTAATTGCAATCATAATTTTAGCGGTGGTTAAGCCGTTTTAATCTATTGAAAAATGACGGCGCCGATATCAATTGATTAATTTTTTTTGATCCAGACCGTCAGCAAGTAACCGACAGCCTGAATCAAAATAGAAGATTAGACGATACTTTTTGAAATAGTATGGGTTTGATTTTCTAGCTACACCTATCACTTTAAAGCCATCGTTTTAATCGTAACATTAATTTTGAATTACCACTTGGCAGCCGCAAACACCCTTCCGACCGCATCTTTGGTTTCCAGCATTAACTTGACGGTGTCCTTCGAAGCGCTACTGGTGACTGAAGCCGCTTTTTCGATGCTTTGGGTGTGTTGCGCAGCAGTTTCCAGCGCTGCTAACACTTGATCGCGCAGACTTTGGACATCGTCGCGAGCCTGTTCGGCAGCTTGCTTAATCGCTTGAGTTTCCTGCAATGCATTTTGAACTTGTGCTAACAGGTTTTCAGCTTGTTGGCGTATTTCGGAAACTTGAGCGGCAGTAGCACTCGTATCGTTAAGTCTTTGGGAAATTTCCTGACAACAATGGTTGGCTTGCGTTTGTAAATCCGCCGTTTGCGCTAAATAATCACGCGATTGCTGAGCACAACCTTGCACCTCGTTCAAAGCGGATTGCGCTTGATTTGAGGTTTGCTCAATGCCCGGCAACATCGAAACCGCTCTAGCTTGCGCTTCATTGGCGGCGCTTGCGTACCTTTCCGCATCATAGGCTTGTGCTTGGGACGAACTCGCCGATTGCTGGGCATTGTAAAAAGTTTGCTCTACGTTAGCTAATAAATCGCGCGCATTGAGTGCGGATTGTTGCGCTGCATCGCTGTGCGCCGCCGCGTTTTGTGCACTGTGGTTAGCCCGGTCGGCATAAACACCGGCGTTTTCCGCATTAATTTGCGCCGAATCAGCCGATTGCCGGGAATAACGGGCAGACTCGCTGGCATTGTCCGCCGCATCACGCGCTTGCACAGCGGATTGACTCGACTGTTCCGCATATACTGATGAGTCTTGCGCCGCACTGCTCGCTCTGTCCGCATAAACCCCCGCGTTTTCAGCATTGGCTTGCGCAGTGCTAGCCGATTGCTGAGCATAACGCGCTGATTCGCTAGCATTATCCGCCGCATCGCGCGCTTGTCCGGACGCTTGCCCCGATCTTTCAGCCAACGCAATAGCCTCTTGTGCAGCGTTATTCGCGCGGTCGGCATAAGCGCCCGAGTTATCCGCATTAGCTTGCGCCAAATTTGCCGATTGTTGTGCGCTGTAAGCTGCTTGCTCCGCACCCGACGCAGAATCGCGCGCTCGATTAGCCGATTGTTCGCTTGCGTCAGCTTGAGTAAACGCTACTTGAGCCGCATTATTCGTTCTATCGGCATAAGAACTCGCATTATCCGCTTGGTTAGCAGAAGCCTGCGCATAGTCCTGCGCTTGACTAGCGGCAGAGCGGGCTGATTCGGCGTTCGAACTCGCTTGTAAGGTTGCCGTTTCAGCTTGCTGTAAAAAACTTTCACACCGGCTTGCTGTTTCTCTAATTCGTTCGGCTTCCGCATTGGCCATATTGAGAGCTTCGGAAATATCTTCGAGCATAAGGGTTCTCCTCCTAATCGGGCTTAATTTATTATGGTTTTTTGTTATTGATGTCTTCTTGTTGGAATTGGATTCTATCAGCAAAAATATTGCCAGAACAGCATTGTGTTGAAAGTTTTAGAATACGCTTAAGAATCGTTCCGATTGTCTAGGCGCGCTCCGCCCGTAAAAAGTAAGATTATACGAATCATTCCGTCTTTATTCTGCCCCGCCCGCTGACACAATCAATTAGGTCGCGGAAGAGAACCGCTTAGGTTTTCGCTAATTTGTGGCATTCAAACATGAAACTGTCTAAAGCTTCGACCACGGGACAGTCTACATAATGGATGCCCAGTTCGCCCGCTTGGTTGACATGTTTCAATTCTCCGCTCAGGTTTAAAGGAATAACCGAATTTGGAAGAAACAACTCGATGCGCATACTACCGTCAAGATTATTTTGAGCATCGTCATCCAACTTAATTTTTATGCCGTCATAGCTTATATCGATTACCTCGCCTTTGATAATTACCGGATTGCTCGATGAACCCATCGTAATAATTGTTTTAATGCCTGACGGTTTAAATCGGGGGTATTGCCGTCTTTCAGTAACGTTCATGAGAATCCCCTTATGCGTTAGCGTATTTGATTGTCAACTCTTAAAAAATAGGCTTTATAAATGGAATCAAAACCATTTGATTTTATAAGAAAATAATAGCAAACAATTAATTCTTGATTAGCTTAGTACACTCAAGCATAAAGCGATCCATTTCCAGCACATTAGGGCCTTGAATGTAGTGCATCCCGATTTCGTATGTGGGTGATTGATGTTTAAGGATACCTGTTATGGAAAGCGGAATGCCTGAATCAGGCAAAAATAGCTGAATTTTGATTTTCCCCTCCAAGCCGTTTGCGGTTGGCGTATTCAGTCGAATTTTAATACCGGTATAACTTATATCAACGACCTCGCCTTCCATAAACGCCGGTTCGTGCGAAGGTTCCAGATAAATACTTGCTTTTAGGCCGCAAGGATTGATTCGAGGCGATTGCCGTCTGTCTGCTTGTGTCATTCGAAAACCCTTCGCTATTAAGTTTCTTCATGGCCTAATTATAGGCTTTTTAAGACATTGAACAACCGCAACCGATGATATATTAGTTCAGTTATCGAACCGGCAGTTGTCTAGCGTTCTTAACCGGTTCTTTTATGTTTTCTTGCTAATTTTTTTGCTGCTTTTAATTCTCTTATAACGGACACTTCGACCTCTTCTTGCGCCGTCATTTCGGGTGTTTCCAATGTGACCCGGCCTAGCAGTCCGGAACGCAACTCCTTTAAGATTATTTTCCCGGCTTTGTCCAGATCGACTGCGCCGCCCGAGCGTAAGCAACCGCGTTTGTTGCCTATCAACCCCATCAGCGCTGTAATGTCTCCGGGCAAATTATCGAACTGAAAGCGCGCTTTGACAAAACCGGGGTAGGCTTGCACCAGGTATTCCAGCACATAATGGGCGACTTCCTCATGGCTGATCGCTGTGTCCTTGATTGCTCCGGTCGCGGCTAAACGGTAGCCGCTGTGTTGATTCTCGACATTAGGCCAGAGCATACCCGGCGTATCCAGCAAGACGACATCGTCGCCGATTGCGATGCGCTGCTGCCGTTGGGTAACAGCGGGTTCATCGCCGGTTTTGGCGATTGTCCTCCCTGCGAGAATATTGATTAACGTCGATTTACCCACATTAGGAATCCCCATGATAAGGGCATGAATCAGTTTGCCATCGCTTCTACCCGTAGGTAACAGTTTTCGGCAAAGGCCGGTCAATTGCCTGATTTTATCGGTCTGCTCCATCGACAGCGCCAAGGTTTTTACGCCTTTTTCCTGTTCCAGGAAAGCTTGCCAGCGTTGGATCAAGACGGGATCGGCCAGATCGCATTTATTTAAAATTTTAAGGCAAGGTTTCGTTCCCCGCAATTTCGCCAGCAAGGGGTTTTCGCTGCTGAAAGGAATACGCGCATCCAGGATTTCGATGGCGAGATCGGCGTGGGCGAGCGATTCTTTAATCTCCCGGCCCGCTTTGTGCATGTGACCGGGGTACCATTGGATGGTCATGTTATAAATGAGTGAAAATGATTAATCAAGCCGCGCCGCAGCAACGTTTAAATTTTTTACCGCTACCGCATGGGCAAGGCGCGTTTTTGCCTTCGTTGGCCTGCCGGACGATCTTGCCGGCCGACCTAACAACGCCGTTAAGATAAAACCAGCGGCCGTTGCTTTTAACAAAACGGCTGATTTCGTGCAGCAAATGTTCCTCGCCGTTTTCCAGATAAAACGCCTTAAATTCCACGACGCCTTTGGTATCTTTGACACCGCCTTTTTTCGTGCCGAGGATTTCCAAGCGTTTCCATTCTAAATTCTTTTCGGAAAAATCCATTTTTTCCGGCTGGACCTTATCGTCCCAAGTCCTCAAAATATAAGCGGTATTATCCAAAGCGTAAGCTGTATAGCGGGAGCGCATCAAAATTTCGGCGGTTTTCGGCAACTTTTTGCCGGAATGGTAAGGCAAACAGCACAGACCGTATTCAATCCCGGAACCGCAGGAGCAAAGTGAACGAGTATCCAATGAAATCCTTACAATAAAACAATTAATCCGGTTGTTTATTCTACCTTGGATAGCTACGCATTTTCACAGTTATCAATTAATTATCAGTATTCAACAGCTTATATACATTGCATCGCCGTAACTGAAAAACCGGTAGGACTGTTCGATGGCATGCCGGTAAGCAGTCATCACCGGTTCATAACCGGCAAAGGCGGCAACCAGCATTAATAAAGTAGATTCCGGCAAATGGAAATTGGTCAACATGGCGTCCACGCACTGAAATCGATAACCCGGAGTGATGAATAAATCGGTGTCGCCGAAACCGGGTTGTAATCGCCCGGTTTTCGCTGCCGACTCCAGCGCCCTGACCGCCGTAGTGCCGACGGCGATCACCCGCCCGCTGCGGGCTTTGACTTCATGGACGGCATCGACGGCTTCTTGGGGAACGGCAAAGTATTCTTTGTGCATCCGGTGTTGCGACAAGTCTTCCGTCCGGACTGGCTGGAAGGTGCCGCTGCCGACATGCAAGGTAACAAACGTTGCCGCCACGCCTTTGGCTTTGATTTTTGCCAGCAGCGCCGAATCAAAATGCAAACTTGCTGTCGGCGCTGCGACCGCGCCCGCCCGTTGCGCAAATACGCTTTGGTAGCGGCTGACATCGGTTTCGTCCCCGGCGCGGTCGATATAAGGCGGCAGCGGGATGTGGCCGATTTTGCTTAATATTTCCAACAGCGGCGCATCGTGGCAAAACTCAAGCCGGAATAAATCGTCTACCCTGCCCTGCAGTTCGCACCTAAACCCCTCATCCAAATGAATGATTGTACCGGGCTTTGGCGATTTACTGGCCCTGACATGAGCAATCGCGTGATTATCGTCCAGAATCCGTTCGACCAGGATTTCGATTTTTCCACCTGTGGATTTACTGCCGTACAAACGGGCGGGAATCACTTTCGTGTCATTAAACACCAGCAAATCCGCTGGTTCAAGAAGGTTAATAAAATCGCTGAATTGTTTATCTTCGATCCGGGCTGTGTTTCTGTTTAAACACAAGAGACGGCTAGCAGACCGTTCGGACAAAGGCTTTTGGGCGATTAAGTCCTCGGGCAGTTGATAGTTGAAGTCGCTTTTTTTCATAAGAAAATTGTTTTAACCGGGTTAAACTCAAGCACCCTAAAAATGGGTTGGCATTTTAAATGATTTCTACTTATAATGTCTGTTCTTTGCCGGGGTGGCGGAACTGGTAGACGCGCCGGATTCAAAATCCGGTGTTAGTGATAACGTGCCGGTTCGATTCCGGCCCTCGGTACCAAGTAAAACAAGGACTTAGGATTTATCCTTAGTCCTTTTTTTATGCCAGAAATTTTCATGACGCACTCATGACGCACTGAAATTCCTTTAATTCTCATAAAACGCACCAATAACTTTGTTGATTTAGGATACATACCCCCTTAAGTCAAGCAATGACCGCAAGATTTTATAAGCCCAAGGGTTCTCTTATTTTTCTATCATGTTCGGTTTTTAGGATCACGCGCATGTTGCGCTCTGGTCTTTCGACGAACCTGAGCAACTCTTTGATGTGTTCCTTTAACCTGATCGTTGAGTCATATTTGTCTTTAAAACCGGCAGGGTCTTTGTCATGCAGCTCCCTAAATTCAGTAATATTTAAAGTGCAAGCGGTTAAGACTTGTTGTCTAGCTTGTTTAATGTAATCACTACTGGAAATGGCTTCAAACTCATCCATTTGTTTCTTTGTTAATGTGGGGTTGATCAGCTCCTCAATTTCATCGTTGGTGAATACTTTTGGTGGAGTTTTACTTTGCATTCTGGCTTCATCAATCGCATCAAGCACAGAACGACAATCCCTTATTTCCAAGTTAGCTACTCTAGCCGCGCTGATTAAAACTTCAGTGGGAACTTCAATATAGTATGTCATTAGCTCCGTTACGTTTTGCACTCTTTCGAGCATGTGACCAAGCGTTTCTAATAATTCATCTTCGTGCAAAGAATTCAATGGATAGGATAGCCTGTGGCTAAAATCGATTTCCAGGTTAACAGTTTCTTGGTTTGGTGTATTCATTTCGGTAATTCTCATTCAAGCATGAATAAAACCGCCGACAATGGCGGCGTGACTAAATGGGGTGGAAATACCGTATCAAGGAAACGGCCAGTCGAAAGGCTGCCCAAATAGCCACGCCATAATGATAAGCACGGTTAACCCGCGCAAAACGACGCGCATAAAAAAACGCCAAATAGCGGCGCTTATCGCCTTGATTTAAACGGGTTTCCACACCCGGTCAGCATGTGGCTGACGGTTTAATTATGGCCTTATTCTGGATGTTATGTCAATTCAACATTTAGTGATATTAGTCACATTTAAAACATTCCTCGCCGTTTCAAAAGTCAAAGTTACACCCCCCCATCTTTTGGGGACATCTCCCGAAAATTTGCGCCGTTCACGTTTAACCGGCTTAATTTTAAGCCGGTTAAACGGGTAAACCTCGGCGCAAAATTGCGCCAAGCAACATCACCGCAAATTTACGGGGATCTACAGTAAATATTTCAACCTGCAACTTTTACGGGTTGATTTTTAGTTTTCCGTTTTTCATCGCCTTCAACATATCCGGCTGAGAATGAATAAGTATCGATACCGGGCGGCGGTTCGTTTGGTTTCCCGGTAATCCCAGCCTGATAACCTAAATTCCAGGCTTCTTGATCGAGATGAATTCGTTTTTTTCGCTTCAATTTTTGGGTTCTTGCTGCTTTTCTTTAGCTGCCTTGATCCGCTTTAGCTGGGCTTGAAAATAGTGATCGTAAGAACAATAAATTTGAGGAATGTGCGCCCTTTGCAATAAAGGGTTAAATCGTAGGGGTGTCATATTTTCACCTAGTGTTTTTGTTGTTGAATTTCACTCCCTACCTTTTCGGGAGTTAAAATACAAAGCAACACCCGGTATAAAAAAATACCGGGTGTAAATAATGACGCAACATAATTGATAGGAATTACTTTGTCCGTCATCGTGCGGGGTTTTTAGCCACTCACCGCATAGGCTTGCTAACACCAGTGGATTATTCAGCCAGGATGCCGCGCACTTTCCAGAATGAACCGATCCTTGACGGTTGCCAATCAGCCCTTAAATGCGCGATATAACCGATTTGCAGGTTACCGGCAAAGGTTTGGTTAACTATTTCTATTCTCAACTCTTGCCGTAAACCTAACATCAGGTTTTCAAAATTCCCAACGAACAGTTCAGAACAAAGCGCACCGCTTGTTCCAACGACAAGGTTATTCGGAATCGAGCTGGTATCCAAAAGCTGAGCTTTATCGGCAATAATAGCAGGGGCTTGTAATGGCTGATTCGTACTATCGGCCATCCATCCCAGGTCGTATTTTGTCCTAGGGCTTAGGATTATCGCGCTTGCTTCGTCATTGTTTGCCGCCACTTGCGCCATTGCCTTAACAATTTCGCGATAATAGCCGGATGCGGATAATTTAGCGCCATTGGTGGCGACGGTTGTCACTTGGCTGGCCGTGGTCAAAAGGCTATCCAAACCAAGCGGCTGGTTACTTGCACCGCTGCCGTATAAGCCTGCAAAATCAAGTTGCGTGGCTAAGCCTTGCGCCAGCGAGTTTAGAAGCATTTCTTCGATATTAACGCTATCTTGTAAAAGCTCCCTGGAAACCTTTACCAAGACCGCCAGCGATTTTGGCGTAAAGGCCACGTTACCCAAAGCAAGGTCAGACTCACTTACAGGGGCATTTTCCGCACGCCAACCGCCAACCGGATCGGTCGTCACAGTGGCGATATTGCTTTTTTTGGCTTCCAGGAGCGCCGTTTTTGCCCCCGCATTGAATAGCACCGATTTTGCACGCAATTTGTCGATAAATTCGCGCATGATTTCAACTGGTGCGGTATACCCACCAGCACTGTCAGTGCCCTCGCTTAAGGCGTTTTGAATGGTAGCATTGCCGCCAGAACCTACCGCCATGCCGCGCATGATATGGCCCAAATGAATACCATCGTAATTGTTTGGCCGAAACGGTAAGGCTAGTTTATCGGCTTTGCTAAAGATCGTTTTTTTACTGGTCGGAAAAGTACCGTCAATATCGACAAAGTTATGCTCGATGTCGAGTTTTTGCTCAATTATTTTATTGTTGAGGGAAATTATATGTTCAATGCATTGCATCGCCTCATATTCGCTTGTCGTGGGATCGCGTTTCTCAGCAGTCGCACGCATGTAAATATCGTTATGAATATCTTGACAATATTTATTTTCACGGCGGATGTTCGCGGGGTGAAAGTTAGAGCTATGACTTACTTCATCACGGAGCAATTTACCCCAAGCTTGAGGCGCTTCTTTGCGAAGAGAAGTGGACGTGCTGTTAATGACCTCGCGGTGTCTTTCAATCTGGTTTTGATAATCGCTAAACATGGTTTTTTCCTTGCCGGGGAATGGTTACGCCCGACACAAGTTAATAATTGCACGCGCTAACGTGCTACTGTGTCGACAGCGTAAACCGGGGCAGGGGCTTAACCGGCGGGGCTATCATTGCATTGAGCCAGCCAGGGGGCTGCGCGCTTTGCACCGATGGATTAATTATATCATCCATCAACTTTACCCTAGAAATGTTATGTCGGATTCTTCCTCGGTTGATTTATAAATACGCTCGTTTACGGAGTGGTAAAAAAGCCCAGCACGGTGAATTGCTTCTTTGCGGGATAGTTTTTGACCTTCCATATCGGTCACGCACCAATGCCCTGCAATCAAGCCGATAGCCAGCATAAAATCAGCATCGCTTGCCGATTCTGGCAAGCTTTTATCAATCGAAGCAATCGCCCGGGTTGCGCTTTTGACGATAGGGTTTTCTTTGGGTTTTCGTTGCCAAAATTTCCATTTCATAGCTTTAACTGTGCAGGCGGTTATTTTCAGGAGAGGCGGTTCTGATCCTGGATGTAATTTCTTTAAAAAACGTATTCGCGACTTCTTCACCGATTTCACCGCTAAGACGACTGGCTGCTATTAAGGCGTTTAAACTGAGGCGCATGATTACCTCGAAATAGTCGAAATTCCGGTCTGCGTTATCATCACCAAGGCAAGTTTTAATAAGGTTATGGGTTGCCTTTACCGCGGCATCAATACGCTCTAATCGTTCTTGATCCGCTAAAGGTTGTAATTCATTGAGTTTGTTCATCATGTCCTCTTTGGTTTGGGTTGGTGAAAATAAAAAAACCTGTTTCTTTGTTTTCTAAAATTGCCATATATGTAACTAAATACCTATATTGTTTACTATGGTGAAACAGTATTTAAATAATTATCGACATAAATGTTTTGGGGGCGACGCGGTGCGGCTAAGTGGTTATGGAGAATTCACTCCCCCTACCCGCCCATAGGTTGACGGCAAGGCGATTTAGCGGCTCTTGGCATAGTTAAAACCTCCTTATAGTTTCATATATGTAAACAATATCTGTTTATAGTTACTTATAAGCAACAATGAGTTAATAATTAATGCTTTTGTATAAAGACATTGACATTGACCCGCTGACAAATAAATCAGGCTGTTATTGTTTATGCTGGCGCTTGCTGATTTATCTGGCTTGACGCGGTGTTTTATGTAGCTACAATAAACACAATGAAAATCACCTATGATCCTGACAAGCGAGACAAGACACTTAAAGATCGCGGCATTGATTTCAATGAAGCCAGCGAGGTATTTGCCGGGGCTACGATGGATTTTCAGGATACACGGCAAGACTACGGCGAAAGCCGGATTATTACTTTCGGCTTTCTGGATAGCCGCATGGTGGTAATCGTTTGGACGCAACGCGGTGAAACCCGACACATTATTTCGATGAGAAAAGCCAATGAGCGAGAAATCAAAAAACACACAAAGGGATTGGAGTAAATTTGATGCCCATGTCATCACCCAAGAGGAATACGACGAAATACCAGAACTAACCGATGAATTCTTCGATAAAGCAACCTTCCATATTGGCGGCAAGGTTGTATCGAAAGAAGAATATGCCAGTGCAGCCAAAGAACATATCCAACGTGGAAGGCCTAAATCGGACAACAACAAGGTTTTACTGTCGGTTAGGTACAGCCCCGAAGTAGTCGAATACTTCAGGTCAACCGGGGAAGGCTGGCAAACTCGGATGGATGAGGCGCTTAAGGAATGGGTCAAAGACCATGCGGCTTGATTGAAGATAACTACGCAACAGTCACTCGTAATAGTAGAGTTCCTACGTACTCTACTATATACGTAGTATATAGGAACTCTAGGAAGGCTAGGAATATTACTGATTTTAAAGGGTTTTTTAGAGTTCCTACACAGCTTTAGGAACGCCAGGAACGGAAACGCAAAAAACCGCTGCAAGCCACGACACTTAAGGTTTTCAGAGTTACTAACGGTTTTAGAGTTCCTAGTCAGGCTAGGAACTCTAGGAACTCTAAATAACAATTCACGCATACTTTAGCCTCCCAATTCGTTGCCAAAAGGTACCGGATTATTAGGCGAGGCCAACCAAATATGCCGCGAGTTTTCAACCCCATCCAGACTGAAATATTTCAATCTCCCATTGTCGATTAATGTCTGAACCAATCCTCTTAGCTTATCCCGTCCCATTTTTATGAAATCCTCGCCCAACTCCATCCGCCGCTCATAAACCCCATGTTCGCCCGATTTCGTAAATGGTTTGTTTTCTCCAGCCGCCCGATCAATCTCCAACACTAGCATAGCCATTAACGTGGCATAATCGGGCGCTTCTTGGGTTAACTCCGNNTCCGCCGATCGGTCAATCAACAAGCCGTTATCGTCCCGAATTAAAGTCTTGACCGACCAATCGGCGCGGAAATTCGCCTTCACAACAGCGAGGTTTGCCACTTTATTCCGCGCGTATTCCGTCCCCAACTTCCGGCAAACCTTGACCGCCTCATCGTCCGGCGTCGGCCATACGACAACTGCCGACCGCACGGCATCAATAAGCCCACCGCTGCCGCGCACGGCTTCGCGTGCTTCTTCGACATCGGTAATCCGAGACTTGCAAACATGGTGTGTCAGAATGATCGTGCAATTACATGCAGAAGCCACCCGCCCGAAAGTCGTCCCAATGAATTGACAATGCCCCGGATCGTTGAGGTCTAGCCCACCCGAAAAGGCTTGCAGTGGGTCAATGACGACTAACGACAGGTCATTTATACCCTTAAGCTGTAAATAAAAATCATTGAAAATACGGGTGGCAATGGGTGTTCTGCCGTATCGGGCAAACCCGAAAAGAGGCCGTACCCCGCCCGCGTCTGGTAATGGAACCCAAAATAACTGCCCCCGCGGAACCTCAACCCCCATCGTGTCAAAACGGGTATGTACCTCAATAGCGTCATCTTCAGCCCCCCAAAAAACGACTTTTCCCCCGCCGTCAAGCGGTCCAAATGGTGTCATAACGGGTTTTTCTAGCCCATCATAAGCCCCAACCTTTGTGCCTAAATCCCCTAGTATTAGACTTTTCCCAATACCGCCACCACCCGCAAATAAGCTCACTGCTCGCTCGGGGAACACCCCAGGAACCAACCATTCACGTTTAGGGGGAAAGCCGCTAAACCGCAAGGAAACATCCCAGTCATTAATAATCGGGTTCGATCCGGTTTCTTTGGGACTAGCGGTTTTAATCGGCTGCAAACCCTGTTGGACATCATCGTAATAGGCTTCAAGCGGGATCGTCATAGCGGCAAAATCAATCAATTCACCCATGACCGCCGCCTATCATTTGCCGGATCATGCCGTTCAGCCTTGCCACGCCGCGCCAATACCTGCAATCAGGACACCGCCCCCGCTTGGATAATTCACCAACAAGCCAAGTGCCGTCACATTGAATGCACTTACCGAATTGCCGCCGCCTTACAAAAAATCGGCGGAAATCGATCATGCTGCTTGTCCGTTGATTTTTCTAACCCAGGCAAAAAACTTGGCTTCGTCGATCAGGACTTTTCGCCCGATCCGTAAAATTGCGCCGGATTCTTTGAGGCCGTTTTTTGCTTCGTTGAAGATTAAGGTATAAATGCCTTGGATAGTAAAGGCCGGTTGCCGTTGGCAAAATTGCTTAACGGTTAAAAGCGTATTTTCCGCTTGTGTGCAGGGCGCTTGGTTTTCGTTCATATTTCACCGTAATTTTTAGATTTTTCCGCGCTATGCACGGATTTACGGTGTTATTGAACCTTAATATTTAGTCGTGTTTTACGTTTGGCTGCAATTGTCCGAATTTAGGGGTATTTGTCTATGTTTGGTTTATTTTGTCTTGGTGTATCTATCCCAGCGTTTTTCAAATGCCGTTTTAGGAAGGGGGTCAAACCCAAGTATTTTCAGGCACAGCTCGCAACGATCTTCACTAATTTCTATGTTATATCCTTTGATCTGATTAGAACAAAGTTGCGCCCATGCTTGAGATTTATCAGGTAGTTTTTTATTAATGTCAAAATATGACCGAACCATATCATCAATCACACGCACCCACTCATCTTTATTTTTTGGAAGATTTAACAGCCCTGAATATTCAAAATCATTGTTGACCTGTGATTTTGTATCGGCTAAACCAATAATCTTGTCAGAATGTTTGGCTCTCATCTTTTCGATAAACCACTTTAATTCACCATTAGTAATAACCAATCTGCAATCTTTATACATAACAGGTTCATAAACTGGAACACCATCCCTATACAATATCGGCTCTTTACCTATAAACCGCATTCTGTATGAAGTTGAACTAATCAAATCACCGTCCTTAAATCTGTATTCTCCTTCTAAAAAAACCTCTGTATCAGGATTAAAATTTCTCGATTCAAAATGAAAAAGACTGCGCTTATCAATCTTCATAAGAAGGCGGTTATCTTTTGGAAGTAATGTGGCTTCCCTGCACTCCCCAAATTTAGACTTGCTCGGTGGGTGATATGAGGCGATAACTTGAAAATTGCCAGCTAGCAAACAAATGGAAAGATCACCCTTACCACCAAAATGAATAAGGTCGTCATAGGTATAACCGCTTATCTCTGACGCTTGCTCCAAAGTGTAATAATCCCGCTCCATCACACACCCCCGAAAATCTTGTCGTTCATCCGGGCAACCACGCTTGAAACATGACCATCCGACAGGTGACTGTAACGCTTCACCATCGCCAGGGTCTTATGCCCCAATATTTCAGCAATTTCTGCCAAGCTTGCGCCGTTCATGGCAAGATAGCTTGCCGTGCAATGTCTGAGGTCATGCCAATGGAAATCCTTTATTTCTGACCGTTCCAGAGCGTAAGTAAACGCGCTGCGTAAATTCATCGGGCTAATAGGATTGGTGGCACTGGGGAACAGTAACGGGCTATCTAGCCGCCTGATTTTGGCGTATTCGCGCAATAGCTCCAGACCGTGCCCTGCCAAAGGAACCCGGCGGCGTTCGCCGTTTTTGGTTTCATGCAGAATAATATTGCCTTTTTTCAGGTCTACGTCTTTCCACAGCAAGCCCATAAGTTCGCCCTGCCGCATTCCGGTTGATAACGCCAGAATCACACACAAGTAAAGCACCTCGTTTGATGATTCTTTGCAAGCCTGCAATAGCCGGTTGCGTTCGTCGTCATCTAAAAAACGCACCCGTCCGCGCGGCTCTTTCGGACGCTTGACTTTTTTAACCGGGTTATCTTCCAGCCATTGCCATTCATTCACGGCAATGGTGAACACATGCGATATTAAGGCTAAGTAACGGTTAACCGTGGCTGGACTGATCTTTTCCCCGTTACGGTTTTCGCTTCGGGCGAAGTTGTCCCGGTTTTGCACGATCAATGCCGGGGTAATGTCCGCTAACAGGTAATCTTTTAAGCGTTCGTTCCACCAATCCAGCTTAGATTTTCGCTCTTTTTGCTCGCGCTCGCTGTAATGGGGTAGAACCTCTAGGTTGTAGCGGGCTGCTACATCGCTAAAAGTATGTTTTTTGGCTTCGGCGGTCTTGAAATGCCGCCCTTCCCTGATCGCGGATTCGGTTGAGGCTGCCCACTTCCGGGCATCCGTTAGCCTGTCGAAGCTTGCCCGTTGTGGCGGGTAGCCTTTAAGTCTGATTTCAACGAAATAACTGGTTGCGCCGTCTTGGGATTTCCGGGTTCTGATACTAGCCATGCTGCAAACTCCTTAAGGTTTGCAACCTGCTATAATGAAACCAGCCGCTGCTTAACCCTGTCCGTTAAGTAAAAAGGTTAGGGTTTGGTGGTGTTGGTAGCACTGCCAAGCCCGTTTTTATTTGTGGGAATTATATCAGAATGAGTGCGTCATGACGCACTCATGACGCACTAAATAATAAAACTGCACAGAATTTAGAAAACACTGGAAAAATAAAATAACTATAACTAACTGTTTTTACGTGTGTTTTTTGTTTTCTGATTTATGTGGATTTTGCTGATTTTTGGATTTTGTCAGATTCAAAATCCGGTGATGGTGACATCGTGCCGGTTCGATTCCGGCCCTCGGTACCAAAGAATACAAGGACTTAGGTTTATCCCGAAGTCCTTTTTTTATGCCTTGATTTTTAACAGCCTCATTACCTGCAACTCGTCGAAATGTTAGAAACCCATAACCCGCTGCTAGTGGTCGGCTTGATGGGTATTTCTGATTTTCAACGGTAAAAAACTTTCTTTCTCTCCCGGAATTTGGCGATGCAACGCTAAACGTTTTGGCGTTTCAGTTCCGGCAACTTTGTAAATAAATTGTTTTCTAGCAGAGTGATATGACGAACCCGGCTTGAAGAAATCTTCCCGCATATGTCTTAATTCGTCCTGGCGGTAATATTTCAGAGGTTTAACGAATTCCTCATAACTCCGCCTTTTAACCTTGCTCTCAAGGATTTTCTGGTAATTGATACTGTGCGCCAAAGTTTCGGCCATCATTTGTATTTTACCGTCGAATGCGGTAAACAACTCCGGAATAATAAAATCGACTAAGCCTATGCGCTTGGCTTCTTGCATTCCCATCGGCATACAAGCATCGGTGATTTCCTGCGCTTTTTCAAATCCGACCCGTCTCGGTAAACTGTAAGTCCAATACTCCGAGCCATACAGTCCCATACTTTTATAATGCGGATTGAATACCACGCCCGACCGAACGCACACTTTATCGCAAGCCAGCGCGAAAGGCACCCCGCCCGCACCAGCGTTACCATGCACCGCCGCCACGGTAATTTTATTATCTACGTTTATAATTTCGTGGATCAGATCGTCGATTGCGTTGATATTTTGCCAGGACTCTTCAG
Source organism: Methylococcaceae bacterium UBA7658 (assembly GCA_002483425.1). Lineage (GTDB taxonomy): Bacteria > Pseudomonadota > Gammaproteobacteria > Methylococcales > Methylomonadaceae > Methyloglobulus. Next base: position 17,248 of record DLHW01000038.1, read on the forward strand.
CCGGATTATTCGACGCTTCAATGATATTGAGATGGATGCCATTCGACCAAGCCGCGCGACCACCCATCAATACCAACACTCGCGCCGGGTGCTGTTTAACTTCGTTTAACGCATCGCGCAGACGGCGACATTGCCCGACACTCATCGCGCCGTTATGAAAGTCGAAATGCAAATAACCGACGGCATTTTTTTCTTCATACCAGATTTCCTTGAACGTAGCGGACGATCTTTGGTAAATACTCAACGGCATTTCGAGCAATCCGTTAACAGCATTCTTAAGCACCACAGTTGCCGGTAATTTGATTGCCTGCTTACCACCCAAGTCTTCCTTAAGTTTAAGATGCGAAATCCAAATTGCGCTATCGGAAGTGGCTCTGCAAATAGCACCGTCTCTTTGCGCCAGCAATTCGCCAGGTTTGCCGCGCAGATTGCTTTCTAATGCGGCGCCATAAAGATAAACCTGATGTCCGAATAACGTATCGAGTACGCCAGGACTTCCATCGGCCGCGTTGATTTTATTTAAGATGATCGCAGTTGTATCATTTTCCCAATCAATCGCGCGTTGTTCTTGTTTCATGGTTGGCCGTAATTGTCCCAAGACATCGGGTTTGCTGTAATCTAAACTTTCCGGTTTGAAATTAGCATCTTGAAAATGTTCTAGGGCTTGCAAGACAACCTTGACTGCCGCTTCGGTAACTTCAACTGTATAAATGCTGCTTTTGGCGCCTGGACGCATGGTAAATTCCACCGTCGCCCAAATATCGCCGGCATCCATTTCCACCGCCGCTTGCAACGCGGTCACACCCCATTGGGTCTCTAGGTTTTGAATAGCCCAGTCGAGGGAAGATGCGCCCCTGTCGCCTTTGATACCCGGGTGAATAATAAGGCAAACATGGTTGCGCCAAATAAGTTCCGGTACTTTTTGTTTCAAGAAAGGGCAAAAAATGATGTCCGGCCTAAACAAGTCGACCGCTTCGATCAGGTGTTGTTCGCTTAGCGCAAGTTCTACGGAAACAGTATGCCCGCGCTCGATTAATTCGACATAAATCCGCTGAGTTAATCCATTAAAAGCCGATGCTATTAGCAATATTTTCATAGTTATTCCTTTCCTAAACGGATCATTTTGTAATGTGGCTTCATGACTTTACAGGCCGGTTTAATGTAAATTCTTGCTTCGGATTGAGCGCTAACACAGATGACTTTAAATCGGCACAGAAGGTATTTCGCAGTAGCCTCAGTTTTCTCAATAAGTCCATTAATTCAAATAGTTGCTTATTTTTCTTTAACGCATCTACTGTGCTATCGCTAATATTCACTTGAGAAATCAGACCGATATAAGTACGGACCGATGCTTCAAGTAAGCCGGCTTCTGTTTGTGTCATTTTTAAATCGGCAATGAGTTTTGTCATATTTATTTTCATCAGTCCAAACCTTAGCAATTTTTTCAATATCGATTATTTAAACTTGTCCCGGTATTCTTGCGGAGTGATTTTAAATACTCTCAGGAACGACCGCCGCATTTGTTCGGCGTTGCTAAAACCGCAGTCGGTAGCGACATTCTCCATCGGCAAATCGGATTGCACTATCCGGTTCCGAGCCGCCTCCAAGCGCACCCGCTCGACGAATTTTGCCGGCGAAACACCGACTTCTTGGCAAAATATCCTGGAAAAATTACGCGGACTCATAGCCATCCGTTCCGCCAACTGTTCAACACTCAACTCGGCGAACGGGTTATTAACGATCCAAGCCTGTAATTCTCTAAAATCTTTCCGGGTTTTGGCCTCATTTAAGATGTAGGAACTGAATTGCGATTGTCCGCCCGGCCTGCGCATGAAGACGAGCATGCCGCGCGCCGTTCTGGATGCAATCTGGCTGCCCCAATCTTCTTCGACCAGACTTAAGGCTAAATCCATGCCGGCGGTGACCCCGCCCGAGGTATACACATTACCGTCCCGGATAAAGATTTTATCGGCTTCCACGCTAACGTTTTGATACCGACTGGCTAAATAATCGCAAAAGTACCAATGCGTTGTCGCCCTGCGGCCGTTTAAAAGTCCGCTTTCGGCAAAAATTAATGCCCCGGTGCAAATTGAAACCATTCGCCGGGTTTTCGAAGCCATGATTTTTAAAAATTCGATTAATTTGACATCCTTAAATACATCCAGCACTCTGTTCATACCGGCTATCATAAGGGTATCGATATTGTCGCCGATTTCATCGAAGCCGTAATCGGCAAGCAGTTTTAAGCCCGAGCTGGTTTGCACATAACCCCTTTGTTCGGCAATAAACGACATCGTATAAGCCTTTTCCGAACTTTTAATAATTCCCAACATTTCAAGAGCGTCATTCGCAAATGAAAATACTTCCATCGGACCGCACGCATCCAGCATCACACAGCCCGGAAAAATAATCATACCCACATGCCGATGCGTTAAATTCGTTGCCTCTGTTGTGATAGGAATCATGGTTTAGTTTCCCTGATGAATACTTTTATTAGGCTAAGAGTCTGCTCGTTTTTTATTTTGTCCGCAATGACAATAATCCCGCATTTCCGGACAAAACTGAGGGTTAAAAATCGAATTTTACTGTTACTCCTTGGCCTCCAAACGGTTTAAACGCCATCTTCCGGGTATTTTTTATTGGAATGAAAACTAAATTTCGTTGGCGTACTTAGATCTCGCGACAATACGTTGGTGGAAAATAGGAAGGACAGGGCTAAATCGGCTTTACAAAGCCGTTTTAGCTAAGATTTAATAGAAAAAAGCAGAAAGGCGCAAACGGGGTATTTGAGGATTTAATATGTAAGCACTCTAAATTTGAATAATTTATATTTAACCTCAGTTCGGG